>JAFWAX010000022.1 GCA_017507385.1 Bacteroidaceae bacterium | reverse complement strand
CAAGCCTGCGCAAGAGACTGACCGGCCTGCTGGACAATCCTGAGACGGGCAAGGTAACCTACCGCCTGCAGAATTGCGAAGAGGAGTACGACAAGATAATCCTTTCGGAACTGACGCTGCGCCAACTGATGGCGGCCGTGTCACTGGTGTGCATCCTCATCTCGCTCTTTGGCATCTGGTCGATGATTATGCTCAACTGCGAACAGCGCCGCAAGGAGATAGCCGTGCGCAAGGTGTTCGGCGCTACGGCCGGACAGGTGCTGTGGCAATTCTTCAGCGAGTACATGCTGCTCCTCGTCATTGCCGCCCTCGTGGCCTTCCCCATCGGCTATGCCTGCATGAAACCATGGGTGGAGCAGTACGTGCTACAGACGCCCATGCCCTGGTGGCTCTTCGCCGGCATCTTCCTCGCCGTCGCCCTGCTTGTCAACCTCTGCATCGGCTGGCGCGTGTGGAAAACGGCTCATGCCCATCCGGCGGATGAGATTTGCAAGGGATAAATCATTAAGGAGATAATATGGAGATAAAGGCCAATAAATAACCAAACAATAACATGATAACCCACAACATCGAACTTGCTTTTCAGCAAATGAAGAAGTACCGCCTGCAATCGGTGGTCAGCATCGTCAGCTTGGGCATCGGATTCGCCTGCTTTGCCTTGGCTATGCTATGGATAAGGTATGAACGGACATTCGACACACAGCACCCCGAGGCGGAGAGGCTGTATGTGGTGATGGAGAAAGAAGACTTCCTGAACTCACGTGCTCTGCTAGGACAATACCTGTCTTCTCATCTGCCCGAAGTGGCACAAGGAAGCAGCATTCAAGCATACAAAAGCCGTATCCGTGTGGATGGGATCACACACTACTGCCAAAAAGTCGATTGCGACAGCAGTTTTCTATCCCTCATGGGTGTGGAGTTGGTAGAGGGAAATGCCGACTTCTGGATGCACGAGGACCAACGGGCCGTCACCCAACAATTCGCCTCCAAAATGTGGGGCACAGAAAGTGCCATAGGCAAGAAGTTACAAAGCAGTTTTAATGACACCGAATACACTGTGACAGCCGTTGTACGCGGATATGGTGAACACAGTAACTTTCCTTTTGATATTCTTCAGGGAAACCAAGCAGTTTCGAGTTGGAGCATTAGCGGATATGAGACACTTGTACGCCTGCATCCGAATATGGACGGAGAGGCTTTTGTCCGCAAGATTGATAGACTGCAGATTCACGTTGAAGAGCGAGAATACAGTGGTTTGAAAGCTGTTCCTCTGACTGAACTCCGCCAATTGAAAACAAATACCATCAACACAAACCGTATAGGCAGTGCTGATGGTTTCATCCAGTTCCGCCACATCCGACTGATTGCCTTGGCGGGTGGAATGCTCATACTGTCAGGACTGCTGAACTATCTGACCATGTTCATCAACCGCATCATCATCCGCCGCCGTGAGGTGGTGCTGCGCACGGTGCTTGGAGGCACTATACGCAACATCATGACGATGTTCTTCACCGAATATGTCTTGCTGTTGGTCATCGCCTTGGGATGTGGCACATTCTTTATAGAGGCATTGCTGCCCTGGTTTCGCGAACTGACGGGTATCACCTCCACCCGTTTGGACATCTATGCGGAGACAATCATCTACTCGGCCGTCGTATTGGTGGCCGGATTCCTGCTATCTGCTCCTGCCATCAGTTATTTCCGCCGTCGGTCTGTACAGCACACTTTGCAAGGGCGTAGCGTACAACAGACTTATCAAATCTTCCGCCAAGCAAGTGTGGTGGTGCAGCTCATCATCAGCATAGGCTTCATCTTCTGCACGACGGTGATGATGCTGCAGTTGGAAAAGCTACGCCACACCGATCCGGGATTCCAAAGAAACAACATGGCTGTGCTGAATATCTTCAACGCGGAAACAGCAAGGAACTTCGACCATCATCTGAACGAAATGCCCGAAGTGGAAGAATGGTTCAAAGCCTATCCTCTATTTCCCCATATGACTTTGGTAAAAACAGGCTTATACCCAGAGGAGGGAGATAAGGAGAGAGACAAAGTAGAGTGTTGCCTCGTCAGTGAAAAAAGGGATTTCTTACAATTCTACGGCATACAGTTGAAAGAAGGGAACTGGATGGAAGAAAACAGTCATAGTCACGACATCGTGGTGAATGAAGCTCTGCTGAAAGCATTAAACATCACCAATCCTATCGGCAAACGTTTGCGAGGATATGGCAATAAAGACATCTACACCATCATAGGAGTGATAAAGGACTTCCACAATCAAGCCCCCACCGTACCTGCAACTCCGTACCTTTTCTGTAACAATCAAGATTTTTACTTTAGCTCAAACTTGCCTTACGTCTTCAGATACCGTGAAGGGACATGGCCACAGATAAAGGAGCGCATCGAGTCGCTGTTAGTCAATCAAGGAGGAGAGGTTTGGACATACAGTCTTTGGAACTGCGAAGAGGAGTACGACAAGCTCATAGCCTCAGAACTGACGCTGCGCCAACTGATGGCGGCCGTGTCGATGGTGTGCATCCTCATCTCGCTTTTCGGCATCTGGTCGATGATTATGCTCAACTGCGAGCAGCGCCGCAAGGAGATAGCCGTGCGCAAGGTGTTCGGCGCTACGGCCGGACAGGTGCTGTGGCAGTTCTTCAGCGAATACATGCTGCTCCTCGTCATTGCCGCCCTCGTGGCCTTCCCCATCGGCTATGTCTGCATGAAACCGTGGGTGGAGCAGTACGTGCTACAAACAACCATGCCCTGGTGGCTCTTCGCCGGCATCTTCCTCGTCATCACCCTGCTTGTCAACCTCTGCATCGGCTGGCGCGTGTGGAAAACGGCTCATGCCCATCCGGCGGATGAGATAGCGAAGGGGTGAGGATTAGCTACTAGTGACTAGTGACCATGCGGCGCTAAATAGCCAAATAGCCAAATCGTAAATTACTAAATCGTAAATCCTCAAAAACTCCCTAAGGGAGGGGACTTGAAATAGCGTTCTTCGGCATTGTGTGTAAACGAGAAACTTCTAAGAAGAACCTTCTGGAAAAGGGAAATTTCCCCTATTTGCTGTCCGCAAACAGCAGATAAAGCACAAAAATGCTGTCCGCAAACAGCAAAAAGTGAAAGAAAATGCTGTTTGTAAACAGCAAATATGTATCTTTGCAGCGTATAACAAGCAGAAAGAACTGTATGGAAACACTATTTGCAAAGCAAGACAGACTGTTAGCACTGACCTCAACCGGGATTGTGCGCCAGCTGATAGAACAGATCAATTGGGATGCCCAACTCATTGCCATCAAAGGAGCAAGGGGTGTGGGAAAGACTACACTGATGTTACAATACAT
>JAFWAX010000002.1 GCA_017507385.1 Bacteroidaceae bacterium | reverse complement strand
TCGCCGAGCGCAGCGAGTTTCTCGTTGAAAATCCGGGCAATAAGGGTAATGGCTATCGTCCAGGCTCCACCTATGGGCATGGTCGTAAACTTGAGTTTCGTATCCCCCGTGACCGCTATGGCAACTTCCATCCCCAGATTCCAGCCATTCTCCGTGACCAAGAGGAGGAATGTGACCGTTTGGCTGGAGTGCTCTACACCAAGGGGCTGACACAGGAACAGGTAGGTGATGTCTTTGACCAAATTTATGGGCAGCACTATTCGAAAACGAGCATCAGCCGTATGAGGGACAGTGTCCGTAATCAAGTAAATGAATGGTTGGAAAGGGTAGTGTTTCCGTTCTATGATTGTAGAGTTATCTCAAATATGTAATTACATTGTATCCAAAGCTCAGATGATAGGCTCATATACCAAAGAAGAATATAATCTTGCTGTTGAATGCCAACGACAAATTGAAGAGTGTCATCAGCAGATAGCCAAACACGGAACAATGACAGTTATAGATGGTATTTCCTTGTTAATTGATGCGTTTAACAATCTTAACAGAAGATAGGAAGAGGAATTTCGAACTGAGGTGGAGCGAAATTTAAGTGTAGTTATTTCTGTTTCAAATTATTTCACTACTTTGGCTTCGCCGAAGGTAGGCGGCGCCTCGGATGAAAAAATAAACTCATTTATTTTGTTCTTCTCTCGGCTTGCACTACCTTTGCATCAAAGTAGGAACTCGACTCTGCGAGACACTGCAGAATGGTGCAGAATTTAGGTGGAGCAATAGCGGGAGATTACGTTTGGAGCATTTCTTTAATGTGAAGATATAGAGCCATTTAGAAATGGAACTCATTTTCTGGTGGCACCACTTGAAAGGGAAATTGAAAAAATCAGCTTCCCTTTTTTGTTATATGTCAATAGAATTGAGCACAGAGGGGCAGCACAAATGAATTCGGCAGTCCCATGTTGGCTCAGGAAGCCAAGAAACAAGATGTGCTATTAAAGCATTCCGTGGTTTCTGGGATTCGTGTACATCCAAAACGGTGAGAGTCTCACCTATAGACCGATGAGAGTCTTACCTCTAAGTCGATGAGAGTCTCACCTATTTAGAGGTTTAGGCTTCCTCTTTCGGGGGATGCTATTGTGGAACTGTCGTGAAAGGCAGTTTGGCATAACAAAGTGCTGATGTTCCAAAAGTTTGTTTTTTTCAGGTTCAAAGCAAGATGAATGTCGGTTTCATCTTGCGGGATATTTTTGCCAGACAGAACTGAGGAAAATTCATGGACAATTCGGTTATGTCCTCATGCGAGTCTGAATCCACCCAATCATCATCTATCTCATTTGTGCTCATTTTTTCGAGTTCACATTATATAATAATATATCCCAGAATGAGCAAGACGTTTTTTTGCATCTCCACACAAAAAAGAGGCGGCGAAAAGGTATTTTAACATATAAAACACACTTTTTGTTCATTATGAGCGTTAAAATGGTTATTTTGTATGGTTAGTTTACGCAAAATTAGTACCTTTGTGCACTCTAAACGGAAAATGGCAAAAATCAAACTTAGGAAAATGAAAAAAACATTAACGACGATTCTCATGGCCGCCTTCGCTCTTACATCATTTGCCGGCGGTCTTCTCACAAACACAAACCAGCACGCTGCATTTGTTCGCAACCCTGCGCGTTTCGCTTCACTCGACATTGACGCAGTATATTTTAACCCTGCAGGAACAGCATTCCTTCAGGACGGATTCCACCTCTCGGGCAACTGGCAGATGGTATGGCAGCAGCGTGATGCCATCAACTTGCTCAACAGCAAAAAATATGAAGGTAAAATCTATGTTCCCTGCATGCCTACCATTATGGCGGCATACAAAACCGGCGACTGGACATTCAGTGGATTCTTCGGCATGCCTGGCGGTGGCGGAAAGGCTGAGTTTGAAAATGGACTTCCCCTCTTCGACAACCTCATCGGCAATCTTGGCAAAGGCCTCGGGGCGATGTCACCCGTTCCCATGACAATTGCAGGTGCTTCACAGTTCGAATCTTCACAATATCTTTTCGCATTGCAATTCGGCGCTGCATACAAAATCACAGACAATCTTTCTGCATACGCAGGTGTACGCGGCAACTATACAAGCAACAACTATTTGGGCACGATACAAGCACTTGCTGACATTCCCGCTATGAGCGCAACTGGCGTTGAGGTAATGGCTGTAAATATAGACATGGATCAGAGCGGTGTTGCTTTTGCCCCTATCGTAGGCGTTGACTATAAGGTCGGCAACTTCAACTTTGCTGCAAGATATGAGTTCCGCGCAGTTACAACTGTCGAGAATGACACAAAGGCTTGTGACGTGACAGCAGGTTCGGCAATGGAACAAATGGGAATGAAAGAGACGATTGAAGGTGCAGCAAACGCTGCTCTTGGCAGCTACCTCGGCGGCTTTGCCGATGGCAACAAACTCCGCTGCGATGCTCCTGCAATGCTTTCACTTGCAGGCTCATGGCAGGCGCTCCCCCGTCTTCAAGTAATGGCTGGCTGGAACTACTATTTCGACAAGGATGCAAAGGTTGAGTCTCTCATGGGCGGCGACAATATGCAGAAGCTTTCCCACAACACAACCGAGTACCTCTTCGGTGCAGAATATAAGCTGACAGAGAAGCTCCTTGTAAGTGCAGGCATCCAGTTCAACAACTTCGGCATCAATGACAAATACATAAGCGACCTCGCATTCATCAACGACTCATTCATGACCAGCGTTGGCGGAAAGTACAGCATCACAAAGAAAATAGGCCTCAATTTCGGCTACAGCTACACGAACTACGCTCCATACAACAACAAACTTACTGGTACACGTTACGAGCGCAAGACCCACGTTGCAACAGTCGGCATGGACATCCACTTCTAACTCGGCATAAACACCTAACGAACAAGAGTTCGACGAAATTCATGTCATCATTTTTACAGCTGCGATTGTAGGATAATAAGCAAATAATTGACCGTACCCCTCGGGTACGGCGCATCGGACCCCTCGGGTACGCCATGGCGCACCCGAGGGGTCCGATTTTACAGAAAGGCATATTCTTTCTTTTTTCAATATAAATTTGCGAATTTGAATAGATGCGAATTGGCCAAACTCACGTTAACGAACAATCCATTAACCGCTCCCTTTTAGCATGCCATAGTGCACCAGAGGGGACGGTTTGCAAGAAATTCCACACACAAATAAAGCAGGAGGCCTCTCACATGAAGCCTCCTGCACATATATTGATGGAATAAGTATTCTCTATTCGAAATAATACAAGAATGTGGCAAGTCCTTCAAGAGCCTGCTTCCTCTCATTCTCAATCTCAAGCTTGAACTTGATCTGTGCTTTGCAAATACCACGGATATTAGAGATGTCATGGAGACTTGCTGTGAGACGGACACGCTGACCTGAAAGCACAGGCTGGCCAAACTTCATCTGGTCCATGCCGTAGTTGACAAGCATTCTCACATTGTTGACCTGAATGATTTCTTGCCACAGATGAGGCAAGAGCGAGAGTGTGAGGTATCCATGCGCTATCGTTGACTTGTACGGACTTTCCACCTTTGCACGCTCTGTATCTACGTGTATCCACTGATGGTCGAGCGTTGCATCTGCAAAAAGATTGATGCGTTCCTGCGATACTTCGAGCCATTCACTCTGTCCTATCTGCTCTCCAAGATGAGATGCGAACTCTTCATACGAGTTTACTATAAGTTTTTCCATTTTTATGCTCCTTAGATTTTTTGCAAAGATAAACAAAAAGTGAGAAACAAAAAAGAAAAGTGAAAAATCTGTATTACAAGCCTTTAGAAGAAGGAGAAACTTAGATCTTTCACTATTCCACTTTTGCAAGAAGGGGTTCTTAAGCTTTTCTAACAAGCTTTTCCTTGATACGAGCCTTCTTACCAGTAAGCTTGCGGAGGTAATAAAGCTTAGCGCGACGTACCTTACCTACCTTGTTCACCTCGATTGAATCGATGTTTGGTGAGTCGATTGGGAAAATACGCTCTACACCTACTGTTCCAGACATCTTGCGAACTGTGAAACGTCTCTTGCTCTTTTCGCCTGCAATCTTGATGACAACACCGCGGTAGAGCTGGATACGCTCCTTAGTACCTTCGATAATCTTGTAAGCTACTGTTACAGTATCACCAGCCTTAAAGTCTGGGAACTGCTTTGGCTCTGAAGTCTGCATTGCTTCCTGAGCCACTTTAATTAAATCTACTGCCATAATCGGTTTGATTTATTGTTAATTAAAGAGTTACAGCGAAGCATTCTCCTTTTCAGAATACTGAAACTCATTGTCTCAACTCCTTGGGCTCTATCCCTATCAGACAGCGGCTTCGCCAAAATCGGTTGCAAAGGTACAAAGT
This sequence comes from Bacteroidaceae bacterium, assembly GCA_017507385.1. GTDB lineage: Bacteria > Bacteroidota > Bacteroidia > Bacteroidales > Bacteroidaceae > Minthosoma. The sequence goes on along the minus strand of JAFWAX010000002.1, from coordinate 60,120 downwards.
TTTTGCCATCCTACCAAATAAAAACGCATCTTTCTGATTTCGAGCCTTTCAAACTTCATGAATTACATCTGTCCATCTTGCCTGCAAACGGCCACAATACTACAAAAATCTGGAATATAGAAGCAAAAGAAATTGCGTGGTTTTTCCTACGTCTCCACCTTTGCCTTGTGCATACCTATAGAAGATAAAATAAAAAAGAGTGGACATATCCCAACAGATATTCCACTCTTGTAACGAAAAACAGAGTCTTACTTGTTCACAATCACCACGCCGCCATTGGTTGGGATTGTGATAGCCATCTGCTTCTTTTGCTTCACAGTTGTGAGGCTGCCATTGAGCTCTGCATCATCACTGTAAACCTGAAGCTCTGTGCCCTTCTCAAACATAGGCAGTTCAATCTTGGTCTTCAACGGAGTCTTCTCTGCATTCACACCTACAACATACCACTTGTCGCCACTGCGACGTGCCATGATGACATACTTGCCAGGATAGCCGTCGATGTACTTCACCTCATCCCACTTTGTAGGCACTTCCTTCATGAAATCGATAGCCCATGCTGGCGCATCTGTCAGGTTGTTTGGCGCAAGAGCGAAATGCTGTACAGGGCTCTGGAAGAGAACTGCAGTAGCCAGCGCATAAACGTCAGATGTTACGCGACGGCTTCCACGGCTGTTATTGGCGTTGTAGAACTTATTAAGCGTTGAGCCGCCAAAGTCCATTGCACCGACAGTGTTGCGGACGAATGCGTGGATTGTTGCATTAAATGCTTCTGCATCACAAGCGCCCTGTCCAAAATGCAAGTTTTCAGACGCAAGAACAGCTTCACTTGCTGCATAGTTAGGATACATTCTTTCCCATCCGCGAGGCAATGTGCAGCCATGGAAGATCACCAAGATTCCGTAGTCGTTAGCGTCAGAAAGAATGTCTTCGTAGAGCTGCATCATGTTCTGCTTGTCGCCGCCGAAGAAATCGACCTTGATGCCTCGAATGCCGATGCTCTTCATCCATGCCATCTCCTCACGACGTGCGTGGCTCTTGTCCATCTTGCCCTTTGGAGACTGAGGCGCATCATTCCATGAGCCGTTAGAATTGTACCAAAGGTAGAGACCTACACCCTTAGACTTTCCGTATGCTGCCAATTCAGCAATCTTCTCGCGACCAATCTGCACATCCCAAAGAGCATCAATCAGAACACTCTGATAACCCATTGCAGCAGAGAAATCGATGTAGCGCTTTTGTTCATCGAAGTTGCAGCTTGCATCCATACCGATAATCCAACTCCAGGAGCCCTTGCCATGAATGTACTCCTGTGATGCCTTATACTTCTGAGACACCAAGTCGAAAGGAACTGTTGTTTCTACAATGTTAGCCAATGTTGTGCCGATAGTGATTGTGCGCCAAGGAGTCTGGCAAGGAAGTGCCACAGAAGCAGAAGTAGAACCCCAGCCGTTGCACTCGCCCTGCTGCGGGAAGCCTATGCGATAGAGCCCGTCCTTCACATTGAGCAAGCGGCTTGCCACATAGTTTCCGTCCACGCCTGTTTCGCTAATAAGCACCCATCCCTTTTCGCCTACACGGAAAAGACAAGGGAATGAATAGCCTTCGCCCCAGCCATTCTTTCCCATCTGGTCGTCAAGCGAATAGCTGGTTTCGTAACTTGGAGCCGTACGGGCAAATCCACCCATTGGTCTTGACTGTGGGCACAAGAAAGTGGTTGTACCAGATGGGAGCTGAAATCCACTGGCCTCGCTATCCACAACACAAACAAGCGTACCACCCTTAGGATAGATGGTGTAGCTGTATGCCACGTCGCGGTTGCTCACACGAAAAACCACATCTATCACCTTGCGCCCCTGCTGCTCGAAGCTGCACACAGCTTCGGTTGCTTCATAATTAACTGTGCTCTGCTTGATGGTGCTCAGCTGGTACTGTTCCTGCACCTTTTTAATCTCGCAACCTGTCAAAGTGAGGTTCTGCGTGAAATCACCGATATTGGTTTTAACACCCAGAGGAGAACGTTCGATGAATTCAGTCTCACCTAACATAACACGATAAGCAGGAGCGCCATTCACATCATCAACCCACACGGTCAACTGACCATCGGGACTACTAAAAGACTTTTCAGCAGCCGAAACAGAAGTCCAGCCACACAATAACATTAGAATTCCTAAAATAACTTTTTTCATATTGCTGTTAAGTAAAAAATTGCCATGCAAAATTACTCATAAATTTTCACAAACAATTCCTTTGGTGTAACACAAACTTCATTTTTCGTAACATTCCACGTACTTTGCCATATAAAAACCAACAAAATAGCTATTGCAACAACAGTGTCATACAATATTATGTTCACAAAACGTCCCACACAGACCTTCTCCTCTAAAAATCGGGGAAAAATAAATAAGAAACCTATTCTAAAAAAAATGAACTGCAAAAATTTGCATAATCGGCAATAAAGAACTTTCTTTGCATCCGAAATGATAACACCAGGAAAAACTTCCGTCAGAACACACATTAATTAATTATAACAATGAAAAAAATCCTCATTTGCTTGGCTTTAGCTGCAGCTTTCCAGACAACCCACGCGCAACTACAGCCCAAAGTTGAAACATTCCACATCTCAAATGTGCGGCTGGGCGACAGCCAATTCCAGAAAAATCAGCAGGCAGACATCAGCTACCTGCTGGGGCTCGATGCCGACCGTCTTTTAGCTCCATTCCTGAAAGGAGCTGGCTTGGAACCCAAAGCAGAGAATTACACCAACTGGGAAAACACCGGACTCGACGGGCACATCGGCGGCCACTATCTCTCCGCCCTCGCCTACATGTATGCCGCTACCGGAAACAAAGAAATCGAGACGCGCATGGACTATGTGCTCGCCGAAATGAAGCGTTGCCAAGATGCCAGCGGAAACGGCTATTTGGCAGGCGTTCCCAATGGTCCACAAATGTGGAAAGAAATATCAGAAGGCAACATCCGCGCCTCATCATTCGGTTTGAACGACCGATGGGTTCCGCTTTACAACATCCACAAGACCTACGCAGGATTGCGCGATGCGTGGCTGATGTGCGGGCGAAAGGATGCCAAAGAGATGCTCATCAAACTGACAGACTGGATGGCTGAACTTGTCAGCCCATTAAGCGAAGAACAGATGCAGGATATGCTCCGAAGCGAACATGGAGGCTTGAACGAAACTTTTGCAGACGTGGCTGAAATCACAGGTGACAAGAAATACCTGAAACTTGCTCACCGTTTCAGCGACCAGCAACTATTGCAGCCTCTGATGCGCAGCGAGGACAACCTGACAGGAAAGCATGCCAACACCCAGATTCCCAAAGTGATTGGCTACAAGCGCATCGCCGACCTCGAAGGCCGTGCCGACTGGGACAAAGCAGCAGCATTCTTCTGGGAAGTGGTCATTGGGCAACGCAGCGTCAGCATCGGCGGCAACTCAGTAAGAGAACACTTCAACCCAACCAACGATTTCACGGGCTTGCTCGAAAGCGAACAAGGTCCAGAAAGCTGCAATACATACAATATGCTGAGACTCACCAAGATGCTCTACCAGACATCTGCAAGCATGGAGTATATTGACTACTATGAACGTGCGCTTTACAACCACATCCTGTCTATTTTCAACCCTGTACAAGGTGGTTTCGTCTATTTCACCCCAATGCGCTCAGGACACTACCGCGTTTATTCCCAGCCACAAACTTGCATGTGGTGCTGTGTCGGCACTGGAATCGAGAATCCAGCCCGATATGGCGAAATGATTTATGCGCATCAAGGCAATGATTTGATTGTCAACCTCTTCATCCCTTCCACTCTTACATGGGAAGGCATCACAGTGAAACAAGAGAACCGCTTCCCCGATGAGCCATCTACCGACCTCACTATCAGCACAAAGAAAGCCAAGAAGATGGCTATCAAGGTTCGTCGCCCATGGTGGTGCAAAAACATCAGCGCCAAGGTCAACAACGAAGCAATCGAGGCCCAGTTCGAGGACGAGTACCTTGTCATCAATCGCACCTGGAAAGACGGCGACAAGCTGCATGTTGACCTCCCCATGCACTTGACAGCCATGCAGACTCCCGACGGAAAGCCACAATACAGTTTCCTCTATGGTCCAATCGTGCTGGCTGCCGAAACAGGCAAAAACAATCAGGATGGCATGTATGCAGACGACAGCCGCGGCGGACACATCGCCAATGGCCCAAAGATTCCATTAGACCAAATGCCGGGCATTATTGGCGACGCATCGACCATTCTCTCACACTTGAAGCCAGTTGCTGGCCGTCCACAAACATTTGAATTGTCAGGCCTTACGCTTCCACAGTTCGAGAACATGAAACTTGTTCCATTCTACAAACTTTACGAATGCAGATACCAAATCTATTTCCCACTTTATTCTTCTGCTGAATGGAATGAAAAACAGCAAAAATTAGCAGAAGCCGAGAAAGAGCGCATGGCTCTTGAAGCACAGACAACAGACAAGGTTTACTGTGGCGAGCAGCAGTCAGAAAGCGACCATTTCTTTGCTTCCACTAATAGCTGGAATGGCAGCGACAACGGTGTCAGCTGGCGTCGCACACGAGGTTCATTCTCTTATCAGATGAAGGCAGCCGATGCGAAAACCATCCATATAAAAGGATTCACAGGCGACCGCCAATCCATACGCGTTTCCATCAACGGAACAGAAATCAGTTCCATCCGCCTCAATCGTGAGGGCATGGCTATGATCGATTTTCCAACCAACATCAAGGAAGAAAAAGTCACATTAGAGATTGCAGCAGAAGCAGACCGAGAAACGCCTCGCATCTGCGAAGTAAGACTTTGCAAATGAGAAGACTTTGCAAATAAAGAACAAATAAAGAGATTGTTCCTCTTATCTCATCATCGCGCCCCTCGATTCTGTCCAATCAGACATCGAGGGGTACGATTTTATAGCCATGTGCCCCTATTCATCTTGACCATCTCAACAAAATAGAGAATGGCAGAAAAAGCACGATGGAAAGGCAAGAAAGCACGTTTTGGTTACGCCATTGAAGAAAAATGATACAGAGAAACAAATGGATTATGCTTTTTTTTTCTAACTTTGCACCAATCTACACATTGAGCAACATTCAGAAGCTCAAAGATAAGAGACTTGAAAAATCGCAAAATCAAGAACTTAAAAACTTAACAATATGGAAAGAACATGGCGTTGGTTTGGCAAGAAAGACAAGATTACTCTTGCCCAACTGAAACAAATCGGTGTAGAGGGAATCGTAACAGCCCTGCACGACGTGCCTCTTGGCGAGGTCTGGACACGTGAAAAAATTCACGACCTGAAAACATATATCGAAAGTTACGGAATGCGTTGGAGCGTGGTAGAGAGCCTCCCTGTCGTGGAGACCATCAAGTATGGCGGACCTGACCGAGACCATCAGATTGAGGTGTATAAAGAGAGTCTGCGCAACCTCTCAGCCGAGGGCATCCACTGCATCTGCTACAACTTCATGCCTGTGCTCGACTGGGCACGTACCGATCTCTTGCACGAGAATCCCAACGGCTCAACCAACCTCTACTTCAACTACGCTGAATTCGCTTACTTCGACATCTACATCCTGAAGCGCGAAGGCGCTCGTGAAGAATGGGCAAAGTTCGAGTTCCCTGCTGGCATCGGACAAGGACGCAACGTGCTGGCAGAATGCGATGAACTCGCCAAGACGATGACTCCAGAGAAAGACCACAAACTGGTGGAGAACATCATCATCAAGACTCAAGGTTTCGTCAGCGGCAATTTCAGCGAAAACGACGAAGCCCCCATCCAGAAGTTCCGCGACTTCCTCGACCTCTACAAAGGTATCGACAAGGCTCAGCTCCGCGCCAACATGAAGTATTTCTTGGAGGCAATTATGCCGACTTGCGAGGAGTATGGCATGAACATGTGCGTTCACCCCGACGACCCACCAATCGAAGTGCTCGGCTTGCCACGCATCGTGCGTACAGAAGAAGACATCGATTGGTTCCTCAATGCCGTGCCCAACAAGCACAACGGACTCACTTTCTGTGCAGGATCTCTCTCAGCAGGCGCTTACAACAACGTGGTGGAGATGGCGAAGAAATTTGCGTCACGCACTCATTTCGTACACCTCCGTTCATGCCACATCTTCCCCAACGGCGACTTTACTGAAGCGTCCCACCTTGGCGGTCGTGCCGACATCATCGAGCTTTGCCGCATCTTCGAGAAGGAAAATCCGAGCTTGCCCATGCGTGTTGACCACGGCATGACCTTCACCGACCAGCCTGGTGGCATCATGGACGAGAGCAACCACGGCCACAACTCTGGCTACACACTCCTCGGGCGCATGTTCGCCATGGGACAGCTGCAGGGCATCCTCGCCACTGTTGATAGAGAGTTAGGCATCGAATACAAACAACCCGGATTCTTTGATTAATTGACAATTGAGAATTAGAAATTGACAATTGAACATTATGAAACTCAACGACATACTTTCAGGCGGATTCAATGCCGCCGAGTGGGAAGCAAAAGGCTATCAGCTTCCCCATTTCGACATCGCAGCTGTGCGTCAGAAGACACATGACGAACCCACTTGGGTACACTTCGGAGGTGGCAACATCTTCCGCGCCTTCCCAGCAGCCATCCTCAACGATGCGCTGAACACCGGCAAATACGACCGAGGCGTGATTGTTGCCGAGACCTTCGACTTCGAAGTCATCGATAAAGCTTACGCTCCATACAACAACCTCTCGCTGCTGGTCAGCCTGCAATCCTCTGGCACCATCGAGAAGAAAGTCATCGCATCTGTAACAGAAGCGCTGAAAGCAGACTACCAGTTCGACGACTGGCAACGCCTTGTGGAAATCTTCCGCAATCCATCTCTCCAGATGATTTCCTTCACCATCACCGAGAAGGGTTACACCTACAACGACGCCGACCTGGCACGCGGTCTCCAGCCCGTCTTCGCAATGGGCAAGGTATGCGCCCTGCTGCTCGAACGCTTCAATGCAGGACAGCTGCCACTCACCGTGCAGAGCATGGACAACTGCTCGCACAATGGCGACAAGGTAAAAGCCGGCGTTTTCGCCTACGCAGAAAAGTGGGTGGCTGACGGGCTCGTTCCTGCAGCCTTCCTCGACTACCTGAAGGACGAGAGCAAGATTACCTTCCCATGGTCAATGATTGACAAAATCACTCCTCGTCCGCACGAGAAGGTGAAAGAGATGCTGGCTGCCGACGGATTCGAAGACAACGACTACATCGAGACGGAAAAGCACACCTTCACCGCTCCTTTCGTGAATGCCGAAGAGGTGGAGTACCTCGTCATCGAAGACAACTATACCAACGGACGTCCGCCACTCAACCTCGGCGGCGCACTCTACACCACACGCGAGACGGTTGACAAAGTGGAAACCATGAAGGTGACCACTTGCCTGAATCCGCTGCACACAGCCATGTCCATCTACGGCTGCATGCTCGGCTACACGCTCATCTCGGCAGAAATGGCAGATGAAGACCTCCGCGCATTCGTGCAGAAGATTGGCTACATGGAAGCCATGCCTGTAGTGACCGACCCTGGCGTGTTGAACCCCTACGAGTTCATCGGAGCGGTCATCAACCGCCGTCTGCCCAATCCGTTCATGCCTGATGCACCTCAGCGCATCGCCATGGACACCAGCCAGAAACTCCCCATCCGTTTCGGCGAGACCATCAAGAAATATCTGGAACGCGGACTCGACAAGAGCAACCTCATCCTCATACCGCTCACCCTGGCAGGCTACGCCCGCTACCTCAAGGGCATCAAGGATGACGGCACACCGTTCGACCCATCGCCAGACCCTATGCTCGCCGAGTTGCAAGCCATCGTGGCACCGCTCGAAGTCGGCAAGGGCAAGCAGGACTACAGCTGCTTGAAGCAACTTTACAGTCGCAAAGATGTCTTTGGACTCGACCTCTACGAAGCAGGGCTTGGCGAACAGATTGAAGGCATGGTGAAAGAGCTTTATGCCGGAAACGGCGCCGTACGTGCCACTCTGCACAAGTACGTATCTGCCAGATAACAAAACACTTACAATATTGATGCAGCCATGGCAGGGAAGATGTTTTCCCTGCCATGGCTGCATCAATAGACTACCTCAACCAATAAAGCCGCGCAAGAACTTCACAGTTCCATGCGCGACCTGGTCAACCATTAACAATTCATCTATTCTTCATTATTATTTGCTTGTTCTGATCTTACTCAACGTGAGTTCGACGAATTAGCATAAAGCATGCCGCTCCCTACGTGCTCACCGTGCGCATCATATTGAGAACACCGCCTGCGAAATATTTCGTGCACGGCGCTTTAAATATTACGCGCACGGTGCATGCTAAAACAACGTGAATCTTATTTTTGTTTAAGTCGATTCATGCAGCTTTTCAATTCGTCGCACTCACGTCACTTATCCACCACCTTTCGCATCTTGTATTCAAACAGATGCTGATTGGCACGAAGCTCATCCACATCAAGATTCATAATATTCTCACCTTTCCAGTTAGCGCCCCACATTTCAAAAGGCTCTCCATCTGGTTCGAAAAAATGGATGATGTCCACATCAAGAGGCAGCGGCTCAAATACACAGACGTAGGCGAGATAGTCACCTGAGTTGCCCTCCATCCAGAATATATGATCTTTAGGCAAGCCGAGGACTTCTTTAAGCTCGAATATTCCTCCCCCTCCATTAGCTACCAGCTGCGTACCTGGATGGAAGCCATAATACTCACGCATCCAGTTTTGTTCTATGGCCATAGCAAGATAGGTTGCTTCCGGAGTGCGCCAGAGAGCCATCACATTCTCCCCTTTCACAGGTTTAATCAGATGAGGATCCGTATAAACCGCCCAAGTGTTATGGTCATCTTTGTTGTAGTTGCCTTCCGCCTTGACAAGACGCGGAGTCTTAAATTCAGGAACTTCATCATACTTTTCTGCAGCATTTTTGCCTCGACTTTTCAGCTTGACTTCAAGACCACGCATATTCCAGACTGGCACACCATAGATTGCGATATTACGAGTGCTCTTAGGCAAACGAGGGAAATAAATCTTAAGGTCAAGAACAGAACCTTTAGGCGCCTTCACGCCCAAATGCTTCTTCCAGCACTCTGGTACAGTACGCTTTGCCCGATACTGTACACCTGTCTCCCTATCGAGTATTGCCGTTTCTTCTGACGCAAGCCACAAATTGGTCAAGACATCACAAGGAGGCATTTTCAAATAGCAGTGAAGAACCGTTTCATCTTCCTCCTCTGTCAGCATCCAAGTCAAGGGTGTGTATGTAGAGGATTCGAAGGATAACGCAATGTTGATGGCTTTTGCTTCAGAATCGCTGAGCACGGGAACATTTTCTGCCCAACAAGTGTCCGTTATCCACGCATTTTCCGTACTGGGCCACAATGCGTATTCTTCTCCTGTCGCATCATCTTTTTTGATTTCAAAATTAGAGAGGTACACGGTACCCTTACCAAGAACCACCACATCGTCTGTTTTTGCCTGCATAACAGCAGCTGCACACGCCATCAAGCTCAAGATGGCAATTTTACATTTTTTCATATCAGTTTTGGTTTTTAGAGTTGATAATAACCTGTATTTAAAGAGTGTAAGATACATTTGTTTCTATAGTTATAATATTGATCCATCATGACTTCTGTATCTACCAGCGAATGAGTGCAGCAGAGAAGGACTCGCCCTTCTATCCGCTCCGCCATCCAGCGGTACTGCAATCCTTTCTCCTCATCCAGCAATTCAAAGATGAGCAGATGGGAAGACAGGTCAAGATGGTAGCCGGGGGAAGTTTTGTCATACCCAATAGCCATTTTCAGCAACCTGCCAAAAACTTCTATTTCACTCTTGTCGGGAAACACATAGAGGGCTATGGCTGTATTGCTGTCAAGCGGCACAGAAATGTCCAGTTCCACTTGCTTCACATCGTGGTAGGCTGCAAATTTCGCAATCAGCTCATCAATCAATCCGGGATTCTTATATAAGGCTTCCTCTTCGGGAGCAACTGCGGCATTCACCACGCATTCCTCTTCCGAAGAACATTCTTCCGTCTGAACAGGAGGAACATTTTCCACAGGATGCGTCTCTGCGGGAGTGCAGGCAAGAAGGCCTGATGTTGCAGCAACCGACTTTTCTTCGGGCACATCAGGCAAAGCTGCCACACTCTCTTGAAGAGAAGGCTGTACTGAAACCTCAGCCACTTCTTTGCCTAACAAGAACTCAGGATTCTCTTCTTTTATATCAGAAACCACAGAATCCGCCTTCACCTTCTGCTGCTGAGGCACCGCACAAGCGATGTTTTCTCCAGAAGATGATGGGATTCCCGCCTCATTATTATATAATGTGTAGCCAATGAGAACAGCAGCGGCAACGCAAGCGGCAGCATAGAGGCACGGCTTACGAATGGGGGGGGTAATAATTGTATGCCGAATCTCAGATGCATGCCGTGATTCAGATTCCATCCGCGCCATCACTCGCTCATCCAAGCCTGCTGGCTTTTGCGGACATCTGCACGCACGCCGAGCTACGGCTTCACGCAGATTGACATCCTTCTGATGATTATTTTCAAAGCTATCTTTTTTCATTGACGGGTGGATTTAATCAGTTTATAAAGTTTCTTTCTTATCCAGCTCAACCGAGAGGCGATGGTGGAAGAATGCTTGTCCGTGACGTAAGCAATATCCTTTATTGCCATATTTTCAAAGTAGCGCATCATGACCAGCCCCAAGTCATCGGGCGGAAGATGCTCCAACGCCTGTTCCAAGGCTCGCACAGCCTGTTCGTCCTGCTGCTGAAAGGCTTGGTCAAGCTCCTCGTCCAACGTATTTTCCACTTCCTCGGCACAGTCATCAACATGGACGATGGACAGCTGCTTTCGGCGCAAAAAGTTCAGCGACTCGTTGTAGGCTATTCGGCTTAACCAAGTAGAAAGAGAGGCTTTTGACTCATCATACGAGCTGATGTTGCGGAACGCTTTGACAAACACGTCCTGATAGACCTCCTCGGCATCCTCCTGACAGCCTACGATTCTCGCCACTTGGCTCCAAACCATATCGCCATACATCAGGAGCATACGTTGCTGGGCTTGCCTGTCCTTCCGGCACAAGCCCTGTATGAGTTCTGTTGCCTCTGTTTCCATTTTTCAAGCGCTTTCTACTTATATATACACAGCTTTTCCTGAAATATTGCATCTTTTTTCACTTTTTTTTCAAAAAAAGAAAAAAATGGCGTTTTCCAAGTCTCTGCAAAAGGCTGTTGAATGGAACAATCTAATCTCCATTCCGATCTTTCAGCATCACTTTAGGGAGAGTCAAGCGTGTTTTCTCCGCAGATTTTTCCACTCCATCCCGATCTTTCAGCACCACGTTAGGGAAACGTTGACGAAGCTGCACTTTTTCACTCTCGGAGAATTTTCCCTCAATAATGAATTCCTCAATATTCATGTCGTCCACCCAATCTGGCACCTCCACTGCGCCTTCAAAGTCAAGACGCAATATCCTGACATGAGGCAGTTTAGAGATGATACGAGGCAGTTCCATTCCGGGGCGAACAAGGAAATAAAGACCTCCGCCACTTCGATCCTTATATTCCAATCTCGCCAACGACTCCTTCTCCTCATCGGCGACACGAGCCAACCAACCGATTTTAGGAGTCAAAGCACCTGTAATGGAATCTTCTGCCACTCCCACAAATCCAGCCCAAAGCTCCATGGGCACATCGACATGCACGCTGTCTATATCTGGATCAAACAGCACAAGGTCGAATCCTACGCGCACCATTTCCGAAGGCATGCTTTTGTTCCAACCCACCTTGTCAAAAGTACGCCCCTCCTTGTCGGGAAAGAACTTCAAGCACCACCCATCCAACTCTGTGGCCTTTTCGGAGCTACAGGCGCCGCCACGCAACTCATCCACCCGCAGCTTCCTCACCATATTCTGCCAGAATCGCTGATTAGGCTTTCCTTCCGACGCTTTGACAAATTCGACCAATATCTCTTCAAGGTCTGACACCCACGGTTCAAGACCATACTGCGACAAGCTGCGAGTCTTCTTAAGCACTTTCTTCCAATCAGCTGGCGTGCCCTGCAACGTGACAGACGGAATGCCGCAAGCAGCATAGAATTCCAAATAGGTAAAATAAGACTTGACAGTCTCCAACAAAGTGATTTGAGACGCAACAAGTTCTGTCAATCCCGTCGTAGTGAAATCTGCGGTCACGGTCTTCGCTATATCCCCCTTCACATTCTTAGAAATCCCTGTAGAGAACGCATCCAGAAGTTTTCCCCAGTCGGCATCAGGCAACAGAGAATTCGTGTCCGACTGCACAGCAATTGTCATTTTCCCCTCATGATTCACCAGCTGATTGCGCAACTGTTCCGGATGCTGGTTCACATAGCCGGCAAAACCTTGGCAGATAATAAGCCACACCATATCAGGCGAAAGCACCAAAGGGCGATGGTCAGCGTATGCTAACACCATGCTGCGAAACAGGTTGTCCTGGCCCATATAGTCCATGCGTTCTTGCTCAAAGCTGATTTTGACCACATTCTGCAATTCCTGACGAATCTGCTCTTTGCCAACAATCCATCTGGCAATCATCTCGTTGGGGGTTATCGTCAACTTCTTCTTGGGTGCCGGCAGATTCTCATCCACCACAAACGTGATGCTTCCCTCCGAACGGCGCAAGATTTCCGCCACTCCCTTATTTCTCTCTTGCCCGGAAGCAAATGCCGAACCTGCGGACAAAACACAGGTAGCCCAAAGCACAAAACCGATTCTTCCGATTCTGCCATTCATCCATTTCGTTACTTTTCTTTTCATACAAATTACAATTTAATAAACATGTGACACATATCCAACAAAAGCATCGCCTCTGAAGGATTTGCCACAAAAGTATAAATTCCACGCACATCAGCCAAGAATTGAAGTTCACAAAAAATTCACATTTCACAAACTGCACTCTGAAAGAATTCACAAAAAGTTCACAAGAAGAAAGCAATAAGCACATTATCAAGAACTTACACACAAACACACAAAAAGCCACATGAGACTTCACAGTTTCACGTGGCTTGACCGGTCTTAATCTTTAATTACTAATTGTTGAGATTTTCAACAAGACAAAGGTAACGCTTTCTGTCAAGACCCATTCGGCCTATCCAGAAAAAAAGAACACCAAAAGTCCACTTCTTAACTTAGGTTAATGAGAATTATGCAGTTTGTCCAACCACAGAATCCATTTCAGGTGTGAAATGCCAACTGGACGAAAAAAAATGCTCATTCAGCCTGCCACCCTTTGCTATCGCCCAGAGTGATGTCACGCCGTATCTGCGAGATGGTCTTGGGGGTAATGTTGAGAAACGATGCGATATCCTTCAGCGAAAGCAGCTGCACAACTTGCGGACATCGGGTCAAGAGTTTTTCGTAACGACCACGGGCATCCAGCCGGTAATAGTCAAGAAAACGCGAATAAGTCTGCGTGAAAAGGTTTTCGGCAATAAGTCTCCCTTGATGGCGAAGTTCGGCATCATCGAGATACATCTGCAGCAAATCTCTTCCATCTATCACATACACTTCGCATGGCATGCTCGCCTCTATCGACACTTCCGACTGATGTCCATAGAGGCAGTTGGGGTAATCAGCCACGAACTCGCCTTCAAAAGCAAAGCCTGTAACATAACTTTTACCCCCCCCACTTTCACATTATACTTAAAACAGCCTTTCACCACATAGCCAACCAAGCGAGACGGACAGTCGGCTTTCTCAAACAAGTCACCTCGCGAGAACTGCACCAGACGTCCATGCTCAATACATCTTTTCATAAGAAATGAGAGATCGAGACCTTTCTTATATGAGTTGAATGATTCCATGGCTACAAAATTACAAAAAAATCATTTTACAAGGATAAGTTTTGATAGAAAAAACAGTTTTCAGGCAAACAAAAAAAACCGACAAAACACCTTGAAAAACTTCCCTTAAAAAGTACCGCCATTTTAGGCGCTTTCAGTACCTCAAAAGGGGTAAGAGTCTCATCTATGGTATAGGTAAGACTCTCACCTATGGTACAGGTGAGAGTCTCACCCCTTTTAAGGCATAAAATGCTGTGTTTTTGAGCAGATTAAAACGTAGCAAAAAATGTTAACAACTGCCAATAGGGGGAGGTAAAAAACAGGGGTGCTCTCACTTATTTTTTAACCACGTAACATAGCAACGGCTTAATCACATTATAATCAATATCTCAACATGCAACACAACCCCTAAAAAACCACCACGAAATCATTGCCATTTTGCAAAAAATTACTACTTTTGTCGATAATTAAAAATAAAAAGCTAATGAAGGCCATTAAAATATTATTTTTTATGATATTGTGCCATATCTCTTCTCGTGCACAGATGGCGAATTTGCATCAAGTTTGCTTCACCTCAACATGAAAAATCGTACAATACACGTCATCCTTACTGCCATCCTTCTGTGCATGTCTCTCCCCATGCAAGGACAAATGCAGGAAGTTCGAGCACGGATTGTTGACAAGGTCAACGGGAAGCCTATTCCATGGGTGAACGTCTATGTGAACGACAAGCTGAAGTGTATCAGCAATGTCGATGGGGAAATATTGCTTGAGACGAGTGTTCCCGACACGCTGCTCCTTTCAGCGGTGGGGTATGCCGAGAAACGAATAGCGGCATCCCAATCGAAGAACATGATCGCAATGGAGCCTCTTGTTCGGAAACTGCGGGAAGTTGTTGTAATGTCGGATGTTGCAATTCTGATGAACTCTTTCAGAAAGATGAAGCAAGAGTACCGGGAATACAAGAAAGAGACCACTCCCTACTTTAACCGCATCGTCATGAAAAGTGCCGACCAGACGGAAATAGTTGAAGGCTATCTTGACGCAAGGTCGGCCATCAATCTTCGCCGCTTAAAGCTTTATACAGGACAGTATTGGGGCAGAACTGAACAGGGAGACTCTGTTCAGGCGAATTTAGAATATACGGATTTGCACAAGATGCTGGGCATGGGACCCATGGTACGAAGCAACAGTTCCATTCGGGGCTTTACGCTTCCTTTTCCCAGAAACTGCTCGCCATCACATTTCGAGCGGTTTTATGATACAAGCAGCAAAATCATGGAGTATGGGGGAAAATTGGTGTACTGCATCCGTTTGAACAAGAAAAAGAAAGAGCAGACGGAGGTGCTGACCGGAGAAATGTATATCGATGCAGAATCCTTCCGGCTGCTAAGATTTGACGGCAGCATGGACTTGCAGCTGTTTGTCAAGAAAGAATATGAAAATGTAGTGAAGCATGAACAGATTCCCGGAACATTCAAAATACATGTCAATTATAGAGACAGAAACGGGTTTACAGAAGTTTCGGACATGTATTATGAGTTTTTTGCAGGAGAACTGAATGTAACATCTGTTCTCCTTAATATAGAAGACTATCAGCTGCCGTTGAAAGATTCTGTTCCCATTCGAGGCAATATCCTTGCTGCCATCAACAAGGCACAGTCGCCAGCAGGGCTTATCAAAGAGCAGAGCATCATCAAACGGACTGCTGATGAAGAAGCAGTCATCCGCCACTTGCCAACAAGCACAGAACGCGATGATGAGCCACGATTGCTTTCTGTCAAAGAATACCTTCAGAAGGCGATGAACTTCAACAGGGTTGTTCCGCAGGAGAAGGTGTATCTGCACTTCGACAACACGGGATACTTCGAGAACGAGACGATGTGGTTCAAGGCATACGTGACGAGGACCGACAACAGCCGCCCCACCAATTTGAGCAAGGTGCTATATGTAGAACTGCTCAATCCCAGCGGCGACGTCATCAAAACCCACAAATACCCCATTGACTCGTTGGGTCTGGCGCACG
Organism: Bacteroidaceae bacterium; assembly: GCA_017507385.1. Taxonomy (GTDB): domain Bacteria; phylum Bacteroidota; class Bacteroidia; order Bacteroidales; family Bacteroidaceae; genus Minthosoma. The sequence continues at coordinate 44,210 of JAFWAX010000002.1, read as the reverse complement.
GCGACATGAAGCTTGACACGCTTCTGGGTTCGGGATTCTACGAGGTCAGAGCATACACCCGATACATGACCAACTGGGGAGTGAACGCGCTCTTCTCGAGAGTGTTCCCCATCTTCACGAAACCTGAGACCGAAGGCGATTACGACAATCCTACCATCAATTCTCGTCTCTACAGACACCGTGACCCCAACAACCGCAACCAGTCCGATTCCTTATACCAAAAGGCAATTGACGAGGGTATCTATACGAGCGACCTGATGAAGACCATCAGCGTGCAGTTCTACCCAGAAGGGGGAAGCCTCGTCAAGGGAAAGAAGTGCCGAGTGGCTATGCTGGCTGTGGATGACAACGGCAATCCTTATGAAGGCGAGGGCTTCGTGCTGAATGAGCGTGGAGACGTGGTGGCGACGGTGGCGACCGACACATTAGGAAGAGGCCTTTTTGAGATTATAGCCGACAGCAGCACGCTCGTCATGCAGATGAGAAATCTGGCAGATAAGGTACAGGAATTCCCTCTCCCTCAAGTGCGAGAAGAAGGATGCGCCCTGGCTTTTGATGCCGTGAATGACAGTATAGGTATCACACTGCAGTGCACGGAGGGAATCTGTGGAAGTCTGTTGGGGTATGCACTGATGAACGGTGGAAACATCACCTACTGTGACACCATTACAGCAGCTCCGCTTGTGAAGATTTCTCTTGACAGGCAGAAGCAAAAGAAAGGTGTGAGCCAGCTGACGTTCTTCAACAGCAGCGGACGAATACTTGCAGAAAGGCTCTTCTTCATCTGTCCAGAACAGGATAGCTCAGACAGCATCCGCATCGTGGCAAAGACGCAGCGGCTGAAGCCATGCGGCAAGGTGGAGCTGGAGCTGCAGGCGCAGCCTAATGCTCATCTCTCGTTCTCGGCCATGGATGCGCAGACCATGACCAATGGAAAGCAAGGAAACATGCAGACGTGGATGCTGTTATCCTCAGAAGTGCGGGGATATATCCACAATGCCGGCTATTACTTTGAAGCAGATGACGCGGAGCACCGACAGGCGGCCGACCTGCTGATGCTCACACAAGGGTGGAGACGATATGACTGGGAACTGATGACAGGGCAGAAGAAGTTTCAGAAGATACAACCCGTCGAGGACAAGTTCCATGTGTTCGGCAAGCTGAATGTGTACCGAAAGCGAAACCCCGTAAATGACGTGAACCTTCAAGTGTTCCTCTACAACCATGAGGGGCAGAGTCTTTCGGGCACCACTCGCACAGACTCTTTAGGCAACTATGCTTTCATGCTTCCTTTTGTGGAGGGGGAATGGAAAATGCAAATCTACACGAGCAAGCAAAACAAGAAAGGCAAAGAGAAACGAAAAACCTACTATGTGGGCATTGACAGGCAGTTCTCTCCAGCAGCGAGATACATCACTCCGATGGAATCAAAGATGCAGCTTCCTTTGAAAGCGAATGCTTTTGCAAAGAACCCTTTCGAAGGACTCTCCGAAGAAGATGAATTCATCCCCATTACGGAGAAAGACCATGTGCTCCAGAACGTGACAGTGCAGGCGAAAAGGAGGTACTTCACCAACGACGACTGGAAGTACAAGAACGAGGCATGGGGGAGACAGTACGCCACCCATCACTATGACATCGATAAGGAACTGGATGCTATCCTTGACCGTGGAGAGGCAGAACCGACCATCTTTGAGTTCTTATGCAAGAAGAATGCGCTGTTCAACAATCCTGAATGCAAAAATCTTCCGATGCCGCCTGTTGACACGCTTGACATGGAAAATGAAAACCAAAATTATAAGGAATGGTATTGGGGCGGAAGTCTTTCGTATGATCATCGGCCCATTAAATGGATTGTTGACAATGGAGAGTCATCTGCAGCAATGGACTTTTCCGAAACATGGATGCTCACCATCAAAAGGATTCTCGGAACAGTTCCGTCAAAATCTGAAGAAACAGAAGGCGAGATGTTTGCGGCCATTACCAGTGATGCTGGAGCGACGGGAGACAATTTCTTTCCCGTCAACATGAGTGAAATCAAGAATCTGTACATTGTTCCTTATAGCATGAAAGAGAAAGACGGAGCAGTACGAGTCTATCTTTATACGCATAAAACATTTGCAGCAGAGAGCCAGAAAGGGCTTCGCCGCACTTACTTTCAGGGGTTCAACAAGCCCTCCACGTTCCAGATGGAAGACTACAGCGTCATCCCGCCCATGGCGGACTTCCGCCGCACCATCTACTGGAATCCCGATGTGAAGACGGATGCGCAGGGAAAGGCAAAGGTGGAGTTCTACAACAACTCGACCTGTCAGGAGATGTACATCAGTGCAGAGGGAATGACGGAGGATGGAAAGGTGCTGGTGAATGAGTGAGAGAGGTGGAGTTAAGCCGAAGTACGGAAGATAAGTTATACGGAACAAGAAAACGGCTCAGCCAACAACTGTTTAGAGAAAGTTCCATTCAAGAATAAAGTTCCTGCAAGACGGACAAGGATTTCAATTCGGGGAAATTCGGTACGTGCAGCCGGTAATAGGTGTTGAGCACCTGAAGAATGCGCATACGCTCACGGCGCGAGAAGCGGAAAAAGCGCATGACGGGATAGTCCATGCGGAAGAGAGTGGGTAATGCCGCAGCCTCCTGCTGCTGCAAAAAATGGGAATGAGAAGGCTGACGGTCGCAGTAAGCGCCAGAGAGGAGGTCGAAGTAACGGTCGGGACACTCCAGGTTGGGATAGATGCCAATGAATCGGCTGAGGTGCATGAGAAATGCCAAATGGAAATTGGCTACAGCCGCTGACGAATCGACGATGTCGAGCCATTGGAGAGAAGACTCGATGTAACGATAAAGGGGCAAGTTGTCTTTCTCCTCGCGCAGGGCGGCACAGAGAAACTCGGACAAGAACAGGGCGAGGGTCGCTTTGACAGGCGAAAAAGGGAGGTCTATATAATTATAATATGTGCGCACATCGACCGGACGCGGCAGTTTTCCACTACCCTGACGCACTTCAGCACTAAACTCGACCATGGAAAGGGGCTGCCAGAAGGAGACGTTGCGCACAGAACGCTTGGTGCGCAAAACAGAGACCATGAACGACAGACGCCCACGACTTTCGGTAAAGAGATCGACAATCAGCGAACTGTCGCCATATTTTACCGTGCGCAATACGATGCCACGAAATGTTTCCTGCATAATCGACTACAAAAATAGGGAAAAAACCGCACTCGAAAACGATGGAGCCCGAAAAAATGCCGCCAAAGCGAAAAAAAAGGACAAAAAGTTTTGCAGTATCGATTAAAGTTCATACCTTTGCACTCGCAAAACAGCGAAACAAGGTTGTTTCGCTCGGAGAAATTCTCCATAGGCTGGCCCGTTCGTCTATCGGTTAGGACGAGAGATTTTCATTCTCTAAAGAGGAGTTCGACTCTCCTACGGGCTACCCAAACAATTGACAATGAATAATTGACAGTTGACAATTAGGCTAATGCGATGTACCTAACGGCAAGCAATTTGAATGGCAAAATTGTTAATTGTCATTATTAATTAAGAAAAAACTCTTAGAAGGAGAAGGGTGCGAGGTCAAAGGCCATACCACATCGAACTCCTGAATTTATTAACACTTTCAAAAAAAAACAAAAAAAATGGCAAACCACAAATCATGTCTGAAGCGCATCCGCCAGAACGAGAAGCGCAGACTCCACAACCGCTATTACGCAAAGACAATGCGCAACTACCTCCGCGACCTCCGCAACGAGAAGGACAAGGAAACAGCACAAGCAATGTTCCCAAAGCTCCAGAAGATGCTCGACAAGCTGGCTAAGCAGAACATCATCCACTGGAAGAAGGCAGCAAACCTCAAGTCAGGCGCAGCAAAGCACATTGCAAAGCTTGCTTAAGAAAACAAAACAGCATCAATACGGCATCAGAGAATGCCTTATTTATAGAAAGATTAAAGTCAGAATCCGCAAGATTCTGACTTTTTTCATGCCCTCAAACTCTTATCTCGCAAAGGGCGAAAAGTTTTTTCCCCTAAAGGGGAATTTTCTCCTTGTTTTATTTCTAAATTCAAAGAAAAAATCGTAACTTTGTAACGTATAAAAGAGAATACGACAATGGACGAAACAACAATCAACGAAGCGAATTATTCGGCCAGCAACATCCAAGTTCTGGAAGGTCTCGAGGCTGTAAGAAAGCGCCCCGCAATGTACATCGGAGACATCAGCGAGAAAGGACTCCACCACCTTGTGTATGAAACTGTGGACAACTCCATCGACGAGGCGCTGGCTGGGTACTGCTCCCATATAGAAGTAACCATCAACGAAGACAATTCCATCACCGTGCAGGATGACGGACGAGGAATTCCTGTAGATATGCACGAGAAAGAGCACCGCAGTGCCCTCGAAGTGGTCATGACCGTACTGCACGCCGGCGGCAAGTTCGACAAAGGCTCATACAAAGTTTCCGGCGGTCTGCACGGCGTGGGTGTGAGCTGCGTGAATGCGCTGTCTTCTCACATGATGTCACAGGTGTTCCGCGATGGAAAAATCTATCAGCAGGAATACGCTTGCGGAAAGCCACTCTATGACGTAAAGGTGGTTGGCGAGACAGAGCTGAGAGGCACACGCCAGCAATTCTGGCCCGACAAGAGCATCTTCATCACAACAACATACAAATATGACATCCTCGCAAACCGTATGCGTGAGTTGGCATACTTGAATGCAGGCATCAAAATCACGCTGAGAGACATGCGTCTGGAAAAGAATGCAGAAATCGGCATTGAAGGTGTGCGCGAAGAAGTGTTCTACAGCGAGGGCGGTTTGAAGGACTTTGTGCGCTACATCGACTCTACGCGCAACTGCCTGTTTGACGATGTCATCTATCTGAACACAGAGAAGCAGGATACTCCTATCGAAATCGCTATTATGTACAATACTTCATATAGCGAGAACATCCATTCTTACGTCAACAACATCAACACGATAGAAGGCGGTACACACCTTCAGGGTTTCCGCACAGCTTTGACACGCGTACTGAAGAAGTATGCCGATGACAACAAGATCACGGAGAAGCTGGAGAAGCAGAAGATTGAAATCAGCGGAGAAGACTTCCGCGAGGGTCTGACAGCGGTGGTTAGCGTGAAGGTAGCAGAGCCACAGTTCGAGGGACAGACAAAGACTAAGCTTGGAAATAGCGAGGTAGCCGGTGCTGTTCAGCAAGCTGTTGGCGAAGCACTCACATACTATCTGGAGGAACACCCCAAAGAGGCCAAGCTGATCATCGACAAGGTGGTGCTGGCAGCCGAAGCACGTGTTGCCGCTCGTGCCGCACGCGAGAAAGTGCAGCGCAAGAACCCGATGACAGGAGGTGGCCTGCCTGGCAAACTTGCTGACTGCTCAGACAAAGACCCCGCAAACTGCGAGATGTTCATTGTCGAGGGAGACTCCGCAGGCGGTTCTGCCAAGCAAGGACGCGACCGTCACTTCCAAGCCATCCTGCCTATCCGCGGTAAGATTTTCAACGTAGAACGCGTGAAATGGCATCAGGCATTTGAACATGAAGAAGTAAATAACATCTTCCAGGCATTAGGCGTGAAATTCGGACTCAACCCCGAAGATCAGAAGGAAGCTAACTATGACAAGTTGCGCTACTACAAGACCATCATCATGACCGATGCCGATGTCGATGGTTCACACATCGACACCCTGCTGCTGACACTCTTCTTCCGCTTCCTTCCACAGCTCATACGTGATGGACGTCTCTACATTGCCACTCCACCACTCTACAAGTGCACAAAGGGCAAAATTAGCGAATATTGCTATGACGACGAAGCTTTACAGCGTTTCATCGACACCTACGGCGAAGGACAAGAAGACAAAATCAAGGTACAGCGATACAAAGGTCTTGGCGAGATGAACCCTGAGCACCTTTGGGAAACCACCATGAACCCTGAAACGCGCCTGCTGAAGCAAGTGACCATCAACGATGCAGCAGAAGCTGACTACACGTTCTCCATGCTGATGGGAGAAGATGTTGCACCTCGTCGAGAATTTATCGAGAGAAACGCTACTTACGCGAACATCGACGCATAAACGACAGAAAGATAATTTGCCACAACTCAACGATTAACATTCTACGGCAAACTTATCTCTGAATTGGAAAATTTCATTCAATTCTTACATATATTCTCGTGCCGACCAATTAGAAGTGATTCTGACCGAGTCGGCACATTTTTTTACTTTGCAGTCGGGCAAACCACAAAACCAAGCGAGTTCGGCGAATTAGCTTGTACCCGATTTTGAACTCATGTTGAAAAAGAGAGAAGAATGCTCCTTTCTGTAAAACCGCACCCCTCGGGTCCGCCATGGCGGACCCGAGGGGTGCGATGCATCGTACCCGAGGGGTACGGTCAATTGTCTTTCGCTCTGCCATCAGGGCGGAAGAGATGATGACATGAATTTGCTGCAAGAAAAGATTGCGACCCCATCATCCCTCTCGGCAAGAACAAACAAGGGAGACATGCGTAAATGCGTGCCTCCCTTGCTATATGATTGGAATCTGCGTGATTATTAACCAAACACAATTGTCGTTCCTGGCTCAACGGCATTGGCTCTGCTTGAACCAATCTCCATCAACTGGCGCAGCGTTTCTTTTGAACGCTTATACGTAGGAGTGGTTTCCACCATGCTGATGACATCTTCATTGTCAAGGTCTTCTTCCTTGAAAATGTAGCTATAGACAGGGCGGCGAATAGTGCTGCTATTCTTATCCTTTCCATAAATAGTTTCTCGGCGATGCGCACGTTCTGCTTCAGCTTCAGCCTTTTCCACATCACGCTGTTGCTGCTCTTTGTCACGCGCAACAAGACGAGAGCCAAGTTCATCAGAGTCGATGTCCTCAACACCAAATCCTGTGGCAAGAATCGTAATCTTCACCTGGTCAGTAAGAGACGGGTCAACAGAGAGTCCCCACTTGGTCTCCACATCCTCTCTCTTCACTTTCGCCATGAACTCATGAACCTCGTTCATCTCGTCCATCATCAGTGCATTGTTGCCCTCATTCTCCTCGTCTGGAACAGAAATGCGAAGCAGAATCTTCGTCGCACGATAGATGTCGTTGTTGTTGAGCAATGGTGAATTGAGAGCATCGTTGATACCCTTAGTGACACGGCCTTCGCCAGAGCCATATCCAGTACTCATGATGGCAACGCCACCATTCTTGAGAACGGTGCTGACATCATTGAAGTCAAGGTTGATGATGCCGTGCATCGTAATGATTTCAGCAATAGAGCGAGCTGCATTGCAAAGCGTATCATCAGCTTTTGCGAAAGCCTTAATGACAGTGAAATCCTGGTATATTTCACGCAGGCGCTCATTGTTGATGACGAGGAGAGCATCGACATTCTTGCTCATCTCCTCCACTCCATCCAATGCCTGGTCTATTTTCTTATTTCCCTCCCAACGGAACGGGATTGTAACGATGCCTACCGTCAGGATGCCCATATCCTTGGCTGTCTTGGCAATCAGCGGAGCGGCACCTGTACCTGTTCCGCCACCCATTCCAGCAGTGATGAAAGCCATTTTCGTCCCATCAGAAAGCATATTCTTGATAGCCTCGATAGATTCCTCTGTAGCCTTTCGGGCCTTGTCCGGACGGTTACCCGCACCAAGCCCCTCGCTGCCCAACTGAATTTTTTCAGGCACAGGAGAATCCTGCAAAGCCTTATTATCGGTATTGCACACAACGAATGTAACATCGTGAATACCTTCATTATACATGTGATTAACAGCATTGCTACCGCCACCACCTACACCAATAACCTTGATGATGCTCGTGGCACCTTTCGCAAAATTGAATACACCAATATCTTCAATCTCTGCCATATCCTATCTTTTTTTACTTAGTTATTATCATCAACAATATCAGAAAGTGTACGAGTGACACGTCCCCAGAGGCTATTCTCCTTCAATGCCTTATTGACATTTTCAGTCAACTCATCTACAGCCTTCTTCAGCATTTCTGCCAAATCAGCGCCTTCTTTCAGGCTCTGCTTGAACTTGTCTTTCCCTTCAAGAGCCTGCGCAGCTTTCTCGTACTTTTCGCCAATAGCCTCATCCAAGATGTTCAGCGAAAGCATTTTAGCATTCTGCCGAACTTTCTTATCGCGCCCATATTTCTCAAGCTCCAAAATCTGCTTCTGCACCTTATCGTAAGCAGCACGAATTTCGGCTTTCACATTGTCGAATGCCTGGGCATCTTGAGCCTCAGCAGCTGCTGCAGCATCTGCCTCCTCCTGACGCTTGCGACGTTCTTCTTCTTTCATCTGCTGGTCAAACATATCTGGACGACCATCAAACGCATCACCACCACAAGGAACTGTTCCTGCCAGAAGGAGCGAAACGACCGAAGTCGTCTGGGTGCTATCCAACGTGATGCTTGAAGCATTCGAGGTTTTCACAACCACCTGATTAACCTTATTAGCAACACGAACCTTATCGATCTTTGTCGCCTTGACAAATGCCTTGACAATGTTTTTCATATTACTGCCGCCACCAGTAATGACGATGCCAGCAAGAAGTTTCCCGCTGTAGTCAGAATTGATAATCTGGTTACTGATATTGGCAATAATCTCACTTATTCTTGCTTCAATGACATTCTTGATAGTTACAACGTCGATTTGACGTCCATCCGTTGTTGTATAAGACTGGCTCTCAGCTTCTTCCAATGCATCAGACTCTCTGCAAGCATCTCCATACTTCAGCTTCACTTCTTCCGCCTCAGCCTCATCAATAGGAAGTGTGGACAAGTCTTTATTGATGTTATTGCTTCCCAGTGGAATGGTTACCAGATAACGAACAATATTATTCTTATATACAACAAGTGTCGTCGTCTCTGCACCCAAGTCAACTAATGCACATCCAGAACGCTTTTCCGCATCGGTCAGCACATTATTGGCCAATTGAAGTGGAGAAATCAGTTCTTCAACAACATCAACGTTAGTATTCGCAAATACGGTCTCAATATTTGCACGAAGATTGTGCTTTGCTATCACATCAAGGAATTCACCCTCAATATTTGTACCCATCACGCCAACAGGATCGGCAATGATGCTTGAATCCACAACAAATTCTTGTGGGTAATTCTCCAGCATTTCATAGTCGCTGAAAGGAATCTCACAACTCTCTTGACGGATTGCATCAATCACATCATTAGTAATATAACTCTGCGTCAAGAGATTACGCTTAATTACACACTTGTAAGAACGCACAGACTGACCGCCAAGTCCAACATAAGCACGCGTTATTTTCGTCTTGAGCACTGACTCAAGCTTCGTTATGATGTTGTTAACACTCTGATACGTCTTCTCAATATTATAAACGACACCTCGTCTCACACACCCAGAGGTCTTTTCCTCCGCATAAGCGAGAATCTGCATCGTTCCATCTTTCTTCTTACCAGCGATACCCGAGATCTTGAAAGAGCCCAACTCTATCGCCACAATGAAATCTTTATCAGAAATAGCCATATATGTTATACTTTAAATGTTTCAATACAAGATATTTATCTCTTCTTTTGAGTACAGATAATCTGATTTTCGTATTCAAGATTCACTCTCGCATACTTATTCCACCCCACAGTATCTATCGCCTTATCATAGAATATTTTGAGTTTGCGAAGCTTCTTCTGGAAATCATCAATAGAACCCAGATAGACAATGTGGTCTCCCACTCTCGGAATCAATTCCACGACTCGTTTCCCCTTCTTATCCTTCAGCACATAAACCTGTTCTATCTGGTTATTCCAAAACTCATCATTTTGCAGAAACTGCCCAAATTCCGCTAATTTAGTACTGGCGTATTTCTCGTCTATGTCACCAGAAGCAACAACGAGATTCACGACATTACCATTATTGGGAATAATTTTTCCTGTCGCATCAACGAAAAAGCCATCCCGTCCATCAGGAGCCACAAACACCACAGGAACTCTCTGTTTTACTTTCACATACAGCTTCCCGTTTGCCGACTTATAGCATTCCACTTCTGACACAAATTCATTTTCACGAACAGTCTCTTCTATCTTCTTCGTATCAACATCCTTCATCAACATCCCCTTGGGATACATCTGCGCTTTTTTCAGCATATCTTCAACATCTTTCTTATTGAAGAACAACGTATTCACATCTTGATTCACAATCATCTCCACATCAGCACACACCTCCTCGTCATCGGGGTGCGACAGAAACACCATCGCGTAAACCATGTATGTCATGATACAAAGAGAGAACAATGACACAAAAACTATCTTCAGGATTTTGGCAACCTTTACTTTTTTCATATCGAGTTCTTCTTTTTTTTATACAAGTCCTTCATTCTCGGGACGCTGTTTCGAAAGTATAGCCGCAATCCTCGGCACATATTCTTCTATATCGCCAGCTCCCAACGACATGAGCACATCAAAGTTTCTCGTTCTCGCCACATCAAGAATATCCTCTTTACGAATGAGATGCTTTTCTATACCTGGTCGCAAATTGTCATAAATGAGCTGACTGCTCACGCCTTCTATCGGCAATTCGCGTGCTGGATAAATGTCACATAAATAAACACAATCAAGCAACGAAAGCGCAGCAGCAAATTCCTTGTAGAAATCTCGTGTACGAGTGTAAAGATGCGGCTGGAAAACAGCTGCAATCTTCTTGTCTTGATAAAGCTCCCTCACTGATTTCACGCTCTGTTCAATCTCATTAGGGTGATGTGCATAATCACTAAGGAACACCATCTTATCTGTTTTGACTTTGAAGTCGAAACGGCGGTCAACACCAGCAAAGCTCTTCATCCCCTCACGTATTTCGTTTTCATCCACACCATTCAGAATTGCTAAGGCCATCGCAGCAATGCCATTGTCAATATTGATGCTGACTGGCACACCTAACTGAATGTCCTTCACCACTCCTGATGGATGAACAAAGTCGAACACAATCTCTCCACCCCCTATACGAATGTTCTCTGCATGGAAATCACCATCTTCTCGCGAATACTCATACACTGCCACGCCTTCCTGCACATCTGCCTTCATCTCCAGCCCCTTATGGATAATCAATGCCCCTCCTGGCTGGATTAGAGTCGTATATTTGCGGAAACTCTCCAAATAAGCTTCTTTTGTTCCATAAATATCCAGATGGTCTGGGTCTGTTGCCGTAATAACCGACATATAAGGGCGAAGCCAGTGAAATGAACGGTCAAACTCGTCTGCCTCAATCACCACATAATCACTCTCGGAAAGAATATAGTTTGTTCCGTAATTCTTTGATATGCCACCAAGAAAAGCATTGCAATCCACCTTGCTCTGATGCAACAGATGTGCCACCATGGTAGAAGTGGAAGTCTTGCCATGTGTTCCTGCCACGCAAAGCCCCTTGTGCGACTGCGTCAAGAAGCCCAACACCTGTGCACGTTTCTGTATTTCGAAACCATGTTCACGGAAATACACCAGTTCCTTGTGAGTTGCAGGAATAGCAGGAGTATATACCACCAATGTGCAGTCTTTCTGCTTGAAGCAATCTTCTATTGCGTCAACATTCTCCTCGTAATGGATTTTGGCACCTTCCTCAATCAAACGTTCTGTCAGCTCACTGGGCGTCTTGTCATAGCCACCCACATTATACCCCTGAGTCAGGAAATAACGCACCAATGCGCTCATGCCAATGCCACCAGCGCCAACAAAATAAACCGACTTAATCTCCTTCGACTGCATCATTTCCTCTTGTTTTTATACTCTATTGCTAACTTATATACTTCCTCCGCTATCACATCTGCCGAATTATGGAAAGCGAGTTTCTTCACATTCGCGCTCAATGACGTCAGCTTTGCATCATCCTCAACAGTTCTCAAGACCGTAGCAATCAACATGTCTCTCGCATCTTTATCTGCAATAAAGATTGCCGCATCTTTCGTTGAAAGCGCAAGAGCATTCTTGGTCTGATGATCTTCAGCCACATTGGGCGAAGGCACAAGGATACAAGGCTTTCCCAACAAGCAGAGTTCCGAAATAGAACTTGCTCCAGCACGGCTCACTACGATATCGGCAGCGGCATAAGCATTGTCCATGCTACCAATAAAATCCATCACCTTCATGTTAGGAACGTCCTCCTTCTGAGTCAACGCTTCCGCAATGTCTTGGCTATAATATTTTCCTGTTTGCCAAATAAACTGGACATCACTGTTACGGATTTCGTCCAAATGCTTCAAAACGCTTTCATTCATCGTCCGGGCTCCAAGACTGCCACCAATCATCAAAACGGTTTTTTTATCAGGATCCAATCCGAAGCTCGATCTTGCCTCCTCTTTAGTCATTTTTGTATCAAGCAAATTCTGGCGCACAGGATTGCCCGTCATAATAATTTTATCCACAGGAAAGAAGCGTTCCATTCCGCTATATGCCACACAAACCTTTTGAGCCTTTTTTGCAAGCGACTTGTTAGTCACGCCGGCATACGAATTCTGTTCCTGTATCAAGCACGGGATGCCCATTGCATAAGCGGCATTCAAAGTTGGGGCAGAGGCATATCCACCAACCCCCACCGCCACCTGAGGCTTGAAGTCCTTTATAATGTCCTTAACCATTTTTTTGCTCTTCAAAAAGTCGAGCATCACCCCCACATTTTTAGGGCTCCACAACGGACGGATAAGCCCGCGTACAGGAAGACCTAAAATTTTGTAACCAGCCGCAGGAACACGCTGCATCTCCATGCGCCCTTCTGCACCCACAAACAGTATTTCTGCCTCTGGATGCTGCTTCTTTATGGCATTAGCTATTGATACAGCTGGAAAGATATGCCCACCTGTTCCACCACCGCTCACAATCACTCTTAAAGGTCTGTTTTGTTCCATGCTTTCCTGTCATTAGTTTTAATGAGCAAAAATACAAATAAATAACGGATTTTCAAACATAAAAGCCTACAAATTCCGTTTCTTGCCCACAAAAAATCAGCTCTTAGACCTATTTGCCTTTAAGACATGGCTCCATCTGTATAATATTCACTCGTTTCCCCGTTTGGAACAGCCTCAACCAGAGGGGCTTTCTGTTCCTTCTTCTTTACATAGCGGCTCACGCTAAGAATCACACCGATATAAAAACTTGTTATCAAGATTGATGTGCCACCCTTGCTAATAAGCGGCAAAGGCTGTCCCGTCACAACGCCCGGGAAGACTGCGACAGACATATTCACAAAGGCCTGCAAAACAATCATAATGCCGAATCCCAATACAAGAAATGCAGGAAAGAACGTAGGGCAACGCATCGCTATTCGCCCAACCCTTATCAACAATGCCAAATAAAGGAAAGCGACAAAAACTGCGCCAAAGATTCCTAATTCTTCAATAATAATGGCATAGATGAAATCTGATTCCGCATGCTGCAAGAAATCGCGCTGTATAGAATTACCGGGGCCCAAACCAATCAAATTTGAATTAGCAATGGCAATGAAAGCATAGGTCTTCTGCGAATTCTCATCACTCAGCATTTTTTTTGCATCAACTGTTTTTTCCTCCTCATTTCCAGTATTGTCATACGACTCAAACATACGAGTAACACGATGCTTCACTGTCACAACACGCTTCAAGGCACTATTTTCCATCAGAACCTTGTCGGGAATAACCAAAGAGACCATCACGACCAAAGCACCTATAGCAAAAAGAAAGAGCATACCCTTGAACATCAGGTCTTTAGGCACATGACCCACAAACATCATGACAACAACAACAAGCATCAGCATCAAGGCTGTCGAGACATTGTCCATGAAAATCAAACCGCAAATAATAAGAGCAGCGCCACCAACAATAGCAAAAGCCAAATACCGCTTCCCCTTTATCGCACCCACAATCTTCCGCTTTTTGCCATTCACTATGTCCTCTCTCTCCGCCTGCGTTTTTGCAAGCACCACAGCCGCTGTCATCAGAAGCGCCGCTTTTGCCAACTCTGAAGGCTGAAAACTGAAAGAACCCACATGAATCCAACGATTAGTATCATTCAACTCTGCGCCACCGCCAAACACCGCGGCATACAGCAACAGAAAAATGGCAGCAGGCAACAACACAAACGGGAACAACATGAACCACTTACAAGGGATGCGATGAACCACCAGAATGACAATCAGGCCAACCAACAAGAAACCAGCCTGACTTACCACCGTACCCCAATGAGTTCCACCATCGAATGTCAATCGACTCGAAGCACTATACACTTCAACCAATGAAATCATACAAAGGAAAAAGTATATCATCCACACTCCCTTGTCGCCCTTAAAAAGGCTACCCCCAAACAGGGCATTCACAAATTTTCCCATATCTTTTCAATCATTTAATACCTATCCATTCACCGCATTCCAACATTGCAAGAACACACCCTTCAGAAGTTCTGCACATCCGCGGAGACACGACTACCTAATTAAACGTGGATTCGATGAATTAAAAGCTGCATGAATCAACTTAAGCAAAACAAGATTCCCGTTGTCTTAGCATGGCATCCACCGTGCGCGTAATATTTAAAACACCGCCTACGAAATATTTCACACACGGTGTTTTAAATATTATGCACACGGTAGACACGTAGGGAATAGCATGCTTTATACAAATTCGCCGAACTTACATTAATTAAAGGTTTCTCACACACTCCTTGAACTGTTCGCCACGATCTTCCATATTCTTGAACAAATCAAAACTTGCACAGCAAGGACTCAACAACACGGTACTGCCAGGCTTTGCCATCTTGAAACACTCATCCACACAGTCCTTCATGCTACGCACATCAGCAATCGGAATGCCAAAGCCATCGAATGCTGCATGCAGCTTTGAATTATCCACCCCAAGGAATACGAGCCCGATACACTTTTCTCTGACAAGGTCAAATATTTCCGAGTAATCGTTTCCCTTATCCTTTCCACCAAGAATCAGCACCGTAGGAGTACGCATGCTATCGAGCGCATACCAGCAGGCATTGACATTTGTCGCTTTGGAATCATTCACAAACTCTACGCCACGCACTCTGGCAACCTTTTCCAAGCGATGCTCCACCCCCTCGAAAGTCTTCAGTCCTTCGCGAATCTTATCATTGCTGACGCCAGCCAAATCAGCCGTTATGCCAGCAGCCAAAGAGTTGTAAAGATTATGCTTGCCGCACAATGCCAGTTCTTCCTGTTCCATATTGAAAGGAACCGGACCCTCGATAATATACTCTTCTTCATTCACATAACCTATCACACTATCGCTCTTAAACTCGCTGAAAGGGCACAGCTTTGCCTTTATGTTGTACTTCCGCAACTCTTCCGCAACAATCGGGTCATCATTCCAAAAGACAAACGCATCTTGCTCTGTCTGATTCCGAACAATACGCATCTTTGAATCCACATAATTTTGCATGTTGAACTCATAGCGGTCAAGGTGGTCTGGAGTAATGTTCATCAACACAGCAATATCAGCCTTGAAGTCATACATGTTGTCCAACTGAAAACTGCTCAACTCTATTACATAATAGTCAAAATCATTCTCTGCCACCTGAAGAGCAAGGCTGCTTCCGATGTTGCCAGCCAATCCCACATTATACCCCGCCTTTTTCAGAATATGGTAAATAAGAGATGTTGTTGTCGTCTTGCCATTACTTCCTGTTATACAGATCATTTTCGCCTTTGTATAACGACCAGCAAACTCAATCTCTGAAATAATTGGGATATTTTTTTCTTTTATTTTCCGAACAACAGGAGCACCATCCGGGATTCCCGGACTTTTAATCACCTCATCCGCATTCAGGATAAGTGCCTCTGTATGAGTTCCTTCCTCCCAAACAATAGCATGCTTGTTCAGAAGTTCCTTATACTTGTCTTTTATTTTTGACATGTCACTGACAAAGACATCAAATCCTTTCTTTTGGGCCAGCACAGCAGCACCCACGCCACTCTCTGCAGCACCCAGCACGACAATCCTTTTCATCTTATCTTCAATGTTATTAGTGTTATAGCAGCAAGCAAAATAGTCACAATCCAGAACCTTGTTGTAATCATCGACTCAAACAGCAACCCATGAGGACGCTTGATCAAGTACTTCACCCCATCTTCCATCTTGTGGCGATAATGGTCATGGAACGGCGCTCTCTTAAAGACTCTCCATTTTTCTCCTCTCGCATTTCCCTTTTTTGCGTATGCCACCTGAAGCATAACCGACACGCTTTCCATCAAGAAAATGCCACACAAAATAGGAAGCAGAAGTTCTTTGTGAATAATGACCGCCGTGACAGCTATCACGCCACCAATGGCAAGGCTTCCCGTATCACCCATAAAGACTTTTGCAGGGTAAGCATTATACCAGAGAAATCCCACCAAAGCACCCACAAAAGCGCATAAAAACACCACAATCTCCTCAGAACCAGGTATGTACATCACATTAAGATAACTTGCAATCTGAATATGTCCGCTCACATAAGCCAAGATACCCAATGTCACTCCAATGATAGCTGAATTGCCGGCACACATGCCATCCATTCCGTCATTCAGGTTGGCTCCATTGCTCACAGCCGCAATGACGAAAGTTGTCACAAGAACAAACAGAATCCACCCACAAGCACGCTTCGTCTTTCCATCTTTCACAAAATCAAACACTTCATAATAATCAATATTATTATTCTTGAAAAACGGAACCGTTGTCACTGTACTTTTACGCGCCTGACTCTTATGATACACCTCAACCTTATCACCTATCTCACGCTCAACATTTTCACGTACAACAGCATCAGGGCTCAGCCACAGCGTCAAGCCAACACATACGCCAAATGCCAATTGAGCCAGCATTTTCCATCTTGGGGCCAATCCGTCTTTATTTCCGCCAAGCTTGATTTTATCATCCAAAAATCCGATAAGTCCAAAGAAGGCGATAGTAGCAATCAGCAGAATCATATAAACATTATCGAGCCGCCCCATGAGAAGAGCAGGAACAAGCACTGCCATAATTATCACCACTCCACCCATTGAAGGAACACCTTTTTTCTGTACTCCATAAGGATCTATGGCTGCATCTCGCGCTTCTTCGATGTGATTTTTCCTGCGCATATATTTAATGAAAAATTCACCAGCAATTAGCGAGATAATCAATGACAATATCAGCGAAGTCAACGCTCTGAAAGACACATAGCTAAACACTCCAGCCCCAGGAATGTCCAAACGATCCAAATATCCAAAAAACTCGTATAACATGTCTCTTTATATTTTTATTACTCCTATTTATTCACATCAGAAACAAGACCGAACTTCCTCTTTATCATCAAAATGATATTTCACTCCTTTCACATCCTGATAGTCCTCATGCCCCTTTCCGGCCACAAGAATCACATCACCACTTTTTGCCATCATGCAAGCGGTCTTGATAGCCTGCCGACGATCCACAATCGAGATAACTTTCTTCATCTCTTCCTCATCAAGCCCTGCAAGCATATCATTGATGATTTCTTGCGGATCTTCAAAACGAGGATTGTCACTCGTAATGATAACCCTATCGCTCTGCTTCACAGCCTCGCGAGCCATCAGCGGACGCTTACCTTTATCACGATTGCCACCTGCTCCACAGACTGTAATCACCTCTCCTTTCCCATCCAGCACCTCATGAATCGCACTCAACACATTATCCAAAGCGTCAGGAGTATGCGCATAATCCACAATGGCAGTATATCCAGTTGGAGAACACAAGGCTTCAAACCTTCCATTTACAGGCTTCATAGCACTCAAAGCAACAAGTACTTCCTGTTCAGGAACACCCAGCATGACAGCCGCTCCAAACACCGCAAGCAAATTGCTCACATTGAACTTCCCGATAAACTGAACCCCCACTTCTTTTCCATTCATCACAAGATACATTCCCTCAAAATGGCATTCTATAATTTTTGCCTTGAAATCAGCTGGACTATGTACAGAATAGGTCTTTACTTGTGCTTTCGTATTCTGTGTCATCACCAAACCATTCTTATCATCGGCATTAGTAACGACAAAAGACGTAGCTGGCAGATTGTCAAAGAATTGCTTTTTAGCTTTAATATAATTATCAAATGTTTTGTGATAGTCCAGATGATCACGAGTAACGTTCGTAAACAAGCCTCCCTCAAAAGTCAATCCCCCTATTCTATTCTGTACAACGCTGTGGCTGCTCACCTCCATAAACACATACTCACATCCAGCTTCCACCATACGCGCCAACAAGGCATTCAGCGTAATCGGATCAGGCGTCGTGTGTTCTGTCGGAATCATTTCTCCATCTATATAATTGGCAACAGTAGATAACAAGCCTGCTTTATAGCCCATCCAACGAAACATTTCGTAAAGAACAGTTGCAACAGTTGTTTTACCGTTTGTCCCTGTCACACCCACGAGTTTCAACTGCTTAGATGGATTCCCGTAAAAAGTCGTTGCCACTTGTCCTACAACCTGTTCGGAATTCGCCACCTTCGCATACACCACATTCTCAAGGAGATGATCTGGCATCACCTCACAAAGTATCGCTACAGCACCATTTTCTATCGCCTTACTTATATAATTATGGCCATCTGCTAAAGTACCCTTCACAGCCACAAACAGACCCCCCTCTGTCACCTGACGAGAATCAATCTGGACGGCATTGATTTCACACGTTGCATCACCCTTTATTTCAAGGACTTCTATTTCAGAAATAATCTCTTCTAATTTCATTTTATCTTGAATGATTGAGTTCTAACATAACAGTCTGCCCTTTCACAACTCGTTTGCCGGCAGCTACACTCTGCCCCACAACCTTTCCTCGCCCTCTCATCCGGACTTTTATTCCTTTTGAAGTCATCGCTAAAACAGCATCTTTTGCTCCCATGCCTACCACATTAGGAACCATATTATCATTTTGTGCTACCGACTGAAATTCAACCATCTCATCACCCACCGTAGCGGTTCCCCATTCATAGCCTTGAGCACCACGGGCTTTCAAACCAAGTTCGTCAAGCACATAGCGAGCTGCCATCACATTCCCATCTTTCACATCAGGCACAAACACCGCTGTAGTATCTCGCGCCACATTGATGTCTGTCGTCACATCCTTAGAATATATACGCTGAGCTATTTTCGAGAACACAGGACCGGCCTGGCCACCACCACTCGCCACATAATAAGCGTGACGAATGGCCACAACACACGTATATTTAGGTTCCTCCGATGGGTAATAGCCACAGAAACTGACAAGATGCTCATTGTGCCCTCCTTTATAACCACCACCTGTAGCCACCTGCGCCGTACCAGTCTTTCCACTCACATGAAAATATGGATTACCTGCCTTTTTCCCCAGTCCTTCTTTATCATTCACAACACGATAGAGTATATTCTGGATATCATCCAATGTCGATTTTTTACAAATCTGTGGTTTAATCACTTCAACAGGAAACTCCTCAACCATTTCACCTTTTTTTGAAATTCCTTTCACAAAACGAGGACGCACCATCTTACCGCCATTCGCAATAGCATTATAGAACGACACTGTGCTGATTGGCGGAATCTGAGTTTCATAACCAATAGACATCCACGCCAAAGCTGTCTTCGACCAATTCGTCTTATTAGGCGTACGAATTATGGGATCGGCAGCACCATCAAACGGCAGTCCCAACGGAGTGCCTATACCTACTCGGCGCAATCCCTCCACAAACTTTTGAGGCTGATGATGATAATTCTCATCCACTATTCGGCTCACCCCAATATTGCTGGAAACCATCAAAATATGCGGCACATCTAACACACCGTAACCACCTCTTGTAGCCCAGTTGTGGTCTTTCATCTTCGCGCCATACATATTATAAATACCATTACCAGTATCGACAACCGTCTTTGGTGTAATGTAACCGTCATCAAGAGCCACCATAATCGAAGCGGTCTTAAACGTAGAACCTGGCTCCATCAAAGCCGCAAGCGCATAATTCCTCGCCTCATAATAGTTGCCGTCATCATAACGCATCAGGTTGACAATCGCCTTCACATCACCAGTCTTCACCTCCATCAGCACAACAACTCCCATCGACGCATTCAACTCATGCAATTTTTCCCGAAGAGCACTTTCACAAATGTCTTGCATACTCACATCTATTGTGCTAACAAGATCATATCCATCTACAGGTTCCTTGTCAACGATAGAAAGATATTTTGACAAAACCTTTTTATTATGCATTTTTCCCGGCTCTCCCCTCAACAAAGAGTCATAAGCCAGTTCCAAGCCCGAACGCGCAGAATCCTTTGCGCCAAACATCTCGCCAAGCGTACGCTTCGCCAAAGAACCAAATGGTTTGTTTCTATTATTAAGCGGAATAATCTGCAAACCACTTTCATAGCGATTCTTCTTGTTGAAAACGGGCAATTTCATCAATTCATTATACTGAATGAAGTTCAGCACCATACGCGGTGAAACATCCCAATATCGCTTATGCCCATCAAGGCCCGCCATCAAATGTTTTCGATGTTCTTCATACGTATAGTTAGGACAAATATTCGCCAAACCTCGACAAATGCTATCCATACTTTCCAGCCACATCGTATCCTTCTTTGCCATCTGCTCTGCATCATACACTCTGATCTTTTTGCCGTTAGCATCAAGCGAATCATAGCGTTCCACCCCCGACAAGAAATCGATGTACACTTTATAATCAGGAAGACTGCTCGCCATCAACTGCCCATCAGCACTCAAGATATTGCCTCGAGCAGCAGGCATTGGCAGCGTATCACCGACACTCACCGCACCCAGTTCCTTCCACTTCTCGTTCTCCACAGTAGCCGTCACTACAGCACGAGCAATGATAGCAACAACCAGCAAGGCTGCCACCACAACAATCACCGTAATACGAGTGCTGATATACTTCTTATCAAATTTCATGACTATCCCCCTTTCCCACTTACTATATCTGTTCCTTCTGCTTTTGGGAATCAACTGATTGGACTTCCTGATTTACAACAACTTCCACCAACCCGCGTTCTTCTTCCTCCTCATCATCCCCCATCTTAATCAAAAAAGGAGGAGTAATGGAATTATGCAACAAGCTGTCGTCCGTTGTCCGCAACTTTTTCTCTACGTTAGACTGTCTAACCAAATTCATCAGCTCACTCGACTGGGTTAGCACATTGTACTTCACGTCCTGCAAATGATTCCTCAAGCTATCTATCAAAATCGCATCCTGCTGACTATCATATCTATTAGCTGTATATAATATCATCAAAGCCACACAAAAAATCACAAACATGATTTGCTTGATGACAAACTTACTCATCAGGAAGTCACCTCCAAGAATAGACTTGATCGAGATTTCTCCCATCTCATCCTCATCTTCAGCCGTAAACTTCCTCATGGCCTCCATGGCCTCTTTTGCTTCCATAGCCTCCTGGTCTTCCAGCATATCTTCATGCTCAGCCCCAGTATCTTCAAGAAGAGCCATTCGTAACTCCTCCTCCAAATTAGGATTTTCCTTTTTCTTCAACATAACATTCCTGTTTTAGGAAGATTTTTTCTTCCTCCTCAAATATAATAATGTACAACTCACTTTATCGCCTGTTGCAGGCGTGGATTCATAGTTTCTCTGCAATTCTCAGTTTCGCGCTTCGGCTGCGAGGATTTCGTTCCATTTCTTCGTCACTTGGTACAATCACCTGTCTGTTCACCAAGCGGAACGGCACATTCACCCGACCATAAAAGTCTTTCTCTTCTCGACCTTCCACATTCCCCGTCTTCATCAAATTCTTAACAATTCTGTCTTCCAACGAATGATAGGTAATCACCACCAACCTTCCTCCTGGCCTCAGCATGTCAGTAGCACCTTTCAGCATTTCACGCAAAGCATCCATCTCATGGTTCACCTCTATTCTCAAGGCTTGAAACACCTTTGCCATATCCTTCTTTTCCCGTTCACTACGGAAAAAAACTTTAACCACTTCCAAAAAGTCGGCTACCGTTTCTATCCGCTTGCTTTGCCTCGCCTTCACAACAGCCGCAGCAATCTTCCGGCTTTGCTTTAATTCTCCATACAAGTAAAAAATATCCGCAAGACGCTTCTCGTCATACGTGTTCACCACATCTGCTGCGGTCTTACCTGCACGCTGGTTCATTCTCATGTCAAGTTTACCATCAAATCGAAAAGAAAAGCCTCGTTCCGAATCGTCAAAGTGATGAGAACTCACGCCAAGATCCGCCAGCAGTCCGTCAATCCCCTCTTCACCATAATACTTCATGAAATTCCTCAGAAATCGGAAATTACTTCTCACAAACGTAAAGCGTTCCCGGTCAAAGCTCTCCGCATTTTTCTCCGCATCTGCATCCTGATCAAAACTGTACAGACGACCATCAGATTTCAGTCTTGAAAGAATTTCCCGACTATGTCCTCCTCCCCCGAACGTCACATCCACGAAACAGCCCCCTTCGCCAATATTCAACCCCTCTACACTCTCCTCCAGAAGCACCGGTACATGATACACATCGCTATTCTCTGCCATCACACATCCTCCTTCCCTTAGAACAACCCATCTTTTTCACCGAACTTCTGCTCCATCTCCCCGCCCAAGGCATCACACTGTTCCATCAAAGCCTCAAACATCTGCTTGCTCCACACCTCAATGCGGTCAACCATCGCGAGGAAACGTACATCTCCTTCAATGCCTGCATATTGCAACTTATTTTTTGAAATAAGCAAACGGCCCTGATTGTCAAGCTCTACCAGTTCCGCGTCGGCCACAAATTGACGTAACATCATCTGGTCTTTGCTATTCCACTGATTCAAGCCACCTCTCAAACCATCAAGTTGGGCATTCCAAACCGACTCAGGATACAGCACCAGGCACTTCTGGAAAACATCCTTGCGCAAGACAAGCCCTTGCTCGCCTTCCGCATCGAGTATTTTCCTAAATGCTACTGGCAAGAACACACGCCCTTTAGCATCCGCCTTTGCTGAATAATCTCCTATAAATCGCATTTTACAATCCAACTCAATGAAATAACAATGATTTTCACGCTCCTTTTGAGCTTTTTCGTTAAAGAATGTGCAAATATACATAAATTCCCCACAATTCCCCACAAATATTTATTTTTTTTTCAAAAAACTTATTAACACGGGTGTTTATAACTTATTAAACGACTGATTTTGACACAAATCCACATTTCTACAAAAAAGTGGGGAAAAAATTACAAGAAACACATAAAAAAGAAGAAAGTGCTCCAAAAATTCATCGGAATAAGCCTCTCCCGAAAAACTTTTTGTCTAAATATTTCTTTATTCAAGAAAAAAGTATTTACTTTGTCCTCAACAATTAACAAATATTAATCATTAAGAACTCTAAGCGCATGAAAAAGAACATCTTGAGCTTTGCCGTACTCGTTGCAGCTCTCTCATTCGCACTGCCATCTCAGGCACAATTCAAATTCGGTGTTAAAGCAGGTCTCAACATGAACTCAGTCAGCCTGAAAGACTATCAAGGCAATCTTGATGGCGACAACCGTACAGGCTTCTTCGCAGGTGTTACAGCCGACGTGACCATTCCTTTGGCTGGTCTCGGAGTTGAGGCTTCTCTTCTCTACGACAACAAGAGCATCGCACTTTCTGATGGAACCAACGAAGGCAAAAAGACGCTGCACTACGTGTCACTGCCTATCAACGCAAAATACACCATTGGATTCAGCAGCCTCGCCAGTGTCTATTTCGCCACAGGCCCTCAATTCTCTTGGAACGTAGGCGACAGGAACTGGAAACTTTCCAATATTGATGGCATGAGCCAGGGATGGGAACTGAACGCATCAGAATTTTCGTGGAACATCGGTGCCGGTGTAACTGCCCTCAAGCACATCCGTGTAGGCTACAACTACAACATCGGTATCGGCAAGACTGCAGAAGCATCTGTTCTTGGCACAGCTGTACAAGGCGTGAAAGGCAAACTCAAGAACAACACCCATCAGATATCTCTGACTTACATCTTCTAACAAGACCACTTTCAAACATCAATTATGCGGTTTTGAGGTTACATAAACAGACAGCCTCAAAACCGCATCATCATAAAACGACAAATATGCTCGCCGACGTCACACTACCCATCGCATTCGACAGCTTCACATACCTCATTCCCAAAGAATTGGAAGACAGGGTAATGCGAGGCTGCAGAGTTGTTGTGCCACTCGGTAAAAGCAAGATTTATACAGGCGTAGTCCTCTGCACCCACAGCAACACTCCGCAAGGGGTCGAGCTCAAAGCCATCATGGAAGTGCTTGACGAACAGCCCGTTGTCAACGAACAGCAGTTCCGCTTCTGGCAATGGATTGCCAGCTACTACATCTGCCCTCTCGGCGATGTGATGAAAGCCGCTCTGCCTGGAGCCATGAAGCCCAAGGATGAAAAAGCACTCAAGACCGCCACACGCAGCACTCGTCCTGCCACTCAAAGCAGCCTTCCATGCAGCGACATAGCCACACTTTCCCCGCTTTCTCCCCACCAGCAAAAAGCCATGGAAGAAATCGGCACATCCTTCCAAACCAAGAACGTCACACTCCTGCACGGAGTCACCTCTTCGGGCAAAACAGAAATCTATATTCATCTCATCAGCAAATACTTGCAAGAAGGAAAGCAAGTTCTCTATTTGTTGCCTGAAATTGCCCTCACCACACAGATTACCGAACGCTTACGCCGTGTTTTCGGCGACAAGATGGGCGTTTATCACTCCAAATTCACCGATGCACAGCGACTCACCGTTTACAAGCGGCAAACATCCGATACTCCCTACCAGCTCATTCTCGGTGTACGTTCAAGTATTTTCCTGCCCTTCAACAACTTAGGACTCGTCATCATCGACGAAGAGCACGAACACAGCTACAAGCAGCAAGAACCAGCCCCGCGCTATCATGCACGCAGCGCAGCCATCATGCTTGCCCACATGTTCGGTGCAAAGACCCTGTTAGGCACTGCCACACCCAGTTTCGAGGTGTATCATCTGGCACGCAAAGAACGCTACGGATATGTGCAGCTCACGCACCGATTCCGCGATATGCAACTTCCTACAGTAGAGGTCGTTGACACAAAAGAAGCCAAACGTAAAAAGCTCATGAAAGGTGCTTTCTCGCCACGCCTCATCGAAGTCATGCAAAAAGCCCTCGAAAGAAAAGAACAAATCATCCTTTTCCAGAATCGCCGAGGATTCTCCAGCTTCATCGAATGCCGACAGTGCGGATGGGTACCACGATGCCCCCATTGCGATGTCACCCTCACACTCCACAAAAAAAGTTCCACCCTCACTTGCCACTACTGCGGGTTTTCAACACAAATCCCCGAACAGTGCCCAGCATGCGAAGAGAAGCGATTCACCGATATCGGAGTAGGTACAGAAAAGGTTGAAGAACAGATAGCACAGCTGTTTGAAGGAGCATCAATCCTCCGCATGGATCTTGACACAGCCAAAACACGACAGCAATACGAGCACATCATCAGCGATTTCTCCAACCATCAAGCAGACATCCTTATCGGCACCCAGATGGTTACCAAAGGACTCGATTTCGACAATGTTTCCGTTGTCGGGATACTTGACGCAGACACCATGCTCAACCTGCCCGACTTCCGAAGCTACGAACGTACCTTCCAGACAATCAGCCAAGTAGCAGGACGTGCGGGACGCAATCACCATCCTGGGCACGTCATCTTGCAGACACGCTCGGCCGACAGTGACATCATCCGGCATATCACCACCAACGACTACTGGCAAATGTTCTACGACCAGATGACAGAACGGCAGCTTTTCCACTACCCGCCCTTCCGTCGTCTCATCAACGTTTATTTGCGCCACCGAGACGACCAGCTGCTTGAGCACCTCGCCACCGAAACTGGTGAACGACTCCGCGCCATTTTCGGCAGCAGAGTCCTTGGTCCCGAACGCCCGCCTATATCCAGAATACAATCCCTATATATCCGAAAAATCATGCTCAAAATCGAGTATCAGGCACCCATCACACAAGTGCGCGAAGCACTGCTATCCATACAAAGCCAGATTCTCGCGCTCCCCATCGCCAAAAATCTCAACATCTACTACGATGTAGATCCGTTATAAAGCCCACAAAGTTCATCCAGCCATCAAAACAGGTTGAAAATCATACAAAAAGGACCGTTTGCAATGCAGACGGTCCTTCTCTTGTATGATGTCAAGGTTATTCCTGTACGTAGCTTGGCAACTGATCCACATCCAGCTTGAGAACATAATTGAAGTGCTTAGCCACTTCGCTCTCAGCATAGTTCATGAACACTACGAGCGACTTGCCGAACAGCTCTGGAGCACGCTGCGTGTCCTGAAGGAGCAAGTGGCACATGATGGTATAAGCCGTCATTTCGTAAAGCTTACGTGAGCAGAGGTCGAGGAAATCCTGGTTGTTAGCCTCCTTAGCCTTGTTGGTGCAGTAGGCGAGCTTGTCGGCCATGTCCTTGATGCGCACAGCGTAAGACTCGTATTCAGCTGCTACAGGCTCAGCCTCATAGTCCTTGATGACATTTGCATAGAATCCTGAAGTGATGTAGCGGATTGCTGCAACAGTCTGGAGCTGAGTTGTACCCTCGTAGATAGACATGATGCGCGCGTCGCGATACACACGCTGGCACTTGTACTCCAGCATGAAACCGGAACCTCCGTGCACTTGGATAGAATCGTAGGCAGACTCGTTGGCGAATTCTGAGTTCATACCCTTAGCCAGCGGCGTGAATGCGTCAGCCAGCTTGCTGTATTTCTTGAACTCGTCGCGCTCCTCTGGAGTGAGCTTGCGCTCCTTAGAGATGTCGTCAAGTGCCTTGTAGATGTCCACATAGCGTGCAGTCATGTAGAGCAGTGAACGTCCAGCGTCAAGCTTAGCCTTGATGCGTGCAATCATATCGTAGACAGCAGGGAAGTTGATGATTTCCTTGCCGAACTGCTTGCGGTCGCGAGCATAGTTGATAGCCTCTTCGTAAGCTGCCTGCTCTGCACCTACAGACTGAGAAGCGATACCCAGACGAGCGCCGTTCATCAGTCCCATCACATACTTGATCAGACCCAGCTTCTCTGAACCGCAAAGTTCAGCCTTGGCGTTCTTGTAAACAAGTTCGCAAGTAGGACTTCCGTGAATACCCAGCTTGTTCTCGATGCGACGCACGTCAACACCGCCATTGCGCTTGTCATAGATGAACATAGAGAGACCGCGACCATCGCGAGTGCCTTCTACTGAACGTGCAAGCACAAGGTGGATGTCAGCGTCACCATTCGTGATGAAACGCTTCACACCGTTCAGACGCCAGCAGTTCTCCTTCTCGTCGAAAGTAGCCTTGAGCATCACTGACTGGAGGTCAGAACCAGCGTCAGGCTCAGTGAGGTCCATAGACATGGTCTCGCCAGCACAAACACGTGGGATGTAGCGCTTGCGCTGATCCTCATCGCCGAACTCATAGAGCGTCTCGATACAGTCCTGAAGTGACCAGATGTTTTCAAAACCGGCATCACCTTCAGCGATAATCTCATTTGCCGCTGTGTACACCACGTTAGGCAGGTTCAGACCGCCGTAACGGCGTGGCATCGTCATGCCGCAGAGACCAGCCTTGATAGTAGCATCGAGGTTCTCATAAGTCTTGCTAGCATAGCGCACACGGCCGTTCTCGCAGTGTGGACCTTCAGCATCCACATCCTCAGAGTTAGGGCCGATGATGTTGGCATTGATGTCGCCTGTGATTTCGAGCAGGCTGTCATAGTTCTCCTGTGCATCCTCGTAGTCCTTGGGTGCATAGTCGTACTGACCGTAGTCAGCGTAATTACGCTCTTTCAGCTCTACGATGCGCTTCATGAGCGGGTGTTCCATGTGGAATTTAATTTCCGGAACGTCTGTATAGGAATTTGCCATGATTTTTTCTTTTTCAAGGAGATAGATGGAGATAAAAGAAGGTAAAAGGAGATAGAGGACATTAGTCTTCGATGCCATTATCATTGACGACGCCTTTGATATAGGCATTCAGCATGTAACTGGTATCAAAAATGGCCTGAACGAGTTGCTGATAGGTTGTTTCGTCAATATAGCCAAGGTCTCTTGAGAGGATACAATAATATCTGCACTCCTCGAGACTACCTTGAGAGACATTGAAGAAACGTAGTTTATCGCCCTTGCTCAATTTTTTGTATCCTTCAGCAATGTTAGCTGCAATAGACACTGCGGCACGTTGAAACTGAGAACACAGTCCAAACTTCTCGAAGTCTGGGAAAGCCCTTGTCGCGTGATAGGTCATCACTGCAAACTGATGAGCTTTTTGCCATGCTACTATATCCTCAAATTTCCGCGTCATAACTATTGTCCTTTATCTTCTTCTACCTTCCTTTATCTTCTTTTAACTCCAATTTACTTACTATTCTTCTTATAATACTTAATCAGCTTTGGAACAACCTCTTCGATGGTACCATTGATGATGTAGTCGGCAATCTGGTTGATCGGAGCCTGTGGGTCGTTGTTGATAGAGATGATGATGCCAGAGTCCTTCATGCCCGCAACGTGCTGGATGGCACCAGAGATACCGCAGGCAATGTACACCTTAGGACGTACAGTTGTACCAGTCTGGCCAATCTGACGGTCATGGTCAATCCAGCCGGCATCGACAGCGGCACGGCTTGCGCCCACCTCTGCGTGAAGTTCCTTCGCCAAGTCAAAGAGCAGCTTGAATCCTTCAGGACCGCCTACGCCATAGCCACCGGCAATCACGATTGGCGCACCCTTCAGATTGTGCTTCGCAGCTTCAACGTGACGGTCGAGCACCTTCACCACATAGTCTGTTTCGGGAACATACTTGGCAACATCATGCTTGATGACCTCGCCCTTGTAGTTCTCGTCGAGAATCTCCTTCTTCATCACACCATCGCGGACAGTAGCCATCTGAGGCCGATGCTCAGGGTTCACGATAGTCGCGATGATAGAACCTCCGAATGCAGGGCGAATCTGATAGAGCTGGTCTTCGTAGTGCTTGTCTACGAAATTACCCTCAGCATCCTTCACCTTCATGT
This sequence comes from Bacteroidaceae bacterium, assembly GCA_017507385.1. GTDB lineage: Bacteria > Bacteroidota > Bacteroidia > Bacteroidales > Bacteroidaceae > Minthosoma. The sequence goes on along the minus strand of JAFWAX010000002.1, from coordinate 15,160 downwards.
CGAAAGAGCCAATCTCCAGTTGCGTACAGTCAGCTGTCAAACCAGAGTGGAGAGCAGAAGACACGCGTGGACCCAAGTCACGTCCGATAACAGTTGCGCCAAGAAGGCAAATCTGTGGCTGCTCCTCCTTGAAGAGGTTTACGACAGCAGATGTATGTGGAAGTGAAGTGTAAGGGAAAAGACCTTCAGCATCAAAAATGTGTACCTTGTCAACACCAAACGGAATCACCTGTTTCTCAACACCGTCAAGACCAGAGCCTACAAGGACAGCCTCAAGCTGTACACCAAGTTGGTTAGCGAGCTTGCGACCTTTGGTGCAGAGCTCCAAACTTACATCAGCAACCTTGTTGCCTTCAAGTTCACAATATACAAATACGTTATTCATTATCCGATAGTGTTTGATTCCATAAGTTCAACAATCAGACTGTTAATGTCCTCGTCAGAAGAAGTAAGAGTCTTGTTTTCCTTAGCCTTAAAGACAATGTTCTTCACGGCCTTCACATTGGTTGGCGAACCAGCCTTACCAATCTGTGCTGGGTCTGCATCGATATCGGCAGCGCCCCATACAGGGAATTCACGGTTCTTGTTTGCCCAAACACGCTTCACGTTGCGCACACGGCAAGGAGCAGCAGAGCCGTTCACTGTCACCACGATAGGAAGCGGGCCTTCAACAGTCTCCACGCCGCCGTCGATGTGACGCTTAGCCACAATCTTCTTGGCATCCTTGTCAAGCGAGATAATCTCCTCAGTGTAAGTGATCTGAGTGAGACCGAGCTTTTCAGCCACCTGCGGACCAACCTGCGCTGTGTCACCGTCGATAGCCTGACGGCCGCAGATGATGATGTCGTAGTCACCAATCTTCTTGATTGCCTGTGCCAGCGTGTAAGAAGTCGCCAGCGTGTCAGCGCCACCAAGAGGACGGTCAGAGATAAGCACGCCCTCGTCCGCTCCGCGGAAGATGCCTTCTTTCAGCACCTCGGCAGCCTTGGGGAGACCCATGGTAAGCATGGTGATAGTAGAACCAGGGTTAGCGTCTTTCAGGCGGAGAGCCTGTTCAAGCGCATTCAAGTCCTCGGGGTTGAACACCGCAGGCAGCGCCGCACGGTTCACAGTACCCTCCGGAGTCATCGCATCAGGACCGACATTGCGAGTGTCTGGCACCTGCTTTGCGAGTACAATAATTTTCAAACTCATAATTATTATAGATTGTTAATGTATATGTTCCGATACAGGTCGGTTTTACGCTAAGTTAGAATAAGAGCATTAAGGTTGCAAATATACAATATTTTTTTCATTTTTTCACCACAAGTGCCCCGTTTAATGCTCAAAAGCAGGAAAAGAGTGCAAAAACAAAATTGTTTTGAAAGTCAGCTTATGCTAATACGATATTGGCTGGTACGCCCAAATCGTGGTAAAGGCTTCGTGCAACCTCATAGCTAATGGCTCGTCTGCCATGCAGAATGTCGCTTAGTCCTGTAGCAGAAATGCCTATAATTTTGGCGGCATCTTTCTGTTTATAGCCTTTGTTCTTGAGAGCCACCTTAATTGCTGCTATGAGCGACGGCTTTGCGCGCCAAGGATGTGGTTCTTCTTCACATTCCCATTCGTATGCAGCTTCACTCAGCACCTTCAGCTCTTCTTTCTCCATATCACTTAGCTGTTCCATACCGCCCAGCATGGTTCCTTTCTCAATCAAGTCTTCAATACGTGCTTCAATTTCCACGTATTTTGTTTCATTGTTTATCTTCATACTCAAATGGTTTTAATGTTTTTAATCTTATCATATTCCGCATGTGTTCCGACGAAACGCACATGTAAGAAGCCGTTGAAGAAGACCACGACGGTGACCATTCTGAATTTATTGCCGGAAATGTTGAAAACGTATCGGTCGTTGCCCACATAATCGGCGGCAGGGAAGGTCTCTTTAAGTTCTGCATGGGACTTCCAGTCTATATTCTCCACTAATTCCGCCCAGCGTTTCAATGGGTCTTCCGCCTCTGGATGCTTTTTCCAAAAATCTTTCAATAATTTATATTTAAGGATTTTCATCTGATTTTATATTGCTTGCTGATGCAAAGATAAAGAAAAAGTTCGTGAATACAAGAACTTTTTCGCGATTTTCAATAAAAAAATAACTTTCGCAAGCACAACCAACCTTGTAGATAGATAAAAATAGAAGAAAGTAAATGACAATGGTTCTGCTGCAGAATATCCACAGACAAGTATCGTCCTCTACCTCCGTCGCTGAAAAGCGGCATATCCTCCTACATCTTCTTTGTACACGAAACTTCTTGAGTAAAAAAAAATCCTTCGGGCATTCCTGCCCGAAGGATTTTAAGTATGTTTATTTATTTGTCAGTCTGAGAATTACTCAATAACCTGACCAGCAATATTGTACTTCTTGCCGTTCTTGATGATAACGAGCTTGCCGTTCTCCATGTACTTGCCATTTGCAGCAGTAGCAGCTTCAACGCCTTCGATAGCGTCTGGAACAGCAACTTCAAGCTTGATGTCATCGAAGTAGAAGTTGTTAGCTGTCTTGTTTGTCATGTCAGAAAGGTTGAATGTGATAGTTTGCATCTTTTTGTCTTCCTTAGACATGTCAGCTGTAACAGTTGCAGTAAGTGTAATTTCAGTCCACTCTGTTGTGAAGTTGATATTGCCAACACATGCCCAGTGAATGTAGTCACCTGGAGTAGAGTGAGCCTGTGAAGCAGCGCTTTGTTCTCTATCTGCACGTACCTTCATGGTCAATGTAATAACATCACCTACATTGAGGGGATCTGTTGTTGAAATGAAGAGCTGAGCATCGTAATCGTTTGCTGGTTCATCGTTAGAAGTTACAACGATACAACTGTTGCTCTCGTCTGTTGGGTCAACTTCGTAGCGTGCATCAGCAATAGCCATCTTTTCGCCGTTTACATAGTCGTTTACCTTGAAGTTGCCTTCAGCAAACCATTCATCTACAACTTCTGGAGCACAGAGTACAACCTTGTATGCTACATATTCTTTAGCTTCTTCATTTACGAAGTAGAATGTAGTAGAGAGGTCTTCTGTTACAGCAGCCTTTGTCCAAGTCTTGAATACGCCTTCAGCAGCATAGAAGCTTACACCGAATGTGCTGTTAGCCCAAACGTCTGCTGTTCCATCAGCCAAGCACCAGAAACCAGGATGTGGGTCACAAGAATAACTGTTAGTAAGAGTTTCCTTATCGCCATCTTTTGCACCTACGCCGTATACAACGTAGTTTTCACCAACGAGAGCAGTGATGTCTGCAACATTGATAGCTTCTGTTGCGCTTTCTGCAGCCCAGTTACCTTCAGCGTCCTGTGCAGCAATCTTGAGTTCTACAGTTTCTGCCTTTGCTGTGTAGTCTGCAAGGTAAATCACTGGCTTCTCCACGAACTTCACGTTGATAGCAAAGATGGCAGTCTTGTCGTTAGCCTTGAGAGCGTACTTAACTGTATAAGTTGTGCCTACAACGTCTGCACCGTTCATGTCGCAGATTTCATACTGTGGAACAGATGGGAAGAACTTAACACAAATCTTTGCTTCTGTACCCCAGCCAACAAATGTGCCTTCAGAGTTGCACCAACCGTCGATACCACCAGGACCAGGAGCAGCCTCTTCTGAACCGTCGGCGTTAATACCAACGAGAGTAGCTGCTGTGATATCCTCGATGCCAAGGAATGCAAGTGCCTCAGTGAAGTCTGGAGTGAAAGTTGTTGCGCCATAGCCCTGACCTGGGTAGCGCTCAACGTCGAGAGAGAAATCCTTCTTAGAGAGGTCTGGAGAAGCTGTGAGTTCTGGGAGAACATTGTCCTGAACGAAGAACTTCACGTTGTCGATAAAGAACTTAGTAGCAACCTTGTTCTTAGAGAGGTTGAATGCGATAGTGTACATGCCATCAGCCTCGTTTGCAACAGTGCCTTCTTGTTTGTAAGTCTGCCATTCGGTTGTGAAGTTTGGAGAGCCTGCACATGCATAATGCTTGTAGGCGCCTGGCTCGCCGTGAGACTGAGTGTCAGCCTGACCTTCCTTGTCTGCCTTGTAGTCGAACTCTAAGAGGAAGTGTGTTCCTGCAGGCAGAACGTATGGCAGACGGATGAAGAACTGAGTATCCCAATCCTCAGCAGGAGCATCAGCAGACTGTACCTCGATACCAGCAGAACCATCCTTACCTGCGCCAGCAGTGATAGCAGCGATAGATGGACCTACTGTTGCTTCAGTCTTGTAGAAACAGCTGGTGTCTGTACCTTCCATGTCGCCATTCTTGATGATGTCAACCCATTCGAATTCTGGAGCCTTCTCGATAGAGATAGCGATGTCGTCGAATTGGAAGTTGTTAGCTGTAGCAGCCTTAGCAAGGTTGAATACGAGTGTCTTAGCAGTTGCATTAGAAACTGTGTAAACATTCTCGTACTTAGTCCACTCTGTAGTTACATTGATGTCTGGCCAGAGACCGCCAACATAGCTGCCTGGAGCAGAGTGAGTCTGTGTTGACATAACGCCTTCGGCAGTACCGCGAACGAGCATAGAGAAGTTAACCTTGTCACCAACCTTAAGTTCGTCGTTCAGTGTGATGAAGATCTGGCTGTCCCATTCTTGTGATGGGTTGTCGTTGGAAGTAACTTCGATGTATGCATTGCCTTCTGCGTCAGCAACCCATCGTGGTTCAACAAATTCGTTCTTAACGCCATCAACGAAGTCGTGTCCAACAATTGCGAACGCACCTTCTGTGTACCATGCATCTTTTAGAACAGTTCCTTCGTAAGTGAGCTGGAAGTTGTCCACGCACATCCAGTTACCTGTACAGCCCTTCAATGCTACGCCGAGAGCGAGTGTGCCGTCAGTCACTTTAGTGGTAACTTTCACAGTCTCGCCAGCAACAGCAACTTCTGTAGAGTCAGTGTTAGCCACAAGGTAGAAGCCCTTACCATTAGCACTATTGTTGCCCTGCTCGAGGTTCTGCATCTCTGCTGTGAGAGTGTAGAAGCCGTTTGGAAGACCTGCAATTGTCTGCATCAATGATCCGTCAGAGAGTTTGCCACCATTATTGCCATCTGTCCATCTCTCAACGAACTTATCACCAGTTCTATAGCCGAAGTTGTAGTTGTTTGCTATAGCTCCACCATCAGTAGAAGTCCAGCCTTCGAGTGTGCCAAGCTCAAAGCTTGGGTTCACGATAGCACCAGTCATGATGGCACCAGCTGTAGTCTGAGCCTTTGCAGCCTCGATGTATGCAGCACGAAGTTCTGCAATATTCTTGTATTCACCAGCATTGTACTTGCCGAGAACCTCAGCAGCCTTTGCTGCACCTGCTGCATCAAGGTTAGCGTATGCGGCATTTACAGCTTCGCATGCATTGATAGCATTGATAGCTGCATTTACAGCATCACCGTATGCGTCAAGATTTTCATCAGCAACGAATGCTGCGTTAGCAGCCTCCAAAGCAGCCTTGTCATCAGAAGCCTTAACAGCCTCGATTGCAAGAGCGTAAGCAGCCTCTACTTCGGCCTTATCGTAACCTGCAATGTAGTCAGTATATGCTCTCCAATACTTGATTTCAGTTGATGGACGAGCAGCTGCGTCATCGCTGCCAATGTAGATGTCACGGCCAACGCAGTGGAATGCAAATCCCTTGCCCTCTTCGTATGTAATATCCCATACAGCGAGGTTTAGACCATCCTGACCATGCTGGTCGTTAGTTCCTGACAAACCAAAGATGACATTGCCACCTTCTGGCTGAGAGTTCACATACTGATTGCCAGCCCAGAATTTACGTTGGCTCTTGTCAATGTTGAAAACTGGCATGAGGAAGTGGTCAGCACCATCAATTGTGACGTTTTCCAACTTGTAGAAACCACCGTTGTCATTCTTGCTGACTGCATCCAAAATGGTGCCGACTTTAATGTCCCAGCCTGATGGCGTGTAAAGAACACGTGCATCTTCGTTCTGGAGCATGAAGGTTGCTTCCTTGAGAGCTTCAACAGAAGTCACCTCATTCAGCAATTCCGTCTTTTTAAGGACGTTGTCAATAGCGCTTGCGCTAAGACAAACCACCAAAGAAGCAACAAAAGTTGCCAATCTTAGTAGATTCTTCTTCATAGGTAATGAATTTAAGTGAATAAAAAAGTTAATTATAAATAATGTACAATAAGTTTTAGGCCTAAGCCTGATGCTAACACTGTTAGATGGGCAAATTTATGGAAAACTTTTCAATAATCAACAAAAAAATTAAGTTTTTTTCATATTTTCCTGCATGATTTTGGCTTTCCATAAGAATTTGACGGATAAATTGGGGGATTATTGAGGATGAAAGTCAAACTGATTTCCTCAGCATTCACCGCCTGCATAATATTTAAAGCACCGTGTTTGAAATATTTCGTGCACGGTGCTTTAAATATTATGCAGGCGGTGGGCACATAAAAAAAGACGGGGCGAGCCGAATTGGCTCGCCCCGTCTTGGGTATTGCAAGTTATGGTATATCCGATTAGAAATCGCTGTCGAAAGATGGGAATGCCATGTCGGCATCGAATGGACGACGCTCAACAGCCTGGAAGTCTTCTTTTGCTCCAACGATGATCTTGTCGAAGTCGCGGAGACCGGTACCGGCTGGGATGAGGTGACCCGAGATGACGTTCTCCTTCATGCCTTCGAGCGGGTCGCTCTTTCCGCAGATGGCTGCCTCGTTGAGCACCTTGGTTGTCTCCTGGAATGATGCAGATGACATGAAGCTCTTTGAACCGAGACCTGCGCGTGTGATACCCTGGAGAATCTGAGTTGAAGTGGCAGGGATGGCATCGCGTGTCTGCACGAGTTTGAGGTCGCGGCGCTTGAGCATGGAGTTCTCGTCGCGGAGCTTGCGTGCTGTGATGATCATACCTGGCTCGAGTGTCTCAGAGTCGCCTGCGTCGATGACGAACTTCTTGCCCCAGATGCGGTCGTTCTCCTCGAGGAAGTCGAGCTTGTCAACGATACCTTCTTCGAGGAATCGGGTATCGCCGGCATCTTCGATGCGAACCTTGCGCATCATCTGGCGAACGATGATTTCAAAGTGCTTGTCGTTGATGGACACGCCCTGCATACGGTAAACGTCCTGCACCTGATTGACGATGTATTCCTGCACAGCGGTAGGACCCTTGATGGCAAGGATGTCGGCTGGCGTGATGGCACCGTCGGAGAGTGGTGTTCCGGCACGCACATAGTCGTTTTCCTGCACGAGAATCTGCTTTGACAGCGGCACGAGGTACTTGCGCACATCGCCGACCTTTGAGGTGAGGATGATTTCGCGGTTGCCGCGCTTCACCTTGCCCATGGTCACTTCACCATCGATTTCTGCTACAACAGCTGGGTTGGATGGGTTGCGTGCCTCGAAGAGCTCGGTAACACGTGGAAGACCACCGGTGATGTCACCAGCCTTGGCAACTGAACGTGGAATCTTCACGAGCACGTCTCCGGCCTTGAGTTCCTGTCCGTCTTCAACAACGATGTGTCCGTTGATTGGGAATGAGTAGGTGCGGAGGAGTTCGCCTTCCGGTGCAGCGAGGATGTGGCAGTAAGGAACTGCGGTGCGGTCTTTTGCTTCGGTGACGATGAGGTCGCGGAGTCCTGTTGTCTCATCGACATCTACGCGGTAGGTGAGACCTTCCTTCACGCCTTCGAACTGTGCCACACCATCGAACTCGGTCACGATGACGGAGTTGAATGGGTCCCATTCTGCAATGACCTGTCCTGCTTCAACGATGTCGCCTGGCATAGCGTAGAGGTTGGCTCCGTATGGCAGTGGCACGCTGGAGAGGATGATGCCTGTATTGACATCGACGAATCGGAGTTCTGCGAGTCGGCCTACAACAACCTGTCCATCAGGATGTTCAGCTGTAGGACGAGCAACGGTGCGGAGTTCGTCGATTTCTATCTTAGAGTTGTTCTTTGCCTTAATCTGTGCGTTGGCAGCAGCGTTACCTGCGACACCACCGGCGTGGAATGTACGGAGAGTAAGCTGTGTACCTGGCTCACCAATGGCCTGTGCAGCGATGACGCCGACTGCTTCGCCCTTCTGCACCATGCGCTGGGTGGCGAGGTTGCGTCCGTAGCACTTCATGCAGACACCCTTCTTGCTCTCGCAAGTGAGCACTGAACGAATCTCAACGCTCTCGATGCCTGAAGCCTCGATTTCTGCTGCAAGACGGTCGGTGATTTCTTCGCCGCTGGCAACGATGAGCTCGTTGGTCTGAGGATTGACGATGTCGTGCACTGACACACGGCCGAGGATGCGTTCTGCCAACGAAGCAACAACGCGGTCTCCGTCCTTGAGGGCTGTGCAGACAAGTCCGCGGAGTGTTCCGCAGTCTTCTTCGTTGATGATGACGTCGTGAGATACGTCAACAAGACGGCGAGTCAAGTAACCTGCATCGGCTGTCTTGAGGGCAGTATCGGCAAGACCCTTACGTGCACCGTGGGTAGAGATGAAGTACTCAAGCACTGACATTCCTTCCTTGAAGTTGGAAAGGATTGGGTTCTCGATGATGTTGTTGTCGGAAGCACCGGCCTTCTGTGGCTTCGCCATCAGACCACGCATACCTGCGAGCTGAGAAATCTGGTCGGCAGAACCACGGGCTCCAGAGTCGAGCATCATGAAGACTGCGTTGAAGCCTTGGTCGGCTTCGGTCATCTGCTTCATGAGAGTCTTCTTGAGGGATTCATTTGCCTTGGTCCATGTCTCAACGACTTGCTGGTAGCGGTCCTTGTCGGTGATGAGACCCATCTGATAGTTCATGGTAATCTGATCGACGGTGTCGTGACCTTCCTGTACAATCTGCTCTTTCTCAGCAGGGATGATGATGTCGTCGAGCACGAATGACAGACCGCCTTCGTATGCCTTGCGATAACCTAAGTTCTTGATTCCGTCGAGGAATTCGCAGGCGCGTGCCATACCTACGCTCTTGATAACGCGTGTGATGACTTTCTTGAGGGCTTTCTTGCCGATGACCTCGTTGACGAAACCTACTTCATCTGGAATGACATCGTTGATGATGATGCGTCCAACTGTGGTCTCGACAAGGCGCTTTACCGGGCAGCCTTCTTCGTCGATGTCTTTCACCACGCACTTGATTTGGGCGTGTACATCGACACGGCCTTCGTTGTAAGCCACGATGGCTTCTTCTGGACCGTAGAATGTGAGTCCCTCGCCTTTTGCGCCTGGGCGTATCTTAGATGTATAGTAGAGTCCGAGCACCATGTCCTGTGAAGGCACGGTGATTGGATCGCCACTGGCTGGAGAAAGGATGTTGTGTGACTGAAGCATCAGGAGCTGTGCTTCAAGAATTGCCTCGTTGGAAAGTGGAAGGTGAACGGCCATCTGGTCGCCGTCGAAGTCGGCATTGAACGCTGTACATGCGAGTGGGTGAAGCTGGATTGCCTTGCCTTCTATCATGCGTGGCTGGAATGCCTGAATACCCAGACGGTGAAGTGTAGGTGCACGGTTGAGGAGCACTGGATGACCCTTCATCACGTATTCGAGGATGTCCCAAACAACGGGGTCGCGACGGTCAACAATCTTCTTGGCTGACTTGACGGTCTTCACGATGCCGCGCTCGATGAGCTTGCGGATAACGAATGGCTTGTACAGTTCGGCAGCCATGAGCTTTGGAAGACCGCACTCGCCCATGTTCAGCTCTGGACCTACAACGATTACGGAACGTGCAGAATAGTCAACACGCTTACCAAGGAGGTTCTGGCGGAAGCGTCCCTGCTTGCCTTTGAGGGCATCGGAGAGTGACTTCAATGGACGGTTGCTCTCGCTCTTGACTGCGCTGCTCTTGCGAGAATTGTCGAAAAGTGAATCGACTGCTTCCTGGAGCATGCGCTTCTCGTTGCGGAGAATGACATCCGGAGCCTTGATTTCGATGAGTCGCTTGAGTCGGTTGTTACGGATGATGACACGACGATAGAGGTCGTTGAGGTCGGATGTGGCAAAACGTCCACCATCCAGCGGCACGAGCGGACGGAGGTCTGGGGGTGTCACTGGGATGTTGTGCATAATCATCCACTCTGGACGGCTCTTGCCCTTGCTTGCGCGGAAGGACTCTACGACCTGCAGGCGCTTGAGGGCATCTGTCTTGCGCTGAACTGAGCCGTCTTTCTCTGCTGCGGCACGAAGTTCGTTTGCAAGGTGGTCGAGGTTGATGCGCTTGAGCATATACTCGATGGCTTCTGCGCCCATCATGGCGATGAACTTGTTTGGATCATCGTCTGGGAGAAGTTCGTTGCTTGGGTCGAGGCTGTCAATCACATCGTAATATTCGTCCTCTGTCAACAGCTCGTTGTTGAGGATGTTCTTTTCTTCATTCTCGGCAGCTCCTGCCTGAATGATGATGTAGCGCTCGTAGTAGATGACTGCGTCAAGCTTCTTGGTTGGAAGTCCAAGAAGGTAGCCTATCTTGTTGGGCAATGAACGGAAGTACCAGATGTGAGCTACTGGCACGACAAGCGCGATGTGGCCTGTGCGTTCACGGCGAACCTTCTTCTCTGTCACTTCAACACCGCATCGGTCGCAGACAATGCCTTTGTAGCGAATGCGCTTGTACTTGCCGCAATGGCACTCATAATCCTTGGTTGGACCGAATATGCGTTCGCAGAAGAGACCATCGCGCTCGGGCTTATAAGTGCGGTAGTTGATGGTTTCTGGCTTCAAAACCTCACCACAGCTGTTCTCGAGGATTTCTTCTGGAGAAGCCAGGCTGATGGTTATCTTGGTGAAATTATTTTTAACTTTTGATTCTTTCTTAAAAGCCATATTATATCTGTTTTTACGGTTTTGAGGTTTTACGGCTTTGAGGTTTTACAGCATAACAACCGCATGACCGTAGAACCGCATGAACCTTATAACCGATGATATTTATTAATCCAATGAAATGCTCAGACCGAGGCCACGGAGCTCGTGGAGAAGCACGTTGAGTGACTCTGGTATGCCTGGAGTTGGCATTGGGTCGCCCTTAACGATTGCTTCGTAAGCCTTGCTGCGGCCATTGACATCGTCTGACTTGATGGTGAGGATTTCCTGAAGAATGTGGGATGCACCGAATGCCTCGAGTGCCCAAACTTCCATCTCTCCGAATCGCTGGCCACCGAACTGCGCTTTACCGCCAAGTGGCTGCTGAGTGATGAGTGAGTAAGGACCAATGGAACGAGCATGCATCTTGTCTTCAACCATGTGACCGAGCTTGAGCATGTAGGTCACACCAACTGTTGCTGGCTGGTCGAAACGAAGACCGGTCTCACCATTGTAGAGGTAGGTACGTCCGTAACGTGGCAGACCTGCTTTGTCTGTCCACTCGCAAAGGTCTTCAAGACGTGCACCATCGAAAATTGGAGTGGCGAATTTCACGCCGAGCTTCTTTCCGGCAGAACCAAGCACGGTCTCAAAAATCTGACCGATGTTCATACGTGAAGGCACACCGAGCGGATTGAGCACGATATCTACCGGAGTTCCGTCTTCGAGGAATGGCATGTCCTCCTGACGAACGACCTTGGATACGATACCCTTGTTTCCGTGGCGTCCTGCCATCTTGTCGCCGACACCGATCTTGCGCTTCTTGGCGATATAGACTTTTGCCATCTGGATGATGCCAGAGGGGAGTTCGTCGCCAATGGTGAGCGCAAACTTCTTGCGGTGAAGTTCGGCTGCAAGAATCTTGTACTGCTTGAGGTAGTTGATGACGAGCTGGCGGATGAGTTCATTCGCGTGTTCATCATCTGTCCATCCTGTGAGCTGTACAGCTGTATAGTCAATGTTGTGAAGAGCACCTGCAATGAATTTGGCGCCGCATGGGATGATGTCTGCGCCCATGTAGTCCTTCACGCCCTTTGACAGCTTGCCGTCAGTAAGTTCAAGAATCTTGTCGATGAGGATTTCCTTGAGGCCATCCATCTTGTCCTGATACTCCTGATCGTACTTAGGCAGAATCTTCTTGTCCTCGGCCTTTGAAGCACGGGTCTTCATCGCCTTAGAGAAGAGTTTCTTGTCGATGACAACACCTGAGAGAGAAGGAGTTGCCTTGAGAGAGGCATCTTTCACATCACCTGCCTTGTCACCGAAGATGGCGCGAAGCAGCTTCTCTTCTGGAGTTGGATCGGATTCTCCCTTTGGAGTAATCTTGCCAATGAGGATGTCGCCTGGCTCAATGCGGGCACCGACACGAACGATACCATTCTCGTCAAGATCCTTAGTCGCATCTTCGCTGACGTTTGGAATGTCGGCTGTAAGCTCTTCAACACCACGTTTTGTCTCGCGCACTTCAAGAGCATACTCGTCAACATGAACTGATGTGAGGAGGTCTTCGCGAACAACACGCTCGTTGAGCACGATTGCGTCCTCATAGTTGTAACCCTTCCAATGCATGTAAGCAACGAGGAGATTGCGGCCAAGAGCCAACTCGCCTGCCTCTGTAGCATAGCCTTCTGTGAGGATGTCGCCTTTCTTCACCTGCTGACCACGGTCGCAAATTGGACGGAGGTCGATTGTCATGTTCTGGTTGGTACGACGGAATTTTGAAATCTTATATTCCTTAAGAGCAGGTTCGAAGCTTACAAACTCCTCATCTTCAGTACGGTTATAGAGGATTCGGATTGTTGTTGCATCAACATATTCAACTACACCATCACCTTCTGCAACAATCATCGTGCGAGAGTCTTCACACACCTGCTTCTCAATGCCAGTACCAACGATTGGGGCTTCGGTACGGATGAGCGGAACGGCCTGGCGCATCATGTTAGAGCCCATGAGTGCACGGTGGGCGTCGTCGTGCTCAAGGAATGGGATAAGTGCTGCCGCAATAGAGGCAATCTGCTGTGGAGCAACGTCCATGTAATCAACCTCTGTTGGAGGCACTACTGGATAGTCTGCATCTTGACGGCACTTAACGACCTTGCGAACAAAGTGTCCGTCATCTTTCAGCGGAGCATTTCCCTGACCAATGATCTTGTTTTCTTCCTCTTCTGCAGAAAGATAAACGATATGGTCATTATTGATGTCGGCAACTCCATCAACAACCTGACGGTATGGAGTTTCGATGAATCCGAGATTATTGATTTTTGCATATACGCAAAGAGAAGATATCAAACCGATGTTTGGACCTTCAGGAGACTCGATAGGACAAAGACGTCCATAGTGAGTATAGTGTACGTCACGTACCTCGAAACCAGCACGTTCACGAGAAAGACCACCAGGACCAAGGGCTGACAGGCGGCGCTTATGAGTAACCTCTGCAAGCGGATTGGTCTGGTCCATGAACTGAGACAGCGGATTGGTTCCGAAGAAAGAATTGATAACGCTGGAAATGGTCTTCGCGTTAATCAGGTCTGTTGGAGAGAACACTTCGCTGTCACGCACGTTCATGCGTTCACGGATGGTACGGCTCATACGAGCAAGACCGCTTGCGAACTGGTTGGAGAGCTGTTCGCCAACTGTACGTACACGGCGGTTTGACAGGTGGTCAATATCATCGACAACAGCCTTGGAATTTGCGAGTTCAACCAAGTATTTGATGATGGCAATGATATCTTCCTTTGTCAGAACTCGAACCTCTGGGTCAATAGAAAGATTCAACTTTCTGTTGATGCGATAACGGCCAACATCGCCAAGGTCATAACGCTTGTCTGAGAAGAACAAGCCATTGATGACTTCACGGGCAGAAGCATCGTCGGCAGGATCAGCATTGCGGAGCTGACGATACACATAGGTGATAGCTTCCTTCTCAGAGTTGCTTGGGTCTTTCTGAAGCGTATTAAAGATGATAGAGAAATCGGCAGTGTTGGCATCTTCCTTCTGTACGAGAACTGTATCAACACCTGAATCAAGTATCTTCTCTATCACATCTTCTGTGATGACGCTATCACGGTCAACAAGAATCTCGTTGCGCTCAATAGATACAACTTCACCAGTATCTTCATCTACAAAGTCTTCATTCCATGACTGGAGAATACGAGCTGCCAGCTTGCGGCCAATTACAGCCTCGAGATTCGCTGCAGTAGCCTTTACTTCGTCTGAAAGGCTGAAGATGTCAAGAATGTCTCGGTCATTCTCAAAGCCGATGGCACGCAGAAGAGTTGTCACAGGGAGCTTCTTCTTACGGTCGATGTAAGCATACATCACATTGTTGATGTCGGTGGCGAATTCAATCCAAGAACCCTTGAATGGAATGATTCGAGCAGAGAACAGAGGAGTGCCATTCGCATGTACGCTCGATCCGAAGAACACGCCTGGAGAGCGGTGCAGCTGAGAGACTACGACACGTTCGGCACCATTGATAACGAACGTTCCGTTGTCTGTCATATAGGGGATTGAACCCAAGAATACATCCTGAATGACAGTATCGAACTCTTCATGATCGGGGTCAGAGCAATAAAGCTTCAGCTTGGCCTTCAAAGGAACACTGTATGTAAGACCACGCTCCAAACATTCTTCAATAGAATAGCGAGGTGCATCCAAATAGTAGTCCAAGAACTCAAGAACGAAGTTATTGCGGGTATCAGCGATTGGGAAATTCTCTGCAAACACCTTGTAAAGACCGTCCTTCTTGCGCTTCTCTGGCGGAGTGTCTAACTGAAGGAAATCCCTGAACGACTTGAGCTGAACATCCAAGAAGTCGGGATATGGCACCGGATTCTTTACCGTTGCAAAGTTAACTCGGTTGTTGATGATTTGAGACATCTTATATTTTTTTTGAATTAAAATTCAGATTATCCAATTAGTACAAGACTGGGAAAATCCAGAAGTTCTAGAAGAACCAGAACATCCAGAATGCCAAGGGTGCCCTAAAGACACAAAAAGGTTAAGAACCCTCAACCTGAGGATTCTTAACCATAGTTATTCTAAGGTGTTTATTACTTAATCTCTACCTCAGCGCCAGCAGCCTCGAGAGCAGCCTTAACAGCCTCAGCAGTTGCCTTGTCTACGCCTTCCTTAACATTGCAAGGTGCAGCATCAACAAGATCCTTAGCCTCCTTCAGACCAAGACCGAGAGCTTCTTTAGCAGCCTTTACTACCTGGAGCTTAGCAGCACCTGCGCTCTTGAGAACAACATCGAATGATGTCTTCTCTTCAGCAGCAGCCTCACCACCAGCTGCAGGACCAGCAGCAACAGCAACAGCTGCAGC
>JAFWAX010000021.1 GCA_017507385.1 Bacteroidaceae bacterium | reverse complement strand
ATTTCAAATACAAATGAATGACTTAGACTTGCAGAATCTGAACAATGTCTATGCTAATTTGGATAGTCTTAATATAAGGTTCCCATTTAGTGAAATGGGAATGAGCACAAAGAAAAGCGACCAGACTTTCATTAGCATTCTGAATGACTTGATGACGGTGATAAATCTAAATCGTTATGCAGCTAATCAGACAGCGGGCTTTCATGTCTGCACAAAACTCTACCAAAAGGTTAAAGATAATGTCGGTAAGTTGTCTGAAGACGAGCGTGCCATTTGCGTACAGCAGATTTCATCGGCGGTAACAGGCGGAAAGATAGGGCACGAAATGTCAAAAGAATTGTTGTTGGCGGCAGTAGCGATATTGAAAAAATAATTAGTGTTTCATAAGCATTTTTCTCTTGTAGCGTATGCAGGGCAGTGATGCTCTGACATACGCTTTTCTTTTCTCGGTCAAACATTTCAAGTAAACTTGAATGTTTCATAAATATTGTTGGCTATTTGATTATTACTCTTGTTGACTTCTCACCATTGTATTTAATGTTTTCGGGTTTCCGCCCATTGACATTAGCATTAAGCATCATGATACCTGTTGTGCCGTCGATATATACCTCTGTGTTGTCTGCAGTAATTTCTGCATTCTGTATCACAAATGATTCAACATCGCGTATCTTGGCAAAGTCAATGCATCGAGCTTTGACATTACTGAAAAGTACATTGCGCAATGGTCGTTCAGGCAGACCAATGGCTTCGATAAACTTTTTGCAGTTTTCTATCACAACATTGTTTATGACTATAGAATGGAAATCGGGTGTGTAATTATTGATAGGTCTCACAGGGTGACGCTTTGCCAAATCTCCGCCCCATTTGACGGAACCCAGCATGTCGCAGTAGAATGCTGGACCTTTAAGGTTCGCACGTACTCTTTCAACGTATATGTTCTCGACCCCTCCGCCACGCGAGCGTAAAGTCTTGAATCTGAATGCTTGATCAGTGCCGTCGAAAACACAGTCGTGCATGTAAATGTTTCGTATTCCTCCTGCCACTTCAGTTCCGCATACAATACCCCCAGCTCCCCGAAGAGCGATACAGTAGCGAATGACAACATTTTCGGTAGGTTTACCAACGCGCACCCCGTCACTGCCTCGTCCGGATTTCATCGTATAGCAATCGTCCTGACAGTCAAGCGAACAGTATTCTACAAGCACATTCTTCGACGACTCGATATCAATGCCATCTGTTCTGCCATGTCCAAAACTATTAACCGTCACGCCACGTATTATAACGTTTTCGCAATACTGTGGCACCACATTCCAATATAGCCCGTTGTTAAGTGTGATGCCTTCAATCAGCACATTTTTACAGTTGATAGGTGCAAATGTCTTTGGCAAGAACACCTCCTTGTTTTGTATGCCGTCATATATGCGCTCTTCCAATGGGCGGTTGGGGGCAATCTTTTCAATGTTCAGTGCAGTTTCCTTGTTTATCTGATATATTTCGCAGTCTGTAGAAGGACCAACGATGGTGCCTTTGCCTGTAAGTGCGATATTTTCTGCCTCACAGGCATAAATGCATGCTCCGAGCGAGAAGATTTCTATGCCTTCATCACGTGTGAATACTACAGGAAGATAGTCTTTCACTTCTCCGCTGAAGTTGATGCAGGCTTTGTCTGATAAATGAAGTTCCACATTGCTTTTCAATTCTATGCGACCGCTATGCCAATTGCCATCGGGAATAACAACCGTTCCTCCGCCCTTAGCCGACATCTTGTCGATGGCATTCTGTATCGCTTTTGTTGACATGCCCTTTTTGCTCATTTTCACTATGCTTCTTCTCGCTGGAAACATAGGACGTTGTATTTGTTGCATTGCAAAAGGCGCATCTATATGCTCGATATTCTTGGGCATGACAGTCGGACCTGTCTGATTGCGTGTAGGAATATCATAGTCCTCCAACCGCCATTCGTCTTTCCATTCTATTCGTGGTGTGCCGTCTTTGTCGAATATGACAGGCAACCATACATAAGTGGCATGGCTCGTTGCGTCCCACTTGCTGCGCTTCTTGTCACGCTTGTCTTTTGTTTTCGGTTCGGAAAAATCCTGTGGAAAAGGCTTATGGTTCAGATAATGCCTGATTTTATCCTTTGCCACTCTTTGGGGAATGTCGGTACCTTCAAGTTGTGGCAGCCATCTGTCAGCCAACGCCACGTATAGGTCATGCTTCCCTGGAATCTTTATTACGCATGTTATCTGTGAGCAGAACGATGACTCCAACTTATCTCCTATGTGCGGGTCTCCAAGATTGGTGTACTCGCCGTGATAGTCATTGAACGATGATACCAGTGATGGGTTTGGAACATAGCCTGTCGTACCTGATGTAAACATATAGTGCTTGCCGTTTCTTACAAAATGCGACGGTGCCTCTCGTGTGTATGGCGGCAACATTCCAACGAAATGCTTTGAGTATGTGCCTTCTACGTTCAGAAAATCGTCACTAAGTTCTGCGCATATCATCTCGTAATGCGGTCGCTCAAACCACACATATCCCTTGCCGGTTTCCTTATCGACATACATATCGAAGTCGCCAACACCGAAACCGTGAGGTTTAAGCGAACGCACATATTCGTAAGGCCCCATTATATTGTCACTCTGTAGGATGACGAAATAGCCATCTGTGTCCATGCTCTTTATCCAACATACATATTTCCTAGTCTTTTCATTATATATAATATGTGGACGGTCAAGTGTCTGTGAATAATGCAATGGCGATAGATGATTTACAGTGTCAGGAGGGATAATCAGTCCGCAGTCTTCCCAATTGTATAAATCTTTTGATTTGTAGCACCTAATACCATATGTCCATACATTACTGCCTATTATAGTATGCTCCTTGTTCTCAC
The DNA here is from genome assembly GCA_017507385.1 of Bacteroidaceae bacterium. GTDB lineage: Bacteria > Bacteroidota > Bacteroidia > Bacteroidales > Bacteroidaceae > Minthosoma. The sequence continues at coordinate 14,609 of JAFWAX010000021.1, read as the reverse complement.
CGTACCAGTAGAATGTTCCGTCTATTTCTGTTACCTGAAAACCGTGTGCCTGTATTGGTTTCCCTTCAGTATCCAGCCATACCATGCCAGGTCTTATTGAGTAATAACGTTGTGCCTCTGCTGTGGTTGTTGTAAATATTGTCAGCATCACATAAATTACAGTCTTTATAATAATTGTCCTTTTCATTATATTGTTAATTTTGTTATTTTATCATATCAATATCTGTTGCGCTATTTTCTTTGTAAAATTACTCTGGATATACTGTGAAAAAGTGGGGTTTTGTACATATTAGTATAAATATGTACTATAAATGTTGTTTCTAATACAAATAAACATAATTTAATTACATTCAATATGTAAATTGAAAAGAAAAAGGAATCCCCTTCATTGCCAGGCAAGCAAAAGTATAATCAAGGTAATTAAGACATGTGTTTTCCTTGCTGATACTTCTTTGGAGATATTCCAAAAACCTGCTTGAAGACCTTGGCAAAATAGTGCGGGTCGCTTATGCCCACCTTATAGCAAACCTCTGCTACGGTAATGGTCTCGTCGCGCAATAGTTCGGCTGCACGGTTCATGCGAATCGTTTTTATATAGTCGGCAGGTGTCTGTCCAGTCAGTACTTTAACCTTTTTGAAGAAGATAGAACGCCGATAGCCCATGGCTTCCGCCATGTTATCGACAGATAGCGTAGAGTCACTGATGTGATTGTGAAGCCATGTATTCATGGCTTCGAGCAGTTTACGGTCGCGCTCTTCGACGATAATTCCGGGAGGTGCTGTTGTTGGCTGTTTGTCTTGACTTTCAGTCGCTTGACGGCGCATTAGGTCACGCTGCTCTATTAGTTGTCGGCATGAACTGATTAGCAGTTGAATGTCAAAAGGTTTTGTCAGATATGCATCGGCCCCCGCTTGGATTCCCTTCAGGTGCTTGTCATCAGCAGTTAGAGCAGTGAGCAGGATGATGGGTATGGTCTGCGTGGCAGTTTGGTTGCGTAATCGGCGTGTCAGTTCATAACCGTTCATTATAGGCATCATTACGTCACAGACGATGAGGTCGGGCTTGTTGTCTTTAAGCCATTCAAGCGCTTCGGTTCCGTCCATTGCCACGTTTACATGGAAAAAGTGGCCAAGAACCTGGTTCAACATGTCTGCCATGTCGGCATCATCTTCTACAACCAGTACCAAGCGGTCGTTCATAGGCAGACCAGTCATCTCCCGATAAACGGGTTCTTTTGTATGCGACACGGGCTCTAATCGCGACTGTTCCAGAAAGTCTTCTTGTTGGTAAATGTCGCGTTTTGTAGGCAGTTCCACTATGAAGCGCGAACCTTGTGGCTGGTTTTCTTCGAAGTTAATCGTTCCGTGATGTATCTCTACCAATGCTTTCGACAAGTGCAGGCCTATGCCAATACTGTCGGCGGAGAAAGAACTTTGCATGAAACGCTGGAATAATTCTGCCTGTTTATCCTTTGGAATACCTACGCCAGTGTCTTCTACGGTGATGGTAAGGGCATGAGGTGGGGATATGTGCAACTTGACGTCTATACGGCCTCGTGATGGAGTGTACTTAAAGGCATTCGACAACAAGTTGTAAATGACTTTTTCAACATGCTGGCGGTCTAGTGGAATCTCGCAACTCTTGACATTTGTCGTGAAGTTATAGCTGATTTGCTTGTTATCTGCCAAGTCGTTGAAACTCAGGTAAATGTTCCTTGCAAATTCTATAACATCAGTATCTTCAAGAGATAGTTTCAACTTGCCAGCCTGCATTTTTCTGAACTCCAGCAACTGATTTACGAGCCGTAGCATGCGGTCGGTACTGCGCCCCATGTTGCTTATTGGCTGTCGCAACTGAGCAGGCAAATCCCCAGCGCTGCGTATGCGGTCCATGGCAGCACTAATGATGGTGAGCGGTGTGCGGAACTCGTGCGATATATTAGTAAAGAACACCAGTTTAAACTCGGTCAGTTCTTTCTCGATGCTGATACGACGGCGCAAGTCGTAAACAATTCGTAGTTGGTGGTAGATAAAATAGGCCAGTCCAATGGATGTAATAATGTATATCATGTATGCCCACCACGTCTGCCACCACGGATGACGGATGATGATGGTCAACATTTGTTCAGAGTCTGTACTCTGGCTGTTGCCGTAGGCTTTTACATGTAGTACGTAGTGACCTGGCGACAGATTCTTGTATTCGGCAAAGCTGCTGGCTGATAGCTCGCTCCATTGGCGGTCATAACCTTCTAGCCAATAGGTGAATCGTGTGGAATAATTGAAACTGAAAGTAGAGAAGCGAACATTTATCGAGTTTTGGTTGTGGGTTAACGTTATCTGGTCAGTTGCCAGTGGAATCGACTCTCCATCGACTATAAAGTCGGTGAAAGTGAGTTGCTGCATTGTAGGGCTGTCAAGTTTCCGTTGGTGTTGTGTCGGATTAAAAACAAGAATGCCGTGGTTTGTGCCGAAAGCCAGATGCCCCTCTTGCAACCTGTAGGCACAACCTTCTGCGTAGTAGTTCTGTTGTATGTTCTGCTCGTTATAGATATATTGGCAGTGACCATCGGAGGTGTTGTAGAGTGTGATGCCATTGGTTGTACCCACCCACAAAACACCTTCATCAGAAGTAACTAGTGATTGTATGTTGTTGCTAATTAACCCGTTTCTTACGGTAATGTGTGTGAATGACTTGCCTCTATTGTCACTTAAGTATAGTCCGTCGCCTATCGTGCCTACCCATAGTCGGCCGTGCTTGTCTTCATGGATACAGCTTACGTCGCTATAATTTATATTGTTGCTTGTAAGTACGTGCTCATACTGACATGTGTCATTCAGTAGCTTGTCGGGTTGGAAACAATAGAGTCCTGTGCGTGCTCCTACCCAGATAGTGCCATGGCTGCTTTGCATGATTACCTTTGGTGATGTTTTTGCTGGTAGGAAGTGTCGTACGCTACTGTCACTCACAAGGTCAAGTTGTCCTTCCTCGCAACCTGCCCATATGCGATTTTCGCGGTCACAGAACAAGGCATTGACATTGTTACCCGATAGGGTATTTGCATTTCCCGATTCATGACTCATCCATTTACCTTCAGGGTGGTACAGTCCCTGTTTGCGGGAACCTAACCAAAGTCGCCCCTCTTTGTCGGTACATAAACTGTGTATGTCCATTGGCCTATCGGAGAGCTTCCGTACAAACTGTAGTCTGGCATCTGTCTCGTATACGTCTCCTCGTGTATTAACAACCATGCACAGTGAGTCGGTTACTTTATGAATTAGGCGTACCTGGTTGACTCTTATGACATCATCCCCAGTGTCTAATAAGTGTACCTCGCATTGAGTTTGTTCAGTAGAGAGGCAGACAACACCATGAAATTCATCGGCAGCCCAAAGGTTGTCGTTGTGATCGAGGCAAATGTCTTGAATGTTATCTGTCGAGATGAGTCCGCTTTGGCGGGTTATGTGCGTCGTCTCGTGAGTATTGCGGTTATAGACAGAGATTCCACAGCCATTTGTCGATACCCATATAAGTCCTTTGCGTTCAGAGGTCTGCACCTTGTATTTATGACTGTTGACAACAGAGAACAAGTGCTCGTCAAAAACCTTCATGCGGATGGTTTCCTGCGTTTTGCGGTCAATGAACCATATTTGGCCTGTATGGTCAAGTACGATGACGTTGCCCAAATTGTCGTTTATATAATCACCTCCATGATCAAGTATGTGTTGGTATGGTGCAAGTAGTTCCTCTGGACCTTTACGCTGGCGCACTAGCTTGTATAGACTATCCATTTGTGCTGATGCCATCTCAACGAATTGTTCACGCTTTGTATCATATACAGAAAACAGGTTACCATGCTTCTTTAACAAAATTCTGTCGTCTGATAGGGCATAGCATGTCTCGGCATGACGGAAAGTTGTGAAGAAGTAGCCGTCGTATCTATACAATCCATTTGGACTGCCCATCCATATGTATCCTTTGCTGTCTTGAACCAGCGAACGAATATTGTTGTCGGGCAGTCCGTTGTTTGTGTTCAGCTTGCGAGAGAACACCACAACTGCATCAACCGAGAGGGCACAAAGTGCCATGAATATTAACAACAACTTCCTCATGTTGCAAAGATACTATTTTTTTCTCAATCTCAGCAGTCGCTTAGAAGATAATTAAGGTCTTTGTAAAGTAATGCCCATCAGACCTATGACGACATCGTTTGACAGGGTGCGTACTGTGAGTTCTTTCAATGTCTTCTCTCTGTCAAGAGGCATGTCTAGGATGATGCCCGCACCTTTTTCAAACGAGCGGTCATTGTAACTTGCAGACACTCCGCCCTTTGCTGGATGTCCATAGCGTTTGCCCATAGGTATTAACTCACGGGAAACACGGGTCGTGGCGAAGTCGATGCGGTAAGGACGTGGCTTTGCTGCATGAAATTGCAGACCATCCTCGTAATAGTCTTGCTCGATGGGGCACCAGTTGTGAGGGTTATGCAGAGGTAGCTCGTTGGTGCTGCCGTCTGTATATGTCACTATAATGATGCCGTTGTCAATACGGCTCTGCATATGATTGGTCGAACCTGCCATCAGCAGGTAAGCATGACTGGCTTTGCCTGTCAATGGGATGGTGACGGCATTAGGATAGTTGTCCCACAACGAGGTATAAGCTATATTGTGTCCTTTGGCCACTGAACGGAAAGGAATGCCCAGTGTCTCGGTAGTAAACATACCCTTGGAACCAACTTTTCGGCGCAGAGCGATATCGTTGATGTCGGCCATGATTTCGGGATGACACCACTCGCCAATGCCGTGGACAGGAATGGACAGGGTCGTAGCTTTTGGACGCGGCGACAGGTAGAAGTTCTTGAAGATGTCGCTGACATTACTGTTCCACTTTGAATCCATATTGACAGTTTCCAAGCGGTCGGTCTGAACATCGTCGAAGTTGTTGCCCCATGCCTTGCCGTCAATATGTTCAGCGGTGATAAACGGTTCAGGCAATGGTTGCTGTATGGCACGGTTTACAATAATAGTTTGCTTCTTTTCTGTAGTTCCTACTGTTTCCACATAGCCAATACCGGTATTTTGGCGCAGAACAATCTGCAGAGGTTGTGCAAAGTTCTGTTCTATCTCATATATTTCTTTGTTGCCCTTCCTTTGGAAGGTGTACTTCATATAAGGAGTCTGGATAGAGGCATGTTTCCATTCTGCAGGGAATCCAGGTCGGATGTAGCACCTGCCATTGAGTGCATCGGGACGGATACCATAGAGGCCTTCGATGAAGGCACGTGACGAGATACCGCAGTTGTCTGAAAAATCACGGTACAGTTCGCCACGGGCACGGTCGTAGAAACTTATCTGCCCGAAGTTGCCAGGACTTGCACCGAGGTAAGCTTGGTCCATGATGTTTGCTTTTATGAGTCGGAACCCCTCTTCGCTGCGACCTGCTTGAAAATAGGCCAGAGCCGTATGCATAGTCTCATCTGCAGCCACATTGTTGATGCTCCATGCGTATGGGTGCCAGTCGGTAGTGGAAATCTGACAGAGTGGCTTTTCTTTCTTGGATGATTTAACTCCTTCTATTACCACTGGTATATGTGGAATGCATGAGTCTATGTATTGCGTGGCTCGAATGGCCTGCTCGGCTGTTGCCATACCGCAGTCTATAGGGGTGTAGATACTCCACAATGCGGCATGCTCATGCTTGCGTTTCAGTCCCATGAAATCTTGATACTCCGCCCAATGACCACGGTCTTTCAACCATAGGCGTTCATTCATCGCATTCAGCGTCTTGTCAGCCTCTTCTCTATAATAGGTTGGATCCTCACCAAGAATCTCACAGATGCGTGTGGCTAGTCTGAGTGTACGGTAATTATATGCTGTTGAATGACTAACATCACCCCCGTTATAATAAAGTGCATCGCTCGCCCAGATGCAGCAGTACGCATCATACAGTCCGTCGTTGTCAGGATCGAAGTTGCGTTTCTCCCATTCGAGATGAAGTTTGATGACGGGCCACATTTTTCGCAAATATTCCTTGTTGGCATCATACTCCAAATGTAGCAGCAGTTCATCGATGTAGTTGAGGTTCATGTCGTAGTGATGCATGATGTCCTTGCGGTTGGGGTTGCGACAGATGTAGCCATTGGAGTACATTTGAGTACCCCACGTCTTCGCCTCACGTGCCAATAGCATCTCTGGATCATGAGTGGGGTTAGGAATGACGGGGGCTATGTCGGTTATCTGACTGTTGGCATAGGCATTGAAATGACTAATGGCACGTTCGGGCAACCCCAACAGGTCGCCTAAGAAACCTGCTCGCCAACCGTTGAGCTGCATACGCCAAACGATAGCACCATGCAGCCATACCACGCCATCCCACGCACCGTCGGCAGCCGCCATAAGTGCCCCGCCAAGAGTGTTGATGTATGGGTCTGGTGTATCGAATACTATGTGGCCAGCCAGCCATTCGTGGTGCTTCATGGCCTTGTCAAACAGTCGTTTGCCCTCTGTCTCCGTAGGGTTGCTGAGGGTATAGCATCCTTTCTGGTCACAGTCTAATACGACGTAGGTTTTACTGCTGCCAATGCGCCATTCTGTTGTCTGCTTGTTTGTCTCAGTAGGTGCAGGGTCGAAGGCATCGGCAGGGTCAGAATTCATGTCGCCCGAGCGTTTCAAATCAGGGTGCAGAATATCGCACACCGTACACGACAGCATGCCATCCTCGGGTAATCCCTGTGAGTCAAACTGCCAAATTACCGACTCCGTATCAGGCTGAGCCAGTACGGTCAGCACGAGATGTTTGTTTTTGCCCCAACTATTGTCGGCCAGCTTATAAACGCGCTTACCAGAGTTATAACGCGCCTCTGCATGCGTGGTCTGCTCCAAGGGTATCTTCTTTCCACCGACTGTAATCCAGAAACGGATGTTGCGGCAGTTTCGGCTACGATAGGTGGCGAAGATTGGACGGTCGCTTGTTTCTACACGGAATTCTGTATAGCCTCCATAGAGTGCGCGGGTATAGCGATTGTTTCCGTTGTGGCACACGATGTCGCGACCGTCTGGATGGTACTGTAGTGTACGGACAGGCTGACCCAAAAGTATGCTTGCCACCATAACAAGGACGATTACTGATAATGTTTTTTGATACTTCATAAGTAATTTGGTTTGATTTTAAAAATAATTAATACTTCACTTTGTTTTCTGTTTCATATAGATTGTATTTTTATGTTGCAAATTTACGGGGTATCCTCTAGTTGAATAGGGTTATTTTATACAATAATGGAAAATAACATTCGTTTTTGCACATTCTTACCTTTGTTGTAAACCGTATAATTTGTATCTTTGTGAAAACAAACAGTAATTCTTTTATGAGCTATTATGTCACATCCTTTTTGTTCTGGATATCCACATGGTTTGTTCTTTGAAGAATCAAAAAAGATGAAGCAGTAAAAAAAATATCCGTTTTTGTACGATTTTACCCTATTAGTTTATGGCTGTTCAGATATCTTTGTAGTCAAATAATCAAACGAAAGAATAATTAAAAATCTAAAAAAGTATGAAAAAGAAATTTTTACTGTTTTTAACGTCGCTTCTTTGCGTGACTAGCCTGCAGGCAGCTGACTATTATTATTCTCACACGGCTCGCTATAAGGGCAAGGATGCAAGTATCCTTACAAATGGCGACTTTACTAATGGAACTCAGGGCTGGACTAATCAGGAAGGCGGTTCTGTAAATGCTGAAATATGGTCGGTTGAGAGCGGCATGGCGCCAGACGGAGGCTACGGCATTATAAGTCTTAAAGGTGTAATGGAGGATGGTAATGCCTTGGCACAGATTGTCAGCATGGCGCCTGACACATATGTCGTTTCCTATTATATTAAGTCCGAGGCAACGACCTGTACCAGTGTTACTGTTGGTAATGAAAACTATCTGGACATCTTCCTCAATACTGACGGCAGTCTCGTTAAAGGCAAAGATGCAGTTCAGGTGGCTATGGTAGAGACTGTTACTGATGAGTGGAAGCATGTTGTCTCTGTCGTTGAGGTAGAAACCGAGTCTTCTCTTGTTTTCGTTGCTCAGTGCCTCGCAGCAGGCATGATGATTTCCAATGTTGAGGTTGTTCCTGTTGATGAAATATATGACTTACGTCGTCTGCAGCGCATCATAGCATATGCAGACCAACTGTTGTCTGACAAAAATCTGCCAGAAGGTCGAGATAATGCTCTTCAAGCCGTTGAGGTGATGAAAATGATTTTGGCAGACGATACTCAGAACGAGGATTTGACTAACATGATGGATGTTGAGAAAATGTTTGTTGAGGAGGTTGACAACTTCCTTGAAATAAACGGTACCAATCTTGTCGGCACAACATTGACAGATTGGAGTACATGGGGTAAGGTGAACTATGCCAAGATGGGTACACGTGGCACTTGGACCTTTGAAGGTGGCCGTTGGGGTTTTACTGGTAATGAAGAATATTTAGAGTTTAAGGCTGATGATGGTTATATTGCTTCTGCTGGTATTCAGAAGGAAGGTACAAAATATACCCTAAATGCAGGTATCCGAACAGCTGTAGGTTCACTAAACAATCTGCCGGCTGGCAAATATTTCTTCTCAATTGAGGCTCAGGCGGTGGCAGCAGCCAATCGTTCCAATCCTTACGGATCTAACCATGACATTCCTATTGTAGGTCCAATGATCTTTGTCGGAAGCGACTCACTTACTCTTGAGAGTGATACCTTGAGCGGCTACTACTGGAAGACTTATTACAAAATTGCAGAAATAAAGGAAGGCGAGGAAATAAAGATGGGATTCCATTTCCCTCTTGTCAGTGGTGAGGGAGGGCGATACAGTCTTCGTAACCCGCAGGTGCGTCAACTGGGTGTAACCTCGGATGAGGCGATGTTCCGTCAGCAACTGTCTGCTTTCACTGTTCAGCAATATAACTTGAACCAACGCCTGTCCAAATATCCTCTGGAATTGAACGTTTATAAGTGGGGGCTTGATTCGCTGCAGCGTGCCATTGAACATGCTCAACCAATTTATGATGCCTCACTTCTCATCGTCGATGCCGGCGGCAATGTTCTGCAACGAGAAATGGTGACAGAAGAACAGACTCTGTTATTGCTTGAAGAAGTGAATGCTCTCGGACATGCCCGAAACTATATCATTTCACTGAATGCTCCTATCGAAGACTTGAAGCAGGCGGTCGATGATGCCAACGCAGCATTGACTAACGAGATTCATGCCTCTGCTCCAGCAGGATTGCGCACCGCTCTGCAGGCTGCTGTATCAGCTGGGCAAACCCTGCTCGACAATATCAGCTCGACACCACAGGGTGAGGAGTTCGTTGCTGCCGCAGTAGCTATCCGAGAGGCTCAGGAACTTTTCGAGTCAACCACGGCAAGACGTGCTAATCCTACTGCTATCCAGATAGAGAATGGCGATTTCACAGGTTTCTCTGTCAATGCAAACTATACTCCAAAAGAGTTGGACGAACTAAAGAACGGATGGTTGTGGCGTATCGGTGCTTCAACCAGCCGTTGGGAAATACGTGACAACGAAACGTTGAGCAAAGGACATGGTGCTACTGTCTGGCGAGGTACTACAGTTGGGCTTGACGGTAAGGCTTCACAACGCATCGAACTTACCTATGAAGGATTGTACGAGTATAGAGCAGAGGCCTATATCTCTGATGAGCGCCTCAATGAACTCGTGGCAGCAGCCAAGGTTATTCGTGATGCTGACGACCAACCTGTGGATACTATTTATACACCAAACATCCGTCTGTTCTTTGGCGAATGGGGAAGTCCAGACTCTGTCACTGTGTCTAAGTGCTATTTAGGGGTTAAAAACGATGGAACTTACTTCACCCGTGTAACTAACAATACAACCTATCCAGGATTCGTTTATGCCAACTACTCAGTATTTTTCAAAAAGGCTGGCTCTGCTCCAGTAACGGTGGAGTTCGGTTTTGAAGCTCTCGAAAATTCTGCAACAGCAGGTGCAAACGGTTTTGGTTTTGGAAACAACCAAATATATTTTGTTGGCGACGAAGCTCAGTATCTTGCAGATACCAAGTCCGAAGTGGCTAAGGCAGTGGATGCTGCCAAGAACACGTTGGTCAACCTGCCGACCAACTACCTGACGGTGAAACTGCAACGCTACGTTGACGATGCTGAAAAGGCTGAGACAGCCAAGGAACTTCAGAATGCGCTCTTTGGCATTCAAGAGATAGAATCGCGCTTGGCACCTATGGCAACTGCCATAAAGGGCATAATCGATAACGGTATTAATACTCAGCAAAAGGGTAGTGGAGTCTATACGCTGCAAGGAGTGAAGTTGGGCAACAATGCCGATAACCTGAAAAACGGACTTTACATCATCAATGGCAAGAAGGTGATAGTGGATAATTGATAATCGTCAATTGATGATTGAGCATGATAAATGTAAATAGAAACAGCATCCTGACTTTGGTTCTGTCGGCACTTGTTTCCGTACAGACCATTGCAGGAGTGCAATTAGAAAAATTAAGTAGGGGTGTTGTTGCCATCAAGAATGGCAACAGCACTTTTGTGAGTTGGCGAGTGTTGGCAACCGACAGCGATGATGTTACCTTTGACCTGCTACGTGATGGTCAGTTGATACAGAGCAATCTGAATGTCAGCAACGTTACCATTACGGGAGGCTCAGATAAGAGTCTTTATCAAGTGGTAGTAAAGGAAAAAGGTGAAGCCGTCGATACATCTGCTGCCGTAACATGTTGGAGCAATATCTATAAGCATATTCGGCTCGACCGTCCTATATCGCAACCCGACTACCACTATTTCCCTTATGACGGTTCGGTGGCTGACCTCGATGGTGATGGAGAATACGAACTGGTGGTTCGATGGGAACCTTCCAATTTTAAGGATAACTCAGAAAGTGGCAAGACGGGCAATGTATATCTCGATGCCTATGAACTTGACGGTGTCAAACTTTGGCGTATTGATTTGGGACCGAACATACGTGCCGGTGCTCACTACACACAATTTTTGGTCTATGACTTTAATGGCGACAGACGTGCAGAACTGATATGCAAGACGGCACAAGGTACCATAGACGGGCAGGGCAACTATGCCAACAAGGCAGCCGATGATACAAAGATAAGCTCTGCCAACAATAGTCTTAAGTATGTCAACTCTAACGGACGTGTACTAAGCGGTGCTGAGTATCTGACGGTATTTGAAGGTACGACCGGACGGGCTATCCATACAGTGTGGTACAACCCTAACCGTGGATGCACTTCAGGTGAGGTAAAAGCACCTTCAGCATCAGAGATGAATAAACTGTGGGGTGACGACTACGGCAACCGCTGTGACCGATTTCTTGCCTGCGTGGCACACTTGGATGGCGCAGCCCGTAACGCCTCAGCTGTGATGTGCCGTGGCTATTACACCCGGTCTTACCTTTGGGCAGTGGACTTCGATGGACAGAAATTATCGACAAAGTGGTTACATGCGTCTGTAAGTCCATCTATGGTTGAGTTGACCAATGCTACAGGGCAGAAGACCACGAAAGCACATACTACCAACACGTCTGGAATCAGTATCGGTACCAATGACAAGCATTTCTACTCTACAGCCTATGGACAGGGATGTCATTCTCTGGCCGTGGGCGATGTGGACGGCGACGGTTGTGACGAGATTATATATGGTTCGGCAGCTATCGATAACGATGGACAGCTGCTTCACTCCACAGGGCTGGGGCACGGCGATGCACTTCACCTTAGTGACTTGATGCCCGACCGTCCTGGAATGGAGGTGATGATGGTGCATGAGGAAGCTCCATTTGGCTGGAGCGTGCGAGATGCAGCAACAGGCGAACTGCTCATCTATCAAAAGGGAATTGAGGACACCGGTCGTGGCATTGCTGCCGACATCAATGCCAACTGTCGTGGCTTTGAGTATTGGCACAGTGGCGACTTCAATACGACACAGAACATCTACAGCAGTACCGACGAGATAGTGGGACACTTCGAGAAAGATCATCCTTTCTATAATTTCCGCATCTATTGGGACGGTGATGCCTACGATGACTTGTTTGACAAAGGCGCCATCAATAACGGCAAGTGGAACCGACTTCTCACGTGCGGCAACCACAGCAATGCGGGCACATACGGTTCAAAGGCCACACCACTGCTTAGTGCTGATATCCTTGGTGACTGGCGCGAAGAGGTAATACTGTTTGACAAGACAGACTCGGCAAGCATAGATATCTTCTCTACCACTATTCCCACGAAAATGAGAGTGCCTACACTTATGCACGACCATGTTTATCGCATGTCGGTAGCCTGGCAGAACGTAGCCTATAACCAACCTCCACATCTGGGTTATTATTTGCCTGACTATGTTGCGTCGCGTTTCGAGGTGATAGGCGAAAGCAAGAAAGAACAGAGTATTGAGTTGGGACACCCCATTGTTGATATTGTTTGTCGACTGAAGAATTGTACCTCGGCGATGTTGCAATATGTCTATTTGGACGGGGTGCGCATCAAGAGTTTTTCAGCCCCAGACGGCATGACGTTCAAAGTGGATAGTAAAGAAAAGACATTCACGTTGTCGGGTACTCCCACTGAGGTTGGCGACTATGAAATCTTGGTACGTTCGTCGGGTGATATGAGCGGTACCACGCACATTGACACGCTGCGACTGCACGTCAGAAACACCTCAGGCATAGAGCAGCTTCAGTCCGCTTCATCAGATGTTAAGCAGTTCTACTCTCCTTTGGGCTTACGCATAACTAACCCCAAGAAGGGACACCTGTATATTATCAACAGAAAGAAGATTGTATATTAGAGAAGTAATTAATGTATAAAAAGGTCCTCTCCTGAGCTATTAGTGAGAGGACCTTTTATATTTTCCGCTCGATTTGCATTATCTTTTGATAAGATAAGCTGCATCTCGGTCAAACATTTTCAAGTAAACTTGAATGTTTTCCGCTCGATTTGCATTATCTTTTGATAAGATAAGCTGCATCTCGGTCAAACATTTTCAAGTAAACTTGAATGTTTTCCGCTCGATTTGCATTATCTTTGCACATTGGAACGAATTATTAAAAACATAATCTATTTTTTTGAACAAATCATCAGTATGAAAAAGAATCTTTTTGTTTTGCTAATAGCCGGTTTGTGTGCTTTAAATGTAATGGCACAAAAGGCTGAAGACGAGAGTCACAGGAAAGTATTGCGCTTTGATTTCGGTGGTGGCGAGGTGGCCGAGGGCTATGTTGGCGTTTCTGCATCCGACATTTATTCAGAGGAACTTGGCTACGGTTTTGAGAAAGGCTCACGCCTGAGTGAAACTGTCCGTATGCCTAAAAGGAAGAGGAAGTCGCTCGATGCCCTTGGATATGATTTTGTGGGCAGTGCCGATGGCGGAGCTTTCCGTTTCTCTGTGCGTCTGCCCGACGGCAACTATAAGGTAAAGGTTACGCTCGGCGATAAGAACGGAACATCGAAAACAACGGTAAGAGCCGAAAACCGTCGTCTGATGCTTGAGAATGTGACAACGGAAAAAGGCGTAATGCTCACTGATAGTTTCAATGTTAACATACGCACACCGAAACTGTCTGCCGGCAATACAATAAAACTTGATACCAGAGAATGGAATCCAGCTACAGGCGAAATAAAGACATTTACCTGGGACGATAAACTGACGATACAGTTCAACGGCGAGAATCCATGCGTGTGTGCAATAGAGATTGTGCCACTTGATGATGCTGTGACCGTGTATGTAATCGGCGATTCTACCGTTACCGACCAGATGGGTGGTGGCACATGGGCGCAGAATCTGCCTCGATGGCTGAAGGGCAACGTGGTGGTGGCCAATCATGCAGAATCAGGCCAGACAATTAAGGGATTCCGTTTCCAGCGCCGTTGGGACAAGGTGATGGAGAGCGTCAAGCCCGGCGATTACTTGTTTATACAACTTGGCACTAACGACCAGAAGAGTAGGGGGCACGACCCAATGTGGCCTGCCGACGATAAGGCGGGCGACTGGATAAGAACACATTCGGATGCCGAGACAGACTACATCTGGGAACTGGCTATTATGGTAGTAGAAGCACGCCGCCATGGTGTTGTGCCGGTGATTGTATCGCCTTTGAGTAAGTTCGACCGAAAGACTTTGAAGCCTACCAGTGTTATGGATGCCTACGGAAAGAACGCTGGTAAGGCAGCAGAACTGACCGAGTGTGCCTTTATAGACCTTTGGAGCATGAGCAAGGACATAATAAATGCCGTTGGCGAGGATGGTCTGAAGGTTTATTCAGACGGCACTCACACTGCCGACTACGGTGGCTATCTCTTCTCGCTCTGTATCGCCAAAGGAATTAAAGACAATAAGTTGGAACTGGCGAAATACTTGTCTGACGACCTGATAAATATCGACACAAAGAACCCTACACCGCGTTTTTCCGACTTCAAAGTTCCTGTAGAGAAACGCAGATAAGTTATTACAGGATTTTTACAAATATCTTGTAATGGTATTACACGCACCAGGTAATACCATTACAAGGCGTATGTAAAACCCTTACAAGGCACTTGTAAAAATAGAAGATTGTACGTTTTGCAAGT
>JAFWAX010000020.1 GCA_017507385.1 Bacteroidaceae bacterium | reverse complement strand
TATACGCGCGCCTCTGCGCACGAGAATTAAAAAATGAAAAAATGAAAAAATGACGATTGAAATATGGGAAATAGTTAATTATGAAGGAGTTAGTAAAATGCTCAACCTGTTATACTCTCAAAACCCTCACTCATTTTCACCCCTTTTTCACCCCAATTCGGCCTCAAATCACCAAAAAATCACCCTCTTTTCACCCCATTTTAGCCTCAAGTTGTCATTTCCTGATTTAGGTTGACTCCGTTTGGAGCCTTTCCCTGGTATAAGTTGACTCTGGTTAGACTTATAACTGTTATTTGTTGACTTGTTTTTATTATTCCTGATAATAGTTGTCTTCCCACCCCCAATTCAGTATCCATTTCACCCCAAGCTCTCATTATCTCCTCTCACTCTCCCTCAAATGGCAGGTATTGGTCTATCCATTCCTCTCGATGGGGCTTGGTGTCGCTGGCGGATGGTGGGTTGCCTATGGAGAGTCCGAGCAGGCGGATGGGGTGCTGCTCGAAGGTGACTTTGTGCAGCAGTTGCTTGGATAGGGGGAGCAGCTGTTCTTTGGTGAGCAGAAGCTCGGGCGAGGTGATGGAGCGTGTGATTTGGGTGAAATCGTGGTACTTCACTTTCAGGGTTAGCGTATGCCCCTGGAACTGGGTGCGGTGCAGGCGGTCGAGCAGTTCGAGCAGGATGTGGTAGAGCTCGATGGTGATGGCGGCCTTGGTGTGGATGTCATGCTCGTAAGTCCGTTCGCACCCTACTGACTTGCGTACCCAGTCTTTCACGACGGGGCGGTCGTCTATGCCGCGGGCGAAGTCGTAGAACATCTGCCCTGCTTTGCCAAAGGCTGTCGTGAGGCCTTGCAGCGAATAATCTCGCAGCTGCGCGCCATTGTAAATGCCCATCTTGTGCATCTTCTCTGCTGTCTTTTTGCCGACTAGCCAGAACTGCTCGATGCGCAGGCGGGCAATGAAGCTGAGGGCTTGGTCGGGGTGGATGGTGCAGAGGCCGTTGGGCTTGCGGTAGTCGGAGGCGATTTTGGCCAGGAACTTGCAATAGGAAACGCCGGCAGACGCTGTCAGTCCTGTCTCTTGCAGGATGCGCTGCTTGATTTCCTTGGCTATGTCTACTGCCAGATTTATGTTCTTTTTATTGTGGGTGACATCCAGAAAGGCTTCGTCCAGAGAGATGGGCTCGATGAGGTCGGTGTAGTCTTGCATGATGTCCCGAATCTGGGCTGATACTTCTTTGTACCTGTCGAAATGGGAGGGTACAATGATGAGCTCGGGGCACAGGCGCTTGGCGACTTGGATGCTTTGGGCTGAGTGGACGCCGAAGCGGCGGGCTTCGTAGCTGGCTGTGGACACGACGCCGCGCTCGCCGTCATGGCCAACGGCAACAGGGAGGCCGCGCAGCGCTGGATTGTCGCGCTGCTCTACTGCTGCAAAGAATTGGTCCATGTCTATGTGGATGATTTTACGATGTGTGTCCATGCGTGCTGAAGCCTTGGTATGCAAAGGTAGGGATTTTATTCAGGACTTGGAAATCGATTTTGGGCTTTTCCTTGAAGCAGAGCGGTTTTTTCGCTTGCTGTGCATTTCGTGCTGGATTACACGCATGTAATTCCTTTTTATTTTTTATCTTTGCAGCGAAGTTCTAATTTATAGCAAAGAAAACTATTTATGGCGAAAGCGAATATCACGCATCGTGACATTGTGGAAGCTGTGCGCAGGCAAGAGTATGCTCCTATCTATCTGCTGATGGGAGAGGAGTCTTATTATATAGATCGTGTTTCGGAATATATCGCAGAGAATGTGCTGACGAAGGAGGAGCAGGATTTTAATCAGACAACTATCTATTGCACGCGTGAAACGGCTGTGGGAGACATCGTGAATTATGCGAGGCGGTATCCGATGATGGCAAAATATCAAGTGCTAATTGTTAAAGAAGCGCAGAATTTGTTAAAATTGGATGAACTGGCTGTTTATGCGCAAAATCCGTTAGAGACCACAATTTTGGTGATTTGCTACAAAAATGGAACGGTTGACAGAAGAAAAAAACTCGTCCCTGCCATCGAAAAAGTGGGGGTGGTGTTTGAAAGCAAGAAATTGAAGGATGGCATGCTGCCGCAGTTTATTATGGATTACTTGCGACGTAAGCAGGTGAGCATAGAGGAGCGGGCGTGCCTGATGATGGCTGAGAGTGTGGGGGCTGACTTGAATCGTCTGACTGGGGAGCTGGATAAGCTTGTTCTGGCTCTGCCGACTGGGAAAAACCGCATTGACGAGGACTTGGTCGAAAAGAATGTTGGCATATCTAAGGAATTCAACATGTGGGAGTTAAGGGCGGCTATCATCAATAAGGATGTGCTGAAAGCCAACAAGATTCTTTTTCACATGGAGCAGAATCCCAAGGCGAATCCTCCAGTGATGGCTGTTGCCATGCTTTTCAACCTTTTTGCTACGGTGATGCAGGCTTTTTATTCGCCTGATCGTTCAGAACAGGGGCTGATGGCGCATCTGGAGCTGAGACAGAGCTGGCAACTGCGTGACTACACTACGGCAATGCGCCATTATAATGCGATGAAGACAATGAAGATTATTGGGAAGCTGCGTGAGACGGATGCGCGGTTGAAGGGTATCAATAGGGGAAACCTGACGGATGCTGATATCATGCATGAGCTGTTTTTCTTTATTTTGCATTGACCTGACCAATTTTTTATTTCCTATAAATGCTGTCCTCGTGGAGGGCGGCATTTTTTTTTGCATGAAAAAATGAGTCAAAAAAAATGAAGAGGGATTTCAGGGTGGTAAAAAATGTGGAAAGCGAAGCTGATTTTTGTTCTTCTGGACTCTTTTGAGGGGTGTTTAGCGAGGTGGAAAAGCATGAAAAAAATCTGTTTCAATCAAAAAACTGAACAAAAAAAGAGGGAGTGTTTGTTCGGAAAATCAGAAGTTTAAGCGGTAAAAATAGGGTGAAAAAATGCTCCTTTTTCGAGTGAAAAAGGATGTTGTTGATGGCTGTGCGATTCTCGCAAAAATCATTCGTTTTTCTAATTTTTCAAGACGCCATTTTTTTACGTTAATGATTTTTAAGTTTTCCAAGAGTGAATTTTACAAAATAAAACTAATACAAAAAGAGGCTGACTTTACAAAAGAAAACGATGCAGATGCCGCCTTTATGGAATTAAAAATGTAAAATGTAAAAATGTTATTTTTGTAAATATGTTTATTTGTGTTTGAAAAATGTTAAATATTCACTATTTCATCTTTATTTGTAACTAATTGGTTTATCTGCATTTATATATGTTTGTTTAATTAAAGACTAAAAAGAGGGGTGCTCTTGATGCTCGTTTCGGGGCTCATTTTACCGTGTTATTCCCTTTTTTTAGCTGTTTATACAGATAGTATCCGCTTTATAATCAATAAACTAAATTTGATTTAGGAAGTGATAGAGGAGGTCGGTTTTACAGAGTGAAAGTTTGCAGGGTTTTACAAATACAAAACATAAGGTATGAGGGTGTTTTACAAATTGAATTTATAAATAGAAAATTAAAATTTAGAAATAAAAATAATTGGCGAATCGTTTTGCGGAACCAAAAATGTTCGCTAACTTTGTAAAAAGTTTAGAAAGATGACAGATAAAGAGAAAATTGAGCTTATCATACAAGAAAAGCGTTTGAACAATACACAATTTTGCAGTGAGGTTTGTATCGCACCAGGTACCCTCTCGCATATTCGAAGTGGAAGGACTGAACCTACTCTTAATATTCTTCGAAACATCGCCCAGGCTTTTCCGGACATTAATCCTGCATGGCTTTTTTATGGTGAGGGGTCTATGTATAAGAATGTGGACTCCCCTGCCGCTGATCGTGATGCTGCAGATGTGAGTGAGGGTCATGATGGGGCTGTGGAGGAAGATGGTGAGGGTATGCCAGACTTGTTTGGAGCTTCTAAACAGCAAGGTGGTTCTGCAAAATCGGCTATGTCTGCAATTGCTGCGCAGACTGTGCGAGATACCGCAATGGGCCGTTCAACTTCTGCCGCAGTACCTGTGACGGCTGTATCTGTTCAGGAAATTGTGGCTGAGACTCTGAGGCAGCAGCAGAAGCCACAGCGTAAGGTGGTGGAGGTTCGTATCTTTTTTGATGATGGTACGTTTGAGACATTCAGCGCCAATTAGGGTGTAAAATTAACAATTATTCGCAATTGTTAAAAAAAATAATAGATTTAACAAATACAATTTATTTAGTTACCGAAATGATTATTTTGTTTTGTCTGTTTTCGTGAACAATCTAGAAATTTGAGGGGTAAGGAGTGTTGCGGATGGGGAAAATGAAAAAACAGACCTGCTTTGTGGCAATCACAAAACAGGTCTGTTGTTTTTTTGTGACTCGGATGGGACTCAAACCCATGACCTGCAGAACCGGAATCTGACGCTCTATTCAACTGAGCTACCGAGCCATTTTGTTGCAATTCGTTGGCAAAGTTAGTTATTTTTATTGATATTAGGTATTTTATCGTTGTTTTTTGTCATTTTTTTAGGATTTTATGGTAATTTTGCAAGTATATCATACAAATTAGGAGATATGAAGAATCGGATATTTTTGATGTTGTTCTTGCTAGTATGCACAATGCAGGCTGTGGCACAGTCGTATGTGGAAAAGCATAAGAATGGTGATTGGTATTGGGGATTGGCTGCTGGATTCAGTCAGTCGCTGGCTGAAAATGCTGTCAGCACGGATTTTATCAGCCATCAGATTCCTTCAGCCAATGTGTTGCTGGGGCATAACTTTACGCCTGTGTTTGGAATGAAGCTGACGGGAGGTCTGAATATGCAGCTGTCGAGATGCAGCAAGGCGGCAGAGACGGCAATGCCCAATGTGTATGGGAATGGAAGGTATAGCTTCAAGTGTTTGACCGCAACCCTTACGGGTATGGTGAACATCAGCAATATGTTTTTCGGATATGAGGATGAAAGGCCGCTGACGTGGAGCTTCCTGTTTGGTGGCGGTGTGTTGAAAGCATTTGATTTTGATAAGAAGATTCAAGCCTGGAATGAATATCCTTATTATCCTGTGAATGGCGATGGAGGTGTCTATGCTCTTGGTCATGTGGGTGTGCAGTGTGCTGCGCGGCTTAGCGAACCATGGGACTTGCAGGTGGAATTGCGTACGAATGTGACTGACAATCAGTATAATGGTGTTTCAAATGGTAATCACTTGGATTTCTATCTTGACTTGATGGTGAATTTTGTCTATCACTTCAAGAATGGTAAGCAGGGGTTGCGCCGTTTCCGTGACCCGAAGAGAGAGCCGTTTGTTGACCCTATCCTTAAGGATAACAGCGCCAGCTATGTGGAGACTGTGAGGATGGGAGAGGCTATGCATACGGTCATTCCGTTCTATTCTGGTTTCTATTACCTGAATGTCCCTACGACGAAGAGGGTTGAAGTGGTCGCTAATTTCTTGAAGAAGAATCCTTCAGTGAATCTGAATATCATAGGGCGTCCTGATGTGACGCCAGATGAGGATGTGGAATATCATCGCATGCTGGCGCAGAAGAGGGCGCAGGTGGTGAAGAATGCGCTGGTGGAGCAGTTTGGCATAGATGAGCAGCGTTTGCGCATTTCGCACGAGGAGAGGGCTCTGCAGCCCTATAAGACGGTGCGGGAATGGGTGCCATCTGTTACTTTTGTGATGGAATCGCCAGCTGAGTAGCTTTTTTGTGCCGCTCAGCCCTTCTTGCTATATGGTAAAGAATAACAGCACCAAGCCTATGCTGAGCGTCAAATACAGCCCTTTGCGAGCGTTTTTGCCCATGATGCGTGAGGATATGAGCCAGATGAGAATGGCGATGAAGATGGGGAAGGGGAATGCTCCTATAGCTGCAAAGATGGTTGAGCCTACAAAGACGTTTTTTAGTAAAAGATAAGAAGTCATAATTGCATCATTTAATGGTTGATGATGCAAAGTTATAGGGTGGGTGTACCAAATCGCGGTACAGACAAAAACTTTTTCTACTTTTGGTAGATTTTCATCGCTTCTTCGTGTTTTTGCCTGATTGATTCAGCCAGCCATTTGGGCTCTATCACTTTGAGCCAGGCTCCTCTTGACAGGATTTGTCCTTGCAGGTCGGCTGTGGGGCGCATGCAGACTTGAAAGTCTGTGTAGTCGTCGGTCTCTGCTGTTCCTCCTGGCTGTGAAGGGCTTTTCTTTTTCAGTTCTTTCTGGGTGTGGTGCAGAGGAAGGTCGCGCAGATAGTATTTTTCTTTGCCAAAGGCTCTGAGCGTGATGCGCTCAGGCTTGCTGCCGTCGCCTATGACTACGCCATAGCATTCGCTGAAGAAGTCGGAGGCGTTGAATGTCTTGTCTATCTTAAAAGCCTCGTCTGTGGACTGGATGGTTTCGATGCGGTCGAAGGAGAACATGGCAAAGCCTCCGTCGTTGAAGCGGCCGAGCAGATACCAGCGCTGGCGGAAGAGCTTGATGCAGTAGGGGGATAGCGTGAAGGTTTTGGAAGAGGAGGATTGGTAGCGGCGGTATTGGATTTCTATCTTCTTGTTTTCTTTCATGGCCTTGACGACAGCTTCGAGGTGTTCGCCGTCGGAGGGTATGTTTTCCAGTACGATGCGCTGCTGTATGCTCATGCTTTCGCTGACCAGGTTGCTGACGGTCAGTGTGGAGAGCATCCAATTCTGTACAGACTCCTCGCGCAGCACTTCCTCATTGCCGATATAGTAGCGGTAGCCGTTCTTGCGATCGCAGTCGATGTAGATGCCGAAGATGTCTTCAATGGCGTCTTTGTGGCGATTGAAGGTGGTGCGAGGCAGGGGGAGTCCTTCGCTCATGTCGGTCTGCATCCACTTTCTGTTGATGTCGTTCAGCGAGATTTTTCCTGCTCGGCTGATGGTGTTGACCAGCCAGATGTACTCTTTGAAAAGGGTGGGTGTCTTCATTCTTTTGCAATGACTTTTTTGCCGTTGATGATGTAGATGTGGTTGGGCTGCATTTGTGCTGCTGGCATGCCGCTGAGCGTGTATGCATGGGGACTGCTGGCTGTGGGCTGGATTTGCTGTATGCTTACAGCCTCTTCTATGTCGTCGAGCGTGGCGTGGAATCCGATGTGCTTGATGGTTGAGGTGCCTGTGGAGGAGGTGAGTCCGAAGATGGTGGCTCCTTGGCAGATGCTGAATGTGTCGCCGCTGTTGTTGTCGGCTAGCCCTGACTGGGTCATGTCCCAGATGAAGCATGTCGTGCCTTGGTAGTTCCGTATATAAGTGGGTGCGACGCTTGACCCTCTGTTGACTCCGTTGAGCCACCAGAGATAGGCTGAGCCGGCTGTGGTCTTGACGTTGGTTGCTGCTGCAACGAGATACTTCTGTTTTGCTTGCAGCTGGTCGTCCTCAACCTCTTCGAAATTAAGAGACAGGCACAGGTTGTTAGCCCCTGTGCCTGCCTTAATGGTGATGGTATTGTCTTCGTTGTAAGTAAAATCGCTTTGTGACACACGTCCAGTGTCGCCTGTCTCCCAGTCTGTTGCAGTCCATGTGTAGGCATGGTCGTCATAGTCTTTCAGCAGACGGAGATAGTATAAGCCAGGCATGAAGGTGCTATTTGACGCTACGATTTTGAACGTGAGCTTATCCTTTGTTTTGCCCTGACTGTCTTTCAGCAACTCGTCTGGAATGCGGTATTCAATGTTGTAGAATCCATTGTCAGAGTTCTTGACAGAAGACGGGATGGTGATGTCTGCAATTTTCACATTGTCCACATAAATGCTGGCAGCTCGTCCTTTATCTGCTGTTGTAAAGCGGAGCATCAGCGATACGTTTGTGCTTTCTTTGCCTTTGTTCTCCAGCGCATACTGCACATATTCTCCAGCTTTAGCGTCGCGATAGTTTTCTCCATTGTAGCTTCCGCTTGTAGAGCCCACTGAATATTTAGCCTCGTGTCCTGCTTCGCTCTGCTGCTCGCCTGTGGCTACATAGTCGAGCGTGCGTGCCAGCAATGCCTGTTCTTCTGCATCTTTTCTGCCCATTTCGGAGTTGGCGTAGTCTTCTTCTGTTCCCTGGAAGAAGTAGCATGAATAGCGTGAGTGGTGAATGCTGTAGAAGGGTTCCAGCGTGACATCTCCTTTGTTGGTGGTAGTCAACGTGAATTGCAGCTTGCTTGCGTCTTTAGTCTTGATGTTTTGAAGCACTTCCGCCCGATTGCCAACAAGAAGAGGTGCGGAAGAGAGCGGTTTCACGCTGGCGCGCACACCAGGAGAGTGGTCCATGCGTCCTTCTCCAGCGTATTCGTTTGGTAGCTTAGCCTCAGTTTCTGTGCGTGCAGCCAAGAGGATTGGGCCGTATTTGAACGCGATGTAGCCTGTGTAGTCAGGGCATTCTTCATATCGAATCTCCATAGGGAGGTCGAAATCGATAGTTTCGCCTTTTTCCCATTTCTTGGTCTGGCATACATAGCTGGCCTTGCCGTCAGCGCTTGCCCATGCAGGCTTGCGAATGGCGAGGGTGAAGTTTCCGCCTTTGGTGATGGTCAGTTTTGTTTTCTGCTCATAGGGGAATTGAGTTTCTTGGCGTATGCCAAACTTGTCGGCGTTCAGTTCGCTGGGGATGAACTGGTTCACATAAAGCGTGTCGTTGTCTTCACTGTGGGTGTAGATGAAGTGCCCGTACTTGCTGTGATTCTCCATTCCTGTGCCCACGCAGCACCACATGCCTTGGTTCACTTGCGAGTAGATGCGATAGGACTGCGGACGGAGCGAGGTGAAATACACATAGCCTCCTGTTTGCGGGTCTTGCGTTGACATGATGTGGTTCCACATCGTAGCCTCGTAGAAGTCAGCATATTTAGCCTCGTGTGTGTCGTCAAACAAGTTCTCTGACAGCTTCAGCATATTGTTCGAGTTGCAGGATTCTGGCCCCTCCAGGTTGTTGATGTAGAGCTCTCCTCTGTCGTGGCTTTGGAAATGCTCGCTGATGGAGTTGCCGCCTATGCAGACTGTGCGGTTCTGTGCCACGTCATTCCAGAAGTTAAGAACGGAGTTGCGATAGCTGCTCACCGTGTTGTCCTCTTGCCAGATACGCTCAAAGCCAATGTACTTAGGCACCTGCGTGTTGGCGTGCTTGCCGTCGAGGAAAGTGGGGTTGAACGTCTTCATGCCGTCAATCATGTACTGATGGCTGTACTTCTTGGCAGCAATGAGATATTTCTTGTCGCCAAAAATTTTGTAGGCATCAGCCAGCGTCTCGTTCATGCCTCCGTGCTCCCATCCCAGCACTTGCTGCATCTGGTCGGTGGAGAGCTTGCTCACCAAGTTCACGCTCCAGTCAGAAAGCCCCTTGAAAAGCTCCTTTGCCAACGAACTGCCTGTGTAGAGATAAGCATCGCGCAAACCTGCCAACACTTTGTGCTGACAATAGAAAGGCACCCAGCCGCCCGATTTGCGGAACTCTGTGAGGTCGCCTGCATAAAGTCCTGTCCAAATATGATTGAGAGGCTGCCCGCCAATAAATCCCTTCAGTCCTGCTGTGTTGTTCTTGTAAGCATCCTGGCAGTCTTTCATGATGTTCAGGCAGTAGTCCATGCGCTCTTTCAGCAAGGTTTTCATGCTTGCGTCGCTGGTGGCAGCATAAGCCAATGCCAATGCGCTCACATAGTGGCCGCCCACATGGCCGCTGAGGTCGAAGCCTGCATCGCCTCCCCAGTTGCGAAAGTTGGGGTGTTTCTCTTCCCATCCATAGTATTTGGAAGAGGATTTCTTGGAGAGTCCTGCCTGACGGATGAAAGGAGTCATCAGTCGGTCTGCATCATACTGCAAGAGATGGTCATTGTTCGTCTCCAGCATCGTTTTTACTGGACCATCCAGCAAAGTCACTTCATTCAAATCGAAATGCTGCGGATAGATTTCACTCTGTGCAGCCGCGTTGCCAGCCAATGCCAGTGCCAACGCTGTCGTGAATAGTTTTAGTTTTTTCATGTTTATTTGCGTTTCATGTGAAAATTGCAACAAATCTACAATTTTTTATTTAGATATTAGATGTGTAATGAATCTTTCTTCATCGAATTCATGAAAATAATGGAATAAACGCTTCTTTTCTTTTGCCTTTTTTGTCTTATATGAAATTAATGTGTATTTTTGCAACAGTTTCCCTGTTGGGGCTTCGTGTTTATACAAGGCTTAATGGGAGGAAAATATAAAAGGCGTACTTGACGCTTGGTGCTTGACGTTCTGAAATCTAGCAGTTTCACTTAACAATCAAGTAGCAAGGTAACAAAGACGCCCTTGCTGGTGTATTATTAGCACCATTTGCAAATTGCTTTTAAGGCTGTTTGCACTTGTGTTGTTTTATACCATGCGTGGGCTTCTGCGTTGCTTGTTCGATTGTTAGGGCAATGCTAGAGCCTCAGAGCGTGGGACAAGTGACAAGGATAAAATCCCCACGCATTTTTCGTTTTTATTAATTGTCGAATAGGGGATTTCGGCAGATATGTTTAGCCATGTTATGGATGCACAAAAAGTAGATTTGTTTATTGCAATGAATGGCAATAAATTTCCAGAAGGACAACTTTATTTAATTCGTGAGAAGTTGTTGCAATGCGATGAAAAAAAGGGGGAATATCTTTCTTCCATACAATTTAAGGATCCTACGACAGCATTGGTGTTGTCGTTGTTTTTAGGTATGTTTGGTATAGATCGTTTCTATATTGGAGATACAGGTATGGGTGTCGGGAAGTTAATCTCGTTTTTGCTTCTAGGTTGGGCGTTTATAGGTCTTGTATGGCCTCTTGTTGACTGTTTTCTTATAATGAAAGCCACTCGTGAAGACAATCTGTTGAAATTGAATCGTATGATGTTGATGTGATGCTTTAGGGGCTATTGGAATACCTGAGTCATTCCTGTGACGAATCAATATGAAGTTTTCTGTTGGGATGTCTTTAGTATCCCAGCAGGTGCTTTCCCAGAAAGAACAAGATGACAATCAGGAATGCAGGCAGCATGTTGATGGTCTTGCAGTCCTTGATTTTCAGGATGCTGAGGCCTGCAGCGGCGATCAGTACGCCACCTACGATGCACAGCTCTGTTCGCAGTTCGTCTGAGATGGCATCTGCCGAACAGAAGGCAATGAGGTAGAACATTCCTTGCCAGCAGAACAGCACAGGGGCTGCCCACACCATGCCGATGCCATACGTGGTGGCAAGCATGGCTGATGTGATGAAGTCGAGCGTGGCGTTTGTATAGAGATAGGTGTTGTCGCCATACAGCGCGCTCAGCACAGGACCTACCATCGAGAATGTGCCAATGCAGTAGAGCAGGATGCCTGTGGAGAGACCTTCAGCCAGTCCTCCACCTTCTGAAGAGGGAGAGCGCTTGCCGTCTTGAGTGTTGTTGGATGCTTGTGGCATCTTGCCTGATAGCTTCTCTCTTTTGCGTTTGGGACGCTCCACCAGATTCTTGAATCTCTCGTCCAGTTTCAGCATGTGGCCAATCAGCGAGCCGGCAGCCAGGCTTACGATAAACAGCACGGGGTATTGGCTCTTGGGCATATTTTGGCAAAAGGCATTGAATCCCAAAGCCAGCGAGCACAAGCCCATCGCATTGAACAGCGCCTGCTGATACTGCGGCTTGATGCCTCGCTTCAGACATGCGCCCACAATCGCCCCTGCAATGATGGTAGCTGTATTGACGATAGTTCCCAGCATAGTTTTTTATCCTTTACTTCAGGAACTCCCTTATCCACTCAATGGCTTTGTTGCGCTCTTGAGGTTTGAAGCCATGTCCTGCTTTTTCTATGACTTCCAGACGGACTTTCTTGTAAGCCTGTACAGCCCGATGAGAATAGCTGATGGGCACCACAGGGTCGGCATCGCCATGAATGATGAGCACCGGCTTCTTGTACTTGGGCAATTCCCTGTAAGGGTCCATATCTCGCAGCTCCATGAAGAAATTGCGGCTCAGCGGCACATTCCACATGCGGGTCGTGTCTGGTATGGCAGCCACATCAGGGTAACGTTCGTTCCAGTTGTCTGGGATGCACAGAGCAGGGTAGATGAGCACCAGCTGGCTGATGTCTTTCGCCTTGCTTGATGCTGCCAGTGCAGAGACAAGCCCTCCCTGGCTCTCGCCAATGAGCACGATGCGCTTGCTGTCCACATCGGGGCGATTCTTGAAATAGCGTACCACTGCCAGCAAGTCATCCACCTCATTCTTTACAGACATGTTCATCGTGTTGCTGTCGCTTCGGCTGTTCATCGAGCCGCCAGGGAAATCAAGCGTATAGCACTGATAGCCCTTTTCTGCCAGCATGGCAAAATAGTCTTTCCCAAAGTGGTGCGTGCCGTTGAAGCCATGCGAGATGATAGCCACAGGCTGTTTCTTCGCCCCATCCTCAGGACGGCTCAATACACCATAAATATTTCGTTCTCCATTCTTTATCCACAGCTCCTCTTGTGTCTGGGCATTCACATTCGCCAGAGCTGCCAATGCCATGCAAAGTCCTATCAATCTTCTTTTCATTGTATTCTTGTTTTTTGTTGTTGCAAAGATAATGAAAAAAGCGTCATGATGCATTATGTAAAGGAAAATTTTAAACACCCTTTGGCAGAACTCATTCAAATGAATGGGGTTTCATGCGCCAATAACCAAGGTATTCTTTTGCTGTTTGAGTGAAAAGCGCTATCTTTGCAGGTATGGAAATTCCAAGTATCTTCAATTGTTCCAACGATATGGCACTGGCGGCGAATGTGCGTCAGTACGTGCCCCCTAAGCGCATTCAGCAGATGGAAGCGGAGCTTGCTGCGTTGGCTTGTGTGTGGGAAGGCACACGCTTTGCCGGCCCGTGGGGATGGAGCCTGGCTACCAAGCAGCGCTATCGCCTGATGGGAGTGCCCATGGAGATGCTGCCTTCAGACGAATGGCTGGAGGAGGTGAGGCGGCTCTCGAGCAGAGAATTTGCGTGGCGCTACTTGATGCAGATGCTGGCGGCGATGAAGGGAGATGGGCTGTTGGGAGGTGAGATGAATTATTGGGAAAAGTTGCCGTCGCTATCGGAACAGGACGAAGGGGGGACGGAGGCGTACCCGAGGGGTCCGCTGTACCGTACCCGAGGGGTCCGCTGTACCGTACCCGAGGGGTCCGTTTCTGAAGGGGGGGATATGCCCCTGCTTATTTTCAAGTCGCCGTGGTCATCTTCGGGCAGGGGAGTGTTTGTGGGAGACTGGTGTGACGAGCGTGCCAGGACGAGGCTGCAAGGCTTCCTTTCTTCGCAAGGAGGCTTCGTGACAGACCGCTTTTATGCTGACAAGGTGCTTGACTTTGCCATGGAATTCTTTATCGGCGAAAACCATATTGTAGAGTTTTTAGGATATTCTGTGTTTCATGCTGCTGAGAGCGGAACTTACGGCTACAACTATGTGGAGAGCCAGCAAGAGCTGTTGCAGCGCATTGGGGCTGACGAAGCCTTGCTGCAGCGCCTGATAGATTACCACAAGGAGCATCTTTCGCAGATGGCCTATCACGGACCTGTGGGCATCGATATGCTCAAGACGGCTGACGGGTGCATTCATCCTTGCATCGAAATCAATCTGCGCATGAACATGGGCATTCTCGCCCTGTTGCTGCATGAACGCTATGGCTCTGGCGCTACGGTGGCATTGACGCCTGAGCGCGGGCATGGCTTCTGGGCATTGGTGGACGAAGGAAAGCTGATGATTCAGTTTCACCCTTGAGGAAATGGGCTTTAGGGGACAATGCCGATGGACATAAAAAAACCTCGCACGATCATCACTGACAGTGCGAGGGGTGTGTACACTTGTTTAACTTTCTTTAATCTTTTTTCTTGGGCTCAAATTTATATTTGAAGCTGAGCATGACGTAGCGGTGGAGATAGTCTTCACCGCTTTCGGTGTGGGTGGTGGGGGTGATGCTGTAGGTGTGGCGTTTGACCTGATTGAGGAGGTCTTTGCCCTCTAAGGTCAGTTCAGCCTTGTTGTGCAGGAACTTGTAGGTGGCGGAGGCATTGAGCAGGAACTGGCTGGTGTTCATGGTCTGTGCGATGTGCCCTCGGTCGATGGCGAGTTTAGGATGGAGGCGAAAAGTCCATTTGGAGTGGTGATAGCGGATGTTCAGCTCGGTCTCGTTGCGGAAGATGTCCTGTTGCTGTTGGCTCTTGTCGCTGTAGGTGTAGTTTGTCCATCCGAACCTGTTGGAGAGATTCAGCGTCCATGCTGCCAGACTGCATTCTGCCTCTGTTGTGTAGGAAAGCGCAGAGCGGCTCTGCCGATTGTAGGTCACTTCTGTCGCTTCGTCCACCATGGTCAAGATGCCATAGCTTCTGCCCCATGTCTCAGAGAGTTTGTTTCGCCATGTGACGTGATTGCCGATGCTGCGTTCGTAGTCGATGCCGATGTTCCACGTGTTGCCGCCTTGCACGTTCTGCTGAGTGGCATGGTACACGCCTGTCTGCGAGTTGTAGTGCAGCACCATGGCGATGGGGGAGTGCTGTTTCTGGTAATCGGCAGAAACGCTCAATGCCTGGCTTGCTTGGGTGAGCAGCATGTTGTACTTGATGCTCGCATAGAGCGAGTGGCTGTTTTTCAGCTCAGAGTTGCCTGAACGGATGTAGAGCGGATTGGTGTCATCCACATAGTCGATGCAGTCCAGCAATTGGGCAGGGGTGGTTGTGTAGCCTATAGAGCCCTGCAAGTTCATTTGCTTTCCGAGCTTGTATCTCATCCCTACGCTGGGGTTAATCATTAGCAGGTTTCTTTGTGTCATCGTGTCGAGTGCGCCACGTTGATAGTCAATGTGTTCGTACTGATGGGTGAGCGCAACTGAAGGACTCAGCGAGAAGGCGTCAAGGGTGAGGGTTGCACGTGTCGAAAGGGAGTTTCCCCAAGTTTGAGTGCGACTGTTGAGGCTATTGGCGAGGTCGGGGGTGTTGTCTCGCTGTCGCTCTTCGTCGTGGGTGTCGTGACTATAGGTGGTGGAGAAATTGATGTCTGTGAAGAGTTTGCTCCCCACTCCTTTCGAAAGCTCCATGTGCCATGTGGCAGCAAGATAGCGCGTGTCCGTGTCGTAGTTCTGCAGGTCGAGCGTATGGTGCGGGTCGAGCGTGTAGTAATGGTAGTTGCCCTCCGAGGCTCCCTTGTTGCTCTGTTGGCTGAAGTTCAGGTTGATGCCTGTCGAGACGGCACCGTCGTTGATGTAGCGTGTCAGCGAAGCCTCACCTTTGGCCGTGATGCCTTTGGAGCGGTTGGATGCGTGGTAGGTGGAGGTGTTCACTGTGAGGAGTTTGCCTTCGGTCTGTTCGGAGAGGGTTTGATGCTGATGGTTCTCCTTCCGCCCCTCTTCATACTTGACCTCCCCCTCCAGCCGCAGGGTGTGTTTCTTGAGATAAAGGTAAGAAACGGAATGGAGGGGAACCGTCAGGGCGTGTTGGTAGTCGTGACGGGTGGTGCGGCTCTCGGTGGGTGCTGTGCCTGGCAGGAAAGTCTGTGTGTTTTCCCAACTTTCCTTGCTTCGGTCGGTGTGGTTGGGGCTTGCCGTGATGTTCCAGTAGTTGTGGCTCAGTTCCTCGCCAGTCTTCTTCCACGAATGCCGATACCCCACCGATGCCATCTGCTGCCTTACGGGCTCAGCACCCCATCTGGAACCGCTGGAGTTGATGGTTCGCATGGTCACTTCTGCTGGTTCGTTAGACACTCGTCCGAATATCAGCAGCGGGTCGGTGTCGCTTAGCCGCAAGGCATCCAGTGACGCGGCATAGTGTCCGCTCGAATATCCTGTGGCCATTGCCTCGCCATACATCTTGTCCATCCATGAGGGCTTGATGCTCACGTCCAGCACGTGTTCCTCCTTGCCGTCGTTCACGCCTGTCCGCTCTGCCAACTCGCTCTTTTGGTCGTAAGCCTTGATGTTCTCCACCGCCTCTACGGGCAGATGCTTCATCAGCATGTCCTTACTGAACGCTTCTTGCCCGTTCATCATCAGTTTCAGCGGTTCGCCGTTCCAAAGCAGTTGGCCGTCCTTGATGCTCACGCCCGGCAGTTTCTCGATGAGTTCTCCCAGCCGTGCGCCCTCTTCCATGTTGAAGGCTTCTGGGTTGAACACCACCGTGTCTCCTCGCATGTAGAACCTTCGTTGCTTGGCTCTCACCTCCACTTCCTTCAGCAGCAACTGCGAGGGTTTCAGTCGGATGTCTTTCAGTCGGATGGTGTCGTTGCCTTCAATGCCGATGGTCTTCTCAGTCCCGTCGTGGTAGCCGAAGTATTTGGCGGTGAAGGTCAGTCGCCCCATGTCGCCACAACGGTAGTGGAAGTAGCCCAGCGAGTCGGTGCTCACTTTGGTGAAGAAGGTCGTTGACACAAAAGCCTCGTTCACATGCACCTGTGCGCCTTCCAGCGGTTCGCCTGTTTCGGCATCGAGCACACGGCCTCGGATGATGTTAGCTTGCAGGGTCGCTGTGCTTGCAAAAAGGCATA
Source organism: Bacteroidaceae bacterium (assembly GCA_017507385.1). Taxonomy (GTDB): domain Bacteria; phylum Bacteroidota; class Bacteroidia; order Bacteroidales; family Bacteroidaceae; genus Minthosoma. The sequence goes on along the minus strand of JAFWAX010000020.1, from coordinate 53,835 downwards.
GCATCAGCAGGATGCGGAGACTTCCGCATCGTAAGAGATTGTTTTTCATAAATGTATGTTTATAGGGGTTAGTATGTTTCTATCACATGGTCGAGCGTCGTTTTGGGGTCTGTTACGCCAAACCCTTCTTTTTTCAGTTTCTGTTTGCGGTGCTGTACGGCTGAGACAGAGATGGAATAGATGGAAGAGAGGGCTGTGTTGCTGAGTTGCAGCCGGGTGAGCATGCACAGTCGTATGTCGTCTTCGCTGAAGGTGGGGTGCTCGGCTCGCAATCGGCTCACAAAGTGATTGTCTGCTATGTCAAGCGTGGCCTCAATTTCTCGCCAGTTGCGGGCATTGATGATGGTGCGTTTGGTAGCTGAATCTAGCATTTCGAGGATTTCGCTCTTGTCGATGATGTTCCCACGCAGGATGGCGATGAGTGTTTCCTTCTGTTGCAGTTGAGTCGACAGCCGTTCCACTTCCTGCTCCTGCTTCAACAACTCTTCCTTGTGCTTCCGCTCCACCTTTTCATGCCAATTCCACACGAACAGCAGCAGCACGAGCACCGCCAAGATGAGGCAGCCGATGACCGCCCACAGCAACCGCGTCTGCAGCATGGAGGCCTGACGTGCATAACCCGCAGAGAGATAGGTGCGTGTCTGCACATTCAGGCGGTTGATCGCACGTCGCATCTCCTCGTCAAACTGTTGTTGTTTCTCCTTCACCGTTGCAGCCCTGCCTTCTTTCGCTTCTTCCTCGTAGGCATGCTCTGCATCCTCAAACAGTCCTTTCGGCACACCGAGTTCACGGACAGTCTTTTTTCCGTCATAGGTGGACTGGAACTCCGTGCGCGACGAAAAGGGGAGCACTGGGGCGTTCTCCACACTGTCTATGAGGGCAGCCACAGAGTCGTACAGGGTCTCTGGGACCTTCCCGCTTTTGCAGGCGAGGCTTGCCGCATGAACCAATGTGGGGAAGTGGCGAGGATTGAGCGATTGCAAAGACAGGTAGGAGAATCCGTAGTCATTCACGAGGGTGAGCAACCATTGTGCGTCACCTCGGCATCGGCCGAAGTGCTTCAGAGCCTGCCTTTGGCAGTGGTACGCCTCGTTGTTGGCTGCGTGGTGGGCATATTGCAGATGCCTGCCCAACTGCTGATAAGCACGATGGGCTGTCTTGCTGTCTCCGCAAGCCTCGGCACAATGGATGGCCAGCAAGTAGAGTTGGTCTTTCTGTAGCAGTGAGTCGTTTTCCCCATGGTGACGGCTCAGCACATAGCAGATGCGACCAAACCGCCGCAAGTCCTCCTCGTCATTCGTCACTCCGCCCACGCTCTTCTCGCTGTAATAATGGTACGCGCGGAGGAGCGACGAGTCAGCCATCATGCTGTCCAACTCCTCGTCAAGCCGTCCTTTGCTCGACATGGTCTCACGCTTAAACTCCCAAGTTTCCTCATAGTCACCCAGACACACCGCCGTGTCGGCATGGGTACGTTGCCATTGTTCTTCCAGCACGAGCGCCCGGGTGAGTGCATATAGCATGAAGTCGGCTTCATCCAAGTTTGCTGTATCTACTTCTTCTAAGAGGGTAGCGGCACTGTCTGGTGCATCGAGCGCCAAGAGTTCTGCTTCGTTCAGCAACCGCGATTGCTTTCTGCTGCATGCTGAGAAGATGATGGCGCAGAGGCAAGTCAGCATCATGGCAACCATCAGTAAAGGATTTTTTCGTTTCATAGATTCTTTGATTTTGTGCTGCAAAGGTACGGCAAAAGCAATAAACAAAAAAAGGAACAGGTGGAAAAGTGCTTTCCAGTCTGTTCTTTTTGTTAATCAGTTGTTTAGGTGTTGTTTTTCCATCCTTTTTCCACCTTTTTAGATGGAAATCTTGCTTGTTCGTCACTTCTTTTTCCTTTTCTTTTTCCCTTTTTCATCCTCGTTTGCTTTGTCGCGATTGATGAGTTGAGGGACGTTGATGTTGCGTGGCAGGCTGACAGAAGGCTTAGCTTCTTGTGCTGCTGGACTCTCGTTGCCGTAGCGGTCAATAGCCGTAACAGCGTGGTGCAGCACTTTGGTGTCCCTTCCTTTGAGTTCGTATTGTGTGTCGCGTATGTTGGTGGCAAGAAGATTCTGTGGGTCGGTCACATCAACGGGATAGGTGTTAGAGCCATATACATTATATAATATGTATTCTCCTGCAAGGACAGGAGCTTCCTTTTGGGGAAGAGAGGCATTCCAAGCGAGCTTGCCGTTGGTGTATTTTAGGTTGGCGGGGACGGTGGGCGGCTGGGTGTTGTCGGTCCAAGTCATGCGTGGCGTGAGAGCTGGATAGGGGAAAAACTCGTCGCAAGCCGTTGTGTAGATGCCCTTGTAGTTGCCTGTGAGGAACTCGCCTCTGTAGAAGGCGATGCCGCCAATGCCGCTGTTGCGGGCTGTGTGCATCTGGGCACGCACATCGTTGAGAGTCCAGCGTCCTTCTTTAGGGTCGAGGAAATAGATGCCAAGTCCAGGTACAACGGGGTGGCCATAACTGTTTTCTTTCCAGTCAAACAGGAAAGGGTAGAAGTTGTCGCCCGTGAAGTACATCATGGGAAAGAGCATGTCCTGATAGTTCTCGCGCAGCCATTGCTGAGGGTCTTGATAGACAGCGGAATAGCAGTTCCATCCTCCTGCGCTGTAACGCTGGGTGTCGTCGTATTTGCCGATAGGGGAACTGCTGAGCTTCACCCATGGCTTGATGGGCTTGACTGTGTCGTGCACGCGTTTGACAATGCGAGTGATGTTGTCGCGTCGCCACTCGGCCTTGGACATGCCGCTTGACTTGGAGTACAGGTTGTCGTCTGAAAATCTGTAGGTGGCTTCAGGATAGCGGATGTAGTCGAGCGATATGCCGTCCACATCGTAGTTCTCGACGATTTCCTTGCAGATGCTGGCTATGTAGTTGGCTGTTTCGGGCTTGCCTGGTATCATGAACATCTCTCCTCCTTTCGCGGTCTTGACAAGCTCTTTTCTTTTTCTGATGATGGAGGCTGCTCCGTAGCTGCGCTGGCGCTGGGTGGTGCCGATGGGGATGCAGACAATCCATGCGTGCAGCTCCATGCCCCTCTTGTGGCACTCTTCGATGCAGAAAGCCAGCGGGTCATAGCCAGGGGCTTTCCCTGCACGCCCAGTCAGGCTCTGTTCCCAAGGTTCGATGGCGGAGGGGTAGATGACGGAGGCTCTGACGCGTGTCTGAAGCAGGACGGTGTTGATGTTCGCTTTCTTGTAGCTATCGAGGATTTGGGTCAGCTCTCGCTTCTGCAGCTCCAGGCTTCTGGAGTCCGTGGCTTTGGTGCGTGGCCAGTCCAGTCCGCCGATGGTGGTAAGCCATACAGCTCGTGTCTCGCGAAGAGGGTGGGCTGTATCCCAAAGGTCTGGGGGGAATGATGCCTTTTGGGATGGCGTGAGGGAGGTTGCAGGCTCTTGTGCATGAAGTGCGGTTGACAGAATAATAAAAAATGTCAACAATGCCCACAGTTTATGTGTATATGTCATTATCTTCTTATTTTTTTTGCAAAGATACGGATAATTCCGTATTTTTGCCACATAAATATTCAATAAATAGATATGGTTACATTTATCACATCGTTGCTGCTCCTGATTTTGGGCTATGTCCTGTATGGAGCTTTTGTGGACAGAGTGTTTGGTGCTGATTCGAAAAGGCAGACTCCATGCTACGCCTCTCAGGATGGAGTTGACTACATTCCCATGCCAACATGGAAGGTGTTCCTCATTCAGTTCCTTAACATAGCAGGAACAGGACCCATCTTTGGTGCCATTCAAGGTATCTTGTTCGGCCCGAGCGCTTATTTCTGGATTGTGCTGGGATGCATCTTCGGAGGTGCTGTGCATGACTACATGTCGGGCATGATTAGCATCCGCAAGAATGGCGCCAGCTTGCCCGAGATAGTGGGCGATGAACTGGGCACTGTGGCGCGCTTTGCGTTGCGTGTCATGTCGTTGGTGCTGATGGTGCTTGTGGGAGCTGTCTTTGTGACGACTCCTGCCGACATCCTCGATGGCATGATGGTTGACCAAGGTTTCCTGTGGTCCAAGTATTTCTGGGTGGTCATCATCATCATATACTATATTCTGGCCACCTTGCTGCCAGTTGATAAGCTCATAGGCAAGATCTATCCCGTGTTTGGAGTGGCGTTGCTGGTGATGGCTGTAGGCTTGGGATATGGCATCTTTGTATATGATGGCACGATGCCAGAGATAACAGAGGCATTCAGCAACCATCATCCTACCAGCACGATGCCAATCTTCCCGGGTCTGTTCATCACGATAGCCTGTGGTGCAGTGAGCGGCTTCCATGCTACGCAAAGCCCGATGATGGCTCGATGCATGAAGAACGAGAAATATGGTCGTCCCATCTTCTACGGAGCAATGATAACAGAGGGGCTTGTAGCCCTGATCTGGGCAGCTGCAGCCATCAAGTTTGCTGACAGCCTCAATGTGGCAGGTGACACGCCTTACGAGAAATTGCTGGCTGCCATGGTTAATCCAGAGACAGGCAAGCCATCGCCAGCCGTATTGGTCAATGCCATTTGCTCCAGTTGGCTCGGCAAGGTCGGAGCGGTGCTCGCTCTCCTTGGCGTGGTGGCAGCGCCTATCACCAGCGGTGACACAGCGTTCCGCAGCGCTCGTCTGATTGCGGCAGACTTCATGCACTACAAGCAAAACAAGATATACAAGCGCATCGTCCTGTCGTTGCCTATCTTTGTGGTGAGCATCGTCCTGATGTTCGTCAACTTCGACATCCTGTGGCGCTATTTCGCATGGTTCAATCAGAGCCTTTCAGTCTTCACGCTGTGGGCTGTGACTGTATGGATGACAAAGAGATGTGCAGCAGAGGCAAGAAATCTCTACACCGTGCTCATACCGCTTGTGCCAGCCTTGTGGATGACCATGGTCTGCACCACCTATATCCTGATTGCCCCAGAGGGCTTCCAGCTGAACCATACCCTTTCTTACACGCTTGGAGGTCTGGTGGTGCTGGGCATTTTAGTTTGTTATATCATGTGGGCTAAAAAACTTTACAGAAAATGAAACGTTACATCTGGCAGCCGGTGGCTTTCTTCCTCGTCGGCATAGGATTCTACATCTACAATGGCGTGAAATGGAACACATGGACAGCTTACCTGCCGCACATACTGACCTATGCTGTCATCTGCGGCACATTGATGTGGGCTTTATACAGAAAAGAACAATATAAAAACAAAATCAAGTAATTATGAAAAGATTGTTTTTCGCGATGCTTCTTGTCATCGCAGGTGTCAGCACTGCGTCTGCACAGTTCGAGAAGGGAAAGTATTATCTTGGTGCAACCACCAACTCAGCAGGACTCTCCTACAGCAAAGACAGCAAGTTCGCCCTCAACTTAGGTGTGAACGGAGGCTATATGTTTGAAGAGGCATGGCTGGCGATTGCCGAAGTTGGCTTCGACTATCACAACTCCGACATGCAGCACTTCTACGCAGGTGCCAAGTGCCGTTATCTCATCGAGCAGAACGGACTCTTCTTGCAGGCTGGAGCCAAGTATATTCATGGGGCGAAAAACTTCAACGATGTACAGCTCACGCCCGAGGTAGGCTACTGCTTCTTCCTCAATCGTCACCTGACCGTTGAGCCTTCCCTCTATTACGACCTTTCTCTCTCCGACTTCTCTGACAGGAGCGAGTTCGGATTGAAAGTAGGACTCGCATGGTATTTCTAAAAAACAATAAAAGCTATATGTTAAGTGTAGAAGAACTGAACGACAGGCTGATAGACCTGGCCTTTGCCGAAGATATAGGCGATGGCGACCATACCACACTTTGTTGTATCCCTGCTGATGCCTATGGCGAGAGCAAGCTCCTCATCAAGGAGGAGGGAATCTTTGCAGGAGTAGAAATTGCAAAAGAAGTGTTTCGCCGCTTTGACCCCACCATGGAGGTGGAAGTCTATATACAGGATGGCGCTCACGTCAAGCCCGGCGACATCGTCATGTCTGTGAAAGGCAAGGAACAGAGCCTGCTCCAGACAGAGCGCCTCATGCTCAATATCCTTCAGCGCATGAGCGGCATAGCCACTATGACCAACAAGTACCAGCAGGCACTCATCGATGCCGGTACCAAGACCCGTGTGCTCGACACACGCAAGACCACTCCAGGCATGCGTATGCTGGAGAAAGAAGCGGTCAAGATTGGCGGAGGCATGAACCACCGCATCGGACTCTTCGACATGATTCTGCTGAAAGACAATCATATCGACTTCTGTGGCGGCATCCACAATGCCATCTCACGCGCCAAGCAATACTGCAAGGAGCATGGTAAGGACCTCAAGATAGAGTGTGAGGTGCGCAACTGGAAAGAGCTGGAAGAAGCCCTTGCCGAAGGTTGCGACCGCATCATGTTCGACAACTTCACGCCCGAAGACACTGCCAAGGCCGTGCAGCTCGTGGCAGGTCGTGCCGAAACAGAATCCTCTGGCGGCATCACCTTCGACACCATGATACCTTATGCCAAGGCAGGCGTGGACTTCATCTCCTTCGGAGCATTGACCCACTCTGTCAAAGGACTCGACATGAGTTTCAAGGCAGCAGGAAGCGACAAACTCATTATCAAGTAAAGAAAAGAGAACGCATAAACAAAACGTGCAGCATCCTCCCGATGCTGCACGTTTTGTTTTCATTCTTCCTCGTCCAGCACCTCCACATCCTCAAACTCCATTCTGTTCAGCATCTTTTGGAACTCCTTGTGCGGATAGAAACGCACCTTCACACTACGTACACACTGAGCATCCAGCTGTTCAGGACTCTCAGCGCTCGATGCATTAAAGACAGGCTTCAGCGTGCCGATGCCGTCAATCCGCACCCCATGTCCCAGTGCCAGGTAGTGGCTCAGACGGTCCGACATGGCAGCAGCGATGCCTTTCACCTGTGCTGCTGCCACTCCTTGCGACAGCACACACTCCTTTACGAAATTCTCAAAATTGACAAGCGACGGATTCACTTGCTGCATCAGCCATGCCTCTGACTGGGTGTGGTCTGGCTTGATGACACTTCTTTTCACTTTACGGTAAGCAATGCTCATAATATAAAAGGTTTTAATGGTTAATAATAAGGGTTAACGGAAACTTTCAGCTGTGTTTTTCTTCTGTTTCCCACTGCAAAGATACAACATTTTTTTGCAAAAGTCAATACCTTTTTATAATCTCCTCAGTTTGAGCACGATGCAATTCTGTTCTCCTTTCTGATGACTCAAAATGCGTATAGTTATCCAAATCGTACCCCTCGGGTCCACCATGGCGGACCCGAGGGGTACGGTATAGTAAGGCATGGTTTTAAGCAGGTAAGAGAAAAGGAAAGTGACTTCAATTTCCCTCTTTCTGAAAAAAAATCCCTAAAATTTGTTTATGTTCAATTAAATTTTTAATTTTGCATCGGTTTCGGGGGAGAAATCCCGAATCTGTTGCATTAACATATTATTTCGCGCTTAACGAAGAGCCTAAGAAACTTCTTTCGAAATAGTCACGATTTAATAATGTGAGGATGAGCCAAGATGAGAGGTTCACCCATATTCACCGTATAATGTGCACGCACCTTTTAGTGGTGTGGCATATTCTTATAGGTGGATTGGGGTTTCGATTTTCTTAGGCTCGCCCCATAGTTAAGCGCATAAGAATGGCCACGCCATTTTTATGCCTTCTTGTTTTATGCTTTTATTTTTTTATTAATCTTTAATAATATGTAAAATGAAAAAAGTTTATTTTTTTACTGTAATGCTGGCAATGTCAGTTGTTGCAAATGTACAAGCACAGGGTTCAAATGGTTTGACTGAGGTTTCCACATCTTACTCGGAAGGATATTGTTATGTGATTCCGAAAGATTTTACTTTTGGGAAAAACTTTTATTTATCAAGTAGTCCTTGGGAGGAATCAAGCAGTCCTGAGAGCTTCCCTGTTTATGTTTATAATGATGATTTTGAAATAGTAAAAACAATCAATGTCACACACGGTGTCAGACGATTTCTCTATAGGGATTTTGATGGAAACTCCTTTCCTACTGATGATGATGCAGGAACTTTCTATTTGACACAGACACTATTCAATGATGATGAAAAGTTTGAGTATATAAGAAACTCTTCAGAAGGTGGATTTGAAATTGTTTCAGAAGATGGTACAGTTTTGCAGACGTGTAAAACTGTTGATTTTGATGAGTCCGGTCCTTTTGATATTTATCGAATGAATGGAAAGTTATATTTAGGCGCACCATGCTATTCCTCTCTCAGAGGTGATGATAAAGGTGATTATGAGTGTTTATACAAAATAGACAAGCAAACGACACGTATTAAACGAGTAGCAGAAATTCCTGTTCCTACAACCCGTTATTCGGTTGCTGGCTATCAGTTACCTTCTACTCAAAGCGGTGTGAATATTGTGCGTCAAGAGGACGGAACAGTGAAGAAGGTACTCGTTGAATAACACTTTGTTAGGTATTTAATATAAAATGAACAAACTCCCACGTAAAGCTTGATGCTTCACAAGGGAGTTTGTTCATTTTGCCTTTGTCAGATATTCCCTCACTTGTTCACGTAATGAAGGCAAATCTTCTTTAATGGCTCTTTCAAAGTGTTTCTCTGAAATGCAGAAGATGCAGCCATCTAAGATAATTAGTGTTAGAATGTGAAAAACAATCATTTCCCAAACTTTTTGTCAAATGGAAATGCATATTTATGAATCTCAGTGCCCTTGTTCTTCAATGCCACATGAGCAAGGTTCTTGCAGTCGTAAAATGCCCGTTCTTCGATTCTTTTCAGGGAGGCAGGAAGGATGACAGACTGCAATGTCTTGCACTCTGAGAACGCACCCTCTTTTATTGTAATGATTCCTTCAGGGAGAATCACCAAGGATGGAGTATTCATAAATGCGTAGGCACCCACGACTTTTACCTCAGGAAAGATTTTGGTAGTGGTGCAAGCAAGAACCAACTCATTCGTCGCCTTCTCTACAACTGAGTTCGAACCTGCTGACTTGTAAGTTCTGTTGTTTTCTTCCACCGTAATTGACATGCAGTATTCACAATCCTTGAAAGCAGCTGGTTCGATAAACTCAATGGAAGAAGGTATATGAACCGAAGTTATCCCACTCTTATAAAATGCCCGCGAACCGATGCTCTTGATGCCATCAACGATAACTGTCCCTTTGCAACCAGCCACCAATTTGTTTTGTTCTGTATCAATCACGGCATTGCAATTGTTTCGGCTGTCGAATGTCTCGTTAGCAGAATCGACACTTATCTTCTGCAATGAGATACACCCACAGAAGATGTCACTCTCCATATTGCATACGCCCTTTGGTATGGTGATGCTTTCCAGAGATGTGCAATAGCCAAAGTTTGACCCACCAATGAAAGATTCCAGAGTTGTAGGAAGTATAACTTCCTTCAGGCTCGAACAATATTCAAAAGCACCAGCTGCAATACACGACACCCCTTCCGGGACAACAATTCTCTGAAGGTTGCGACAATGACTGAATGCGAATGCACTTATTGTCTCGATGTCCTGAGGAATGATGGTCGAACTGCAACCAAGTATCAGTTTGTTGTCGGAGGTATAGATGATTGCGTCACAGCCATTTCTAGAGTCATAGTCCGTATTGTTTTTGTCAACGACAATGGAAATGACTTCAGGACAATTGTCGAAAGCAAGTTCTTCGATTGTTTCTACAGATGCAGGAATGACGATTTTCTTTAGGTTAGGACAACTGCTGAATGCAAAAAAATTGATTCTTTCCACCCCATCAGGAATTGCAAGTTCCTCCACCAAACAACCCATAAATGCATACTTGTCGATACATCTTACGGAAGAAGGAATCTTTGTAGCACCACATCCCACAATTAGGGAGTTGTCCTTTGTCTTGATTATCGCGTTGCATCCCTCACGGCTGTCAAATATTGGATTCGTCTTATCCACAACAATCGTTGTAAGACTGGTACAATATTGGAACGGAGCAGCCCCTACGACCCTTATACTGGAAGGAATGCTTACCGACTCGAGATTAGCACAAGCCTGAAAAGCATAATCTGAAATTACCTCAATTCCTTCACCAATCTTTAGATGTTTTATTGCGCAACATGTTGTAAATGCATATTTCTCTATTTCCTTCACACGATAACGCCTTCCTTCATGTCTCACTATTGCTGGGATTTCAAGAACATAATCCTTGAAAGCATAAGAACTGTACAGACTGTCATCCTGTACAGCGACATTGACATGCCCATTATCTACGACCTTGTATTTGATACCCGATTCGATGAAAAAAGAATTAGCCATCATACAGTCAGCACAGCAAAACACTACAATGAATATAATAGCTATTCGGCTCATAACAATACGAAACATATTAATCTATAAAAGTTTGTTTTGTTTTGATTATCTTTAATGATTTCACTTCGACGCCACCTTCAGCCTCACCCACAGCCATCGGGGTATCATTCGCCAGAAGAAGACGAGGAGGCGGTAGCGCCAGTCGATGGTGATGATGGAGCGGTTGTTGCGGATGCCTCGTGCGATGGAGAGGGCAACATCGTGTGGGTCGAGTTGGAGAGGGTAGTTATATCCATCAGCAATGAGGGGTGTGCGGACAAAGCCTGGACGGATGTCGTGGAGGTGGATATGGTGGATGCCTCGTATGCGGCAGAGCTGGCTGAGGCATTCCATGTAGTGGTTGGCGTAGCGTTTGGTGGAGGAGTAGGCTGGGGCGGCTCCGAGCCCGCGGGTGCCGGCTATGCTGCTGATGACAGCGAGGTGCCCCTCTCTCTGAGGATGCTGCTCGAAGTAGTGGAAGGCTGTGCCAACCATCTGGGTGAAACCTGCCACGTTGGTGGCGACAGTGGCCATCTCCTTTTCAAGGTCAAGAGCTGGATTCTGATAGCCGATACCTGCGCTGTGGAAGTAGAGGTCCATGCCGCCTGTCTTGCCGATGAGGCTGAGAAGACGGCGAGGGGCATCTTCTTGTGTGATGTCGATGCACTCGGTGGCGATGACATCGAGGTTCTTGCTCTGAATCTGCTGCAGCAGGGCTTGCCGCCGCCCTGCTATGCCTACCTGCCAGCCTTGCGAGGTGAGCACCTTGACCATTTCGAGTCCAATGCCTGAGGTGGCGCCGATGATGATGGCTTTTTTCTGTGTCATACGCTCTGTGTCCATGATTGTATGACAAATTTACGAAAACTTCTTGGAAAAGGGTGGCTCTAGAGGAGAAAAATAAGCATGTTTGGTGATTTCAGATGAAAATTGTATCTTTGTGGCGATTTCATGACTAAAAGGCAATAAGATGAAAATACTTGGTAATCTGGTATGGTGGCTGTTTGGCGGCCTGGAGGCGGCGGTGGGATACTTTACTGCCAGCCTGGCAATTGCGTGTACAATAGTGGGTATTCCTGTGGCATTGCAGACATTCAAGATTGGCTTGCTTTGTCTGTGGCCGTTTGGCTCGCAGGTGGTGGATACTGACAGCCCGACTGGCTGCATCCGCATTCCGCTTAATGCTCTTTGGATTCTCTTCGGAGGACTCTGGGCGTGGTGCTCTCATGTTTTCTTTGGCATCGTGCTCTACATCAGCATTGTTGGCATCCCTTTCGGCAAGCAGCATTTTAAGATGGCTCGTCTGTCTTTAGCTCCTTTTGGCAAAGAGGTTAAACTGAACTTTTAAATTTAATAGATATGAAAAGACTATTTTTGCAAATGCTGTTGCTCTCCTTCTGTTTCTTGTCTGGTTGGGCGCAGTACGTAGAGCAGCACGAGAAACGTGCGACGGGTAATGTGTCGCTGAGTGCGTATGCTGAGCACAAGTGTCAGCTGTTTAACTTCGGCTGGAAATTCCAACTCGGAAATCCTGAAGGGGCGGAACGGATTGATTATGATGATTCGGCATGGAGAACGCTGGATATTCCTCATGACTATCAGTTTGAGCAGCCATGGGATGAGAAGGAGAATAAGGGGCGTGGCTTTAAGCGGATGTGTGAAGGCTGGTACAGGAAGACTTTCAATGTCCCTGAGAGTTTGAAAGGACTTCGTGTTGTGTTGGACTTTGAGGGAGTGATGTATGTGAGCGATGTGTATGTGAACGGGAAAAAAGTGGCAAGCAATGAGTATGGCTATACGGGGTTTGAGGCAGACATCACAAAGGTCGTCAATTATGGCAGCGATAATGTGGTGGCTGTTTATTCAAGCACAGGCCCTACGGGAGGAAGTCGCTGGTACACAGGTGGAGGCATCTTCCGCAACGTGTGGCTGAAGGCTGGCAACAATACTCGCATCGCGCGGCACGGCCTGTATGTGACGACTGAGGGAGATAAGGTGAATGTGCAGGTGCAGGTTGTGGGTTGGCAGCGGCACGACATCAAGATAAAGGCCTGTGTGAAGGATGCTGATGGTCGTGTGGTTGCAACAGCGGAGCAAGGCATGCCTGACCATACCGTACAGAATAACACTGAGGTGCTGCTTCCGCAGATGACTGTGGCCAGTCCGAAGCTGTGGGACGTGGATGCACCTCATCTGTATTCTGTTGAGGCTGTGCTGGAGGAAGATGGAGTGGTGATAGACTCTGTAGCAGACAAGTTTGGTTTCCGCACGATTGAATACGGGTCTGATTTCGGATTTAAGTTGAATGGCAGAAAGGTCTTCCTTGTGGGCATAGCCAATCATCATGACCTTGGCGCTGTGGGTGTTGCTGCCTACAAGACAGCCATCGAACGTCAGATGCGCACACTGAAAGCTTTCGGCTATAATGCCATACGCTGTTCTCACAACCCTTATTCTGATGATTTCTATCGTATTGCAGATGAGGTAGGACTGCTCGTCGTGGACGAACTGATTGACAAGTGGTCAGACAAGGACTATTGGGGAGGTCGCAAACCGTTTATGCAGCTTTGGCCCGAGTTGATACAGGAGTGGGTGAAGAGAGGGCGCAATCACCCTTCTGTGGTGCTGTGGAGTTTGGGAAATGAATTGCAGACCCGTTCCGATTGGAGTGGTTATCAGACCAATGACTGGGGAATAACGACCTATCGTATTTTTGACCAGATGGTGAAACGATACGACAAGACTCGCCCGACGACTGTTGCCATGTTCCCTGCGCGTGCAGGCGCTCAGCGAAACACGCCAGACTTCAAGACTTATCTTGTTCCGCCAGAGCTGGCATGTGAAACAGAAGTGGCATCGTTTAACTATCAGTGGGATGCTTATCACGGCTACTACAAGCACGCACCCCATCTCATCCTGTTCCAGAGCGAGGCTGTGACCAATCAGCTGCAGCAGCCCTACTATGGCATGGACCGTCAGCGTGGCGTAGGCCTCTGCTGGTGGGGCGCCATTGAATATTGGGGTGAGTCGAACGGATGGCCCAAGAAGGGGTGGAACTATTCTTTCTTTAGCCACACCTTGCAGCCATTCCCTCAGGCATATCTCATCAAGTCATGCATACAGCCCGATGACCCCGTCGTGTGCATAGGCGTCTTGGATGGCAAGGGCGAAAGCCTCGAATGGAACGACATCAAGGTAGGGCAGCAGAAAATCAATAAGAACTGGAATCAGAAGGATGGCTCTCATCCCAATGTCTTCACTTACACCAATGCCGAAGAGGTGGAACTGCTGTATAACGGCAAGTCTCTTGGCGTGCAGAAAAACGATACGACAGATATTGCCAAGCGAAACGCAATTCTTTGGTTTGGCATTGACTACGGCACAGGCGGCAAGCTTGTTGCCATAGCTCGCACAGGCGGCAAGGAAGTAGCCCGTGATGAAATAGAAACTACAGGCAAGGCTGTTCGCCTCCGCATAGAAGAAGAAACCAAAGAGTGGACAGCCGATGGCATGTCCCTTAAGTATCTCAACATCTATGCCGTCGATTCAAGAGGCAGGGTCGTTCCCAATGCCACAGATGAGATTAGCGTCTCCGTCTCTGGTGCAGCCACCTTCCTCGCTCTTGACAATGGCGACCACTACACCAGCGACCTCTTCCATGGCGTGACCACCAAGCAGATGCAGACAGGCTACATGCAGTGCATCCTTCGCAGCACCTTGCAAGCAGGCAAGGTGACTGTGGCAGTTTCCTCCCCAACCCTGAAAGGTGCGAAGCTGACTTTCCAATAATGCACTATCTGCTGTGGAACATTCCTTCTTCGGCATGTAGTTCCTTCCTTGTTCATCGCTTTGAGCATTCCGTGTCCATCGCATTGTTCCTTCCGTGTTGAACAGCTTGGACAAAGAAGGGAGGCTGAGGGGGGAGGGGAACAACCGATGTGAAAGTCTGGGAGAGGAGAGAAATTCCTGTATGGGATGTGAAAAAAAATAGCGAAGACGATGATGGTGTCAGAATTTTGTTTTATCTTTGCAAACAGCCTATGCGCTGGGCTATATTCTTTTGATGTAATAAATAACTAAATAATTTAATAATATGGACAACGAATTGATTAAGCAGTGTGAAGCTGAGGCACAGAAGTGGCTTTCGCCAGCGTTTGATGCCGAGACACAGGCAGAAGTGAAGGCTATGCTCGATGCTGAGGACAAGACAGCTCTCATCGATGCATTCTATCAGAATCTGGAGTTTGGTACTGGCGGTTTGCGCGGTATCATGGGTGCGGGTACTAACCGCATGAATAAATATATTGTGGGCATGGCTACTCAGGGCTTTGCCAACTACATCAACAAGGCTTTTGCGGGCAAGAAGGACATCAGCGTAGTGGTGGGACACGACTGCCGCAACAACTCTCGTCTGTTTGCTGAGACGGTGGCTGACATCTTCTCTGCCAATGGCATCAAGGCTTATCTGTTTGAGAGCCTTCGTCCTACTCCTGAGATTTCTTTCGCCATCCGTCAGCTGGGTGCACAGGCAGGTGTGAACATCACCGCCAGCCACAACCCACGCGAATACAATGGTTACAAGGCTTACTGGGATGATGGCGCTCAGGTGCTGGCACCGCACGACACTGGCATCATCGACGAGGTGAACAAGGTGACGATTGACCAGGTGAAGTTTGAGCCTAACAAGGATTTGATTCAGATTATTGGAGGCGAGATGGATGTGGACTATCTGAATGCGGTGCATGAGGCGTTGGTTGACCAGGAGGTTATCAACCGACAGAAGGACCTTTGCATTGTTTACTCTCCATTGCATGGAACAGGACGTGTCATCATCCCTGCTGCGCTCCGTACATGGGGTTTCCAGAACATTAACGTGGTGAATGAGCAGATGTCTATTGATGGCAACTTCCCAACGGTCGTTTCTCCCAATCCAGAGAACTCAGAGGCAATGACTTTAGGCATGAAGCTGGGTACGAAGCTCAATGCTGACCTGGTGCTGGCGTCTGACCCTGATGCTGACCGTCTGGCTGTGGTGTGCCGCGACCCGAAGGGCGAGTGGTGCATCCTCAATGGTAACCAGACTGCGCTCATGCTCTCTTACTACATCATCGAGAACAAGAAGAAGCTTGGACAGCTGAAGGGCAATGAGTTTATGGTGAAGACTATCGTGACGACAGAGACCATTGCAGAAATTGCTCAGCGCAACAACGTGGAGATTCGCGATGTCTATACTGGTTTCAAGTGGATTGCTCGCGAAATCAAACTGTCTGAAGGTGTGAAGAAATATATTGGCGGAGGCGAGGAATCGTTCGGATACCTGCCATTCGACAAGGTGCGTGACAAGGACAGTCCTGCTTCTATCTGTCTGCTCTGCGAGATTGCTGCGTGGGCAAAGGACAATGGTATGACACTTTACGACCTCTTGATGAAGATTTACCTCGACTATGGCTTTGCCTATCAGGATGCCATCTCGGTCACAAAGCCAGGAAAGTCTGGTGCAGACGAGATCAAGCAGATGATGGAAGATTTCCGCACGACACCTCCGGCGTCTCTTGGTGGCAGCCCTGTTGTCTGCGTGAAAGACTACAAGACCTTGAAGCAGATATGCGACGGCAAGGAGTCTGTTATCGACATGCCAGCTACCAGCAATGTGCTCCAGTGGTTCACGGCCGACGGAACCAAGATTTCTGTGCGTCCATCAGGAACAGAGCCTAAGATTAAGTTCTATGTCGAAGTGAAGGGCGAGATGGAGTGTTCTAAGTGCTATCCATCAGCTACGGCAGAAGCGAAGGCGAAAGTTGACGCTATCAAGAAGGACTTAGGTCTGTAAGACGATTCTTTGCAAGAATAAGAAAGAAAATGCACCTCCGTTCTTTTCGGCTGGTGCATTTTTTTGTTTTGTGCTTCTATGCCGCACCCCTCGGGTCCGCTTCATCGTACCCGAGGGGTACGCTTCGATATAGCAAGACCATTCTCGTCCTCAATGTTTTCAATGGCGGTCAGTCAGAAAGCTTTTTCTGTAAAAGTCATCCATTCTCCTGTCGTGGGATGACGGAATGTGATGCTTTCGGCATGGAGATAAAGGCGGTCGGCTGCTGTGCCGTATAGAATGTCGCCTTTGATAGGCCGTCCGAGTCCTTCTGGATGGGCACAGTGAATACGAAGCTGATGGGTGCGTCCTGTTTCGGGGAAAAGTTCTACACGGGTGTCGCCAACAAGTCGATAGCGGGTAATGGATTGTTTGCCAATTCTGTGGTTGACGGTCTGGCGTGGAGAATCGAATGGATTGCGAGAGAGGGGAAGGGTGATGATGCCCTCTTTTGCCATTCCTTCCATCGGTGGTGAGGATAGAATGGCTATGTATTTCTTCTTGATGTCATGCTGTACGAATTGCTCTTGCAAATGGCGGCAGGCTTCGAGATTCTTGGCGACAAGCATCAATCCAGACGTGTCTTGGTCCAGACGATGGACAAGGCGGTACTCTGAATTGATGGTTTCGAGATGGGCTTGCAGTGATACCTCGCCATGGTTACGGCTTGGTACGGAAAGTAGTCCAGATGGCTTATAGGCAATCATTAAGTCGTCATCTTCGTGAAGGATGCGCACTTGTTTGAGCAGTTCCTTGCCACGGCGAAACAGTGGATTCTCCTCAACATCAAGTCCTTGCATCATGTAGGTGAGTATAGGGACACACTTGTGCTGGCACGAAGGGTAGAAATGTCCTTCAATACGCATTTGGCTGCCTTCTGAAGGACCGACCCAGAATTCCTCCATGCACAGCGGTGATAAATCGTGCTGATAGGCAAATTGCAAGAGTTTGGGAGCGCAGCATTCGCCGGAGCCTCCAGGAGGTATGCCCACCTTGGGCTTCGGTTTAATGGGAGTTCGTCCTTCTTTATAATTGATGTATTCTTCTTCGCTGAAGGGAGTCTTGTAATCCTTGAAAATGTCAAGTAAATCCGCCACTTGCTTGTTTGCGTTCAGCAAACGGAATTGGCGGAACGTCCACGTTTGTAAAGCTTGCGATGCTTCCTTGCGCAAAGCTTTCAACTGAATCTTTTCTGTTTCGCTGGTGGCTTCGTTCACTTGGCGCGTCAGTTCCACAATCCGTTGCTCCTCTTCGCAGAAATAGCCATCAGGAGCTTGCAGGTCATAGACGGGAGGAACAAATCCCTTGTGGTGGTAGGAGCCATTGTAAATGCCAGAAAACGCTCGTAGATAATATCGTTCCCCTTTGTGCGCAACCACTAACACGCCAAACATTTTTCCTTCGTGTGGATACATCTCCGGAGTGCGGTAGCAATACTCGATTACTTCTTTTGCAGCAAGTGAGCAGAGTGGATGGGGATGGTAGCAGAAAGGGTAGGTGAATTGCGCTGGCGATGGAATGCTTTTTGTTTCAGGCGGAAAAGAATGAAGTAGGTTTTCCAAAGTAATTTGTGATTGACTCATTCTTTTTACTTCTGGATTTCAACACGTTGTGTCGGTTCTTTTTCTATGTTTCGCTTGTCAACTTGAGTTACGACTTTTGCTGCAAGGCTCATGAAGGCGATGCCTTCTGGCGAGGCAGGGTCAAGTACGGCGGGGGCTCCCTTGTCGCCATCTTCGCACACAGATTGGATGAGTGGTATCTGTGCAAGAAGTGGTACGTTCAGTTCTTCGGCCAGATTCTTGCATCCATCCTTTCCAAAGATGTAGTATTTGTTTTCGGGCAGTTCGGCAGGGGTGAACCATGCCATGTTTTCCACCAATCCGAGAATCGGGATGTTTACCTTATCATTCATGTACATGTTGATGCCTTTTCTTGCATCTGCTAATGCCACTTGCTGGGGTGTGGAAACGATGACGGCTCCTGTGATGCCAAGTGTCTGGATGAGTGTCAGGTGAATGTCGCTGGTACCTGGAGGGGTGTCGAGGATGAAATAGTCAAGTTCTCCCCATGCCGCTTCAGAGATGAGTTGCTTGAGTGCATTGCAAGCCATGCCGCCACGCCATAAGGTAGCTTGGTCGGGGTCAACGAAGAAGCCGATGGAGAGCAGTTTCACTCCGTACTTCTCGATAGGGACGATGAGGTCTCTGCCATCCACTTGTTCAGCATAAGGGCGTGCATCTTCCACACCAAACATCTTGGGCATGGAAGGACCAAAAATGTCGGTGTCGAGCAATCCGACACGATAGCCGAGTTTCGCCAGTCCGATAGCCAGATTGGCAGTTACGGTTGATTTGCCCACACCGCCCTTGCCGGAACTGACGGCGATGATGTTCTTCACGCCAGGCAACAGCTTGTCGGGTTCGGGAGGCAAGGCTGTCTTGGCCTTTGTGCCGATGGTCACTTCCACATCAGGATGCACGAAGGTCTTGATGGCTGCTTCTGCCGCCTTCACTACTGATTTCTTGAACGGGTCGGTCTCTTTCTCGAAGATGAGCGAGAAGGATACTTTCATGCCGTCGATGCGGAGGTCATCCTCCAGCATCTCATTTTCCATGATGCTCTTGCCGTTGCCTGGATAGCGGACGGTGGAGAGTGCATCGTGTATAAGTTTAGGATATAGAGTCATTGAGGTAATGGATTATTGAAAATTGGGGATTCGGGTAAAGTTTATTTCCCCGTTTTTTTTGTACTCACAACTTGATGATTGTAAGAGCGGTAGCCATCGACAGGGATTTCGATGTTGGGCTCTTCGAGAGTGCCAGCGTGGGGCAGACGGAACTGGAGGTATTTGATAGGAATGCCACGTTCCAGCCACATGCCTTCGTAGTAAGTGCGTATATCGGTGAGCGAGGAGTCGAAGCCCGTCTCTGCATAGAGGTCGAAAGTGCATTGCAGCAGAGGCAAGTTGTTTCGTTCTGCCATATATTTGGTGTAAGTGGCAAGGAAATTGGAATCCGTTTTCACATTGATAATGCCTTTGTCCATAAGGAATCGGCGATAACGCTCCATGAAGTAAGTGGAAGTGAGGCGTTTAGTGGCCTTTTTCATTTGTGGGTCAGAGAATGTCAACCATAGTTCTGCCACTTCGTTTTCAGCAAAAAGCCCATCTATACACTCAATGTTGGTGCGCAGGAATGCTACATTCCCCATTCCTTCCTCTTGAGCAATCTTGGCTCCGTGCCACATGCGTGCTCCTTTTATGTCAATGCCGATGAAGTTCTTTTCGGGGAAACGTCGTGCCAATCCTATCGTATATTCTCCCCGGCCGCATCCCAGTTCGAGAACGATGGGGTTGTTGTTCTTGAAGAAGTGTTGATGCCAATTTCCCTTCAATGCGAATCCTTCTTTTTGCAGTTGCCAGAAAGGGCATTCTACAACCAGTGGGTTTGCTGCCATTTCTGCAAATTTTGCAAGTTTACCTTTTCCCATTTTTTATGTTAGTTCCAGTTCAAATTCTTCTTTCAGTTTGCGCAGTGCTTCACTTTGCTCCAGCATCATGTTGAGTATTTCCCGACGAGTGTAAGAGACTCGTTTGTCTGTCACTTCTCGAAGGCGTGTTGTCATGCGAACCTTTTGGTTCTGAAGACGTTGCTGAAGATATGCTTCGACGCGTGGTTTGATTTTGTTGAGTTCGTTCATGACAGATGGATTGTCTGCAATGACAAGAAATGTTGTTCCGTCATCCAGCAGAGAAGGCTCCATGTTGTCCATTTGGCGCGACATGGCAGTTTCCTCTTGGGGAAGTCCAGCTGCAAATTCTCTCCATGCAATGGTCAGGGTGACGGTGTCAAATTCCTTGTCCGCAAACGTTTGTACTTCAACCGTTTGTTTTGCTTCTTTTGTTTCTTGCTGCCGATTCTCTGGTGCTTGTTGAGCTGTCTTGCGGATGGAAAATCCACGAATGACTCCTCCCATTGGTGCACCTTGAGGAGCAGGAGTTTTGCTGGGCGCAGTGGAGGCGTTTTGTCTTGGAGTCAGAGCTGCAGCATGGGCAGATACGGTTGTCGTAGCATGAGAATGCTCGGCAGATGTACTGCCGGAAAGGCTTCCTTCTTCATTTTGAGGAAGTTTTTTCAGCCTTTCGAATATGGGTTTAAGAATCTTCGTAGGGCAAAGCCCCGACGAGGTTCCGTCATCGGAGGAGAGTTGCGCCATCTCGATGAGGGTAAGCTCCACCAGCAGTCGCTTGTTCTGGCTCTGCTTGTAGTTGAGGTCGCAGTTGTTGGCCAGTTTCATCGCCTTGTAAAGGAATTGCGGCTTGCACTTTTGTGCCTGTTCCTTGTACTTGGTGCGTACTTCCTCGCTGGCTTCGATGAGGTTTGCCGTTTGGGCATCCTGACTGACAAGCAGATTGCGGAAATGGCTTGAAAGTCCTGTGATAAAGTATTGGCCTTCAAAGCCTTTGGATAGAATCTCATTCAGCGTGAGCATACATTCCGTAATCTTTTCTTCCAGAAAATAGTCTGTCAGACGGAAATAGTAGTCGTAATCAAGCACGTTGAGATTCTCTATTGTCTGCTGATAAGTGATATTTCCGCCACAAAAAGAGGAAACCTGGTCGAAGATGGACAAAGCGTCTCGCATGCCTCCATCGGCTTTTTGAGCAATGATGTTCAGCGCAGCATTTTCTGCTGTAATACCTTCTTTTTCAGCAACATTATTTAAGTGTGAAACGATATCATCGACACCCATTCGCTTGAAGTCGTAGATTTGGCATCGACTCATGATGGTCGGCAAAATCTTGTGCTTTTCTGTCGTTGCAAGGATGAAGATGGCATGGTGAGGAGGTTCCTCCAGAGTCTTCAGGAATGCGTTGAATGCCGCCTGAGAAAGCATGTGCACCTCGTCGATGATGAACACCTTGTACTTGCCAATCTGAGGCGGAATCCTCACTTGCTCAATCAGTTGGCGAATATCCTCCACCGAATTGTTTGAAGCCGCATCCAGTTCGTGGATGTTGTAAGAGCGCTGTTCGTTAAACGCCTTGCACGACTCGCATTCACCGCAAGCCTCGCCATTGGCCTGTGGGGTAAGGCAGTTGATGGTCTTCGCAAAAATGCGAGCGCACGTCGTCTTTCCTACGCCTCGCGGACCGCAGAACAGGTAGGCATGTGCCAGTCTTCCGCTCTGGATGGCATTCTTGAGTGTTGTGGTCAGCGAACCCTGTCCTACCACTGTGTCGAATGTCATAGGGCGGTACTTGCGTGCCGAAACGATATAGTTTTCCATGTTGTTGTGGTTTATTTGTGCAAAGATAGTGATTTTTTTGTACCTTTGTCAACAAAATTCAAAAAACTATGATTCAAGAGTATCAAATTAGAGTTCTGCCAGAGCAGGCAGCAAGTGAACAGAGCATCAAGCAATTTTTGCAAGAGGAGAAGGGGATAAGTGTGGATGAAATCACAGCGGTGAGGGTGCAGAAACGTAGCGTCGATGCGCGTCAGCGTACAATCTATGTGAATTTGAAAGTGAGAGTGTATGTCAATGAACTGCCTGATGATGAGTTTGCGAGGGTGGATTATCCTCAAGTAGATGGACGTCCTCAAGCTGTTGTTGTGGGTGCAGGTCCGGGTGGCTTGTTTGCAGCGTTGAAGCTGATAGAGCTGGGAGTGCGTCCTGTGGTGGTGGAGCGTGGAAAGAATGTGCATGACCGCAGGAAGGATATTGCGCAGATTTCTCGCACTCAGCAGGTTGACTCTGAATCGAACTATTCCTTTGGTGAGGGTGGAGCCGGTGCATTCTCAGATGGAAAGCTCTACACTCGCAGCAAGAAGCGTGGCAATGTGGAGAAAATCCTGAATGTGTTCTGTCAGCATGGAGCCAGCACAAGCATCCTGGCAGATGCACATCCGCATTTGGGAACAGACAAGCTTCCGAACATCATTGAGGCGATGCGAAACACGATTATCAGATGTGGTGGCGAGGTGCATTTTGAAACGAAGATGGATGCGATACTGATGGATCATGATACTGTGGAAGGTATCCGCTGTGGCGAAAAAATATTCAAAGGTCCTGTGATTCTGGCTACAGGGCATAGTGCTCGTGATGTGTATCGCTATCTGAATGCTCAAGGCATTGAAATAGAGGCGAAAGACATTGCCGTGGGTGTGCGCCTGGAGCATCCTTCGGAATTGATAGACAAGATTCAGTATCATCGAAGGGAAGGCAGAGGAAAGTATCTCCCTGCCGCAGAGTACTCGTTTGTCACTCAGGTGGATGGACGAGGAGTTTACTCTTTCTGCATGTGTCCGGGAGGTACAGTCGTTCCCGCAGCCAGCGGACCTTGCCAACTGGTGGTAAATGGCATGAGCAGTTCGGGGCGAAACAGCCCTTGGAGCAATTCTGGAATGGTTGTGGAATTGCATGTGGAAGACTTGAATGACCGCTCGCTGCTCGAACTGCCTCCTGTGCCGGAGCTTGCAAGCTTGCAAACTCGAGGACAGGCAAACTCTCCTCTTGCTATGATGGAATTTCAGGAGCGTCTTGAATACACAGCGTGGATGCAGGGCAATCGCCAGCAGACAGCGCCTGCACAGCGAATGGCTCACTTCGTCAACGGAAAGGGCAGTTTTGATTTGCCCAAGTCGTCCTACACTCCGGGGCTTATCAGCACACCTATGCATTTCTGGCTTCCTGATTTCGTGTCGAAACGCTTGCAGCAGGGATTCCGCAATTTTGGGAAGTCCTGTCATGGATTCCTGACGAATGAAGCTGTGATGATTGGTGTGGAGACAAGAACTTCTGCTCCTGTGCGTATTCTTCGTGACAGAGAGACCTTGCAGCATGTGCGCTTGAAAGGCCTTTTTCCTTGTGGTGAGGGTGCGGGATATGCAGGAGGCATCGTGAGTGCAGGTGTGGATGGCGAACGATGCGCGGAAATGGCGGCTCAGTATTTGGCAAGCATGGAATGTTAGCATGAACTTGAGAGACAAGCAAATCCTGCGTATAGCCCTGCCAAGCATCGTGTCGAACATTACGGTGCCGCTTCTGGGGCTTGTAGATGTTGCCATCACGGGGCATCTGGGTTCTGCTGCTTATATAGGCGCTATCGCTGTGGGCGGCATGCTGTTCAACATCATTTATTGGATGTTCGCCTTTTTGCGCATGGGCACCAGCGGCATGACTTCGCAGGCTTTGGGGGCGCGCAACCTGACAGAAGTGGTGAATGTGCTTTTGCGAGCCGTGTTCGTGTCGCTTGCCATTTCTGTCTTGATGCTATGCTTGCAAGTTCCGGTGCGTGAACTGTCGCTCTTTTTCATTGCGCCGTCGGAGGAGGTGACAGCCTATACGCGCACATATTTCAATATATGTATATGGGGAGCACCGGCGGCATTGACGCTTTTTGTGCTGACGGGGTGGTGTGTGGGCATGCAGAATTCTAAGATACCCATGGTGGTTTCGATTGTTCAGAATGTGGTGAACATCTTGGTGAGCTTGATGCTGGTTTATGCAGGAGGGATGAAGATTGAAGGAGTGGCTCTCGGCACAGTCGTAGCACTTTATTCCGGACTTCTACTTGCGCTTCTGATGATAGTGCACAACTATTTGAGGATGAGAAAGTATGTGGTGCTAAAAATGGTGATGGCGAAAGATGCTCTTTCTCGGTTCTTCTTGTTGAATAAGGATATCTTTCTCCGTACTTGCTGCTTGATTCTTGTTCACTTTTTCTTTATTTCTGCAGGTGCTAAATTGGGCGATGCGGAGTTGGCTGTGAACACGATTCTCATGCAGCTTTTCACATTGTACAGTTACTTTATGGATGGCTTTGCCTTTGCCGGAGAGGCGATGGTGGGCAAGGCGATAGGCGCAAGGGCAAGAAGCATTTACGACGATACTGTCAAGCGGCTTTTCCGCTGGGGGTGGATGCTTGCTGCGCTGTTTACGGCTCTTTATTTCTTGGTGGGCAAGGAATACGTGTCTTTGCTGACTGACGATGCAGGAGTCATTGCGTCGTCAGTCAGCTATCAGCCGTGGACGCTCCTGATTCCCGTCTGCGGAGTGGCAGCCTTCATTTGGGATGGCATTTATATTGGAGCCACAGCCACCAAGGGCATGCTGGTGTCGATGGCATCGGGAACAGCTGTCTTTTTCCTTCTCTACATGCTGCTTGTTCCCATGTGGGGCAATCATGGCTTGTGGGCAGCCTTTATCGGATATCTGGCATGGCGAGGTGTCAGCTTGACCTTGACGAGGAAAAAGATTTGGCGATGAAAGGAAATGCGTTTTCCGTTCCCATCGAATGCCATGAAATCGGAGTGCCCCACATCGATGCGTCGGTGTGGGGCACTCCGATGAATCGATGTGGGGCACACCGATTTTACGGTGCAAGGTGCAGCGAAATTACGATGCAGGGCGTCTTGATTCAGAGGTGCCTGAAGTGTTTCTGAAAAGGATGACAGACCTGTCTAAACAACGAGATTTTGCTGAACTCGCATTAATTTATGAAAGAAACAGGCCAATTTTTACATTTTTTATTGGTTGTTATATATTTTTTTGTATCTTTGCGATAAATCGCGAAGATAATAGGCACTCGCTGTGAAAAATATTGAAGTGAACTTCATGTTTCTCGCTCGTTTGTTGTTATCTTTGTGGCATAATATTACGATGAAAATGGGTACTAATTTCAGAAAAATATCAGTTTTGTTGCCGCTGCTATTGATAGTAGGAGGCATATTGGCTGGTTCGTGCAGCAGAATCAGGAAAGCGCGTCCAACACAAACTTACAGTGTGGCGGTCATTCACTCTTGGGACAGTATAGGTGAAGAGAAAGAGTACTTCTCGACAGAAATGCAGAAAGCGTTTGAAGAAAAAGGAGTCAACGTGGAGTTGCATCATATCTATGCAAATATGGTGCGCCGAACGGGCAAAGTATTCACGAAATATGATTGGCCCAAGCATTTGGACTCCCTTCGTGCGTGGAATCCTGACATTATCTTGCTGAACGATGACCCGATTGTGGATTGGATTCTTACCCAGGAAAAAACAGATTCGATTATCATCAAGACTCCGATTGTCTTTGCCGGCGTCAATGCGCTGTTGCGCGATTCGCTTAGCAAGTTCCCGCTGATGACAGGCTTTGAGGCACATGTTGACTTGGTAAGAAATATTGAGACTCTGACGAGGATGGACAATAAGCAGACCCTGATTGTTGAGCTGGATGATGGGCCTTATGACGACAGGCTTCGTGAAGAGTTCTTTCGGGCTCTGAGTGACTCTTTGCGTTTCATGAATAACTCTAACTTCTACCTGAGAAATTTCGAGGATGATTTCCTTAGAGGAGAATATGCAGGCAAGACAGTGGTGAACTTCATTTCATGCGCCAATCCGCAGCAGAACAGAAGTCAGGACGAGCCGGAGGAAACAGGAAAAGTGAGAACGGAAAAAATCTACCAGAAGGCTGGAACAATGAGGCACCTGCAAGTGAAGTATGACATCTATAGCAATAGCTTGATCAAATATTCCGGAAAGCCTCAGTTTACAGCGATTCGAGAACAATTCAATAATCCTGATAATGTTTTGTTCCTGTGTGGATATTTTACAGGAACAGACATTCAGGTGAAAGACCAGGTGGAGTATGCCGTCCGTATATTGCAGGGCGAAATGCCTAAAATCCTGCCTATTGCTTTGCACGCTTGCGACTATTACATGGATTGGAATGCCATGCAGATGATGCATCCCAAGATGGCATACGGAAAATACAGCAATAGCTTTAAGATTGTGAATGCTCCCAGCTATCTGGTCGAACCGGTACGTTTCTCCATCAAAGTCGGATTGGTGCTCCTCTTTTTGTTGAGCCTTGTATTCGTTGTCTTTTATTTCATGAAGAACTGGAAAAGGAAAGAGCAGCAGGACTTGGTGGACGAGTTGCTGTATGAGGAGAAAATGCATGAATTGGTCTTCTCGAACAGCAAGGACACGCTGTGGGTGCTGAATGATGGCGTATTCTCGTTCAGCCAGCAGTTTGCCGAATATTTCGGCTTGCCGCGAAACACGCTGGATATAGAGGAAGTGGAGAAGATGGTGCATGAAGAAAGCCGTTCGTCGTTCGACTTCTTGAAAGATTTTCGCAACCAGCGTGGACGCAAGGCTGTGCGGCTGCGCCTGTCGCCTGATGGCAAGCGCTGGTATTGGGCAAAGGCCATGTATATGGCTACAGACGAATCGGCAAAGACAGGAAATCTGTATGGATTGTTGATGAACATTGACCAGAAGAAAGAGATTGAAGATAAGCTGGAACAGGCACAAATCTTGGCCAGCCAAGTGGCGCTGAAGGAGAATTTCCTTGCAAACATCAGCCACGACCTCCGTACTCCGTTGGGTGCGGTGACAGGTTTTTCTACTCTGCTGACTACGCCAGGGATGGAGTTTGAACCAGGCGAACGTGAACAGTATGGCGAAATTATTCACCAGAATACAGAAATGATTCTGAAGATGATAGACAGTGTGATGGAGAAGGCGCAGATAGAAACCGGAAGCCTTGAAATCCTCCAGAAACCAGTATCAGTACAGAAGCTTATCAATGAGTGCTACAACACCAATCGCATTATTGCGCCAGCTCATTTGCAGTTTGTGCTTGAAATGGCGGGACCTGACACGATAGTGGATATTGACTTGACACGCACTAAGCAGGTGGTGAACAATTTCTTGAGCAATGCATTTAAGTTCACGACTGAAGGAAGCGTTACTTTAGGCTGGAAATACATGGAGGACGACAGCGGCATGATAGAGATATACGTAAAAGATACAGGTATCGGAGTGGAAAAGGAAAAGCAGACTGCCTTGTTTGAACGCTACACGAAAGTGAACGAGACCGACCGAGGTACGGGATTGGGATTGAACATCAGCAAGACCATCATCGAAAAGCAGAATGGCGTGATTGGCGTGGACAGCGAGTTAGGAAAGGGCAGCAAGTTCTTCTTCCGCTTGTCGCAAGTAGTTCAGTGCCTGGCTCTGGCTGTCTCCATCGGATTAGGGTCAATGCTTTCAACATCGTGCTTGCCAAGTCGCCCGACAATGGAGAAAAGTGCCAAAGTGCTGGTTATTCACGGATATAATCAGGAACTGAATTCTTATGTGGAATTCAATGACGTCATTCAGGAAACTTTCAGTAAGAATGGAGTCAATGCAGATTTGCAGCATGTGTATTTGGAATTGGCACTCCCTAATAGAGATACTTACTCGAAACATAAGGAAGTGGAAGATTTGTTGAAGAAAAAGGGATGGCGTCCTGACATTATATTGATAGAGGGCGACCGTGCCGCGCGCGATTTCTTGTATAGGCAAAGAGAGGGGAAGATGGATGAACTTGATTCTGTTCCAGTTGTGTTTGGCGGTTTGCATCATCCAGAATGGGATTTGATTAGAATTCACAATAATATGGTAGTCATCAATGACCCCATAGACTATTGTGCCAACATCAATTTGGCAGTGGAGATGACGGGCAAGAATAGCATAGAGATTGAGCTGGATTATTTTTATCAAGATTCTCTCATTAGAAATGAACTCAGAAAGGCTATCGCTCGACCGCCTTATGTGGATAATTCAGATTTCCATTTGAGAACCCATGGGAATGGACGATTCGCCCCGATATATGAAGACAGTATCATCGTGATGTTTCTATCTTCAGCATCTCCAGAAAAGAATGTGCATGAAGGGTGTGAAAGGGAGCACGAAGGTTTTGCAAATCTTGATGAAATCTATACCAATGCGTGGATGTTCCCTTCATTGACCGTGAAGCGTGACATTTATAGCGCATCTATTGTGGATAAGACGGGACGTCCTCAGTTTACGGCGGTTAAGGCTGGTTTTGCTTTAGGGGATGGACGATTCTTGTGTGGATATTTTGCTGATTACAATACGGTTGGTCGAGATATGGCAGAGGTGGCAAGCAAAGTGTTGAATGGTGCAGACCCTGCATCGCTTGTCGGCATAACACATGAGAAAAAATACTACATGGATTACAAGGCGATGCGGATGCTGGGAATGGAGTATGAGGACTATAAGGATCGATTTACCATCGTAGGTGCACCGCCAGAAAAGACGAAGCCTATTTTCACTTACATTACTTGGGGAGTGATTGTGCTTGTCTTCTTGATAGCAATCTTCTCCATCATCCTTGTCGTGCAGTCTTGGCGCGAGCGTACTTCAACCAATCTTTTGGAAAATGTGAAGCGGCGTGCAGAGTCGCGCAACATGGCGTTGAACGGAGCTGATAGCTATACCGTTCGTTCTGAGGCAAGGATTAAGGAAATCATATCTCATATTCATCCAGATTATGCCAGCGAAATTCCGCTGATGATGCAGGCGATAGAAATCATCGGAACACATAAATATGAGATTTATGCCGATGTGGATAACGAGAACGATTTCAGATGGTGGCAGTTGCGATTTATCGTGATGATTGACAAGAAACTCAATCGCAGACGTGTGGATGGTATCCTCATCAATATCGATAAGACTAAAAAGTATGAGGAAGACCTTCGAATGGCTATGGAACTGGCTGAAGAGGCGCGTCAGAAGGAAGACTTTTTGACAACCATAAGCCATGAGATCCGAACACCTCTGAATGCTGTGGTTGGTTTCAGTGATGTGATGGTGAATATGCCGGTTGATTCGTTCACACCAGAAGAATTGGCTGAATATACCAAGATCATCAAGACGAACAACGCCAATCTTACAGCCATGATTGAGGACATCTTGATGTTCTCTCGTATTGAGAGCGGACGAATCAAGTATGTGAAAGAGGAGTTTGATGCAGCAGACTTGGTGCGCGAGGTGGCGGCAGAGTGGGAAGACATTGTGCCAGATGGCGTGACATTGCAGACGCTTGCTGTTCATGATGGCATCACCATCAACAATGACCGAATGCGCGTGAAGTATATTATAAGCCAATTGCTGGGTAACGCGATGAAGTTCACAAAGAAAGGCTCTATAGTTGTGGGTGTTACATATCAGCTGAACTCTGACGTGGCAGAATTCTTCGTTCTGGATACAGGTTGCGGTATTCCAAAGGAAAAGCAGGATCTGGCATTCGGTCTCTTCTGGAAAGACAATGGTTTCATTCCAGGTTTAGGTCTGGGACTCCATGTGGTCAAGAAGATGGCTGAAGGTATGAACTTGAGAATTAGGCTGGAAAGTAAAGTTGGTTTTGGCTCAAGATTCTCAGTCTTTGCTGACGGATTCCTGAAAAAGACTGAAGAACAGTAAGCTTGATGCTGGTTTTTGTAACAGTCATATTATATTTTTCAGCATTGCTCCTTCTCTCACGCCTGGTGGCAAAGGGAGGGGGCAATGATGCTTTTTTCGCGGGTAACAGGCATTCTCCTTGGATGCTGGTGGCATTTGGAATGGTGGGGGCAAGCATATCTGGGCTTACCTTCATCGGAGTGCCTGGCTGGGTGATGAGCACCGACATGACGTATCTGCAAATGTGCATGGGATTCGTGGTAGGGTATCTCATCGTTGCTTTTGTCTTGTTGCCGCTCTACTATCGGCAAAGGCTGACTTCCATCTATGCTTATCTGAACAGCCGTTTGGGAAATGTCAGCTATAAGACTGGTGCTTCCTTCTTCATCTTCAGCAAGTTGTTGGGAACTGCAGCTAAATTCTATATTGTGTGCCGAATCTTGCAGGCGTGTTTTGCTGATACATTTTCTCTGCCTTACGTTGTTGTTGTTCTGTTGGCCTCGCTTTTGATATGGCTATATACCCGACGAGGAGGAATCCGCACATTGGTATGGACCGATTCTTTTCAGACGTTATGCTTGCTTATTGCTTTGATTTTGATATTGTTGAAGGTGGTTGAGATGCTTGACATGAGTTTCTCTGATGCGATGGCTGCTGTATTGAATAGTCCTCATTCACGTATCTTTGAATTTAGCGATATTGTCTCTAAGCAAAATTTCTGGAAACAGTTCCTTTCAGGTGTATTTGTCGTTATTGTCATGACGGGATTAGACCAGGAAATGATGCAGAAGAACCTCACTTGCAAAGACTTGCGTTCTGCGCAGAAAGATATGTGCCTATATGGTGTGTTTTTTTTGCCCATCAATTTTCTCTTCTTGTCATTGGGCATATTGCTGATGTTTCTTTATCAGAAATTAGGTATGCCTCTGCCTGCTGATGGCGACTCGCTGCTGTCGGGCATCGTATTGGACGGGGCAATGGGAACAGCTTGTGTCGTCTTATTTACGATTGGCGTTATAGCCAGCGCTTTTTCATCGGCAGATTCAGCCATGACAGCTTTGACCACCAGTTTCTGCATTGACATTCTTGGTGATGAACAGAACGAAAAAACTCGCAAGCAGGTACATCTCTCCATGTTTGTGGCATTTGTCATCATTACACTGGCATTCAATGCGATAGATTCTGGCAGTGTGATGGATTTGATATATACGCTGGTGTCCTACACTTATGGGCCGCTGTTGGGTCTTTTTGCCTTTGGAATGTTGACGAAAAGAAAACCGAAAGAATTTTTTGTTCCATACATCGCTATCGCCTCGCCTTTCATTTGCTATATGGTTGACTATGTGGTGGGGCTGCTCTGTGGCTATGAGTTCGGTTATGAAATATTGCTGTTCAATGGGTTGCTGACTTTTGTCGGTTTAATGATTGTGTCAAGAAGATGAGATTTATAGATTTGTTTGCTGGTCTTGGAGGATTCCATCTTGCCCTCTCGCGCCTTGGGCATGAGTGCGTCTTTGCCTCCGAAATCAAGCCTAAGTTGCAGAAACTCTACAAGATAAATTTCCCTGATGTGCCAATCAAGGGAGACATTACAAAGATTAAGGCAGAAGACATCCCTTCTCATGAGATTCTGTGTGGAGGATTCCCTTGCCAGCCCTTTTCTTTCTCTGGCAAGAAGCAGGGATTTGAAGACGAGTTGGGACGTGGAAATCTTTTTGACGAGATTTGTCGTGTGTTGGCTTACCATCATCCAAAATATATCTTTCTCGAGAATGTGTCTGCATTGCCAGGACATGACGAGGGACGTACCTGGATGGTCATTCAGCAGAAACTCAACGATTTAGGATATGATATAGATGGACGAGTGTTCTCTCCTCATGAGTTCGGTGTGCCTCAGCATCGTCCCCGTTTCTATATAGTTGGAATGCTGCGCGATGAGAATGGCAATAGTGGAATGCGTAAGTTCCATTTTCCGCAGCCCGATGAAAAGCTCGTCAGCGATGTGCGCACGGTGGTGGACCTAATGGATAATGATGCCTTGCAGCCTGTACGTCGTTCCTTGCATCCAGTCTTTGATGCGTGGCAGGAATTTGTATATAACGTGACGAAACGAGACGGCTATATGCCTTCGCATTGTATCTTTACAATGGAGTTTGGTGCCGACTACGAATTTGAGGACACGCCTCCCGCGTTTCAGCCCATAGAAAGGTTGCGTGGACGTCGTGGAGCGTATGGCAAGGTGCTGGAAGGAAATACGATGGAAGAGCTGATAGAGGACTTGCCTTTCTATATGCAGAAAACCAAGTACAACGTCACTTATCCTGAGTTCAAAAAAGTGCTCATTCGCCAGAATCGTGACTTGTATCAGCGCCATAAGGATTGGATTGACTCTTGGTTGCCCAAGATTATGAAATATCCTCGTACCCAGCGTATGCTGGAATGGAGCACCAATCAGGATTGGGACTTCCGCAATCATGTCATTCAATTGCGTCCATCAGGCATCCGCATCCGTTCTCTCAACTACGTACCCACCATTACGCTCTGTACCACAGCCACTCCTATCTTGCCTTGGGTGCCTTTCCCGCCAGATGGAGCTGTGGACAAGAAAGGAAATCCATACACTCCCGAAGACTTCCGTTGGGGTCGCTACATTTCTCATAATGAAGCAGCCCGTATTCAGTCCATGCAGGAACTGAACTACAATGGCTTATCACGTTTGCAGAAGTTCAAGGCCTTGGGCAATGCCGTCAATGTCGATGTGGTAGAAATGATAGCCCGAAGGTTAATTAAGTGATGGAGAATTGATAATTGGCTACTTTGCGAGTTGAGAATTGACAGTTGAAAATTCTCAATTCTCAACAAACGGTCATCAGGTCGCTTCGCTCTTACGGTTTGAGGTTTTTCGGTCAACCGCTTAACCGCCAACCGCATAACCGTCAAACCCAATTCTCAACAAACGGTCATCAGGTCGCTCCGCTTTTACGGTTTTAGGTTTTTCGGTCAACCGCATAACCGACAACCGCCTAACCGTCTAACCCAATTCCCAATTAACATAAACTTCGCCCAGCGCGTGGGCTGGTCAATTCTCCTCATCTGCAAGTCAAGTGAAAACATCCTTGCTTACGTTCATACTTCACATAGCACAATCCTTGTTCACGGAGGTCGCGCAGCACCTCTGAGAGCACCCTCTTCATCGGTTCGTTCCAGCGTAGCAGCGCCATGTTGCGGTGGTAAGTGCCGCTGACAGGAACAAAACGGTTGTAGGCAATGTCCACCGTTGTTCCGTAGCAGTGGCATGAATTTGTTGTAGCGTTCTGGTTTCCGCGTTGCAGCTTCGTAATGTCATCCGCGGTGCGCAATACAGAGGTTACCATGAGCAGATGTACGGGAAGGCCCTTGACAATGCAGGAGTCGATGAAGTTTACGCTGATGGTGTTGAGCAGATGTTGAGCACGTGGCACCAGATAGGGGATGGAGTGGGTAAGCTTGTCCACTGTATAGTATGGCGAATGTGTGACGTTCACCAACTGATGATTCTTGACATATTGTTCTGCTTCCTCACGGCTTCGTACAGGATTGATGCCATGCTTGCGGGCTGCTATGATTTGTACGTCCTGCACATCGGGAAAGCACTTGCTGTAGCTCCATACACCGCGTATGGGGTGGAACTTCTTTCGACCATCAGTTTGGGCTGTCTGTTCTTTGGGAAAAAGTTCGTTCTGTTCTACTGTGTCAGAACGTTCCTCGTTCTCTTCTTCCTCTTCATTCGGTTCGTCATCATTATCGTACCCCTCGGGTTCGGCAAGGCGTACCCCTCGGGTCCGTTCAGTCGAATCCGAGGGGTACGATAATTCACCCTCTTCTTGCTCTTCCTCGGGCAGGGATGCTTTTTGGTAAATGCTGTCAGCAATGTAGATGCTGCTGTCATCGTTAGCCGACTTGTTTTCTGCAAACAATGATGAATCTGTTCGCATCGGGATGTTGATGTCAAACACATGACGTATGGCAGCAAAGACTCCCATGACGACAATAAACGTCAGGAGAAACTTCTTCTTGCTGTATCGAGATTCCCTTTTTCTTTGTTCCATGCGCCTTATCCTCGTCCGGAGTTTTCAATCAGAGATTTCACTTTCGAGTTGAATCGTTCTGCATTGAGCAGTTCCTCGATGGTCAGGTGCATGCGGTAACGCCAGTAGTGGCGAGGATTAGCCGGTATGTTGATGCGTTCAGCTGCAGGGTCGGCAAATCGCAGCTCTTCATCCATGGATAGCCAGTCTTGCAGCGACAGCAGTGTGAGTGCCGATGGACAGAAAAGGTGTGCTGCCACAATCTCTTCGCACAGCCAGCCAGCTGCAGGGTGTGGAGCTGTTCCGTCTTTGTAGAGTGCCTTGTTGTAGAACTGCTGCGCACGTTCATGGTCTTCGTCCCACCATAGGCGCAGAGGCGACATGTCGTGTGTGGAGATGGTAGCCACTGAGCGGTATGGGTTCTCCCACAGATGACCAAACTGCAAGGCTGGTGACTTAGGCATTGATTGAATCTCCAGTGAAAGGATTCTCAGGCCGTTCATTACCCATGCCACACACTCAGGCACCATGCCGAGGTCTTCGGCACACACCAGCATGCGGGTTGATTGGGTGAGTGCAGGTAGCTTGCGCATAGCCTCAGTGTACCAGAAACTGTTGTGTCGATGATAGAAATAATCGTTGTACAGACGGTTGAAAGCCTCTTTCTCATGCGGCAGCAATGCCTTGTAAGAGAAGTCGAGCTGTGCTGAGATGCGTGGATGATACACCTCTGGATATAGGCGGTCTGGCACGAAGAGCACGCAGGAAGCCAACGCATACAGGCCGTCACGCATTGTGATGCTGTCTTCGTCCGTCTTGCCCGCAAAGGCAGTCTCAATCTTGCGTTGGCTGGCGTATTCCTCCTTCAGGTCATAGCGTCCATCAGTGCGTTGCTGCAAATAGATGGCTTTCACAAGATCGGCGCGGTAGCCGAAAGTTTGCTCAAGAGTCTCGTCTGTGATGTATGGACGAGTCATCAGTTCTGCATTGAAGCGCATGCCGTAGTTCTCAATCTCATTGACACTCATTGGCAGGGCAGGGGAGAATTGCCCCAGCAGTCCATGCACAGAGTGCGTTGGTATTTCCCAGATGCGGAAAAAGCCCAGCACATGGTCAATGCGGTAGGCATCAAAGTATTCAGCCATTTTCTGAAAACGCTTGATCCACCACTGGTAGCCTTCTTTTTCCATAGCCTCCCAATTGTAGGTAGGGAATCCCCAGTTCTGTCCGTTCAGAGAGAAATCATCAGGTGGAGCGCCAGCTTGTCCGTTCATATTGAAGAGGTGTGGCTGCGACCATGCTTCTACGCTGGTACGTGAGATGCCAATTGGAATGTCGCCCTTGATGATGACACCATGCTGACGTGCAGTGTTACGCACGTCAATCAGTTGCAGATGTAGCTGATACTGAATGTAATAATATAGTGCAACGTCATCATATATGTCGTTGTTGACTGCTGTCAGCTTCTCAATCTCGCGGCGATTGAAAGTGCTGTATTGTGGCCAGGTTTGGAACACCGGCGTGTTGTAGCGATTGCGCAGATAGGAGAAAGCAGCGTATGGTATGAGCCATTCTTTATTGTCTTCAAAGAAAGTCTTGAATCCGTCACTCTCAATCACCTCTTTTCCTTCTTGCTTGAAAGCCATGCGCAGATAGTCCATCTTCAGGGCAATCACCTGCTCATAATCAATTTGTGGCAATGCATTCAGTTCCTGCTGTTTCATCATGAAACGCTCCATGGCGAGCTTGTCCGTCAGTTTCGGCAGCGCGTTGATGTCGCAGTAGAGCGGATGGAAGGCATAGATGGAATTAGAGTTGTATGGATAAGAATCCTTCCAGTCATTCGTCATCATCGTGTCGTTGATAGGAAGAATCTGTATGGCGTGCATCTTCACCTTTACAGCCCACTGAATCAGGCTCTTCAGGTCGCCAAAGTCACCCACGCCATAACTCTTGGCAGTACGCAGAGAAAAGACCGGAATCACCACGCCTGCCACCTTCCAGCTGTCACCCTCCAGAGCAGGCTGCTCGTCAGTCTTGATCCACATTTGCTTAGGCTGCAGTTTAGGACTGCTCAAACGTCGGTTGTGCCCAGTTTCCCAACGGAGTATGTTATTTTCTTTATCTACAACCACATACTTATATTCAGCCTCGTCAAACAGCAGTTCAGCATCGATGTTGGTTGCCCACTCCTGCAAGTTGATGAGCGACATGCGCTTGGCGCGCTTCCATTCACCCAGTTGAGGGGTGCTGCCGCAGATGGCGAGAAATTCCCCCTTTCTCAGCCGAGGTTCCACCACTCGCAGTTGCAGGGTAGAGGAGTAGAGCGTATCGATAGCGGCATTGCCGTCAGTCTGTGCTCCCACGCATTCGGTGTATGCCGACGAGAACAGCGGAAGGTCTTCTGGAATTGGGCGCCACTTGTCACTGATAGTATATTGATTGGTGATGCCATCCAGCTTCACCCGATGCGGTGCCACATCCCATTCAGTCCACACAAGTTCATCGTAGCGATACATGGCATATTGATATTCAATCGCGTCAATATTAGTGCTCGGAAATGACACTTCACATTCCCACAGCTTCCCGTCATAAGTCTCCAGCCGCTCTTCCTTCACCAATTTCTTCACTCCCTTCTTGTCCACTTTGGCAATGCGAATGCGCAAGTCCTCGCCCCATTGAGTATGGTATTCTATGTTGAAACGAAAATTCATCTTATTAGTTTAGTTAAGTTTAACGTTGTGTTTTGGTACAAAGGTACAAATTTTTATTGACTTAATCATCTTTTCCGTTAATTTTATGTATTTGTCCCTTTTTCATTCCTTTGTCTAATATATAGTTATGTACGCGCGAACAGTCGTAAAGCTTTCAACTTTCAAATGCAGGTTCAACTCAGCCAATTCTCAACAAATGGTCATCAGGTCGCTTCGCTTTTACGGTTTGAGGTTTTTCGGTCAACCGCCAACCGCCCCCGCACAACCGCCTAACCGCTTAACCGCATAACCGCCACCCCAACTTT
Organism: Bacteroidaceae bacterium; assembly: GCA_017507385.1. Taxonomy (GTDB): domain Bacteria; phylum Bacteroidota; class Bacteroidia; order Bacteroidales; family Bacteroidaceae; genus Minthosoma. The sequence goes on along the minus strand of JAFWAX010000020.1, from coordinate 17,266 downwards.
CAAACGTAAGTTCGGCGTAGCCAATTCGTTAAGTTCGTTAACTTCGTTGATATTGTCTGTTAAAATCCAAGAAAAATTTGTTCATGTGATATTTTTCCTCTATTTTTGCATTCAAATAAAAGAGAAAAATGAATACAGTTACACCTGTCGTAAACAATGAAGTTGCTGAAATATCGCCTGTAGATGCCTTGTGGGTGCTTATCCAAAATCAGACAAAGACTGTTCGCAAATCTTTGATCAAACGTTTGTTGGAAGAAGATTCGGTGGCTAAGAATCAAAAGTGCAAGGTAAAGAAAAGTCTAGTCAAAGCTTTTGATGAGTTGCAATCAGGACAGGCAAAGCACAATGCCCGTAATTTGTTTTCCGAATAGCAATAGAAAACAGATATGAAAGTTGTCATCGATTATCTTCCTGAATTTGAGAAGCGTGCAAAAGCGTTGGCGAAGAAATATCGTTCTTTTGTATCTGATTATCATCTTTTTCTCGATGAATTAGAGAAAAATCCTTTTGGTGGAGAGTCATTGGGCCGTCATACATATAAAAACAGAATGTCAATAGCTTCAAAAGGTAAAGGAAAAAGTGGAGGTGCCCGAGTCATAACCTATAATGTGCAGCATTCCTCTCCAGATGAAGTGCTAATCACTCTTATGTCTATCTATGATAAGAGTGAAATCAGTAATATATCAGATGCTTATCTTCGTAAGTTGATTTCCGAAATGGAGAACCAGTAGTTTTTGTTCCCCACTATTCATCTATACCTCCCCAATTCCCAACAAACGGTCATCAGGTCGCTCCGCTTTTACGGTTTGTGGTTTTTCGGACAACCGCATAACCGACAACCGCATAACCGCAATCATCAACAAACGGTCATCAGGTCGCTTCGCTTTTACGGTTTGAGGTTTTTCGGTCAACCGCCTAACCGTCAAACCCAATTCTCAACAAACGGTCATCAGGTCGCTCCGCTCTTACGGTTTGAGGTTTTTCGGTCAACCGCTCAACCGCTCAACCGCCAACCGTCTAACCGTCAAACCCAAATCCCGACAAACGGTCATCAGGTCGCTTCGCTTTTACGGTTTGTGGTTTTTCGGAACAACCGCCTAACCGTCAACCGCCTAACCGACAACCGCAATTTTCAACTTTCAATTAAGTTTTTTTCAAAAATAATTTTTTGTAAACGAAAAAAACTCTACCTTTGTAATCTCCAAACGTCACATTCACCATGAATGTCATGTTTTTTTTAGGTTGCAAGACAGAAAAATGGCAGAAGAGGACGAAAATACTGCTATTCCCCTAACGAAGGACACAAAAGAGGTGCGCCAATCGTTAGGCGGAGCCGTATCCGACCCCAAGTGGTATGTTGCAGCAGTGAGACGAAACCGCGAAGAAATCTGTCGCAAGCAGCTGCATGAATCAGGCATCGAAGCCTATGTAGCCTGCCAGAAAGAGACTCATGTCTATCGCAACCGCCATCAGCGCGAAATCACGCGCATTGTCATTCCAGGCATCGTTTTCATCCATGTGAATGAAAATCAGCGCCTCCAGGTCCTCAAGGACAATCCGCACATTCAATTTTTCTTGACCAACAAGGCAGCCCAGTCCAACAGCTACGGGCGCCATCCGTTCGCAGTCATCCCTGATGCCCAGATGGACACCCTCCGCTTCATGCTCTATCATGCCGAAGCCCCCGTGTCCTTCACTGCCGACCCCCTGCACCTCGGTGACCATATCCGCATCATCCGTGGTCAGCTCGCTGGCCTCGAAGGTGCCGTCACTCGCGATGCCAACAGCACCCATATTGTTGTCACCATTGACCTCCTCGGCTCCGCCATGGTCACCATCTCTCCCGACGACATTGAGAAGATTGCCTAATTCTTGGTCAATACTCTAAACACTCACATCTTCACCTTTTTGCTGAGCAGCCAATTGTCAAACGCAAGTTCGGCGTAGCCAATTGTCAACTCTCCGCCCGTACACCGAACAACCCCAAACCATACAGCGGAGCGACCCAACAACCGTCCTCCCTCTCAATTGTCAACTCGTTCCGTTGTCCGTTGTCTGTTGACTGTTGTCAGCCTTCGGCTTCCCACATAGCCAATGAAACTACATCTATTTTCACTATTCCTTTAAGATGCAAGTCTGCGGCTTTTCATTTTGGAAAAATGATAGATAAAAATCATCAATAGATTTACTGCATACGCTTTGAAAAGTGCTGAAAAGTATCTTTAATTGGACAAATGTCAAAATTGAAAGTTTACACAATAACCTGTTGGCGGAATTAATTTAGTGCGTACTTAATTCTGCCAACAGGTCACAATAGTTAATAAATCGTTTTAAATTTCAACATATATTGTAGGGGGATTTCTAATATGAGTACTTACGTTTTTCATCGTTAAATAATTGAAATATGAAAGCTAAAATAATAATGATTAACGTTGTTACTGCTATACAGCTGTTACATATTATATATATACCATTCCTAACATTGGACAGGACTATGTATGGGCATGTTTTAGTTATAACATTTCCCATATTGCTTTTTACATGTTGGAAAAGTTTGAAACAAACTCGGTATTTTAAATTGATAATCATGTACTTTTGTGTACTTCTTGCATCAATTTTGTTCCTGCAATCTTCAAGTATTTCTATATTTCCAAGATTTGCTTCGCCATTATTGATTTTAGCAAGTATTGAGGAAAAAGAAAGAAAATATTTTAAATGGATATTTTATGTGTTAATAGTATTCTTTATTGCAAATGCTTTTCTAGCCATAATAGAACGGATAACTTATACTCATTACATCGAATATGATATGGAAAATAGTATGTTTGCAGATCAAGTGGCGTTAGGAGAATTAAATGATAATGCGTTTCGTTCGTTTGCTTTGTTTGGACATCCTTTATGGAATGCAAATATAATGGCATTCATGTCCTTTATGTTTTACTATTGTTCAGACCTAAAGAGGAATGTTAGGTTTTATTTGTTACTTCTGGGAATAATTTCTTTATTCTGTTTTAATGCAAGAGGTGCGATAATAATTTCTTCAATACTTCTTATTCCTACATTTAAAGATTATATAAAGCATAGCAAATATAAAATTTTTACTTTGTTGTTAGTCGGGTTTTGTATTTTGTGGTCTGTTTTAAATTTTCATAGAATTGGAGGTAGATTTATAGACAGTGGGGTTGTAGATGATAGTTCAATAGTTAGATTATATACCATAAATGAGTTTATAAATATGCCTTTTGAAAATTTGCTATTTGGCGGATATGAATATGAATATGGGGAAAATGGATATCTTGAGATTATTATGACTTATGGATTAATTATAGGGGGGCTTAAGATAGTGGCAGAATTATTTTTCGGGTATAAATTTATATCCAATAATAATAAAAAAATTAGATGGATTATATTCCTATCTGTTATTTTGATTGGTAGTACAAACAATAATTTATATGGTGGCCGTGTCTTCCCTTTTTATTTATTATGTTTAGCATATATCGAAAATTACTCTAATCGTCGTATAGTATCAAATCATAGATCTTATATTCTTGATATCCGAACAAACCATTCATTTTTTCACCGTAGAACGTGACAATGTCACCATTTTCTGTAGCTATAGAGGTGTTACCTTGTTTCATATAGTCATTGAGATCTGCAAGCTTTAGGGGTATGCATGTAGAGTTTATTGAGATCTTTTTTGCTGCTCCATTAAAGGACGAGAGATTGCGAAAACCTGATGGCTGTAACAATTGGCATCAACACGAGAAGAAGAAAATTCTGTTAGGTACTATCTCGAAACTTTTTTACAAAAATCTTTAATGGATGTAGGGATTTCCTAGCATTTTGCAAAATTGAAATGGCATCATGCCAACAGTTAATAAATCTTTTAATTTTTGACATATCGCATTGAAGACGCTGAAATGTGCCTTCATGCGGGTCCTGTCCCAATTTTAGTATTGATATGAAATCTATTAAGCCATCAAATAAACATCGTATAATGAGAAATACGTTGTTTCTTTATATACGAATGATCTTCGTGATGTCAGTTTCGTTATATACGTCACGTGTAATATTAAGAACATTAGGTTTTGAAGATTATGGGATTTATGATGTCGTTGCTGGTGTAATTACTATGCTCTCTTTTGTTACTGCTTCATTAGGTGGGGCTAGTTCACGATTCATCACGTATTCCTTAGGTAAGGACAATGTAAAAGAAAGTAAAACAGTATTTGCTACAATATTATATATTCATATAGTATTAGCCATATTTGTTTTTATAATAGGAGAAACTATTGGTTTATGGTTTGTTTACAATAAACTGGTAATTCCAATAGAACGTTTTGAGGCCTCATTGTATGTGTATCATTGTTCAATATTTACTACGATGATTCATATTATAAGTATTCCATATAATTCTCTTATTATAGCATATGAACGAATGAATATTTTTGCTTATATATCAATTATAGAAGTAATACTTAAACTTGTAGTTGTTTTCTTCTTGTTGGTTTTACCATTTGACAGACTCGAGACCTATGCTATATTATTATTAATTGTTCAAATTCTTATACGAATGATTTATTCTATTTATTGTAATAAGAATTTAGTCATATCAAAAGTTAAACCTAAAAAGGATGTTGGATTAATTAAAAATATGTTGTCATATACATCTTGGACATTAGCAAGTGGCATTGCATATGTTGGTTATACGCAAGGATTAAATATATTACTCAATATGTTTTTTGGACCAGTTGTAAATGCTGCCCGCGGAATTTCAGTTCAAGTACAAAATGCAATATTTAGTTTTACTTCAAATATTCAAACTGCAATGCGACCTCAAATAATAAAAAATTTCGCTGCAGGAAATATAGGAGAAATGCATAAATTGGTAGTTATGTCATCAAACTTAGGGTTTATATTGATACTGTTACTTACAATACCCATTATTATATGTATAAACCCAATCTTAACAATTTGGCTTGAAAAGGTTCCTAAACATACTGCAAATTTTGTAATTATTATGTTGCTATCCGGACTGATAGAACCTTATAAAGTGACGCTTCTTAATGCAATACATGCAACAGGAAAAATTAGAAAATTTCAAATATCAGAAAGTATATTCCTATTGTTAATTCTTCCTATATCATATATATCTTTAAAATGCTATAATGTTTCTCCTGAATATGTTTTTTTAATATATTTGATTATTCAATTTATAACACAGATAGTTCGTGTAATTATAATACTGCCAGAGATGGACATGTCTTTTGGTTATTATTTTAAGAAAATATTGTTACCTCTATTAAAAATTTCACCATGTATTGTGTCAATACTATATTTTATCAAAGTTTCTAATTCTACAGATTTTTTAGGATTATTAATCTATATTATAGGAATAGAGGTTCTGTTAATTTTTGCGATACTCTTTTTGTATTTAAATAATAATGAAAGAAGAATGATATTTGACAAAATGAAAAATTTCTCTAGAAAATAAATGGTTCAGGATATATAGTTAATTTTATAACACATGAGGATACTTTACATATCAAGTTCAAATATAGGTGGGGGAGGGAGTGTCGCTCTATTTAACTTAATCAAAGGTGTATGTAGTTTGGGGCATGAGGTTCTAGTCCTTACTCCTAATGGGCATGGAGATTTTATTACTATGCTTCAATCTATTGATATTCAATATAAGCAATTAGATCTTCCCCTTTCAATTTATCCTAGAAATAAAAATGTCATTAAAAATGCAATCTTATTAATTGGATACCTCTGTAAATTAAAAATCTGTAGAATGAAGGTTGAAAAGGAGATTAAAACTTTTAATCCTGATATAGTTCATTCTAATGTCGGAGTACTGAATATTGCATTAAATGCATGTCTGAAATTGAATATTCCACATGTTTGGCATCATAGGGAATACCAAGATAAAGACTTTAATATGCATTTTTTTCCATCCGTGAAATCGTTTCTTAAACAAATCAAGAGTGCGGGGAATTATAATATCGTTATTACGCAGGGTATATTCCAATATAGGGGTTTCCGAAATGGAATAGATAGAATCATATATGATGGAGTCTTTGATGAAAACTCTATACCGGCTTTAAAAACGGATAAAGAAAACTATATATTATTTGTTGGAAGGATAGAAGAAGGGAAAAATCCAGATGAGGTTATTTCTGTTTTTGAGGATTTTCATGAAAAATATCCATTTATGAAGCTATTGCTTGCAGGTAGTTTTAATCCATTAGACGCATATTATAGAAGATGCCTTGGAAAAGTAGAAAAAAATGGAATGCTTGATTCCATTCAATTTCTAGGAGTAAGGAAGGATGTATATGAACTTATGGCAAAAGCAAAAATGCTAATAATGCCAAGTAAATTTGAGGGTTTCGGTTTCATAACTGTAGAAGCTATGCTGAATGGATGTATTGTTATAGGACGTAATACTGCTGGCACAAAAGAGCAATTTGATAAAGGATTGGAGAGTTCTGGTTCCGAAATAGGTTTAAGATATACGACAAAAGATGAACTTTTAGATTTGATGTGTTATGTCATGGAACATGATACTTGGGATATGCAAAATCGAGCAAGAAAAGTCGTGTTAAATAATTACTCATTGCAAAAACATGTAGCAAATGTACTCAATTATTATCATTATATTTTATCAAAAGGCTCTTCATCATGACTATATTTTGCAAAGTTCTTAATTATCTAAGAACCTTATATTATAAAAAACGTTTTTTTTCTTTTGGGAAAAAGTCGCGGATCTTTCAAATTGGTGACATTATTCATCCAGAATGTATTTCTATTGGATGTAATGTCATGTTGCAGGACTATATATATATGACCGCATGGCCTCAAACAAATGAGAAGGAACAGCCTATGATTATCATTGGAAATGATTGCTGTTTCGGTGCTTTTAATCACATAACAACTATAAGTAGTATTATTATAGGAAATGGGCTTCTAACAGGGAAATTCGTAACTATTACGGATAACAGTCATGGCAAGGCAGATATCCATGATATGGAACAAATGCCGATTAAACGGAAGATGGCAAGTAAGGGAAGCATTTTTATAGGTGATAATGTGTGGATTGGTGACAAAGCAACAATCCTTCCTGGTGTATCTATAGGAGATGGGGTAATCATAGCTGCAAATAGTGTAGTGACAAAAGACATTCCGTCTTTTTGTGTTGCAGCAGGGGTTCCTGCAAAAATTATTAAACGATGTAATAATAAATGAAAGGATATGAATAAACCAAGATTATTAGCCTTATACCTCCCTCAATTTCATCCTATACCAGAAAATGATGAGCATTGGGGACGAGGTTTTACAGAATGGACAAACGTGGCTAAGGCCAAACCGTTATTTCGTGGTCATTATCAACCTAAAGTGCCCGCTGATTTGGGTTTTTATGACCTCAGAATGGAAGAGGTGCGAATATCACAAGCAGAATTGGCTAAAGAGGCTGGGATTGAGGGATTTTGTTATTGGCATTATTGGTTTGGCAATGGTAAGCGTCTGTTGGAAAGACCATTTAATGAGGTCGTTGCATCTGGAAAACCTGATTTCCCTTTTTGTCTTTGTTGGGCAAACCATTCATGGTCTAATAAAACTTGGAAAAAGGACTTGTCTATAAAAGTGGGAAATATGAAGATAGCAGAACAGCTGTATCCTGGTCGGGAGGATTATGAGTCTCATTTTTACGAAGTCTTACCGGCTTTTAAAGATAAAAGATACGTTCAAGTTGATGGAAAACCTGTTTTTTTCGTCTTTGATGCAAATGTTCCACAAATGAAGGAATTCATAGAAGTATGGAGGGAACTTGCAGTGAAGAATGGTTTGAAAGGTATTCATTTTGTAGCGATGTTATACACAGCGTCACTTCGTTCTAATTTATCTGTAACAGAACGGATTGATAATGTTCTGAAGTTAGGATTTGATGCAATCAACACCATTGGTAACACCAAGGCTGAAATAGAGTGCGGAAAGATAAAACGATATATAAATGCATTATTTAATAAGATTTTCCATATTGGTGTAACCACAAAATACAATCAAGAGGAGATAAATAAACATATGTTCTCGGAAGAGGACAAATTGGAATATGTATATCCTACAATCATGCCTAATTGGGATCGTTCTCCACGTGCAGGCAAAGATTGTACTATATATATCAACAGTACTCCTTTGGTCTTCCAAAAACATGTAGAAGATGCTTTAAATATAGTTGGACACAAACAACCAGAGCACCAAATTATAACTATTCGTTCTTGGAATGAATGGGGAGAAGGTAATTATCTTGAACCATGCTTGAAATATGGGCATGGCTATCTTGATGCAATAAAAAAGGTTCTAAAATTACAATGATATTATGAAAGTAGTTCTTCTGGCCGGTGGATTCGGCTCTCGTATTTCAGAGGAATCCCAATTTAAGCCTAAACCTATGATTGAAATTGGTGGTATGCCCATCTTGTGGCATATCATGAAAGAGTATGCCTATTATGGTCATACGGAATTTATTGTTTGTGCAGGATACAAACAGGAATATATAAAGGAGTGGTTCGCCAATTATTTCCTCCATAATTCGGATGTCACATTTGACTATCGGGATAATAAAAATAAGATGGTGGTTCATCAGACAAATATGGAGCCATGGAAGGTGACGGTTGTCGATACAGGTTATAATACCATGACTGGTGGGCGCATTAAGCGTATTCAAAAATATGTAGGTAACGAACCGTTTCTTATGACATATGGGGATGCTGTTTGTGATGTAGAACTTGATAAACTTGTAGAGTTTCATAAAGCTCATGGTAAACTAGCGACTCTTACTGCCGTAAAAATGGCACAAGATAAAGGGGTTATAGATATTGATAATGGAGCTGTAAAGGCGTTTCGTGAAAAGAATGCAGCCGATGGTGCTCCTATCAATGCTGGCTATATGGTTCTTCAGCCAGAAGTATTCGATTTGCTTGATGGCGATTCTTGCGTGTTTGAAAGAGTTGCCCTAACAAAGCTTGCAGAAAATGGCGAATTGATGTCATACGTTCATACTGGTTTTTGGCAATGTATGGACAATATCCGTGAAAAGAATATGCTGGAAAAACTTCTGGCTGAAGGTAAGGCTCCATGGGAACGTTGGGAACGTACAATACCGAATCTTGAATATCGCAATCGGATGCAAAAAGGAGAATAAAATATGGCTCAGATAGATAAAGTGCATGTCATACAGCGCAGACTGATCGCTGATGATAGAGGATGGTTCCTAAAAGCGATTACAGGGACGGAAGAAGGAATTTCTACACACACAGGGGAAGTATATCTAACAATGGGGAAAAGCGGACAGTCGAAAGGTGGACACTATCACCCGGAAGCCGTAGAATGGTTCACACTCATCAAGGGTAATGCCATATTGAAGTTGGAGGATATGGTTACCCATGAACGCATGGATATAGAGATGTCACTTGAAAAGGCTATCACGGTGTTTGTCCCCAATAATGTGGCTCATATAGTAGAGAATACGAGTAATGAGGAATTTATTCTCTTGGCATATACAGACAAATTGTATAATCCGAAAGATACGATACCATATATAATAAAAGATTGATTATGATAGACATATTTAATGATTTCTATAAAGGAAAGCGGGTTTTGGTAACAGGACATACAGGTTTCAAAGGAAGTTGGCTTTCTATATGGCTGCACGAATTGGGTGCTGAGGTTGTAGGAGTTGGTCTTGAACCCTATTCAGAACGTGATAACTTTGTGTTATCTGGTATTGGAGGCAAAATAAAGGCTGATATTCGTGCCGATATACGGGATGGTAAATTGATGAAGGAAATATTTGAAGAATATCAGCCTGAGATAGTTTTTCATCTGGCTGCACAACCTCTTGTCCGTTTGTCTTATGAGATTCCTTTTGAAACCTATGAAGTGAATGTCATGGGTACTATCAATGTGATGGAAGCTATCCGTTGCACGAATAGTGTGAAAGTGGGAGTGATGATAACTACTGATAAATGTTATGATAATAACGAACAATTGCATGGGTATGTGGAAACTGATCCATTTGGAGGGTATGATCCATACAGTTCTTCAAAAGGAGCTTGTGAAGTTGCCATACAGAGTTGGAGACGCTCTTTCTTTAACCCTGATGATTACGGCAAGAAGCATACTGTCTCTTTAGCATCAGTCCGTGCAGGAAATGTTATTGGCGGTGGTGATTGGGCTCTTGACCGCATCATTCCTGATTGCATCCGTGCATTGGAAGCTAATCGGCCTATAGAAATTCGTTCACCTAAGGCTGTACGACCATGGGAACATGTACTGGAACCTTTGTCTGGTTACATGTTGTTGGCTCAAAAGATGTGGGACAGTCCTACTGAATACTGTGAAGGTTGGAATTTTGGACCAGAAGAGGAAAGTGTATCAACGGTTTGGGAAGTGGCCACAGAATTGATTCAATACTATGGATGTGGAGAACTGAAAGATTGTTCAGACCCTAACGCTTTACATGAAGCAAAATTACTGATGCTGAATGTCAATAAGGCTAAAAGTCGTCTTGGGTGGAATCCACGTCTCAATATGCAAGGATGTATGGAACTTGTGTCAGATTGGTACAAAAGATATAAGACGGAAAATGTGTATAGTCTCTGTGTAGAAGAAATTAATAAATTCTTAAGCGTATGAAGATAGCAATTATCGGAGCAAATGGAATGCTTTCTATTGCTCTTACCAAATACTTTTATGCTCAACCTGATATAACTGTAGATGTATATGGTCTTGAAGCTCCTAATGGCTATGAGTGCACAAACTTTTACAAAGTAAATTTGTTAACTGACAGGTTGAATTATCCCCAACTCATATCTGCTGATGTAATTGTATATGCATCGGGAGCAGGTGTTCAAGCTGCATTACAAACAGATTCGTCTCTAATGTATGCACTTAACGTAAATATTCCTATCGAAGTTACACTCCAGCTAAAAAAACATAACTTTAAAGGAATATACGTTTCTTTTGGTTCATATATGGAAATCGGGTTGAATTGTGAGGATTACAAAGCTTTTACGGAGGATGAAGTTATCTGCTCATCTCTTCCTGTTACCAATGATTACGGATTAAGCAAACGCTTATATAGTCGTTACATGAAGGATTTTTCAGCAAACTACACCTTTTATCATTTTATCCTTCCTAATATATTTTCAGAGGACGATATGAAACCTGGAACACGTCTTGTTCCTTATACCCTTCAGTATCTCCAAGATTATAATGCCGGTAAAGATTCGCAATCGCCAAGTTTTAGTGCAGGGACCCAAATTCGCCAATTTATCACTCTTGAAGAAATGATTCAAACAGTGGACAGAGCTATCTATAGACAAATACCGTCTGGGGTATATAATATAGGGGGGGGGGAGCTCTTAAGTATCCGCAATCTTATTGAACGTCTCTTTGCTATTTATAATGTACCTTGTAAAAACGAATTCTTTGGCCAAGAAGTTCGTAGAGATGGAGATATAAAAAGTCTTAATATTGATGGGAAAAAGTTGAAGAAAGAATTGGGTCTATTGCCTAATTTAAAAATTGAAGATATTTTCAAATTGTAATAAAACAAGCATTATGTTGTCGATTATAAGCAAATATAGAACAGAACTCATGGGGTATACCATGTTATTTGTCCTACTTGGACATATTATCACTTTGGGAGGTTTGTCTAATACAGATCTAGGAACAGCCATATTATTTATTAAATCTTTCTTACCTGTAACTGGTTTCCTTTTTCTTTCTGGTTTTGGAATGATGTTTTCTTTGAAGAAGAATGATAATTGGAATGAGTTTTACAAGCGTAGATTCTACCGTTTTTTGTTACCATTTTGGTGCTTGTCCATTCCATATTTTATTATTGTCACATTATTTAAGGATGAGAGTATTTGGTATTTCTTTTCGACAATAACAACTGTAGAATTCTGGATTAGTGGCAATTACCATGGAATGTGGTATATTGCTGTATCACTGCTACTATATGTAATTACACCAATTTTATATTCGTTGATAAAGAAAAGCAATAATTATAAATGGGTAGTATTAATTCTTTTTGTTTTAATTAGCGTAATTATTAGCTATATATTGGAATCGCTATTTCCACATTATTGGAAATTTGTAGGTATTGGTGTTAGTCGTATACCATACTTCTTTTTGGGTATGGTATTTGGATATTTTGCTCAATGTGGTTTCAGTAACAAATTTGTGTGTTTCTCTCTTAATGTAGTATGCATCGCATATGTAATATTAAGATTTTACGGTTATAATACAGAAAGTTTTTTTATGGGTGCAATAATGTTAATGATGGGAATTACTGTTATAAGTACAATTGTAAGTATAACTTCCAAAATACATGTTACATTTTCTGCGGTCAATAGACCATTACGATGGATGGGTAAATATTCATATGAATTATATATGTTACACCTATATCTTTGGTTCATAATAAAGAACGCATTAAAATTATCTCAATGGCAAAATATAGCACTAGCATGTATTCTAGCTATTGTTTTTGCTTACCCTGTCCACTTAATGATAGAAAAAATTTGTAATAAAATCCAAAAACTTTTATCTAAATAACATATTATAATAATTTCTTCTGCTCTTAATGTAAACTATTTTTTTCTATGGTTGAAACTCCTATCCTTTATATAACATTTGCTCGCCCAGAATATGCATGTCAGTCATTTGCGGCAATCAAAAAGGCGAAGCCAAAGAAGTTGTATTTCTATAGTAATAAAGCCAGAACAGAAAAGGCTGATGAAGTACAACGTAATGAAGAAGTACGCTCATACATCAATCAGATAGATTGGGTATGTGATGTAAAGACTTGGTTTCGTGATGAATATGTGGATGTGTTTACTTCTCTTTGGGGAGCTATTGATTGGGTCTTTGACAATGAGGAAAAAGCAATCATTATAGAGGAAGATGTGGTAGCCTCTTTAGCTTTTTTTGACTATGTAGAGAAACTGATAGATAAATATAAGGATAATGAAAAGGTTTGGATTATAAGTGGAAACAATGTAGCTCCCCAATATAATCCAAAAGAACTATCATTTTTTCCTACACGATGGGCGAATATTTACGGATGGGCATCATGGCAGAGCAGATGGAAAACTTTAGATCGGAAAATGTCCTATTGGAATTCTTTTAAAAATTCCAAAGAATATAGAGAATATTATGAAGATTGGTTTTCCAGTTGGTTTTTCAAAATAAAGGGGAATAACTTATATAAAAAAATTCAAGGAGATTATAATCCATGGGATATGATATTCAATAATAATATGAGAAAGAATTATGGATATTGTATAATACCACATTCAAACTTATGCCAAGATATTGGAGTAATAGGTGCTAATCATGAAAATGCAAGAAAGAATCCATTAGCAGTTGTCACTTATAACCAAACTGAATTTATAATTGAGAATGAGCCTAACGAAATAACTCCCACAGATTATGATTTAATCTATTTTTACAAACATTTTCTAAAAAATATAATCTATAGGAGGTTGATAAAAATATTCAAAAGATGAAAATACTGTACATTCATAATGATTATCATCAATTGAGTGGAGAAGAACACGCTTCTGGCGAAATTGTCGCGATGCTTGAATCTCACGGTCATGAAGTTTGTTGGTTTAAACGTAGCACAGTTGGGATAGATAATAATATCGGTCAGAAAATAAAAGCATTCTTTGCAGGTATATATAATCCGTTTATAAAGAAAGAGATGAATAACGTGAGTTCGACGAATTAAAAAGTTGCATGAATTAACTTAAACAAAACTGTATGCTTGAGAATTTATAAATATTATAATAAACAATAATGTTGTGTATTAAATAAAAAAGGAGTCTTTTGTATGAACGATAATTTAATTGTAAAAATAATTAGATTGCTTCCAGACAAGCCATATTTGTCTTTAAAGTTTTATAAGGAATTTGGACGAATCCCAAACTGGACGAATCCGCAGACATTTTCCGAGAAACTTCAATGGCTGAAACTTTATGATCGTAAACCGAAATATACTATGATGGTGGATAAATTTGCAGTGAAGGATTATGTGGCTAGTAAAATAGGTAGTGAATATGTAATACCAACGCTTGGAGTATGGGACAGGCCAGAAGACATTGAGTGGGGTAAGCTTCCCAAGCAATTTGTGCTGAAAACAACTCACGGAGGTGGAAACGAAGGTGTCGTCATCTGTAGAGATAAGACAACTTTCGATAAAGAGGGTGCTATCGATAAGCTCAACAAAAGCCTTCATTCAGATCTCTATGTGCTACATCGAGAATGGCCATATAAAAATGTACCTAAACGTGTTATTGCAGAGGAATTTATTAAACCTCGACCTGACACTAAGGATTTAGCTGATTTTAAGTTCTTTTGCTTTGATGGCAAGGTGAAAGGATTATTTGTTGCAACCGAAAGGCAAAATCCGAATGAGGAAGTGAAGTTTGATTTTTTTGATGAAGATTATAATTATTTGCCTTTCCGTCAAGGACATAATCATGCAGCGGTGGTACCACCAAAGCCCCAAAACTTTGAACTAATGAAAATTGCTGCAGAAAAGCTTTCAAAAGGTATACCTCATGTGAGAGTAGACTTGTATGATCTTGGCAATACAATTCTTTTTGGGGAATTGACTTTCTTTCATTTCAGCGGACTCGTAAAGTTTGAGCCTGAAGAATGGGACTACAAATTTGGAGAGTGGCTTAAACTTCCTACAGTATAGTATATGAAGATACTTTTTATCCATAACAACTACATAAAACCAAGTGGAGAGGAGGCTGCATCAGGCGAGTTGGCTCGTTTGATGGAGGAACATGGGCATGAGGTGAGGTGGTTTAGAAAATCATCGGCAGATATTCATGGAACTTCTGGAAAACTGAAAGCCTTTTGGCTTGGCATCTATAATCCAAAGGCTTCCAGTGAGTTAGCTTTTGTTTTAGATGAGTTTAAACCTGATGTGGTACAGGTACAGAATCTGTACCCTTTTATCTCGACGTCAATTTTTAAACCTTTGAAGCGAAGGGGGATTCCTGTTGTAATGAGATGTCCCAACTACAGGCTGTTCTGCCCAAATGGGCTGTGCCTTGACAAAGTGGGAAAGGTTTGTGAAAAATGTTTTGGGGAAGGGCATGAATTCTGGTGTGCTTATAATAATTGTGAGCGGAACAGAATGAAAAGCATTGGCTACGCATTGCGAGGATGGTATGCACGAAAATCAAGAAACATATTGGATGGAGTCAATGTGTTTATTGTGCAGTCTGAATTTCAGAGGAGAAAGTTTATTGAACAAGATATCAAAGAAGAGAGACTGGCCATCGTGCCTGGTATTGCTCCGTCAGTAGATGCTCCTAAGGAGTGGCTGGCTGGCGAATACGTTGGCTTTGTAGGTAGGGTGAGTGTTGAAAAAGGAATAGATGAGTTTATAGAGGCTGCACGCATGAATCCAGATTTGCCATTTAAGGTTGCTGGGAATGTAGATGTAACCTATCGTGTTCCTGATGGTTTACCAAAGAATGTGGAGTTTGTTGGCTTCTTAAAAGGTAAAGAATTGGATGAGTTTTACTTAAAATCGAGAATCATTGTTGTTCCGAGCAAGTGGTATGAGGGATTCCCCAATGTGATTGTAAGAGGTATGCTACTGGGCCGACCAATTATAACCACAAATATAGGTGCCATGCAGAGTATCATTAATAATGGTAAGAATGGTATTCTTGTTCCTCCTGCAGATGGTAAAGCTTTAGGTTTAGCTATTAAAAAATTGTATACCGATGTTGATATGTGCAAACGTTTTGCCAACCAATCCATTAAGGATACCGCAGATAAATATTCAAGAGAACGTATTTATGAGATATTAATTGGAATATACAAGAATTTAATATGAATATAGTAAGAGGCCCTAATATTGACTAAGGGTTACTCTATAGAATGAACCTACTTAACAGTTGAAACTATCATTTCAAAATGGTTACTTTAAAACTAACAGATTGGTACTTTGTTGAAAATAAGTAGAAAAATATTGTAAATACAAAAAAATATGATGTAGACACCGGGGAGTGTTTACTGGAAATAGCAATGTTGAGATTAAGTGAACTAAAAATAATAGATTCTCCCAAAGTACTTAAGGGAATTCCAGAAGGTAAATTTTTAATCAATACGATTAACGCTCATTCTTTTAATGTGGCTCAAAAGGATGAATTATTTGCAGAGGCTTTGAGGAATGGAGATTATCTGATTCCAGATGGAGCAAGCATTATCAAGGCCTGTAAATTTCTTAAGGCAAAATCGCAACCACAGGAAAGAATTGCAGGTTGGGATCTTTTTGTTTTAGAGATGGAGAGGCTTGAGAATAGAAGCCAAAAGAGAAATAGGCTGTTGAAGGTTATGTTTATGGGGTCTTCTGAAAAAGTATTGTCGCTGATTCGGGAAAAGGCAGCAGTGGATTACCCTCATTTGGATGTAATAACGTATTCGCCACCTTATAAGCCGGAATTTTCGCAAGAAGATAATGATGCAATCATCAAGGCTATCAACGATGCCAATCCTGATTTGCTATGGATTGGAATGACTGCACCCAAACAGGAAAAATGGACATATAGTCATTGGCAACAACTGAATATCCATTGCCATGTGGGAACAATTGGTGCGGTGTTTGATTTTTATGCGGGAACAGCAAAACGTGCTCCAAAATGGTGGCAAGAACATTCTTTGGAATGGTTGTATCGTTTGTGTATAGAGCCTAAACGTATGTGGAGAAGGTATGTGATAGGTAATCCACTTTTCCTGTGGAATATTCATAAGGAAAAGTTCTAGAGGTTATATTTCTCTTTGAGAATATACCACCAAAAGAGGATTTGATCGATTAGGGCCTTGAACATAATGTCGGCAAAATTAGTGAATAATAACTAAATAGGATGAAAATTTATTGGAAAAGTTGCAGATAAATATGTTCTTCATGCTTTTGAGATATTCGATTGGTACTTCTCATAGGTTTCCAGAAGGCTTGTCTGAAGAAGACTGGAGAAGCATTTACAAAATAGCCCAGCAGCAATCGCTGTTGGGTGTTTTGTTTGATGGCATACAGCAGAATCCTGCCATAAGGCTGGAAAGGAAGCTGCTGCTGAAGTGGTATGCTGCCTGTGAACGGATACAGCAAGGGAACCGAAAGACGAATCAGGCCGCTGTGGAACTGACACGATTCTTGAAGGAGAAG
>JAFWAX010000019.1 GCA_017507385.1 Bacteroidaceae bacterium | reverse complement strand
CACCGCCCGATGAAAATCGGAACGGGTAATGAGCTTCCCGATGCTTGTTTTATGTGGCAAGCATCGGGCAAGCCCTCTACTTCATAGCTACATTGCCTTCATCCACTCCTTGTCACGCAGATAGACATATAGATAGGAACGCAAACTCAGGTCACCTTGCAATCGCTGGGTATGTGCGAATGCAGCCGTTCGCTCACTTTCGCTAAGCTGCTGCCATACGCCAAAGGCTTGCGATTCGTTGTTGCCAACCTTCTTGTAGATGACCTTCAATCGGTCAAAGGAGGAGGTGACATCGCTAGCATTGATACCGTCAATACTGGTTGCATTGTCGGATTCTGTTGAATGGATGCCATCGTTAGATTGCTCAGAATCATCTGGAATGTCAACAACATTAACGCAATCAGCGTTGGATGATGCTATAGCTGGGTCTGCAATCGCTTTGGGGGAAGGTGAAGTAATTGCGCTCGCTACATTCACTTTTTTTGAAGGTTCAATAATAGGATCAGTTTGCCAACTGGACTTTTGGGGCTTGCGCTTGTGAGATGCAAGGATGGCAGCGTTCTGTTCCTCATCCGTCAAAGGAATGGGATTCTTGCGGTTCGCCTCCAGCCATTTGTCAATCTCGTCAAGATAAATGACCCATCGCTTGCCGGGTTTGGAGCCAGGGATTTCCCTGTTTGCGAGTTTCTGATAGATGGTCGCAAGGGGAATGTTGGTGTATTCGGCAACCTGCTCTGGCGTGACAGGGCGGTGTCTGTTCTCTCGCTGCTGAGTTGGTCTGTTCTGAAGGTTCAGCAGTAACGCCTTCATGCCCGATACTTCATCCCGAAGTTCGGCAACGACCTGCGGAAGGTCATTGAACGTGATTTGATTATTTGTCATTTTACAACACGACCCTTTAGTGGAATCGTGCTGCAAAGGAACCCCGTTATGAATCGGAGGGCAAGCCACTTTTTAATAACAGGTTCATCACGAAACAATCACGCAGTAGAGCCTCGTTTTTGGCTGTTTTTCATGGTTAAAACAGGTTTTTGAAGTGAATTTTGATAACATCGAATACGTAAGTATAATGAATGACAGTTGAGATTTTGGCCGTGTTTTGGGTAAGATTTATGACTAAAAAGGTATATACACAATAAAGCCACACCAGAGTTTTGTATCTGATGTGGCCCGTAATGTGATGTTTATGTTTTGATGCAGGATTGGTGAGAGATATTAACTTCAGCCTTTCTCTCCACCCAGTTGCAAAGGAATATGAAACAGCAGTCCGTCTTTCCCAGGGTAATCGCAGTGAATCTGGTCGCTGTTGGATGTGACAGTCAGGTTCCTGAGCGTATTGTGTGATAACGGCTCTCCACTGGCTGTTACGCATAATGAAGCAAAACGACGCTCGATATAACAGGCGCAATCATCGTTGCTGTAAACCTTGCCTTTACCAAGTCCCAATCTTGTTGCAATGCTCCAGACCATATGGCGGACATCGAAGCTGCTCAGCTTGGTCTTGTATCTCTTCCACTCAACTTCAGGGCGGTAGTTGTGATCCATCGCGAATCTCAACAGATCTGTACAGAACTCGTCCATGTCTTCCTCATATACAAATGGAGACATGATGTATAAAAGGTATTCATGAATGGTGTCCAGTTTCTTCTTCTGGCTTTCTGCCTGACTTTGGTAGAAGTCATCAATACCCTGCTGGTAGGTTACGCTGATATGGTTGTCTTTTGCGAGTTCTCCTGTCTCTGCCATATATGCCTCTTCTATAACCTCAGTCTCGCTTATCTCTTCAGCGGTTTCTGCTTCACAAGCGGTATCAATACCCTCTGACTCGTTATAGACAGGTATTGCCTCCAAAAGAAAAACAGGCTTCTGTGCCGTTGATTCATTTGTTGCAGTTTGATTATTGCAAGCATGAGTCTTGTTTTTCCACGTCTGCGCTATTCCCACGAAAGCATACTGTACTGCCATATACATTGACCATAGGACTATTACAATCATCATGTAGATGATATAAGCAGGAACAATGCCATTGGGAAGATTTGAGTCTGCCCATTGGCAAAGTGGAATTGAAAGAAGAAGAACTGCAACTCCCGGCAGTATTCTTGTGGAGATCCATTCGAGTCGGATGGATGCCTCCCGTGAAGTGATTGAAGATGGAGAATCTATTTTCATTGTCTTTATGTGTTATTGTCCGTTGTTTCAGGAAACGCGCTGCAAAGTTAAGAAGATTTTTGTACATAGCGTATGGTCTTTTCGTCTGTAGGCCAATGATTTATATTTATTTGTGAATCATACTTGAAGTGAGTATGATTTTCATACTCGACATTTTCCTCCTTTTTCGCAGTTGTTTGATTGCATGACAAAGGTATAACGAAAAATGAGAGCCAATTATGTTGGTTCTCATCTTTCCATGTGTGTGACCTTAAAATAGCATCTTTGGTTTCATTTCTGGAAGAAATAGAACCGAGAAAACTGTTTAGCCCTGTCCGACAACTTTCAACTGCGGAGTTATCTTTGGCTTCAACGTGATGCGATTGATAGACTCTCGCTTGCTTTCGTCTGCCATCGCTGCATAAATCTGAGTGGTGGAAACATTTTTGTGTCCAAGGATGTGCTGGACGGTATAAACACTAGTGCCAGCCTCGACCTGTAGCGAACCGAGTGTGTGACGGCTGCAATGATAGGTTATATGCTTGGTGATACCAGCTGCCTTTAGCCAGTTCTTCAGCGGTGTCTGGGTAAGGCTGTCGTTGAAGCCAATGAACACCTTATCGGTAGGCTTGCGGTTCCCATCATCGTCG
This sequence comes from Bacteroidaceae bacterium, assembly GCA_017507385.1. GTDB lineage: Bacteria > Bacteroidota > Bacteroidia > Bacteroidales > Bacteroidaceae > Minthosoma. The sequence goes on along the minus strand of JAFWAX010000019.1, from coordinate 2,347 downwards.
TTGAACCCAATCAGTTCCAATGCCTCGTCACTGATGGGATTGTTCACCAGCTCTTTGGTCTTCTGCATACGTAGCGTGACGTACATGCCACCGTCACCGTAGGGCTGAATCTTGTCCCAAGTCAGCTGTTTGATGTCGCTCTTGCGAAGTCCAGTCAGACAAGAGAAGAGGAAAGCCTTTTTCAAGACCTCAGACGAGCATGGCGTATTGGCCAATCTGATAAGTTCGTCCTTGGATAAGTGCTCTTTTTCTGTCGGGATCGTGTCAATACGCTCCAAGAAGCCGTTGGGGTTCTCCATAATCTTGTGTTCCCTGTAGGCGGTATGAAGCACGGCACGGAATGTTGACCAATAGCCAGCTACGCTATTGATGTGCAGTTTGTGCTCTGTGTGGATGGTTTGCGGAGCGTTTAGAAGATACTCACGGAACTTGTTGCACAGGTCTACGTTGATTTCATCGAAACGGCACTTGTCATTGCAGAATCTGGCAAAGTGCTTATAGACGTGCTGCCACTTGCAGTTCTTCTTGTCTGCTTTCTGCTTGAAGTAGGCAAGGAAGTCGCCCTTCATCTTTTCACGGTCAAAGAAATCGTACCTCTCATTCACTATGGACTCATAGCGTCGGCAGCGCAGCGCCTCGGCTTTCTCAGTCATGCGCTCGTTGTAGTCACGCTCGCGCTGGTTCCTGGGTTTGGCAAAGATGTAGATGCCAAGTGACTCATGTCGCTGTACCTTCATGGTTGACTCGTCCCTGTAGCCGGGATAGTAGTCAAGGTAGAAGCTCAGTTGCGTACCTTTCTTTATCTTACGCGTACGCAGGGTTACTGTCTTGCAAATGTTACTCATACTTGTATGAAATTTGTTTTGTTAATAATCAAAGGCTATGCGTCTCATAGCGAGTGCAAAGTAACTGCGTGATGAAAGAGTGACCAACTTACCCATTCATAACTCATGGATAATTGCACTTTCACGCAGTTGATGCTTATTATTGGGCGTTATTGGAGCCTGTAAACCCCGAATTGTGCCAGTCTGCTTGCCATTATTCGGTCTAATTCCTCCTTGACGATGAGGTTCTGGACTCCGACTTTCACCTTAGTGAGATTGTTTGTCTTGACGATAACACAGATGTTACTCTTGGTCATGCCGTACTTATCGGCAGCTTCGGTGGTGGTGTAATAGGCATTACTCGCCTTCAGGTCTGGACGGAAGATGTCGTCAAGATGTTTCTTTGAGTAATAGGTCTTGCCATATTCTCGCTTGGTGGGGATATGGCGGCGATATGCTTGGGTGCGCAGGGATTCTTTGGTCGTGGAATAGAGAGATTCTGCCTCATCCGTTGTGAGCCATTCTGTCAAGGCTTCAATCTCGGCAGAAATTCCGAGGAGCGCATCCATGTGCTTGCGGCTATAATAGTTCTTGCCTGCAATCTTGCAGATGGGTACTTGGTTATTCTTGGCAGAAGTATAGAGCCAAGAACGCTTCACTTTGTAGATTGCCATAACATCGTCTCCAGAGATGTATTCAAGTGGTTCAATGCACTGAATTGAATCCTCTTTTCTCGCTGGCTTACTTGAATCACGTCTTTTCTTCAACGACAGGGAAGAAGAAGTCATAGGCTTGTATGTTGGCAATACTCTATGATAAGGATTGCCAGCAAGCATCATCTCGATGTCTGCCTTACGGACGAATGCCATTCGGCTGCTGATTCGTGATGCAGGAAGTTTTCCCTCGTTTACCAACTTGTAAACATACTGACGGGAGCATCCCATGAGGATGGCAGCCTTGGAGAATGTAAGGTACTCCTGGCTGGCGATGTCTATAACTGGCTGGACAGCCTTCAAAAAGTCCTGTTGCTTCTTCTTGCGCTGAGCCTTTGCCGCCTCGGCACATTGTTCTGAGCAATACCTCTGCGAACCGCTGTTACAAGTGAACTCCTTGCCGCAGAAGGCGCATTTTCTTGTCTTTCTCATTTGACTCCTTTTTATGTGGTTCTACAATCAATTTCATGCAAACAGCCACGGAGTGAACTTTCGTCAATCATTGACAAACCTTGTCAACTCATTCCACGATGTCACGTTCTTCAAATGAGGTCACTTCCTTGCTCTTTTCCCTCTCGTTCATCAGTTAACCGTTGTCCACTCTTGTCAACCTTTGTCAACTCTGTCCACGAGATGGCAAAATAAAAGCCCTCAAAATTCTCCGCGGTAGAAATGCGTTGCAAAGGTAAGCGGATTTTTGAGAACCACCAAGTATCCCAAGCGGGTCTAACCATCGGAAATGAAAGGATAGCAAGGTGATGTAATATCACTGATTTACAGTCTATTAGGAATGAAAGCCGATTTTGGATT
>JAFWAX010000018.1 GCA_017507385.1 Bacteroidaceae bacterium | reverse complement strand
GTAAGCGATGACGAGTGATGGGCCTGGGTATGCTTCTGCCTCACGGATTGCCTTGAGGCACTGTGCGTTGTCTGCGCCCATAGCTACCTGTGCTACGTAAACATAGCCGTAGGTTGACTGCATGAGGCCGAGGTCCTTCTTGGTGATGCGCTTACCGCCTGCAGCGAACTGTGCGATAGCACCGATTGGAGTAGCCTTTGAAGACTGACCGCCTGTGTTAGAATAAACCTCTGTGTCGATAACGAAGATATTGATGTCCTCGCCAGAAGCAAGGGCGTGGTCGAGACCACCGTAGCCGATGTCGTAAGAAGCACCGTCACCACCGATAATCCACTGTGAACGCTTCACGAGGTAGTGAGAGAGTTCTGAGAGCTGCTTGCATACTGGACAGCCAGCATTGCGACCTGCCTCGATGGCTGGAGCGAGCTTAGCTGCTGCTGCCTTAGAAGCGTCTGCGTTGTCCTTGCCTGCAATCCACTCTTCTGCTGCTGCCTTGAACTCTGCTGGAGTGCCTTCCTGTGCGCAAGCCTCGTTGAGAAGCGCTACGATGCGTGCGCGCATCTTCTTGTTGGCGATTGCCATACCAAGACCGTATTCGCAGAAGTCTTCGAAGAGTGAGTTAGACCATGCTGGACCCTGACCCTTTGCGTTCTTTGTATATGGAGTTGAAGGGATTGAGCCTGAGTAGATAGATGAGCAACCTGTTGCGTTTGCTACCATCTGGCGGTCGCCGAAGAGCTGAGAAATGAGCTTCACGTATGGAGTTTCACCACAGCCAGAGCATGCGCCTGAGAACTCGAAGAGTGGAGTTGCGAACTGGCTGACACGTGGGTTTGCCTTGTAGTCGATGAGATCCTGCTTAGAAGCTACGTTCTTTACGCAGTAGTCCCAGTTCTTCTGCTCAGGAAGCTGGCTTTCGAGACCAACCATCTTGAGTGCCTTGTTGCCCTTCTTGCCTGGACATACGTCAACACAGTTGCCGCAGCCGAGACAGTCCATAACGCTTACCTGCATACGGAACTTCATGCCTTTGAGGGCTGGTGGAGCTACCATGTCGAGTGTTGCACTTTCGAAGCTTGCAACTTCTTTGTCGTCCATAACGAATGGGCGGATGGCTGCGTGAGGACAAACGAATGCACACTTGTTACACTGGATACAGTTCTCAGAATCCCATTCAGGAACGAATGCAGAAACGCCACGCTTCTCGTAGGCTGCTGTACCCTGTTCCCACATACCGTCTTCGTAGCCCTTGTAAGCTGATACAGGGAGGAGGTCGCCATTCTGTGCATTGATTGGGCGAACAATCTTGTTGATGAACTCTGGGTCGTTGTTTGCCTCAACTGGGTCTGCAGGAAGATCCTTCCATGCTGGGTCGATGTCGAGTTTCTTGTATTCGCCACCACGGTCAACTGCAGCATAGTTCATGTTGACGATGTCTTCGCCCTTCTTTCCGTATGACTTCACGATTGCCTTCTTCATCTGCTCTACCGCGAGCTCAACAGGAATAACCTCTGTGATGCGGAAGAATGCTGACTGGAGGATGGTGTTTGTGCGGTTGCCAAGACCAATTCCCTGAGCAATCTTTGTTGCATTGATGTAGTAAACGGTGATGTTCTTCTCTGCGAAATACTTCTTGATGTTGTTTGGCAGGAAGTTGACAAGTTCCTCGCCCTCGAAGATGGTGTTGAGGAGGAACTGACCGTTCTGACGGAGACCGCGAAGCACGTCATACATGCGGAGGTAAGCCTGTACGTGGCATGCTACGAAGTTTGGAGTCTTGATCTGATATGTTGAACGGATTGGCGTATCGCCGAAACGGAGGTGTGAGCAAGTGAAACCGCCTGACTTCTTTGAGTCGTAAGAGAAGTAAGCCTGGCAATACTTGTTGGTGTTGTCACCGATAATTTTTACAGAGTTCTTGTTGGCACCTACAGTACCGTCTGCGCCAAGACCGAAGAACTTAGCTTCGAAGATACCTTCGCCGCCGAGTGCCATTTCCTCTTCGAGTGGGAGAGAACGGAATGTCACGTCGTCGACGATACCGAGAGTGAAGTGGTTCTTTGGTTCTGGAAGTTCAAGATTCTTGTAAACAGTGAGAATCATTGTTGGAGTTACGTCTGCTGAACCAAGTCCATAGCGTCCGCCTACGATGATTGGGGCATTTTCCTGACCGTAGAATGCATCCTTCACATCAAGGTAGAGTGGTTCACCGTTTGCTCCAGGCTCCTTGGTACGGTCGAGGACTGCGATGCGCTTAACAGATGCAGGGATGGCAGCGAGCAGGCGCTCTACAGAGAATGGACGGTAGAGGTGTACTGACACCATACCATACTTCTTGCCGTTTGCATTGGCGTAGTCGATAGCCTCGCGTGCAGCTTCTGTAGCAGAACCCATGAGGATGATACACTCTGTAGCGTCTTCTGCTCCATAGTATGTGAATGGCTTGTATTCGCGGCCTGTAATCTTTGAGATGGCTTCCATGTACTTTTCAACAGCAGCTGGAACCTCATCGTAGAATGGGTTACAAGACTCGCGATGTGCGAAGAATGTTTCAGGGTTTTCTGCCATACCCTTAGCCTCTGGACGCTCAGGAGAGAGTGCGCGGCTACGGAATTCAGAAACCTTATCCATAGGAACGAGTGGACGGATGTCTTCCATGTCCATCTCTTCAATCTTGTGGTATTCGTGAGATGTGCGGAAACCGTCGAAGAAGTTGATGAATGGAACGCGAGTCTCAAGCGCTGCCAGATGAGCAACAGCTGAAAGGTCCATCACTTCTTGTACTGAGCCTTCGCAGAGCATTGCGAAACCTGTCTGGCGGCAAGCCATTACGTCGCCATGGTCGCCAAAGATACAGAGTGAGTGGCTTGCTATAGTACGTGCTGAAACGTGGAATACGGATGGAAGCAATTCGCCTGCAATCTTGTACATGTTAGGAATCATCAGAAGAAGACCCTGTGACGCTGTGAATGTTGTAGTGAGTGCACCTGCCTGAAGTGAACCGTGTACGGCACCAGCAGCACCTGCTTCTGACTGCATTTCCTGAACAAGAACTGTGTCGCCGAAAAGATTCTTGCGACCTGCTACAGCCCACTCATCCACGTGCTCGGCCATTGGAGACGATGGAGTGATAGGGTAGATGGCTGCAACCTCTGAGAACATGTATGCAACATGTGCAGCAGCGGTATTACCATCACAAGTGATAAATTTCTTTTCTTTACTCATTTTGATAAAATATAAATAAATGTATTGTTTAGTCTTTCTTTTCCTTTAATAGTTTTTCTATATTCCGTAATCTGTTAGAAATATTGACTATCTGTATAAGTAAAGCCCAGCCTGCAACTGAAATGAAAACACTGCCAACAAACATGAAAAAAGCTCGTGGTGCACACATCTCTAATCCAGATTCAAGTGTACCTTTGCTTACCAATGCTCCAAACAGGATGCCGCCAATCAGCCCAGTCCATGCGATGATGATGAGAAGTTTCTCTATTTTTGTATGCTTCATATTTTCCAGTTTGTTTTATGCAGTTCTTTATTTAATAAAGAAAACCGAATATCCACAAAGGAATTTGGTTCCCTTCGCCAATGTCGCACTGGTTAACAGCGTAAAGGGCTTTGGCTTTGCTCTTCAGCTTTGTGCTATGTTCAGCAATCTTGAATTCCAGTTGCTCGTCTATGAGGAATGAACATAGGTTTCCGTGCTTGTTTACTTTGTGGTCTTTCCAAAGTGTGTTGCAGAAGAATGTTTCCAGCACATCGTGCTCGTCGAAGCAGCGTGGATAGAAACTGTACATCAGGTTGGAATTGTGGAGCAGCACGCGAGCTGGTTTCTTGGGGAATTCGTCTCCCTTGCTGTAGATCATGTTGACCAGTCTGGCCTCCTCCAGGTACTTGATGTAGTGCATCACGGTAGCACGGCTCATGCCCAAGTCTTGAGCCAGCTGGCTTACGTTGGGAACGCTGCTGCCGCTTGTTGTGAGCATGTAGAAGAGCTGCTTGATCTTAGTCAGATATTTGAGTTCAATCTGTTTTACAAGCAGAATGTCAACTTCTATCATCATGTTCATGTTCTTCAGCAGGTTCTCGCTGTAGTTGACCTTGTTGAGGAAAAACGGATAGAATCCATGATGCAGATATGCTTGAAAATATTCGCGAGGATTAACTTTTGAATAGATTTCTGATGCAATTTGCTTGTGGTTTGTAATGATTTCATCAAGAGTGTACGAGCGCAGTTGAAGCCCTGTTGACAAATTCAAAAATTCGCGAAATGAGAATCCTCGCAAATTGTATGATTTTACGATGCCGTTCAGTTCTGGATTTTCATCTTTCAGGCGCATTACAGGCGACCCCGTGAAGATGATTTTCAGTCCAGGATAGCGGTCATAGCATTCACGCAGCTGTGCACTCCAATCGGGCTGTTTGAAAACTTGGTCGATAAGCAACACCTTGCCGCCAGAATGGTAAAACTCGCCAGCAAATTCTGTGATGCCCACATTTTGTACGTAAAAGTTGTTAGTGTTGATATACAGACACGAATGGTCGTATGGAGAAAAGTGTTCCTTGGCATATTGCAGCAAGAACGTGGTCTTGCCCACACCGCGAGCCCCTTTGATGCCAATCATTCGGTCTTTCCAATTGATTTCGTCCATCAAGTCACGACGTACGGGGGCTTTTAAGTGCTCAACCAAGTAAGCATGGGTACGGAAAAAAGATTCCATAATTCGTTTGGGTTAATTAAAGTATGTCATTCGCGAATGTCACAAATACACCCGAAAAAATGCTTTTGTGACTAAATTTAGTGCAAAATTAAGCATTTTTTTTCGTAATCGCAAACTCGACTTTGCAAAAAATAACGTTTTATGGAAAAAATGTTTTCCGAGGAATCTTTTTGAGGATGAAAAGCCTCATTTTGAAGGCATATCGCAATTGATTTTGCAGAAATGAGGATTTGTCTTATGTGTTTACTGTCTGCATAATATTTCAATCGCTGTGAGCATAATATTATGCAGGCGGTGATTGAAATATTATGTAGGCAGCGCAGGGTATTGCATCGTTGAGCAATGTAGTGAACCATGTTGGATGATGAGTACATTGCAGTCGATGCCAATAACTTCTCTGTCGGGAAATGCTTGCCGGAGCTGAGCAAGAGCCTGCTCGTCTTTTTCGGGTTGATTGTAAGTTGGAACAAGAATGGCTCCATTGATGATGAGGAAATTTGCGTGTGTTGCAGGCAGACGTTCTCCGTCTGTGTCGTAGCAAGCGTCTGGCAGAGGAAGAGGGTATAGCGTATATGGTTTCCCGTCTGCTGTACGAAGGGCTAAGAGCTCTTCTTCCATCGCTTGCAATTCGACATAATGTTCGTCGTTTTCGTCATCGCACTTTACATAAGCAATTGAAGTGGGGGAACAAAATCTTGCAACTGTGTCTATGTGTCCGTCCGTGTCGTCTCCTGCCAGCCAAGAATGCTGTATCCAAAACACTCTTTTTGCATGAAAGCATTGCTTTAAGTAAAGCTCTATATCTTCCTGACACATAGTGTTATTTCTGTTTTCAGAAAGCAGGCAGCTTGTTGTGACCATCAATGTTCCTTCGCCATCACTTTCAATGCTTCCTCCTTCGAATACGAAGTGAAGAAATTTCTTGTATTCTGCCTCTGTACCGTGGGATTGGTAGAAATTTGCGATTTGTGGGAATATCGCCTTATTGATTTGATTGTCGTTGTTGGCTGCAAATTTTAACCCCCATCCATTGAATTGGAAATCATTGAGAATGACCTTTTTGCTTTGGACATCAATGCAAGTGATGAAGCCATGGTCGCGTGCCCATGTGTCGTTAGTGTCACATGGGAGGATTGTGATGCTGTCAAGGCAAACCTTGTGGGCTTCCAGCGCTCTTTTTGCTTCTTCTGGATGCTGTGCTATGACCCAAAGAGGCTCGAATCTCGTTATTTGCCTTGCGATTTCGCAAAAACAATCAATGGCATCAGCAAGTACTGGTGCCCAATCCGTGTCTTTGTGAGGCCACGTCAATTGCACGAATGCTTGCTGATGCCACTCTGATGGTAGATACATATATATAATAATGTGGAATTTTTATTTTTTGAGAGGTTCAGGACCGTTGAGCGTTGGCTTGACAGGAATGATATTGCCTTTCTTGTCGAAAGTCATCTTGTCAATGCAAACTTCACGATGGGTGCCTGGTACGCCGCCGCCAAATTTTCTGTCAACATAGTTCTTGTTGATGCGATGGTAGCAAATGTACCATTCATCTTTCCCTGGAATTTGGAGGACAGAATTATGAGCTGTGCCATAAATCTTATCTTCAGGCACTTGCTCGATGACGCGGTAGTTGTTCTCATCTATCACGATGTCGCCTAATGGAGATTTGCTTGTTCCATAACATACGTGGTAGTTAGGAGAGCCAGTATCGTCAACCGACCACATGAAGTAGTAAGTTCCTTTACGGTAGATGACGTATGGAGCTTCGCGGTAAGCCCATGTCTGCAAGCTTCCGCCTTTAGGAGTCATGAGTTTTTCTGTTTCCTTCTTGATGCTGATCATGTCGTCGTTCAGCTCTGCTCCAGCCATATATCCATTTCCCCAGTAAAGGTAGAACTTCTTTGATTTAGGGTCTTGGAACACGTCCACATCAATTTGCTGTCCATGATTCTGTCCGGCAGGAAGCTGGTCAACTACTGGATGGCCACAATCGACAAATGGACCTGTTGGCGAATCGCTGATGGCGCATCCGATGGATTTGCGGTTGAATCCGCGGCGAGTATCGTGTGCTGAATAGTAGAAGTAGTACTTGTATGAGCCGTCTTTCTGCTTGCGTTCGATGATACATGGTGCCCAAGCATTGCCATTTGCCCATTTAACTTGGTCGCTTTTTACATCAAGCATCTTGCCTTCGTCTGTCCAGTTCACAAGGTCTTCTGAAGAAAAAACGCTGAAATCATAGCCTCCCCATCCTGGAGTGCCATCTGTTGTGCTGTAGATGTAGTATTTCTTCGTTTTGTTAGAATACATGATTTCAGGGTCAGCATGGAATCCTGGGATTACTGGCTGGTTGTGATTGCCAAATTCTTTCAGCAAGCGGTCTTTCTCAGCCTGTGTGATAGGAATCATCGTACCGTGGCGAGGGGTGAATTTTCCTTTTGTCTCAGTATTCTGTACAAATTCAAACGTTTTGAGGTCTGTGGATTTGCAGAACTGGTAATGTCCACTTCCGTAGCAGTCATACATGATAATCCAGGACTTGCCGTCGATGGCATTGCACACTCCAACGCCTTCTACAGCTTCTTTTGTTTGTTCTACATTGCCATCAAGCATTCTCCATCTGTCTGTCAGATTCTTTGCGACAGCCTGATAAATTCCGCGGCCAGACTCTTGCTTGTAGAAGAGGTGGTAAAGCTGGTCGTTCTCGTTGTAAACAATATCTCCATCAATAGTTGCATTACCTGCATCGAAAAGCCATTTTGGTTCGCCTTCCAAGTCTGTAAAGTCTTCATTTGCATACTGATAGTAGATTTTATCAAAACTTCCGGGGTCGCTGGTTCTGAGTGAGTAGAACACCATGTATTTGCCTGCTTTTTTGTCGTAGATTGTTTCTGGTGCCCAGACACGAATAACGTTTTTCCATTCCTTGGTATAGCGAGTAGGGAAGTTGACAGTTGAGTGTTCCCAATTGATGAGGTCTTTGGATTTGAGCAGAACCATGCCTCTATTGCTTGACCACCCATAGGCAGACCTCATGTCGGTCGCCACCATGTAGAATCCTTTTCCATCTTCGCAACGGAGGATATGTGGGTCTCGTACACATTGTGTAAGTGCGATAGTGTCAGATGAAATGACTGGATTTCCGTGATTTAACGGAGTGAAATTATAGCCGTCGTCGGAGATTGCATAGCAGATTTGTTCATCTTTAGGGTCGTTGCTGTTGAAGTAAGTGAACAGGTATGCAACCATAGCGTTAGGGTCATTAGTGCTTTCTTGTCTTGCTTCTTTCTTGTCTGCAAATGCGGAAGTTGCAAGAGAGGCACAAATGAGAGTTGCTAATAAAAATCTGTTGTTCATAAGTGTTAGGTTTTTGGTGTGAATTTATGATTGTGTTATTTCTTTTTTAGGAAGATAAAAACTCTTCTGCCTTCTGAATGTCTGAAGCGTGGTCAACATCAAGAATCTTGCTGAATGGGTATGCTTGCAGTTTGAGTCCTTCTCTGACAAGCTGCCGTTGGAAGTTGCGCATTCTCGATAGGCCTTCTTCTATACATTTGTCTATGACGGGAAATGACTTTTCGTCTAAGCTGTATATTCCACCTGAGATGTACTTCTGTGGCTGATCGTCGTGAAATCCTGTTATGGTAAGTCCTTCATCTGTAGAGATGTAAAGAGGTTTTTCGTCGTCTATATAGTCTGTCACAGCCATGATGCCATCGCTGTTGGAGCTCTCCCAGGTTTGGATGTATTCTTTGAATTCGTTTTCACGAAAGATTGTATCTACAGTAGTGAGGCAGAATTTCCCGCTCCCCATTACCTTTCTCAATTCGTAAAAGCTGTGCATGGATGACTCCGTTGTCTTTACGATGAGATGTATTTTCTTGTCTGCTTCTTGCAGCTTTCTGAGATGAGACTGGGTGAGTGGTGTGAGATTGTTGGTGATGATGAAAATGGCATCGGCCTTGCAGTCATTGAAAATACGGATAAGCCTGTCTATCATTGCTTCGCCGTTTATTTTGACCAGAGGCTTGGGCAATTCAATTCCTTCTTGTGCCAGTCGTGAACCTTCTCCTGCTGCTAATATGGCAAAGTTCATGGCGATTATGATTCTAATAAATAATGTATAATCATGGATGTGAATAGCTTGTCACGAGTTGGGGAACTCTTTGTTCTTGAGCCTTGCCCATGATTATACATTATGAATTATATTAAAAGTTGAATTCTTCGCTGACGCTTTTCTCTTCGGAAACGGCACGGATTGCACGGGCAAACATTTCTGCGATAGAGAGTTGTTTTAACTTTGGACAATCTTTCTTGTATGGAATAGAGTCGGTGAAAACAATTTCTGTCAGGCTTGACTCCATTACTCGGTCGCATGCTGGGTCGCTCATGACGCAGTGGCTTGCTACGGCGCGTACGCTCTTCGCACCTGCTTTCAGCATCTCGTTGGCTGCGCGTGTAATCGTTCCGGCTGTATCGACAATGTCGTCAACGAGCACGACATCCTTTCCTTCCACGTCGCCGATGATTTGGATGGATTCTACCACATTGGCGCGTGAACGTGTCTTGTTGCACAGAACGAGTGGAGCATGAAGCTTCTTTGCGAAGAGTCCGGCGCGTTTTGCTCCGCCCACGTCTGGTGTGGCGATGACTAAGTCGTCAAGGTGGAGAGACTCTACATAGGGAATTTCAACGAGTGATCCGTAGAGGTGATCTACAGGTACGTTAAAGAAGCCTTGAATCTGGTCGGCATGCAAGTCCATTGTGATGAGGCGGTCGATGCCAGCAACGCTCAGAAGGTCTGCTACGAGCTTAGCGCCGATGCTTACTCTTGGCTTGTCCTTGCGATCCTGTCGCGCCCATCCGAAATAAGGGATAACTGCGATGATGCTTCGTGCGCTGGCACGCTTTGCGGCATCAATCATCAGCAGCAGTTCCATGAGGTTGTCGCTGTTTGGAAAAGTAGATTGGACGAGGAACACATCGTGTCCGCGAATAGACTCTTCGAAGGATACAGCGAATTCGCCATCGGCAAAATGGGTGATAATCATGTTGCCAAGAGGGCAATTCAAACTTTCACAGATTTGTTCTGCTAAATGTATTGTCTTTGTACCTGAAAATACCTTGAATGGTCTTGCTTCACTCATGATTTTCTTACTATTTAGAGAATTGATAGGTTAAATTTACTGCAAAGGTAGTAAGAAAAATCGAGTAAGAGAACAAAAAAACGAATATATTTTCTTTGTTCATTTGTTTTTTCTAATTCATGGCAAGAAAAGGATATAAACCAGATTCATGTTGTGCGTCCTGCATCTTGTTATTCTGGCACAAAGTTAAAATTCCATGAGTGATTAGGAGTATGGGAACAACCTTGGAAACATGGCGTCGCAGATGTTATTCCGGTGACGGGTGTATCGTAATTGTGATGACGAGTGTGGCGTAATTGTGATGGCGAGCAGAGTCAATGGTTCGTAAAAAGGTGAAGAAAAAGGTGCAAGCGGATTTATGTTGCGTTTCGTTGATGATGTGTGTATGTTTAGAATGCACTTTCCATGTGGAAGTAGAGATTGCTTCCGCCTTCGTCTTCTGCTTCGCTGGCAAAGATGTTGAAGTCTATTCGGATGTTTTCTCTGTCAGGAAAGGGAACAGCGATGGTTGCCTCTGCCTGATTGGCTTTGGTGATTTGGGAATCGGAAATGATGCGTAAATCGTATTTTTCTTTTGCCAAGAGGATGAAACGGTCGATGAGCTGCTTGATGTCTATTTCGTGGCATGCGGCAACTTCTGCTGGAATTTCTTTTTTGAGCAGGTTTTCACAGATGCTTATATGCACAGGGAAGAATCCTTTAGGATGTGTATGCTGTTCTGTATTAGTCATGAAAATTGTGATAAAATCGCTAAAATATCGGCATTTGTACTAAATAAGGTTAAAAAAATGGGCATTCGTTTAATTGCAAACGTTTTAACACCTATCTTTGTAACTAATTTGACTACAAAGTTAGTGAATAATGTTTAAACTAATTATTTTTTCTGTTATAATTGTCGGCATAGCGATGCTTTTTCTGTGCGTAAGATTGCTGTTCAAGAAGAATGGACGTTTTGTCAAGACACATGTTAGCCAGTCAAAAGCCATGCGCGACAGAGGCATCACCTGTGTGCAAAGCCAAGATTATGCCATGCGCCACCAGTCGCCTTTGGCAGTAAAAGAATAAACAAACTTTTTATATAATATGAAGAAAATTACAACACTTGTCCTGAGCGGACTTATGATGATTGCAGCTTCTGCAGTCATTGCATCATGCAACGATGCAAAAGAGAATGCCTCGGCAGAGGCGGCTGCTGAAGCAGTTGCAGAGAAGGAGCCAAGCTACAAGATTGCTTTTGTGCTCATTGACACATTGACTTCACAGTACCAGAAGTGCAGAGATCTGGAAGAAGAATTCAACCAGAAGCGTGCCAATGCGGAATCTACAATTACAGCCAAGGGCAAGAGCTTCCAGACACAGATGCAGGAGTTTAACCGAAAGTATCAGAGCAACCAGTTCACGCAGCAACAGTTTGAGGCAGAGCAGGCTCGTCTTGCTAAGCTGCAGCAGGATTTGGAAGAACTCCAGATTCGTTTGAGCAATTCTTTGCAGGAAGAGTACCAGAAAGAGTTTCAGGAACTTACTGATACGATTCAAAGCTTTACAAAGTCCTATGCGAAAGCAAAAGGATACGACTTCATCCTCTGCAAATCATCAGGCATTGACAATGTGCTTTATGCCAACGAAGCATACGACATCACGGATGAAGTTGTTAAAGGATTGAACAAGCGTTACGAACTGGCAGGCGCTAAGAAAGAAGAGAAGAAATAAGAGCTTGTTTTTACACATACAAACGGTGTGCCCCACAACGGCATGTTGATGTGCCCCACAGCGATATTGCGTTGTGGGGCACATCGATTTTATGCTGATTCTGTTCTGTATCTATCGTTCGCCTAACCTTAGTTTTCTATAATTTTCCGCGGTATCATGGCAGTTTCATTTGTTTGTAAAAAAAGGGCTACCCCTTTTCTCTCGAAAAAGAATAGCCACAACACAAACACAAAATAAAACACGATTAACGAATCTGGTACACGACCAAAACGTTATTTTATATCTATTAGTGTATATAAAGCCGTTGCTTTTTTTTACTGAATACCGTCTTCACGGAGCTTTACTTGCCACTTCCATGCAGAAGAGAGAATCTCGTCAAGTGGAGTGTCTGCGCTCCAGCCAAGCACTTTGTTGGCCTTGTCCACATTTCCCCAAATGGCTTCAATGTCTCCTTCTCGTCTTGGAGCGTATTCCCAAGGGAGCTTGACGCCTGTAGCACGCTCGAAGCTTTCTACAATTTCAAGGGTAGAGTAGCCATGTCCCGTTCCAATGTTGAAAACTTCCACGGGTTCTGTTTCCTGGTCAAGCACTCGCTGCATCGCCTTTACGTGAGCCTTTGCAAGGTCAACAACATAGATGTAGTCACGGATGCAAGTTTTGTCAGGAGTATTGTAGTCGTTGCCAAAAATCTTGAGCTGCTTGCGGATGCCTATAGCTGTCTGCGTGACAAATGGGATGAGATTCATTGGCACGCCATTGGGCAACTCGCCTATGTGTGCTGATGGATGTGCGCCGATTGGATTGAAGTAGCGCAAGATGATAGACTTGATTGGCGCTCCAGAATGGATGTAATCTTCAATGATTTCTTCGTTCACCTGCTTTGTGTTGCCGTATGGTGACAACGCTTTCTGAATAGGAGCCTGCTCTGTTACGGGCAGATTCTCTGGAGTTGGCTGTCCATAAACGGTACATGATGATGAGAAGATGATTCCCTTGCTTCCGTACTTGGTCATGAGTTCAAGCACGTTCATGAGGGAATTGAGATTGTTGCGATAGTAGAGCAGGGGTTTTTCAACAGATTCTCCTACAGCCTTTGATGCTGCGAAGTGGATACATCCCTTAATCTGATACTTTTGGAAAACGGCCTCTGTTGCATCGTAGTCATTAAGGTCCACCTGCTCAAATGCAGGACGTATGCCTGTAATTTTTTCAATACCATCTACAACAGCAGCATTTGAGTTGGAGAGATTGTCGATTATAACAACGTCATAGCCAGCTTGTTGTAATTCAACAGTTGTGTGTGAGCCGATGAAACCAGTTCCTCCGGTCACAAGAATTGTTTCTTTCATGTGTGTGTGCGGTTTAATAATTAGTTTTTATAACACGAAATGAAGAAGGATGAAAAAAGAGTACCGTTCTAAAATTTTCCTTTGCAAATGTAATACAAATTATTCATTCTTCATCATTTCATGTTATTTATTTTTTTATGAAAATGCACTTTAGGGAGAAAATGAACTTTTAATGAGAATTAATGCTCAATTTTATATGGCATTCATCTCCCATTTGTGTTGTTGCCTTCACAACATATACACCCTTAGGCAGTGTTGTCACATTGAGTGAGGCAAACTGTCTTCCTGCCCTCATGATGGCATTCACAGGCATAGGCATTCCCAGCGTGTTGTAGATGCCGATTGAGCTGATAGGCGACTCCTCGCTCTTGACATTCACAGCTCCGTCCACGTATGCGATGGTGATTCCGCCTTCCTTGATGTAAGGACGTATAGCGTCAGGTTCAGGC
>JAFWAX010000017.1 GCA_017507385.1 Bacteroidaceae bacterium | reverse complement strand
GAGGATTGATGGCTGGATAGTCATCGAGGTTTGGCAGTTTGAAGGCTGCAGAACCATTTGCCACATAAGCATCAGTCATGAGGATGACCGGAGTCATGTGTTCTAATGCCATCTTGGCTGCTGCATAAGCTGCATCGAAGCAGTCTGTGGGTGAAGTGGCTGCAATGACAGGCATTGGGCTTTCGCCGTTACGTCCGAAGAGTGCTTGCAAAAGGTCTGTTTGTTCAGACTTGGTGGGAAGTCCTGTTGCAGGTCCGCCACGCTGCACGTCAAGCACGACGAGTGGAAGCTCCATGATAACAGCAAGGTTCATGGCCTCAGACTTCAGGCAGATGCCAGGACCAGAAGTTGATGTTACAGCAAGTGCACCGGCAAACGATGCTCCAACAGAAGAAGCGCAACCGGCAATCTCGTCTTCGCACTGCACTGTTGTCACGCCAAGTGACTTATGCTTAGAGAGTTCGTGAAGAACATCTGTTGCAGGCGTGATAGGGTAGGAGCCGAGGAATAGCTTCAATCCAGCCTTCTCCGCTGCTGCTATAAATCCGTATGCAGTAGCTTTGTTGCCAGTGATGTCCATGTAACGTCCTGGCACCTTGTTCTTTGTTTCTATTCTATACACGTTAGCTACAGAGCTGTGCGTGTTGTGTCCGTAGTCGTAGCCAGCCTGAATCACCTTGATGTTCGCCTCTGCCACTCCAGCCTTCTTGGCAAACTTCTCCTTGAGGTAGTTGAACGCGATGTCAAGATCGCGGTCGAACAGCCAGCACACGAGACCGAGGGCAAACATGTTGCGGCATTTCAGCATTGCTTTCACGTCCATGCCTGAATCGGCAAGGCAATCTTTTACCATCTGAGTGATAGGGCAGGCAATCACGCGGTCGGGATCAATGCCCATTTCGCCCAGATAGTCTTCAGTGGCAAAAGCCGCTTTCTTCAGGTCGGCAGGGCCGAAAGAATCTGTGTCAATGATGATGGCGGCTCCAGGTTTGGCATACTTGTACTGTGTCTTGAGTGCAGCAGCATTCATAGCAACAAGCACATCGCACTTGTCGCCAGGAGTATAAACCATCTCTGCACCGATGTGTACTTGGAATCCGCTCACACCTGTCAGCGAGCCCTGTGGGGCGCGTATGTCTGCCGGATAGTCCGGAAATGTGCTGATACTGTTACCTACAGTAGCTGACACTGTAGAAAAGATGTTTCCGGCAAGCTGCATGCCGTCGCCGGAATCACCAGAGAAACGAACCACCACTTCAGCGAGTTCCTTCATTTCCAATGTTTCTGCCATAAGCCTATATATAGTTATGTTGTGAATCTTTTCTTGAACTAAAAACAATCTTTTCAGCAAAGACTTGCCCGTTTGGGCTTAGACTTTGCCATGCAAAGTTACGTTTTCTTTTCGTCATAACCAAATTGCGAGGGGCGAGAATACAAAAATTGTCCAAATATCACTATGTGGATTGAAAAATACTGAAAAGTTCGTACAAAAAGTAAGTATTTCCATTGCTTATATCAACATTTGTCTCTTAAATTTTATGAAGAACGAAAAGAAAATATTACCTTTGCAAATCAATACTTTGTTTTACGACCTTTATATTTTCAACCTATAAACCAATATTTTATTAATGAAAAAACTTATTGCACTGACATTGGCGGCTGCATCAGCCGTCAGTATGGTAGCACAAGACCAGAACGGTGGCTACCCTATCACTCAGGTACCCTTCACTAAGGTGAAAGTTGCTCAGAACACATTCTGGGGACAGCGTCTGCAGGCAAGTCAGGATGTAACCATTCCTTTGGCTTTTACAAAGAGCGAAGAGACAGGACGTTACACCAACTTCAGCAATTCTGCTGAGCACCTGAAAGACCCAAGCAAGGTGTTTGAAATCAAGAGCGGTACATACTCTTTTGACGACACAGACCCTTACAAGACTATCGAAGGCGCAAGCTATCTGCTGCAAACCTATCCTAACGCGAAGTTTAAGGGAGGCAGACTGGACAAGTATGTGGACAGCGTCATTGCTGTAATCGCTTCTGCTCAGGAACCAGACGGCTACCTCTTCACAGCTCGTACTCAGAACCCTCAGAAGCCACACGAGTGGGCAGGAGCAAAGCGTTGGGAGCGCGTAGAAGACCTCAGCCACGAATTTTACAACCTCGGACACATGTGTGAGGCTGCTGTGGCTCACTACTATGCAACAGGTAAGCGCAACTTCCTCGACATTGCTATCAAGTATGCTGACTGTGTGTGCCGCGAGATTGGTGACAAGCCAGGACAGGCAAGCGTAGTGCCAGGGCACCAGATTGCCGAGATGGGTCTGGCTAAGCTCTACATCGCAACAGGCGACAAGAAATACCTCGATCAGGCTAAGTTTTTCCTCGACAAGCGTGGCAAGCGTGATTCTGCATGGAAGCAGACACGTCGCGGTCTCTACGATAACGACGGCTATTTCCACAGCCTGAGCGACTACAGCCAGAGCCATCTGCCAGTGCTTGAGCAGGACGAAGCTGTAGGCCATGCAGTACGTGCAGGATATATGTATGCAGGTATGGCTGACGTGGCAGCTCTCACAGGCGACAAGAGCTACATTGAAGCAATCGACCGCATTTGGGACAACATTGTTACCAAGAAGTTCTACATCACAGGCGGTGTGGGTGCAACAGCAAGCGGCGAAGCATTCGGCAAGAACTATGAATTGCCTAACATGAGCGCATACTGCGAAACTTGTGCAGCCATTGCACAGGTATATCTCAACTACCGACTCTTCCTCCTTCACGGCGATTCCAAGTACTACGATGCACTTGAGCGTTCGCTCTACAACGGTGTCATCTCAGGTATTTCTATCGATGGTGGCAAGTTCTTCTATCCTAACCCACTCCAGAGCATGGGACAGCACCAGCGTCAGGAATGGTTCGGTTGCGCATGCTGTCCATCTAACGCAGCTCGCTTTGTGCCATCTCTCCCACAGTACATCTACGCTGTGAAAGACAACGGACTCTATATCAACCTCTTCAACTCTAACACAGTCAACGTGAAAGTAGGCAAGAAGCAGGTTGAGCTTGAACAGCAGACAAACTACCCATGGGATGGTGATGTTACACTCAAGATCAATAAGGGCAATGGCCAGTATGCACTCAACATCCGTATTCCAGGATGGGTGAAGGGTGATGTTGTGCCAAGCAACCTCTATACATACACTGACGGAAAGCACCTCAAGTACACAGTCAAAGTAAACGGCGAGGAAGTGACAAGCGAACTCAAGCAGGGTTACTTCGTTATCGACCGCCAGTGGAAGAAGGGCGACCAGGTTCAGATTCACTTCGACATGGAGCCACGTCTCGTTCGCGCTAATGGACAAGTTGCTGCCGACAAGGGACGTGTAGCTATCGAGCGCGGTCCTATCGTTTACTGCGCTGAATGGCCAGACAACCAGTGCGATATCTTCTCTGTACTCATCAATCAGGAGCCTAAGTTCCAGCTTGGTACAAAAGAAATCATGAACACAACTGTTCAGACACTCACTACAAGCGCACAGACACTCACTTTCGACAAGGCTGGCAAGCTTCAGACTTCCGACGAGAACCTCGTGCTCATTCCTTACTATGCATGGGCACACCGCGGACCAGGCAAGATGGCTGTATGGATTCCACAAGACCTCAACGCAACCAGCCCGGCACTTCCTGCATCTATCGCATCAGAGAGTAAAATCAAGGCAAGCAAGCGCAACCTGCCAGCTCTCTCATCTATCAACGACCGTCTTGTTCCTGCCGATGGCAACGACCGTTCAGCTCCTTACACACACTGGTGGCCAGGCAAGAACAGCACAGAGTGGCTCTCATACGAGTTTGCTCAGGCAGAGACTATCAGCACATCAACCGTTTATTGGTTCGACGACGGACCTTGGGGCGGTTGCCGCGTTCCAGACGCATGGAAACTCTACTACAAGACCGAATCAGGCGATTGGGCTGAGGTGAAGAATCCAAGCGAATACGGCACGGTGAAGGGTGCTGCCAATATCGTCAACTTCGACCCAGTAAAGACTACAGGCATGAAGCTCGAAATCGTGCAGGGTGACTACAGCGCAGGCGTATTCGAGTGGAGCGTGAAATAAAAGACTGAGTGTTATTTCGGACACTGCAAACATAGAATGGGCTGCATCTTCGGATGCGGCTTTTTTTTATATTAACGTGAGTTCGACGAATTAAAAGCTGCATGAATCAACTTAAACAAAAATATTACAGTCTATTACTGTCCGCTAAACCTATTCCCCCCCCATATTTGCGGAATTTACCGCTTGACAAGCCCCCCTTGAACTCCTTCAACGGCTGTCCGACAAAATAGGCAGCTCTAAAAGTCTCTGATTTTTTAGCGGACACCAATAAAACAAAAATAAGATTCACGTTCCTTTGGCACGCACCGTGCACATAATATTTAAAACACCGTGCACGAAATATTTCGTAGGCGGTGTTTTAAATATTATGCAGGCGGTGGGCACGTAGGGAGCGGCATGCTTTTATGCTAATTCGTTGAGCTCACCACGTTAATTAGATTAAGCGGAAAGGGAGAATCCGAGTAGAAAGGCAGGGCATACAATAAGGGGAAGCCGTGATGGCTTCCCCTCGTGATATGAATTGCTGTTAGAACAATTACTTCTTGATGAACTTCACGCCGTTCTTGATGACGATGCCCTTGTAAGACTCGTCAACAATCTGGCCGGCAGTGTTGTACATTGGAGCGTCTTCGTCAGCTGTGCCAGCTACTTCTTCGATAGCTGTTGGTGCCTCAGTGCCGAGGTAGTAGAGCTTGAAGTTGTCGAATACACACCAGTGGCTGCCGATGAATGCAGTGTTCTTGATACCGAATGTGAGAGAACCGCCTTCTTCAACCATCACCTCAACCTTGTTGATGTAAGCCTCTGGGTTCTTAGCGAAGCGGTGAGCTGATCCCTGTACAGAGTTTGGATAGTAGTAGATTTCGCCGAGGTCGTCAACAATCTGGTCCCAAGGATGGTTGTTCTTAGCGTCCTCTGCTGCATCTGCCTGATATACCCATACTGGTTCATATACTACTACATCGCCTACGAACTCGTCAGCTTCTTTCCAGCCGCTGATGTACTGAGTCATCTGGTCTGTGAATGTCTCAGAAGCGATAGATACAACTGTTGTGTCGCGCTCGTTAGCGTAGAAGAGAACGTTTGGATTCTCCCAGAATTCCATTTCTTCTATTGCTGTGTAGTACCAGTTGTTGTATGCTGTAGTAGCATCGCCACCGTCGCGGTAGAAGATCTGTGCCTGAATCTGGTAGCAACCAGCAGGAAGCGAGTTGATAGTCTGGCTTACGTTGAAGTCGCAGTTCCAACGCTCTGCAATGTCCTGGATAGTGTCAACAGTGATTTCGCCGTCCCATCCCTTAGAACCTTCTTCGAACTTAGGATTAACGAGGAGTATACTTACGTCAACTGGGTTAGTCTCAGAAGCCTTGTCAATGCCGAGAGAAGAGAGGAGAGCCTTGTTGTAAGGAGTTGCAAGTGCAGCCTTGAACTCTTCAATCTTAGCAGCGTCTGCATAGTTAGCGGTGAGGTAAGCGTTCTGCTCTGCGATAACAGTAGCGATGGCTGCATCATTGATGAGTTCGCCCATGCCAGCGCGGTATGCGAGGTAGTTGACGTATGCTGTGTAGTCGTTGCCAGAAGCGATAGCGTCAAGATAAGTGTCGTTTTCACCTTCGCCAAGACCGATAGCGTACATGAGAGCAACCTCAACGATAGTAGCCTCTGTGCTGCCTTCAACCTGTGCTGTAAGGAGGTTGTTGAAGTCGTCGATAGCCTTCCAGTTAGCGATAGCTGCATTAGCTGCAGAAACGTAAGCGTTTGCTTCTGCGATAGTTGCTGTTGCAGCCTGATAAGCTTCCTGGCTTTCGATAGCTGCAGGGATGCTGTTCAGAAGAGCGTTTACTGCTGCGATGTCGCCAGCCCATGTAAGTGTTGTGGCATTGTCCTTAGCTGCCTGAAGAGCTGGAGCAATCAGAGAAGTGAAGTCTGGAGTTTCGCCGTAGTAGTAAAGCTGGAAACCTGTAGATGCATAGAATGCGTCTGAAGCAGTACCGATAGTAACCTTGCCGTCAGAAACATATACCATGTTGGTAGTCAGCTTCTCCCAAACGCCAGAACGCCATGCTTCCTTGCTGCCACCCCACCATGGGTTGCCCTTCATTGTGAGTGGAGCCTTTTCTTCAGCGTCAGCAGTCTTGATGTAAGCGTACTGCAATTCAGAGATGTCAGCACCTGCGTTACACATCAGGGCAGACATTGCATAATATCCGTTTGGCAGACCTGTGATGATCTGGTAGAGGTGTTCTGGGTTGCCTGATGGCTCAGCTGTCCAACCGCCGACAGCAGGGTAGCTGTGCTGCATAGTTACGCCGATTGCGCCACCGCCGTGCCATGTAGTAGATTTGATGACCCACTGGCCTTCAACCTCATTCTGGCTGATTGTGAAGTTTTCACAGATTGGAATCCACTCTGAGCGGCCTTCTTCTGAAGTCTTAGCTTCGCTATAGCCCTGCTCCTGAATAGTAGCCCAAGTGTTCTCTGGCTGAAGAGCTTCATCTACGCCTTCGATTGTTGGGAATACGTAAGCGTTTGCGTCTTCGCTCCAGATTGGAGTGTACTCGTTGTCGCAGAAGAATGGCATGTTGATAGCAGAAGAGAAGTTGTAAGCGCCGTTCACCTTCTCCTGAGTCATCAGGTAAGTGATGCGTGATGAAACGAGTTCGTTGTAAACATTTACGAATGTCTCGAATGTATCTTCGTCGCCAATTTCATAGTTTACATCCACGCAGTTCTGAGCAGCTGTGATGTTCTCGCCGAAAGCAGCCTTGCCTGCATAGTCTGTAGAGTTGTAGAGCTGTTCCATAGTAGGAAGAACTGCAACAATCTGCTTGTAAGCTGTTTCTGCTGCTGAAGCACCTTCGTAGAGAGCCTTGAGGACGTCTCTTGCCGCTTCGCAAGTTTCGATGTTGTCGATGCTCTCGATTTCACCATACTCGCTGTCGAATTCCATGATTGCGTCGCTGATGAGTGAGTACAGCATACCGCCGCTGTAAGATTCCTCGATGTCCTTAATCAGGTTGTAGTATTCTGTCACCTCTTCCTGAGCAGCCATCAGCTTAGCTACGTCGCCAGCTTCGCCCATGTAGTACATCTTGAAGTTAGTTACCATGAAGCAGTCAGCATCTTTAGCTTCAGTCTTGCTGACACCAATCTTCACGTAGCCGGGCTCGTCAATGTAGAAAGTAACAGTGTTGTACTTAGTACCCTTGCCGTCGTTGTAAGGACCATAATGACCTTCAGCGAAGTAAACCTTTGAACCATCGATAGAAGTTGGAGCCCAAACAGTACCATTCAGGTAGTTGCCGTCTGACATGTCCCAACCTGCAGCGAAGTTCTTGCTGCCGTCCTCATTCAGAGTGTAGTTCAAGTCTTCGAAGAGCTGTTGCTCAACGCCTGGGAAAAGACGTGGCATCAGAGGAGCCTTGAATGTACGGTCTGCAGTGAAAGAAGAATCTTCAAGGTTGTAAACACCTCCCTGAGCGTAAAGGATAGCATAGTCGTTCCAGTTTTCTGTTCCGAATGTGTTTGCGTCCTCAGCCCAAGAGTTACCATGACGGTAGTAGCCTTGGCACTCTACCTTGTACATACCTGCTGGAAGCTCTACATACTGATAGAGTTCACAGTTTGCACCGTTGTAAATTTCAACAAGACCTCCGGTTGTTGTAATGTTACCTCCGTCGCTTGTGAGAGTCCAGTAATCCATTGGGTTGCTTGTGAAGCCCAAGTTGCCCCAACCAATCTGGTTTGAAATGTCATCTTCTACTTTCCATCCAGATGCGTCTGGCACCTGAGCGAAAGCAGAAATCACGCTCGCTAAAAGGAGCGATGCTAAAAGTAAAGTTTTTTTCATAAAATAATAGGATTTGGTTAAAAATCACTGCAAAGATATATATTCTATATGTATTATACAATAGCGTTTTCCAAGTATTGAAAAAAATTGTTCTATTTTTGAAAGCAATAAATGTCGGCATGTGGACAATATGGCAAAAATCGATAAATTATGTTACATAATCTAAAAAAGTTGTCTTGTAAATCTGTTTTTCTCATTTTTTAAAATTGTAACTTTGCACACAAACACAGGTTAAAACAAAATTTTAAAAAATGGAAAAAAGCATTCCTCCCCATGTTACATTCAGCCAGAAGGGCGTAACATTACTCGTTTTACTTTTTTTATGTACTTTTTTTCGTGTTAATGCACAGGTGGCACGCTTGTACACGAGTGAAGATGGACTGAAAACGAACTATTGCAGCAGTGTGGATGTTGATTCGAGAGGATTTGTGTGGATTTCGGGCTTGAACACGCTTGGACTGTTTGACGGTGCACGTTTTCAGTATTTGCAGATAGTAAACTCGGGCGGACATCCTTTGTTTCAGTATGCTTATGGCGTGAAAGAGGTGGATGAGGAGAATTACGGTGTGGCCACTTCGCAGGGACTGTACATCCTCAATGCACGCAGCATGGACTTTCATCGTGTTTATCTGCGGGAGGAGGAGGACAGCGTGTATGGCTATGCGGTCAATGCCATAACAGACTATCCGCAAAAGGACCGGCTGCTGATTACGACAGACGGGTTTGGCACATACGTTGTCAATACAAGCACGATGGAGGTGGACAGGGAACTGTCGGACAGGATTGGCAGGGAAATAGACAATGTCTTTGTTTCTAAACCTGTTGTTGACAGGAAGATGAGGCTGTGGTTTACGACAACAAAGAAGGTGCTGATGTGCATTGACCTGAATGATATCAAGACCTGTGATTTCGATGTGACGCCTGCTGCTCAAGCTATTCTCGACATTAGTACGGTGACGGAATTGCTCGAGACAGAAAAGGGAATCCTCATTGGTACGAATAACGGATTGCTGATGTATGACGAGGAGGAAAATGTGGTGCATGAATTCCCGATTCCTTCCAGTCATTTGTGCATCAGGTCTCTTCTGCGAACAACTGACGGGCGCATACTGATAGGTACTGACGGACGAGGCGTCTGGGAGTATGCTAACGGCGAGAATGGCATGACGCTCGAGCCGCTGTGTGGAACAGCTGGCGGATTTGACATCTCTTATGGAAAGGTGGCAGACATGACGGAAGACTCGAAGGGAAATATCATCGCTTTTTTCTTGCAGAAAGGTTTGGTGATTATTCCTCCGCAAAACAACTGTTTTCACTATCATCCCATTTCTCCTAATGCAAACGGGCAGAATGCGACGTGTGTAACATCTATGGTTGTTGACGGACAGAAAAATTATTGGGTCGCTACCGACGGCTGCGGTGTCTTCACCACGCATGGCATGAAGCTTGCTTCTGCTTATCCTGTCAATGAAGGCTTGCGCTCGCTGCTTGTGCAAGACATTGAGGTTGACAAGCATGGAACGGCTTGGGCTGGCACGTTTGGTGGAGGTGTGCAATATTTTGAGAATGGACGATGGACGGGCGAATGGCTTTCGGAATTGAGTCAAGAGTACGTTATGGCTATGTTCTACAATGAAGAGGCTGACCAAATCTTGGTTGGTACGAATGGCAATGGAGTGTACTGCATTGACATTGCCAATAAGGATGTGAAGAAGATTCGCTTCCCGTTCCATTACAATAGCTGGGTGTGCAACTTGTTGCTTGATTCGCAGCAGACGCTTTGGATTGCTACCAGCAGCGGATTGTTCTATTACTCTGAAAAGGATGATATGCATGAGGAAATCCTATTTGGCGACTATCGCATCTGCAATGCTTCTGCTATTCAGGAAGATGGAGATCATATCCTCATTGCCTGTGACGAGGGATTCATTATATATAATAAGAAGACAAAAGAGAAGGAGTTTATCACGAGTGAGCAAGGTCTCCCCTCTGAATATATTCGTTCTGTCATGCCAACGGAACGCCATATTTGGCTGGCTACGCGTTCCAACATTGTCTCTATCGATAAGGAGACCCGCGAGATACGAACATTCTCATCTTTTAGCGGTTACAAGATTGGCGAATTCCATCGTAACTCTGTTGCCAAGCCGGGAAAAGACTACATCCTGTTCGGTGGCGACAATGGTATTATCTGTTTCACTCCAGAACTCATCATTAGCCGACAGACGGAGATAGGCCATCTCTACTTCACCAGCTTCAGCACACCGCTGGGCACGGAGAAGATGGATGCTAACATCTCTTATGCGAAAGAGATAGAGCTGGATAGTGACAACGCTTCCTTCTCTATCGGATTCTCGGCTGTTGAACTGAGTGACCCTGAGAGAATTTACTATGACTACATTCTGGAGGGACATGAAAGCAGATGGCACATGAAGGCCGCGTCGCCTTACGCCAGCTACTCTTCTTTGCCTCCTGGCAACTATACGTTCCGTGTGCGTGCTCACTTCGAGGACAATCCTACTCAATACACAGAAAATACCATCAAAATCCATGTGGCTGCGCCTTGGTATGCGTCTGTATGGGCACTCATCGTTTACGGCCTCATTGTCATGACAATTCTCTTTTTCATTCACAAGCATATTCAGATACGCAAGAAAGAGAAAGAGCAGCTTCGCCTGTCTGCCGAGAAGAATCGTATGAAGGAGGCTAAATTGCGGCTCTTCACGTCGATTACGCATGAGTTGCGCTCGCCGCTAACCATGATTGAGTCGCCGTTGAAGCAGCTGATGGAAGAGGATAAAAATGCTGACCGCCGGTCGCTTTATGCTGTCATGCTGCGCAACTGCAACCGGCTGCTTGACATCGTGAAACAGATTACAGACATCCGAAAGATTGACTCCGGTCAGTTCAAACTGAGGTTTGAAGAACAGAACTATGTGCCTTATAGCAATTATGTGTTTGAACAGTTCAAGGGCATCGCTACAGTCAAGGGCATCAGTTTTATTGTTGAGCACAGCGAGGAGGAGCTTCCGCTGATGATAGATACCGTGCATTTTGAAAAGATTATCACGAATATACTTTCTAACGCATTCAAATTCACGCCTCAGGAGGGTAAAGTGATAGCGAGGAGCGGCATTGTGGGAGACAAGGCGGAACTGCGCTTCTACAACAGCGGATCGCACATCAATGAAGAAGATTTAGGTCATCTTTGGGAGCGTTTCTATCAGGGAAATGCGGGAAGTGACTCATCAGGATCTGGCATCGGGCTGAATCTGGTATATGAACTGGTGAAGATGCATCATGGCAGCATCAATGTTAAGAACATCGAACCTGATGGCGTGGAGTTCACGCTCTGCTTCCCGCTGCTCAGCGTTCAGTCCCAAACGGAGGAGGGCACGAGCGAGGTTACAGTGATGCTGGTGGATGACGATACGGAGATGTCGGCATATTTGACTTCGCAGCTGAAGAAGGACTATCAGATTCTGACTGCATTCTCTGGCAACAGCGCATGGAAGAAAATTCTTCTACAGCGTCCTGATGTGGTGGTGACTGACTACCGTATGCCTGATGGCAATGGCATGGAACTCTGCCAGCTCATCAAGAACCATCCAGAGACTGACAGCACACCTGTCATCATGCTGACGGGCGAGGGCGATGAAACGCTGCAGCTGCACAGTCTCAACATTCAGGTGGATCACTATCTGGAAAAACCGGTTAATGTGACGATACTCCGTTCGGCCATCAGTCAGGTGCTTCGTACCCGTGAGAAGATGCTTAACAAGATGTATCGCGCGGAGATGGGGAAAGAGACGCCTAAGCCTGTGATTGAGAGTGCGGAAGAGAAGCTCTATAACCGTATCAATGAAACGCTTATCAGCCATATCGAGGACTCGGGATTTTCTGTTCTGCAGCTCAGCGAAGAAGTGGGCATCAGTCGAGTGCACCTGAATCGCAAGATGAAATTGCGCTACGGCATGTCGCCAACGGCTTTCATCAAGGCGTTCCGACTGAAGCAGGCTGCTTATCTGCTGGTCAACAACAAAGTAAGCATTAGTGAAGTAGTTTACAAGGTGGGATTCTCCAGCCACTCATACTTTACTACGGCATTCCGCGAGTACTTTGGCATGTCGCCCAAAGAATTTGTTGCTTACTATTCTGACGAGGAGAACAGGAACCAGTTGCAGAAGTTGCTGGAGTGATACTGTTGGCATAACACCTTTCATGTGCCTCAAAAGAAAGGAGATTCACATCCACGGTACGAGTCGTCTGAGGTGCATCTATATTCACAGGTGTGACTCTGTCGTTTAGAGAGTAAAATGAAGGAAGGAGCCATGTCGCAACATGGCTCCTTCCTTCATTTTGCTGAATAACGCAACGTTATTATTTCAAGTGTCTTGAATGATGCAGATTCTCATCAAAAACCTTGAATTCGTAGCCCTCCTTTTGTAGCCACTCGATGCTGCGTGGCAGCGCTGTCTTAAGCTTGTCGATGCTGCGCAGAGAATCGTGGAAGGTGATGATGGAACCATTGCGAACATAATTCTTCACATTGTTGAATACATCGTCTGCCGTCAGATGCTTGGAGTAGTCGCGAGTGACCAAGTCCCACATGATGATTGTGTAGTGGCGTCGGATATTGATATACTGCGAGTTTTTCATCCATCCTCTCGGCGGACGGAACAGGTTGGAGTGGATGAGCTTGTCGGCTTCGTTGGCATTGCGTAAAAAGTGGCCGCTTGACACCGTAAATCCGCCTACATGGTTGAAGGTGTGATTGCCCAACCGATGTCCGTGAGAACGTATCAGCTCCAGTAATTCCGGATATTTCCTCACATTGTCGCCTACCACGAAGAAGGTGGCTTTTACGCCATAGTGGTCAAGCGTCTCTATCAGCCACGGGGTCGATTCAGGTATGGGTCCATCGTCAAAGGTCAGATAGACGGCCTTTTCCATTGGGTCCATTCTCCATATCGCGCTTGGATAAAGCCAGCGCAGCCATTTGCTGGGTTGCTCTATAATCATTGTCTCAGAAAGAGAAAGCCCCTTCTCTCTTTGGAGAGGGAAGGGGGCTATTGTTCTCTGTTATTGCAGTTGAATTCCTGCATTGTCGCACTTTGTGACGAATGCGCTGTACAGCAGCTGAAGCTCCTCTTCGAGTTCCTTTGCCTTTTGAGCATAGTCTGCTTTTTTAGCGGCATTGGATGTGCCCAGTTTGTTGAAGAGATCCTGGATGTTGGCAAGAACATAGACATCCTGGTTGCAATCTCGTACACAGTTGGCAAAATGCACGTTGTTCAGCGTCAAATACCAGGCAGCATATTCTTTAGATTTTTGTTCGAGCTGCTTAAGGATTGGCACAGCTTTCTCTGGCTGGCCACATACGATGTAAGCCTCTGCAATGTCGAGCGAAGCACTGTTTGCGTCGTGAGGAACATTGTAGGAAGGAATCTCTTCTTCACACTTGTCGAGCGCTTTCAAAGCCAAGTCATACTTGCCTTCTTTCAACAAGTTGTTGATGAGGTTGGCAAACCAGCGGCGGTGAGTGAAGCACATGCGCATGGTGGTCTCTTCAATATAAAGGCCTGGCTGTTTCAGGTTGCCATACTGGTATTTGTTCATCATGTTGTCATACATCTTCTCCGTGTCGCACACTGTGTTCAATGGAGTGTTGCTGTCAAATGTGAATGGAGTGATGCGCCATGCAATGCCTTCCTGCATGAAATGGCGGTACAGATGTCCGTAGTTGCCGTGGCCAACAGTTGTTGACATGTAGAGAGGGCGGGAGAAGTTTGTCTGTCCAATGAGTTCCAGCATTGCAAGGAAACTCTTGGAGATACGACTTCTGTCTGACAGGCTGATAACCATCTTGTCGGGGATGCTGTCGCCTGGAATCTTCATGCCTGAGCGTCTAACAGCTTCTTTGTCCACATTGACGTAAAGCGTATCGCTTGGCAAACCTGATGGCAAGCTGACGAGCAGCTCCTTGTCTGCTTCTGACAAGCCTTCGTAGTCTTTCAGCACAAAACGCTTGATGGCAGTCGTAAGTTCAAAAGGCTCTCCTCCCCACACGCGCTGTGCCAATGCAGGGTCTTGCTCCATGACTTGCAGAACCAATTCTTTTATTGGGATGTTCAATCCTTTTATTATGGGATTGACATCTGTCATTTCATGTTTGCCTTGAGTGTACTGGTAGCGTTTCCAGGAAATAGGCAGCGGGCTTGACTGACCCTCGCCGGAGTAAGCTGGACGCTTCATCTGGTCAATGTACCAGTCGGTCTGCAGATAAGATAAGTTGCAGACTCTTACATCGGTACGCATTCCTTCTGTATCTTCGTTATACCAAAGCGGGAACGTGTCGTTGTCACCATTGGTGAAGATAACGCCATTATGAGGTACTGTCTCGAGGTAGTTCATGCCGAAATCGCGGCAAACGAAGCGGCCTGTCCGGTCGTGGTCGTCCCAAGTCTGGCTGACCATCTGCAATGGTACGGCAACAGCAGGTACGAGTCCGACGCATCCGGCAATGACGCCTGCCATTCGCTTCTCCATCTTCTTGCCCAGCCAGTTGCCCAGCAGTTCGTAGATGGCAGCGATGCCCAGACCGCACCAAATTGCGAAGGCGTAGAATGAACCAGCATAAGCATAGTCACGTTCGCGTGGCTGTCCTGGTGTCTGATTCAGGTAGATGACAATCGCGATGCCTGTCATGAAGAACAGGAAGAATACCACCCAGAACTGCTGAATGCCTTTCTTGTCGCGGAATGCCTGCCAGAAGAAACCGAGCAGGCCGAGTATGAGTGGGAGGCAATAGAAGACATTGTGCCCCTTATTGTTCTGAAGTTCAGATGGAAGCAAATCCTGATCGCCGAGTCGTGCATTGTCAATGATGGGGAAGCCTGACAGCCAGTTGCCGTGCTGCAGTTCTCCATTGCCCTGCATATCGTTCTGGCGACCTGCGAAGTTCCACATGAAATAACGCCAGTACATCCAGTTCATCTGGTAGGAAAGGAAGAAGCGGATGTTGTCGGCATAGCTTGGAATCTCCACTGTGTACGATTCGCGGCGAGGTATCTTATATTCCACAGATTTGTAGGTGACATTGCCCAGCCATGACTCATAAGCTTTGGCATGGTCTTCGCTATAGATGCGAGGGAAGAGCATGCACTGGTTGGAAGCGTATTTCAAGGAGAACTTGTTACGAATCTTTACATACTCATCCTTTTCTTCTGGATTCTCCTTGTCTTTGCGCTGATAGACAGGAGCGCCTAAGTCGGTCTGGTATATCAATTCTCCCATGCCTGTTTCTTTCACTTCTGGCTCAGACTTGTAGGTTGGGCCAAAGAAGAGAGGGCGGTCTCCGTATTGCTCGCGACCGAGATACTCGCCCAGCGTGAAGACATCTTCTGGAGAGTTTTGGTCCATCGGAGGGTTGGCGGTAGAACGGATGACGATGACGGCATAAGAGCTGTAGCCGATGGTCATTACCGTCATGCAGAGAATAACGGTGTTGAGGATGCGTGGAGTGGCTTTCTTGCTGAAGAACAGGAAACATCCAATGGCTGCAAGCACGATGATGCCTATGATGACAGCCGTGGCTCCATGTCCGTAGAAGGGGATGCCGAGCAGGGCGGTACAAGTCAGGAAAGAGATGTACATCCTCTTGTTGCTCTTCACTTTTGTGGTCTCCCACAATGCCCAGATGAGTGCTGCGGCAAGCAGAGTCAAATAAGTGTAAAGTCCTATGTTATAAGAAATTCCCAGTGTGTTGACGAACAGCAGTTCAAACCATCCGCCAATCTTTACGATGCCTGGCACGATGCCATAGAGCACTGCTGCTACGATGATGACTGAGACGCCCAGCACCATGAGCGAGCCTTTGCCTGTTGGATTCTTGCTCTTCTTGTAGTAGAAAACCAGCACGATGGCAGGGATGCAGAGGAGGTTCAAGAGGTGTACGCCGATGGAAAGTCCCACCAGATAGGCGATGAAGACAAGCCAGCGGTCGGAGTGTGGCGCATCAGCGTTTTCTTCCCACTTGAGGATGAGCCAGAATACCAGTGCGGTGAAGAAGCTGGAGAAAGCATATACTTCGCCTTCAACAGCTGAAAACCAGAAGGTGTCTGACCAAGTGTAGATGAGCGCACCTGCAATACCGCTGCCAATTACGGCGAGCAACTGGCCAACAGATGGCTCTTCCTGTTTCTTGAAAAGCAAACTTTTAGCCAAATGCGTGATGCTCCAGAAGAGGAACAAGATACATCCAGCACTGAGCAGTGCATTCATGATGTTGATCATCTTAGCAATCTGGCTTGCATCGTTGGCAAAGAGCGAAAAGAAATTGCCGACGAGCATGAAGAATGGTGCACCAGGTGGGTGACCAACTTCCAGTTTGGCTGCTGTGGTGATAAATTCAGGGCAATCCCAGAAGCTTGCCGTGGGTTCTATGGTAGAGCAGTAGGTGAATGCAGCAATGGCGAACACAACCCAACCGACTACGTTGTTGATAATATGATATTTTTTCATGTGAGATTTTTAAGTTTTAAAGCTTTTGAGTTCTCAAGTTTATAGGTTTGGAAGTTCAAGCAGTTTGCATGGCAAACTCATATACTTAAGAACTTTGGAAAACTTCTGATGTTACTCAATTCCAAGAAGTTCAACGGTGAAGATGAGTGCAGAATAAGGCTTGATTTTTCCGCCTGTGTCTCTGTCGCCGTATGCCAGCTGATAAGGGATGTAGAGTTCCCATTTTGAGCCGACTGGCATCATCAGAAGTGCTTCTGTCCAACCGTCAATCACTTGATTTACACCGAAAGCAATGGGTTCGCCACGCTCGTAGCTGCTATCGAACACTGTGCCGTCGATGAGCTTGCCTTCGTAGTTGACTTTTGCTTTCTGTGTTCTGGTTGGCTTCTCGCCTGTTCCCTGTGTGATGACCTTGTACTGCAAGCCGCTGGCTGTAGTTACAACACCAGGCTTGTTCTTATTTTCTTCGAGGAACTTCTCGCCAGCCTCGCGGTTGCCGCTGTAAAGTTTTTCTTTGTTGGCTGCTTGGCGTGCTGTCATTGTTTCCTGGAAAATCTTGTTGGCGCTGTCAGTCGGCATTTTTTCCTGTCCAAGCAGAGCTGCAACAAGGCCGCTTGCAACAATGGAGGGGTCAATGCTCATGCCTTCGTCTGCTGCATAGTAGTCCTTAGAGAATGACTGTGTCATGTTGAGAATCTGTCCGCCCACTTGATTGCCTGCCTGATAGGCAGATTGCTCCTTGTTGTTAGGGTCTATCTTTACACGGGCAAAGATGCCTTCAGCAAATTTAGGCAAAAGTTGTTCGTCAACATTAAATTGCTGTAAAGCATACTCTTGCAGTCCTCTTGACTGCATGACTCCAAAGATGTATGCCAGTGAGTCTGCGCTGCTTTGCATGACAGGCTTCTCGATTGTTTGCGCTGGCTTGCCTGACTTCTGTGCCTCGATGAATGCGGCAAGTTCTTCTTTCTGCTTGGCTTTGAATGCCTTCAAGTCGGCAGCGTCTTGTGCTTTCTTCGCTTTGGCAGCAGCCTTGAGGGAGTCTTTTGCTTCTGTCTGTGCGAAAACAGCGCTTGCCATGGCAAACGCTGTTATTGTCAACATAAGTATCTTCTTCATTTTCAATGGCCAAATTACTTTAGAACCTCGACAGTGAAGATGAGTGTAGAGAATGGCTTAATCTGTCCCATGTTCTGAGAACCGTAGCCAAGTTCCTGAGGAATGGTGATTTCCCACTTTGAACCTGCTGGCATGAGCTTGAGAGCTTCAACCCAGCCTTCGATAACACGTGGCTGAGCCATATCTACAGCGAATGGCTGGTTGCGCTCGTAGCTGCTGTCGAACACTGTGCCGTCGATGAGCTTGCCTTCATAGTTAACCTGAACTGTTGAAGTGTCTGTTGGCAGTGCGCCGTCGCCAGCAACAAGCACTTTGTACTGCAAGCCGCTTTCAGTTACAGTTACGCCTTCCTTAGCCTTGTTCTCTTCCAGATATTTCTCACCAGCGGCCTTGTTTTCGCCATACTGCTTCTCGAGGTTAGCTTCGCGGATAGGCTCCAGCTGTGAATTGAACTTCTCATAAGCTTCGTCAGCAGTCATTCCTGCTGTGCCCTTCAAACCGGCAACAAGACCAGAGAGAAGGCTCTTCACGTTTACGCTCTGTGTAGAGTCTTCTGCAAAAACTTCCTGAGTGAGACCTTTTGCCATCTGCTGCACCTGGCCACCAACTTCAAGACCCTTCATGTAAGCAGACTTTTTTGCATCTACCTCATTTACTGCACCTTCCTTCACACCCTTGATGAACTCATCCATATAAGCAGAGTCAACGCCGAGCTGCATGGTCATGTATTGCTTCAAGCCGTCTGCCTGAGCTACGCCAAGATTGTAAGCAAGTGTGTCAACTCCATCCTTGAGGCTTGCATTAGTGCCGCCGTCGCAAGATACCATAGTCATGGCAGTCATTGCAACCGCTGCTGCCATCATAGAAATTTTCTTCATTGTATTTATTGTTTTAAGTTAATATTTTTCTATCCTTATCCACACGCTCTCCATCACAACCGCTTTGGCAAAAACGATTGCTTTCGTGTGTGAATTTGTGCAAAGATAGGTTTTATTTTGCTGATTATCTGCCCTCAACCTATAAAAAATGTGTTTTTTAAGTTTTTTTGTACAATATTTTGATGTTTTGGAGAGATATGGGAGCGAAAGGCGGCAAAAGATGCACTTCTTGCAAAACTCATCTGCGGCACATGGATTTTTCTATAAGTTGGTATCGGCATATTGTAATAAATAATGTAGGTTCGATGAATTAGCTTGTGCTTAAATTGATGGAACTCGCTATTGGAACAAGGAGGAAAGCACTTCCCTATAAAACCGCACCCCTCGGGTACGACATGGCGGACCCGAGGGGTGCGGTGCGTCGTACCCGAGGGGTACGGTTAATCATTCGTTTTTTATTCTGTCATCGCAGTGATGAAAATGGTGGCATGAATAGATGGGATTCGTGTTAATGACGATGGGAGATTGGCACTTCCGTTCTGCCAATTCGCATTGGATTTGCAAGCTCTTTATTCTTGGCTTGCGACCCTTCGTCGGATGAGGAAATCTGCAGCCTCTACATTTCGATTGGAGGATCGAAAAAATGTTGGATTTTTCGTCAAAAAAAGAAAGCGGGATTCTAATTGTGAATCACCGCTCTTTTATTTGTTTAATTAACTCTTGTTCTTTCTCTCTTTTTCCGCAAACTCAAGTGCCGGATTGCACTGAGTTGTTACGGAATGTTTTGCTGATTTCAATCTTGAGCTATTTGAAGATTGAAATGTTGCTGATAATCACTGATACAGCGACAACCGCAACCGCGATTACTGTAATCATTTCCATAAAACAATCTCTTTTCCTAAAATTAATAACTACTGATTCTAACTTTAACTAAACCAACTTATTAACCTAACCTAAAACATTTAAGCAATCTTGCCAGCTCTGCTTTGATGGGGCAGCGCAACTGCTCATTTATATGTTGTTTTACCTTAATTTTCTAAAATTGGAGGAGGGCCTCTCACGAGGACCTAACTCCCTAATAACAATCTTTTACTAACCTAAATCTAATACCTTTACCAAAACCTATATGATAGAATAACTAACTTTCTTTTTACCTTATTGTCTCGGGATGCTTGTTGAGTGCTCGCTTGCAACTTGACTTGCTTTTCCTTCGTTGACGATGCAAAGTTATGGGGTTTTGAAAATACAGCCAATATTTTTTCTTCTTTTTCTTTGTTTTTTGCCATTTTATTGATATGAATCAATGTTTGTGTGCGTACACACAGTAAAAACACGGATTTTGTGTGCGCACACAGTCTTTGTTTTCTGTTGATGGCTGGAGCAAGATGGTGGGTGGTGGGCGAAGCTTTCCATATATATTAATGTAAAGATGGATGAGCTATTTCGGACATCGTGAAACAAGGGTTGGCAAAAATGGAAGCGGAAAACAAACATTTTCCCCAAAAGGCTTGGGTGTTTGAGAAAATAAAGGTATTTTTGCACTTACATCTTATTCAGCATACTATAAATAACTCAATTAATAACTTAAATTTTCAACATTCTTATGTGGTTATGTAACTCTTCAATCGGAAGAAAAGTGATCATGTCTGTTTCTGGCTTGGCGCTGATTCTCTTCCTGACGTTTCATGGATGCATGAACGTAGTGGCACTCTTCAGTGCAGAGGCGTACAACCAGATTTGTGAATTGCTTGGCTCTAATTGGTATGCAATCGTTGCCACATGTGCACTTGCAGGCCTCATGGCTATTCACATTCTCTACGCCTTCATCCTCACAATGCAGAACAAGAAGGCTCGCGGCAACAACAAGTATGCCATCACAGAGAAGCCTAAGATGGTGGAATGGGCAAGCCAGAATATGCTCGTTCTCGGCATCATCGTTGTTCTGGGTCTCTGTCTTCACATCAAGGACTTCTGGTATAACATGATGTGGGCTGAAATTATTGGTGCAGAAGGTGCGATTTCTCCAACAGATGGATTTGGTTGGATTAAGTGTACTTTCTCCAACCCTGTTTTCGTCGTGCTCTATCTTATCTGGATTGTAGCAATTTGGTTCCACCTCACTCATGGCTTCTGGTCTGCACTTCAGACACTGGGCTGGAGCGGACACACTTGGTTCTGCCGCTGGAAGTACATTGGCTACATCTGGTCAACAGTAGTGATGGCTCTCTTTGCCATTGTGGCAATCGCATTTGCGGTATGTCCAGACTGTCTTGGCGGTTGTGATGGCAAGGTTCTTCCTTTTGAGATGTAAGTAAAACAAACAACAAACAACTAAAAATCAAAGTGATCAAAGCCATTTAATTGAGACTGTCGTTTGATGGAATCGATGATGGCAATTCTGCTTTCAACTTTTAGTTTTAACTTATAAAAATATGGCAATCAACATAGATTCTAAAATTCCAGAGGGACCAGTAGCTGAGAAGTGGTCGAACTATAAAGCACACCAGCGTCTGGTGAACCCAAAGAATAAGCTGAAGCTCGATGTCATCGTCGTTGGTACAGGTTTGGCAGGTGCTTCAGCAGCTGCATCTCTTGGCGAGATGGGCTTCAATGTCCTCAATTTCTGTATTCAGGACTCACCACGCCGTGCGCACTCTATTGCTGCACAGGGTGGTATCAACGCAGCCAAGAACTACCAGAACGACGGCGACTCTATCTACCGTCTGTTCTACGACACAGTGAAGGGCGGCGACTATCGTGCTCGCGAAGCTAACGTGTACCGTCTGGCAGAAGTGGCAAACTCTATCATCGACCAGTGCGTGGCACAGGGCGTTCCTTTCGCTCGTGAATACGGTGGCACATTGGCAAACCGTTCATTCGGCGGTGCTCAGGTGTCTCGTACTTTCTACGCTAAGGGACAGACAGGACAGCAGCTCCTCCTCGGCGCTTACTCTGCCCTTTCTGCACAGGTGAACGCAGGCAAGGTGAAGCTTTACACACGTTATGAGATGCTTGATGTTGTCATCATCGATGGCAAGGCTCGCGGCATCATCGCCAAGAACCTCGTTACAGGCAAGCTGGAGCGCTTCTCTGCCAACGCAGTCGTTATCGCTACAGGCGGTTACGGCAACACATACTTCCTTTCTACCAACGCCATGGGCTGCAACGTTACAGCTGCCATGTCTTGCTACCGCAAGGGCGCATATTTCGCAAACCCATGCTACGTGCAGATTCACCCAACCTGCATCCCTGTTCACGGCGACAAGCAGTCTAAGCTCACGCTGATGTCAGAGTCACTCCGTAATGACGGACGCATCTGGGTGCCAAAGAAACTTGAAGACGCAAAAGCTCTCCAGGCAGGCACCAAGGAAGGCTGGGAGATTCCGGAAGAGGACCGCGACTACTACTTGGAGCGCCGCTACCCAGCATTCGGAAACCTCGTTCCACGCGACGTAGCTTCACGTGCAGCAAAAGAGCGTTGCGACAAGGGCTTCGGTGTGAACAACACAGGTCTTGCTGTTTTCCTCGACTTCTCAGAGTCTATTCAGCGTCTCGGCATCGACGTGATTCGTCAGCGCTACGGCAACCTCTTCGACATGTACGAGGAAATCACAGACGTGAACCCTGGCAAGAAGCGTGCTACAGTGAATGGCGCAGACTACTACAACCCAATGATGATTTTCCCTGCCATCCACTACACAATGGGCGGTATCTGGGTTGACTACGAGCTCCAGACTTCTATCCCTGGACTCTTTGCTATCGGTGAATGTAACTTCTCTGACCACGGAGCTAACCGCCTCGGTGCATCTGCCCTCATGCAGGGTCTCGCAGACGGATACTTCGTTCTTCCATACACAATCCAGAACTACCTCGCAGATCAGGCTATCTGGCCACGCATCTCTACTGACGCTCCTGAGTTTGCAGAAGTTGAGAAGGCAACAGAAGAGCGCATCCAGAAGCTCATGAACATCAAGGGCAAGCGTTCAGTTGACTCTATCCACAAGGAGCTCGGCCACATCTGCTGGGAATACATCGGCATGGGTCGTACCAAGGAAGGTCTTGAGAAAGGTATCAAGCTCCTCGACGAGCTTCGCAAGGAATTCGACACTAACCTCTTTATTCCAGGAGAGCGTGACGGACTCAACATTGAGCTTGACAAGGCAATCCATCTCGACGACTTCATCACGATGGGCAAGCTCATCGCCTACGACGCACTTTCTCGCGAAGAGTCTTGTGGCGGTCACTTCCGCGAAGAGCACCAGACAGAAGAAGGCGAAGCTAAGCGCGACGACAAGAACTTCTTCTATGTAGGCTGCTGGAAGTATGAAGGTACAGAAAGCATCGCTCCAACGCTCATCAAGGAGCCACTCGAGTATGAAGCAATTAAGGTACAAACACGTAACTACAAGAACTAATCACCATGGCTGAAAAAGTATTGAAGCAATTCACAGTTAAATACTGGAAGCAGAACGGTCCTAAGGACACTAATGCTCATTTTGAAGAGAAGGTAATGAAGGACATCCCTGGTGATACTTCGTTCCTTGAAATGCTCGACATCCTCAACGAGCAGTTGATTGAGGAAGGCAAGGAGCCTTTTGTGTTTGACCACGACTGCCGCGAAGGTATCTGCGGCATGTGCTCGCTCTACATCAACGGTACACCACACGGCAAGACCGAGCGTGGAGCTACCACTTGCCAGCTCTATATGCGTAAGTTCAACGAAGGCGACGTTATCACCATCGAGCCTTGGCGTTCAGCAGGTTTCCCTGTCATCAAGGACTGCATGGTGGACCGTACAGCTTTCGATAAAATCATCCAGGCAGGCGGTTACACCACAGTGCGTACAGGTGCGCCACAGGATGCCAACGCTATCCTCATTCCAAAAGAAGATGCTGACGAAGCAATGGACTGCGCTTCTTGCATCGGTTGCGGCGCCTGCGTTGCTGCCTGCAAGAACGGTTCAGCCATGCTCTTCGTTTCATCTAAGGTGTCACAGCTCGCACTCCTCCCACAGGGTCGCGTAGAAGCTGCACGCCGAGCTAAGGCGATGGTTGCCAAGATGGATGAACTTGGCTTCGGTAACTGCACCAACACTCGTGCTTGCGAAGCCGTTTGTCCTAAGTGCGAAACAATCGCCAACATCGCTCGTCTCAACCGCGAGTTCATCAAGGCAAAGCTTGC
Source organism: Bacteroidaceae bacterium (assembly GCA_017507385.1). Lineage (GTDB taxonomy): Bacteria > Bacteroidota > Bacteroidia > Bacteroidales > Bacteroidaceae > Minthosoma. Next base: position 55,565 of record JAFWAX010000017.1, on the reverse strand, counting down.
TGACTAAACAAAGTTGACATAGACATTTAATAGAAAGTGGTGGTTCTCGCGAATCGCCACTTTTTTGTTTTATAAATTTTTCTGCAAAAAAGACGTAAATGAAAAATATTTCGTATCTTTGCCTTTGCTAATTCCTATATTTTAGTTTCTCAAAGATATAAGAAAGAGCGCTACATTTTGGAATGCGTCGCTGACGCTTTGTTTTTGGCAGTTCGAAACTACCACTCTCGAAAATAATAGTCAAGAACATAGCAGAAGTTGATGCTACGGGTGGGTATATGCCATCCCGTAGGTGTGCCGATGGCTGCTTAAGCCGTCATGCACACCTTTACGGGTATTCTATATATACCAACGGCGTGGGTGTCACTCTGTTTCGTTCACTATTATAGGCTGTGGTAGGCCTCGGACTGCGGACGAGCAGAAGAGAGATACCCCGCTTTTCTTTTGTGGCTAATAGAACATTTGTAAAGTTGTCCGGTTGGAGGGTATTGGTCGGGCGGAAAAGATAAAAGTATGGATATCAAGTTCGTAATCAAACTCTTCAAAAAAGTGAATATTTGGAAAACTCTGTATTTTAATTTCCACTATTTCCCTTTTAAAACAGCACTCCGTATGCCCGTTTTCATCTATTGGCAGTCAGAACTTTATAAGATGGGAGGGAAAATCGTCATTGATGCCCCTATCAAGACAGGCATGCTGAAGTTTGGCCCTCATGGTCTTGGTACACAGGACCTTTTATATTCACGAACGATGTGGGAAGTTTCTGGAACGCTTGTCATTAAAGGAAAAGCGAATATTGGTCGAGGCAGCAAAATCAGCATCGGAAAGGAGGCTACGCTAACTTTGGGTTCAAACTTCCAGATAACGGGAAACTCGGAGATTATATGCCAAAAGGAAATTACGTTTGGTGAAGATTGCTTGTTGTCTTGGGATATTCTGATGATGGATACGGATTTCCACCAAATCTTCAACGAAAATGATGAGAAGGTAAATGCCCCTAAGCCCATAACGATAGGTAATCATGTTTGGATTGGCTGCCGAAATACTATCCTCAAAGGCGTGAGGATTGCTGACAACAACATTATTTCAGCCAATTCTACGATTACAAGAAGCGTGACAGAAGAAAATTGTGTGATAGGTGGACATGGGCAGAATACGGGAATCATTAAAAGGGGGATAAAGTGGAAACCGTAAAAAAGAGATAACTCTTGTGCTCAAGAAGGTGTACATTACATTGCTGAAATGGGTCGTGCTATTCGTGCGGCTCATTTCTTTTTTCTTGTGTTCTGCACCTATGAGGAGGTGAGACTCTCACCTATATCATAGGTAAGAGTCTTATCCCTTTCGGGGTGAGAGTCTCACCCCTTTCGAGGTATATGAAAAGCCTTGAAGCAGGTAGATTTTTCTGTCGTAATTGTGTCTGGCGGTTGTGATATGGCGAATTCGAGAGGTACATGAAAAAAAGTGGCGAATCATCTGTCAGGTGCGATTTTTTTTTGTAACTTTGTATGCAAATAAATTGAAGTTATGGCGAAGAAAGAAGAGCTCACTCCGATGATGAAGCAGTTCTATGATTTGAAGGCGAAGCATCCAGATGCTTTGCTGCTGTTTCGTTGCGGTGACTTCTATGAGACATACAATGAAGATGCCTCGGTTGCGGCTGAAATTCTGGGAATTACGCTGACGAAGAGGAGCAGCGTGGCGGGTTCTTCTGCCAGCGGAACAGCGATGGCGGGGTTCCCTTATCATGCGCTTGACACGTATCTGCCGAAACTGGTCAGAGCAGGGAAGCGTGTGGCTATCTGCGATCAACTGGAGGATCCGAAATTGACCAAGAAGCTGGTGAAGCGTGGCATTACGGAGCTGGTGACGCCTGGTGTGGCATTGTCGGACAATGTGCTGAGCACGAAAGAAAATAACTTTTTGGCTTCGGTGCATTTCGGCAAGACGGCTTGTGGTGTGGCTTTGCTCGACATCTCGACGGGCGAGTTCCTGTGTGCGGAGGGTACGACCGACTATGTGGACAAGCTGCTGACGAACTTTGCGCCGAAGGAGGTGTTGTTTGAGCGTGGAAAGAGGCTGATGTTTGAGGGGAATTTCGGAGGCAGATTCTTTACTTTTGAACTGGATGATTGGATTTATACGGATGATTCGGCGCGCAAGAAGCTGCTGTCGCATTTTGGCACGAAGAATCTGAAGGGCTATGGCGTGGAGCATCTGAAGAATGGCGTAGTGGCAGCAGGTGCAGTGCTGTACTATCTGGAGCAGACGCAGCACACGCACATCTCGCACATCCGCAGCATCTCTCAGATTGAGGAGAACCGATATGTGAGGATGGACAAGTTTACGGTGAGGAGTCTTGAGTTGCTTAGCTCGATGAACGAGGGCGGCAATAGCCTGCTTTCGGTGATAGACAAGACGGTGAGCCCGATGGGAGCGAGAATGCTGCGCCGCTGGGTGGTGTTTCCGTTGAAGAGCGTAAAGCCCATTGTGGAGCGTCAGGATGTGGTGGAGCATTTCTTCCGCGAACCGGAATTGCGTGATGCGATAGAGGAATGTCTGCTGCAGATAGGCGACCTTGAGCGCATTGCGAGCAAAGTCGCGGTGGGGCGTGTGAATCCTCGCGAGATGGTGCAGCTGATGCTGTCGCTGAAAGCGATAGAGCCAATCAAGAATATGTGTGTGCAGACAGAAAGCGAGAGTCTGCGGAGCATTGGCGAACAATTGGATGCTTGTGTGGCTTTGCGTGAGAGGATTGAGAAGGAGATGAATCCTTCGCCGCCGATACAGGTGAACAAGGGAAATGTTATTGCTGATGGCGTGAGTGCCGAATTGGATGAACTGCGGCAGATAGCCTATTCGGGCAAGGACTACTTGCTGAAGATTCAGCAGAGAGAGGCGGAGGCAACAGGCATACAGAGCTTGAAGATAGGTTTCAATAATGTGTTTGGCTACTATATGGAAGTGCGCAACACTTATAAGGACCTTGTGCCGCAGGAATGGATTCGCAAGCAGACGTTGACTCAGGCTGAACGCTACATCACACAGGAGCTGAAAGAGTATGAGGAGAAGATTTTGGGTGCGGAAGAAAAGATTTTGGCCTTAGAGATGAACCTGTTTAATCAGCTGGTGATGGCTGCTGCTGATTACATTCCTCAGATTCAGCAGAATGCAGTACTGATAGGTAAGATTGACTGTCTGCTGTCATTCGCCATTGCAGCTAAAGAATACAGATATAACCGCCCTGTAATAGACGAGAGTTTGGTGATAGACATCAAGCAGGGGCGGCATCCTGTGATTGAACGGCAGATGCCTGTGGGAGAAGAGTATGTGGCGAATGACTTGTATCTGGATTCAGAACGTCAGCAGATTATCATTCTGACAGGTCCTAACATGGCAGGTAAGTCAGCTTTGCTAAGGCAGACGGCGCTGATTACGCTGCTGGCGCAAATGGGCAGCTTCGTGCCTGCCGAAAGTGCGCGCATTGGACTGACAGACAAGATTTTTACGCGTGTAGGAGCTTCAGACAATATTTCTATGGGCGAATCCACATTCATGGTGGAAATGAATGAAGCAGCAAGTATCTTGAACAACTTGAGCGCGAGGTCGCTGGTGTTGTTTGACGAGTTGGGAAGAGGCACTTCTACTTATGACGGAATTTCTATTGCATGGTCGATTGTAGAGCATATACACGAGAATCCCAAGGCTCGGGCAAGAACGCTTTTTGCCACTCACTACCATGAGTTGAACGAGATGGAGAAGCTGTTGCAGCGAGTGAAGAACTTTAACGTGAGCGTGAAGGAAGTGAATGGCCGTGTCATTTTCATGCGTAAGCTGGTGCCTGGTGGTAGTGAACATTCGTTTGGTATTCATGTGGCAAAGATTGCAGGTATGGCGCCTTCCGTTGTGAAAAGGGCAGAACAGGTGCTGCAAGAATTGGAGGCCAACAACTCTGGCGATGGCATTAGCAGGCCAAAGACAGAAGCGATTCCTGCATCAGGAGGCGGTAGCGCCCAATTGAGCTTCTTCCAACTGGACGACCCCGTGCTGTGCCAGATTCGCGATGAGATTGTTAACCTCGACATCAACGCCTTGACTCCGCTTGAAGCGTTGAACAAGCTGAACGAAATAAAGAAGATAGTGAAAGGGCGTTAACTCCTAACGCAGCGAATCAAATCCTTCTCCATATACGCTTTCTGCTTTTGTCTGAGAGATGAAAGCTGTTGGGTCTATAGCCTTAACCAGACGGAACAAGGCTACAGACTGGCTCTTTTTAGCCACAACCATCAGGATGTTGACAGGCTGCCCGCTATAGCACCCTGTTCCTGGCAAGAGAGTGGCAGAGCGGTCCATGTCTTTGCTGATAGCCTCATAGATAGCTTGTGGGTGCTTTGATATGATGAAGAACTGGACGGATTGCTGTACATAGTTCATGACATAATCAAGCACCAATGAGCACACAAACATTTCGACAAAGCCGAATACAAGACGTTTCCAGTCGTGGAAAATAAGATAAGAGGCACTGATGATAGCAATGTCGAGATAGAGCAGCATTCGGCCAAGGCTGATATTCCTGTGCTTGTTGACAATGGCTGCAATGATGTCAGTTCCTCCTGTACTTCCTTGATGCAGAAAGCATTGCGCCAATCCCATTCCGCACAACGAAGCACCGATGATGACTGCCATAAAGCTTTGGTCTTCTCCCAAGAATCGAGGTAGATGGGTGACACCTTCGCCTGCCCCTGCAAGGAAAATACGTTGCATTGCCCATAGCATGAAAGTAAGCATGAGGACACCATAGATGGTTTTGATGCAGAATTTAATGCCGAGAATTTTCATAGCGAGGAGGAGAAGGAATACATTGAAAATGAGATAGGTTACTTGAATTTCAAGACCTGTAGCATAGTAGATGAGTGCACATACGCCTGTGAGTCCTCCTGAAGAAATTTCGTAAGGGAGAAGAAAGGCTGTCCATCCGAGGGCATAGATGCCTAAACCGAGGGTGATGAAGAGATAATCCTGTACCTCGTTTTTCCAATTGGTAGTTTTCATTGCTGCAAGTTTTAATATTGCTGTATTTCTTATAAGCCACAAGCTCCGGAATGCCATTGGCAGCCCGGAGCTTGTCGTATGTGTTTAACGGGGGTTTGCTCTTTTCTATGTTGCTTGTTCCGTTTTATTCTTCACTGTCAGATGAGGTGGGAACGAAGCTGCTGCCTGTGATGGCTGTAAGAATCTTCTTTTCGATTTCTTCTGCCAGTTCCGGATTGTCAAGCATGAGCTGCTTGGTGGCATCACGGCCTTGTGCAAGGCGAGTATCTTCGTAGCTATACCAGCTTCCGCTTTTCTTGATGATGCCTGTATCCACTCCGAGGTCAACAATCTCACCGCTTCTGCTGATGCCTTCGCCATACATGATGTCGAATTCGCAGCGGCGGAATGGGGGTGCAACTTTGTTCTTGACAATCTTGATTTTTGTGAGATTGCCAAGTATTTCTTCTCCGTTTTTGACGGGCGTGCTTTTGCGGACATCAATACGGACACTTGCGTAGAATTTCAGCGCATTACCTCCTGTGGTCGTTTCTGGATTGCCAAACATGACGCCAATCTTTTCGCGCAACTGGTTGATGAAAATACAGGTGGTGTTAGTCTTGTTGATGTTTCCTGTCAGTTTGCGAAGTGCCTGGCTCATCAGACGTGCATGGAGACCGACTTTGCTGTCGCCCATATCTCCTTCTATTTCAGCCTTTGGCGTGAGAGCAGCCACAGAGTCAATGACGATGATGTCCACTGCGCTGGAGCGAATGAGCTGGTCGGCAATTTCCAATGCCTGTTCTCCGTTGTCGGGCTGGCTGATGAGAAGGTTGGATATATCAACGCCCAGTTTTTCAGCATAGAAGCGGTCGAAAGCATGCTCTGCATCGATGAAAGCCGCTACGCCTCCAGCTTTTTGACATTCAGCTATTGCGTGAATGGCCAACGTGGTCTTACCTGATGATTCAGGGCCAAATATCTCTATGATGCGTCCTTTGGGATAGCCGCCAACACCCAATGCGGCATTGAGTCCGATGGAGCCAGAAGGAATGACATCGATATGTTCGATGTTTTCATCTCCCATCTTCATGATAGCACCTTTCCCAAAGCTTTTCTCTATCTTTTCCATGGCAGCTTGTAGTGCTTTCATCTTCTGCTGCTGTTGGGATAAAATTTCTTCTTTCTTATCTTTTGCCATTGTTTTATTTGAAAATCAAAGTATAAAAAGCCCTTTCAAAAGGCAAGTAAATTCTACTTTATAATTTTGTTAATCAAAGTTCTAAATCGCCATCAAAAATCTCGTGCCAAGGGAGACCTTGCTTATTGAGCTGCTCCATAAATGGGTCGGGGTCAAATTCCTCGACGTTCCATACTCCTGGACGTTTCCAGATTCCTTTCAGATACATCATGGCACCAATCATGGCTGGAACGCCTGTTGTGTAACTAACTCCTTGCATGCCAGTCTCCTCGTATGCTGCCTGATGTGAACAATTGTTGTAAACGTAGTAGGTACGTTCCTTGCCGTCCTTGATTCCACGGATGCGGCAGCCGATAGAAGTCTGGCCTTCGTAGTTTTCGCCAAGGTCCTGTGGGTTAGGCAAAACAGCCTTGAGGAATTGCAAAGGAACAATCTTTACGTTTACAGGACCACTGCCATCAGCGGCTTCAGCAGTGTATTCAATCTCGTCTATGCGTGACATGCCAATGTTCTGAATTACATCCAGATGCTTCAGATATTGTTCTCCGAAAGTCATCCAGAAGCGAGCACGCTTGATTGTAGGGTAGTTCTTGACCAGCGATTCGATCTCTTCGTGATGGAGGAGATAAGATTCTTTTGGACCAATTTCAGGGTAGGTAAGAGGCTTGTGAATTTCAAGAGGCTCAGTCTCAACCCATTTTCCGTCTTCCCAATAAAGTCCCTTCTGGGTGATTTCTCGGATGTTTATTTCTGGGTTGAAATTAGTTGCGAATGCCTTGTGGTGGTCGCCTGCATTGCAGTCAACGATGTCAAGATATTGAATTTCATCGAAATGATGTTTTGCCGCGTATGCTGTATAGATGGATGTCACTCCCGGGTCGAAGCCGCAGCCAAGGATGGCAGTAAGTCCAGCCTGTTCAAAACGCTCCTTGAATGCCCACTGCCATGAGTATTCGAAATGTGCTTCGTCCTTGGGCTCGTAGTTGGCTGTGTCAAGATAGCTCACACCGCTTTGCAGACATGCTTCCATGATGGTGAGGTCTTGGTATGGGAGAGCAAGGTTCATGACGAGGTCTGGCTTATATTCATTGAAAAGGGCAACCAATTCTGGCACATTGTCGGCATCGACACGTGCAGTCTTGATGCTGCCCGCTGGTACTAATCCTTTGGTTTCTATTGCTTTAGCCAAATCTTTGCACTTTGATTCGGTGCGGCTGGCTATCATGATGTCAGTAAATACGTCACTATTCTGAGCGACCTTGTGTGCAGCAACTGAGGCAACACCTCCTGCACCGATGATAAGTACTTTTCCCATTTTTGTGTATATAGTTAGATTTGTGTACAAAGATAATATAAAATTAGGAATTAAAAATGCGTTAAGGTGGAATAATTGTGGAAAAAAGTCAAATCATTCTTCGGGCATGAATAAATCCTTCGTTTTTTATCGTTATTTCCGTCCGAAATCAGCAGGAATTTCTCCCCATTCCTCGGTTGGCCACTTAATGATGGGGTTGGCAAATGTGTTGTTCCGTAACCATGCTTCTGCGCGTTCGATGAGTTGATACAAGGCTTCTGTTTTCTCGTTTCGTTCCAATGTGGTCTTGCATTTCTTTTTCTTCACCCACAGTTGTGCATTCACGCTATCGCTGTAAATAGGCATTGTGTAGAGCCCTTTCTGTTTCAGCAGAGCCAGACCATGCACGATGGCAAGAAACTCGCCGATGTTGTTGGTGCCGTGAACCGGGCCATAGTGGAATATCTCCTTGCCTGTGCGCAGATACACGCCTCGATACTCCATCTTGCCAGGGTTTCCGCTGCAGGCAGCATCGACTGCGATGGCTTCGTTGATGGCTGCTGCTGGAAGTTCTCTTAAAACGTTTCCTTTAGTTGGAGTGGGTGGGATGGCACTTTCCGTCATCTCTTCTTGCTTCTCTTGCTTAGCCACCTCTATCTGCTTGTATGCCTCATACCCCATCTCAAAGGCCTCTTCTGCTTCATGTTCAGTTTTGAAAGCCTTGTATTTGGCGCCAGAAAATCCGCTGACAGCTTGCTGGCAAGCCTCCCAAGTGGTATATACTCCATCTTCAGCGCCGTTCCACACGACATAGAATTTTTGTTTTGCCATTGTTTTGCTGTTTGTCGCAAAGTTACGACATTCCATCGACATGAACAAGAAAAGGCGCATCCCGTTTGGGAATGCGCCTTCGTATTGTGATGTTTGTTCGTCAGATTAGAGCTGTGGACCAGCAGCAACGAGAGCCTTGCCAGCTTCGTTAGTAGTGTACTTGCTGAAGTTCTTGATGAAACGAGCAGCAAGGTCCTTAGCCTTCTCTTCCCACTCAGCAGCAGTAGCGTAAGTGTCGCGTGGGTCGAGGATAGCAGGGTTCACGTTTGGAAGAGCTGTTGGAACCTCGAAGTCGAACATTGGGATCTTCTTAGTTTCAGCCTTGAGGATTGAACCGTCGAGGATAGCGTCGATGATACCGCGAGTATCTGGAATAGAGATACGCTTGCCTGTACCGTTCCAGCCTGTGTTTACGAGGTATGCCTTAGCACCGCTCTTCTCCATCTTCTTAACGAGCTCTTCTGCATACTTAGTTGGGTGAAGCTCGAGGAATGCCTGACCGAAGCAAGCAGAGAATGTTGGAGTTGGCTCAGTGATGCCGCGCTCTGTACCAGCGAGCTTAGCTGTGAATCCAGAGAGGAAGTAGTACTGAGTCTGAGCTGGAGTGAGGATAGATACTGGAGGAAGTACACCGAATGCGTCAGCAGAAAGGAAGATAACGTTCTTAGCAGCTGGTGCAGATGAACCTGGCTGGATGTTGTTGATGTGGTTGATTGGGTAAGAAACACGTGTGTTCTCAGTAACTGACTTGTCGTCGAAGTTAATCTTGCCCTCAGCATCAACAGTTACGTTCTCGAGGAGAGCGTCACGCTTGATAGCGCCGTAGATGTCTGGCTCGTGCTCCTTAGAGAGACCGATAACCTTAGCGTAGCAACCGCCTTCGAAGTTGAACACGCCGTTGTCGTCCCAACCGTGCTCGTCGTCACCGATGAGGCGACGCTTTGGATCAGTTGAGAGAGTTGTCTTACCTGTGCCAGAGAGACCGAAGAAGATAGCGGTGTTCTCGCCGTTCATGTCGCAGTTTGCAGAGCAGTGCATTGAAGCGATGCCCTGGAGTGGGAGGTAGTAATTCATCATTGAGAACATACCCTTCTTCATCTCACCGCCGTACCATGTGTTGATGATAACCTGCTCGCGGCTTGTGATGTTGAATGCCACGCAAGTCTCTGAGTTGATGCCGAGTTCCTTCCAGTTCTCAACCTTAGCCTTAGAAGCGTTGTAAACAACGAAGTTAGGCTCGAACTCAGCGAGTTCTTCAGCTGTTGGCTGGATGAACATGTTCTTAACGAAGTGTGCCTGCCAAGCTACTTCAACGATGAAGCGTACTGACATGCGAGTGTCCTTGTTTGCGCCGCAGAAGCAGTCAACAACATAGAGGTTCTTGTTAGAAAGCTCCTTCTTTGCGATTTCCTTGAGTGCAGCCCAAGAATCCTCAGAGAGAGGCTTGTTGTCATTCTTATAGTCGTCTGAAGTCCACCAGATAGTGTTCTTTGAGTTCTCGTCCATAACGATGAACTTGTCCTTAGGTGAACGACCAGTGTAGATACCTGTCATCACGTTCACTGCGCCGAGCTCAGTGTCCTGTCCCTTCTCGTAACCTTCGAGAGATGGGTCGATTTCAGCCTTGAAAAGCTCCTCGTAAGAAGGATTGTGTGCAATCACTGTAGAGCCAATGATGCCATACTTAGTCAAATCTAATGCCATAGTATTTTTTAGTTTATAAAGTGAATAATAATTTCTTTTTACCGTGTTTTTGAATGGCTTGTTGCATGGTCTGTGCCTGAGACTGCCACGAACTCCACCAAATCAATGACAAAGTTAGCAAAAACCCTCATTTACGCAAAGAGAAAGGTGATTCTTTTCTGACTTTTTCGTCCTATTAGACACAAAATGCTACTTTTTTCACACTTTGGGGTGAAGAGTTGTAACATTTGGTTTGCAAATCCGTAAAATTAAAGAAATATGACACTTGCGAAGATGCGGACTTGGCTATAGAAATTTGCCTGACGAGATTTTCGGAAAAAAAATTGTTCATAAGAAATAAAATCCATAAATTTGCAAGCCTTTCGCAGAAGAGGGTGTCTGTTTATCGGGATGTAGCGCAGTTGGTAGCGCACTACGTTCGGGACGTAGGAGTCGCGTGTTCGAGTCACGTCATCCCGACAGAAGGGGGCAGGAATGGCTGTGCGCATTTCTGCCTCTTTTTTGCGGAGGGGTGAAGTTTGAGGAATCGTAAGCCATGTATGTTTAATGCCTTTCTTTTCCTCATGTGCTCACCGCCTGCATAATATTTAAAGCACCGTGTTTGAAATATTTCGTAGGAGGTGCTTTAAATATTATGCAGGCGGTGAGTATGTAGGGGGAGTGGCTGGGAGAGTGGTTTGTGCTAATTGCTTAGGAATTTTCTCAAGCCTTCTTTGATGCTGTATTCTTTCCCGTTGAATGTGGAGATGAAGTCATCCACATGCCAGTGTCCGTTTATCTGCTTGACAAGGAGGGTGATGTTTGATGTTTCGCTGCAATTGTTGATGGTGACAGTCATTCGGGTGTGCTGGTCTGTTTTTTTTCCTTTTGTGATGCTGCTGATGCCGAAGTCGTTACAGCAATCTTGGGCATTTATCCATAGGTCATAGTCGTAGATGGGGATGTCGTTCTGTTGCTGGGCGCGTTGTATGCTTTCTGTGCGCAGCTGGAAAAGTTCGGGGCTGAGATAGTCATAGAATGTGGATTCGTCAAGCTGGTCGCTGGAATATGTTTTGACGATTTCGTCATACAGATGCTTGACGAAGGTGTCGGGTGTGTTGGGATTTATATGGAAAATGTTTTCGTAGGTTACGCTTTGCAGAGAAGCCTTGGGGGCAGTGGTAATCTGTCCGTTGTCCTTGATGTTCACTACTGTCTCGGTGGTGTTCCAAAGCACTTCTCCGCGTTCGAGAATGACAGAGGTTTCTGTGTGCTGCTTGACGATGAACGAACAGTTGTTGCCGGTGGGTGCTATCTCGCAGATTTTCAGCACGTCATCAGTTTCTTCATAGAAATGAGTTGTGCGTCCGACGGTCATGCTGTCTATCAGTTCGCCTTTTGGTGTAAAGGTGTAGAGCATCTTGTCCACCAGATGCCCCGAATGGGTGTCGTATATTTTGCTGAAGAATAGTGAGATATATTGGTCAGAAGTCTTTTTATATCCATGGTTGAAATAGATGAGTTCCATGGATTGCTTGTCTGTCTTTTTGAGGGGGAGCACTTGTGTGAGCAGGTCTGTGGGAATCTCTGCCGCATCATTGCCAACAAAGGCGCTGTCGCAGATGGTGCTGTCTGTCCATTCGGGGTAGAAGCTTGTATAAAGGAGGAATGTATCCGCAGTTTCCTCGATATTGTCCGATGTGTTATTTGTTGCAGATTCAGATGTTTGCTTGTATTCCTGCTTTTGTGTGCAGCTGAGAAAGAATAGGCACATGCCAATGGCAAGCAGAAGAATGTTTTTGTTTTTCATGCGTTTTAAGTTTTTAAGGTGTTGTTTTTTTAGGCTAATGCCACGTGCTGTGCTGTAATATCTTCGTTGAGGAAAAGACTGGCGCATTCTCGGAATTTTGTGGGGGATTCGCTGGTGAAATACTGGCACGTGCCGTCTTGGATGAGGCGTTGGTTGATTTCGGGATGGCGTTTCAAATAGTCCTCAAGGCTTGTCGCGATGTATTCGCCTTGGGAAATGACTTGTATGGGAGCTCTCCCTCCTGCTTCCCTGTTGAGAGAGGTGGTGAGATTGTTGAGTTGCTGGTTGATTTTGTCGAGCAGGAGCGGGAAATGGGTGCACCCGAGGATAATTGTATCGATGAGCGGGTCTTGTGAGAGCAGTTTCTCAAGCGAGTCTTTGACGAAGTAGTCGGCTCCAGGCCGGTTGAACTCGCTGTTCTCGACAAGCGACACCCACATGGGGCAGGCTTGTCCCACGATGGTGCTGTCTGGATATAGTTTTTCTATTTCCAGTTTGTAGGATTCCGACTTGATGGTTCCCTCGGTGGCGAGCACGCCGATGTGTCTGGTGCTGGAGATGCTTCCGATGGCTTCGACGGTGGGACGGATGACGCCCAGCACTCGTCGGTCGGGGGCATGAAGAGGTAGGTATTGCTGCTGGATGGTGCGCAATGCCTTGGCGGATGCGGTGTTGCATCCTAAAATGATAAGGGGACAACCAAAGGAGAAGAGTTTCTTGACGGCTTGCAGGGTGAATTCATATACGACATCAAATGAGCGTGTGCCATAGGGTGCGCGCGCATTGTCGCCAAGGTAGATGTAACTATATTGTGGCAAGCGTTTGCGGATGCCCTCAAGGATGGTTAGTCCGCCATAGCCAGAGTCGAAAACTCCTATTGGTCCCATTTCTGAATTGATAATTGGCAATTAATTGACAATTATTTAATACCGAGTTGAATGAGCACAGCATCGGTGCAGTTTTCTGCCTCTCCGTTGCTGCTGATGTATGGATAGGCGTTCGCATCAGTGTTGAGCACATACGCGTACTTGTGTTCTTTGCCTACCTCGTTGATGGCTTCTTTTACGGTGTTGTGGATGGGTGCCATCAGTTCTGCCTCTGCCTTGGTCAGCAGTTCTTCTGCTTCTTTCTTAAAATTCAGGCTTTGTTCCATCAGGAGCTGAAGCTCTTTCTGGCGTTTGAGCATGATGTTTTCGGGGAAAGACTTCTGTCCGTCGATATATTCGGTGAATTTCTTGGAGAACTCCTGTTCTGCACGTTCCATCTCCAAATCATAGTTCTTCTTCAGCTCTTCAAGGCTTTTCAGTGCTTGTGCGTACTCAGGCATGGCATATACAATTTCATTGTAGGAGAGATAGCCAAATTTGAATGTTGGTGCAACTGCTTGAAGTGTCTCTGCAGGCTGTAGGGTGGTAACAGGAACAGAAAGCACTGTGTCTTGTGCTGACATGAAGCCAACACAAGAGAACAATGCTATCAGTATTTGGATTTTTTTCATTTGTCGTTTGTTTTTTAATCATTTTTCCATTGCTCCATTCGAACGAAATGGATTGGTTCGTCGGAGATAACGGCTGACATGATTACTTGGTACCGAGCTTAGCTACAACCTTGTCGGTGATGTCGGTAGCTGTAGCGCCGATGAATGGGACACTGGCAGCATCAAGGATGTAGGTAAAGCCTTCAGCTGTGCCGATTTCCTGAACAGCTGTCATGACTTTCTCCTGAATCTCAGTCATTTTTGTTTGGTAAACCTTCTGAAGTTCCTGCTCGCTGGTTTGAGTGAATTGCTGGTATTCATCATAAGCTTTCTGCAACTCGTTTTCACGGTAAGTGCGGAGAGCTTCTGAGAGGGTAGCCTTTTCCTTCTCGTAAGCATCTGCTTTTGTCTGGATGTCAGTCTGCTTGCGCTGGAGCTCATCCTGGAATTGCTTCTGAAGATTCTGGATCTCTGTCTGCAGTGCAGTGTATTCGCTCATGCCCTGAACGATAGTTGCTGTATTCACGTGTCCGATTTTCTGTGCAAAGATTGTCATTGGCAAAGCCAAGAGAAATGCAAAAATAATTTTTTTCATTGTTTTTTTATTTTTTTTGTTAGTAATATTTTTTATTCTTAATTTATTGTATTTCATCAGTATGCGTATCCGAGTTTTGTCAGAATCTCATCGCTGATGTCAATCTTGGGCGATGCGTAGATGATGCTGCCACCTGAAGCACGGTCGAGGACAAGCTGGTAGCCTTTCTGGTCGCAGATGTCTTTGACAGCATTGTAGATTTCGTCCTGGATTGGAGCGAGGAGGCTTTGGCGCTTCTTGTAGAGTTCGCCTTCGCTGCCGAAGTATTTCTTCTTCAGGTCGCTGGCTTCTTTCTCTTTCGCCATGATTGCTTCTTCTGCCTTGGTTTTTTGAGCGTCAGACAAGAAGACTGATTCTGACTGATATTTCTTGTATAATGTTTCTGCTTCGTTGAGCAGTGCTTCTACTTCGCTTTCCCATTTCTTTGACACTTGGTTGAGCTGTTCGTTAGCGCGTTCGTATGCTGGTATGTTCTTGAGAATGTATTCCATATCTACAAGAGCGAACTTCTGTGCATTGGCTGCTAAAGAAGCCACGAGCACGGTCAAGGTTAATAAGATTTTTTTCATATTGTCGTGTTTTTGTTGTTTCTATTTTGATTCTCTATAATCCTGTAGATGAAACAGATAATTAGAATTCCTGTCCGAGGACGAAGTGGAACTGACTGCCACTGTAGCTCTTTGAGCCGTTGATGTTGTCAAATCCGTATGCCCAGTCAATACCCATCATGCCGACCATTGGGAGGAAGAGACGGACACCGAGACCTGCGGAGCGTTTCATGTCGAATGGATTGAAATTCTTGACTTCGGTCCAAGCGTTACCTGCTTCGGCAAATGCCAGCGCATAGATGTTGGTGGAGCCCTCCAGCATGAGCGGATAGCGGAGCTCAACCGTCATGCGGTCGTAGGCGTAACCATAGTTGTAGCCTTGTGTCAGCGCACCATTGTCGTAGCCGCGCAAGCCGATAGTCTCGGAGTAGTAGGTTGAAGAATAGCCTGACATGCCATCACCGCCGACATAGAAGGTTTCAAATGGTGACTTCTTATACTTGTTGTAGTGCCCTAAGAGTCCAAAGTCGAAACGGGTCATCAGTACGAAGCACTTAGGATTCTTGCCAAGTGGAACGTAAAATCTGGAGTTGAACTTCCACTTATGGTATTCTATCCAACGATACTTCTCTTTCATGTCTTTCTGATAATCAGCATCGTAGTAGTTGGTTGCCATATTCTTGTAATCTACGCCATCGAACAAAGAGTAAGGTGGCGTGAAGCTGACGGAGGCGTTAATTTGCGAGCCGCGACGTGGGAACATGCCATTGTCTATCGATGTGCGTGAAAGATTCAATGTCAGGTTGATATTGTTGCAATTTCCGTTTGTGACAAGGAAGTATTCCCAATCCTTCATCATGTATCTCGTGTAGCCCAATGAGGCTGTGAATTGGAAACGGTTGTCTGGCCAAGTAAGACGCTTTCCGAAACCTATATTTACACCCAATAACTCGATGTATTTGTCTGGGTCATAGTAGTTTGAATAGTTATTATAGTAGCTGCTGTTGTAGTTGCCATATCCGTACAGCATTGAGTAGTAGTTGTTGTAGTAGCTGCTGTTGTAGTAGCTGCTGCTGATGTCAGTCTGTCGAGAGAAAAAGGCACTGACAGAGAACTGATTGGGGCGTTTGCGCCCAAACCATGGGTCAAGGAAGGAAATGCTGTAAGACTGGTAGTAGCTACCGTTAGTTGATGCGCTGATTTCCAATTCCTGTCCGTCGCCCTGTGGGATAATGCCGCGAGAGATACGGTCTTTGCCAAAGAGATTGCGGATGGAGAAGTTGGTGAATTTCAAGCCAACTTTTCCGATGATACCAGTCTGACCCCATCCGAGCGAGAACTCTATCTGGTCGCTTGCTTTTGGCACAAGCCCCAGCTCGATGTCAACAGTTCCGTCAAGAGGATTGGGAACTGGTTTAAGGTCAAGCTGTTCTGGATCGAAATGTCCCATCTGGGCGATTTGCTGTGCGGTCATCTTGAGCGCATCCATGTTGAAAAGGTCGCCAGGCTTGAGGTACAGTTCACGGCGTACAACTTCTTCGTACACACGTGTGTTGCCAAAGATTTTTACTTTGTTGATGGTTGCTTGTATTCCTTCGTATATTCTGATTTCCAGATCCACAGAATCCTCTACAACATCCTTTTCTACATCTTCGATTTGATTGAAGACATAGCCGTTGTTATAGTAGAGGTTGCTGATGGAATTGGGATCCATGGTGTCTCGCAGGCGCTTTTCTAGATGCACTCTGTTGTACACGTCTCCACTCTTCATTTGCAAGAGTTTGTTAAGAATGTCTGTCTGATATACTGTGTTGCCGACCCAATTGATGCTGCGTACATAGTACTTTTCGCCTTCATCTATATGAAGATAGACATCGACAAGATTTTCGCCAACATCAACCACGCTGTCTGCGTAGATGTAAGCATCACGGAATCCGAGTTCGTTGTACTTCTCTATGACGCGATCTTTGTCTTCCTCAAATTTTTCAGCTACGAATTTCTTTGTCTTAAAGAAACTTTTGAAACCTTTTTCGTTGGTCTTTTTCAGCAAACCTCCTGAGAAGAAACCGCCGTGGAACTTTTTGGTAGAGATGTTCTCATTACCTGTGATATGAATCTTGTTGACTCTCACTTTCTCCTTTTTGTCAATGTTGATATCGACAATAAGACGGTTTTCCTTGGCAGGGTCATCGCGTTTGACAATCTCTACTTCTGTGTTTTTGAATCCTTTATCACTGAAGTATTTCTTGATGATAATCTGAGCCTTGTTCTCCATGTTAGGAGTGATTTGACCGTCTCTGATGATACCGATTTTACCTTCCAGGTCCTCTTGTTCAGACTTTTTTACGCCATTGATGTTGATTTGCGACACTCTTGAGCGCATCGAGAGTGAAATCTTTAAATAGACTTTCTCATCAACGATGCTATCAGCTTCAATTTTCACGGATGAAAAAAGTCCGTGCTTCCAATATCTCTTGATTGCTTCCGTGATTTCGTCGCCTGGCAGAGATACGGTCTCGCCTATGGTCAATCCAGAAATTCCTATCAGGATATAATCCTCATAGTCATTTATTCCTTCTACTGCGATTCCTCCAATCTCATACTTCTGACTTTGGCCATACGTGATAGACGGCTTTGTTTGTTCTTGTGCTGTTACAGTAGCAAACGAAGACAGAAGAAATGCGGTTGTGAGTATGATGAATCTTGATACCCTCATGTAATTTTAATATATATATATAATGTGTAGCGTTATTTTTGACCGGTCACTTGTTCGCCTGTTTTGCCGAAACGGCGCTGTCGGCTTTGGTAGTCAACGATGGCTTTGCATAGGTCTTCTTCCTTGAAGTCTGGCCAGAATGTGTCTGTAAAGTAGAACTCTGAGTAGGCACATTGCCAGAGCAGATAGTTGCTCAATCGCTCCTCGCCTCCAGTGCGAATCATCAATTCGGGGTCTGGCATGAAACTGGTGGCAAGATGCTCTTGTATGGTCTCTTCACTGATGTCTCCTGATTGTAGCTCGCCTTTTTGGACTTTGTCGGTAATTAGCTGTACGGCATGAGTGATTTCCCATCTTGAGGAGTAGCTTAGTGCCAGTACCATGCAAGTGCCAGTGTTCTCTTTGGTGCGCTCCTCTAAATAACTACATGCTTCCTGAACAATCTTAGGCAAGCGCAGAGTGTCGCCAATCACGCGGAAACGAGCATTCTTTTTCATGAAGAGTTCTTCTTCCAAATGCTTGAGCAGCAGTGACATAAGAGCTGCAATCTCCGATTCAGGCCTGTTCCAGTTTTCGGTAGAGAATGTATAGAGCGTCAAATATTCAATGCCAAGATTCACAGCCGCGGTCATGATGTCATGCACGCGTTCTGCTCCTTCTTGGTGTCCGTATGTTCGTTCTTTACCTTGAGCCTGAGCCCATCGTCCGTTGCCGTCCATGATGATTGCCACATGGCGCGGAACTCGAGTCATATCTATTTGTTCTTTATACATTTCTTTTTCAAGGTGTTTAAGCGGTTGATTCTGCTATTCGTTATTGCATTTACGGTATTTAGGACAGAGATCATAGGAGATGTAAACCATGGTCCAAGAGTAACTGTCCTTGTTTTTTAAGAATCCGCTTTTGATTCTATAGGGGTCTTCAATCCCGTCGAGCTTGTCGCTCATGGAGAATCTCATTGTCCAGTCGATACCCACGTTCCATCTGGGTCGCAACTTGTATTTGATGCCGAATCCCACAGGGATATTCATGGTTAGTGCATCATTGCAATGGGTAAATCCCAATCCCAATTGGATGTATGGTGTGAGTCGCTTGTGTCCTTTGTAACCCGTACCTGTTCCAAACCCCCAGAAACTGAGTTCGTATTGACAGCCTGCATCAATCAGTGCATTGTCGAAGCTCCATGCCTGGTCTGGTGTTGCGGGAAACTTGTTGTCTCCCTTAGTTGCATCTCCTTTGATTTTCCCGTAGGCAAGGTTGAATTTCAGTGACATGCGTGGGTTAATGTTGTATCGCCCCATCAGTCCGCCTGCAATTGTGGTGTTCTTGTAGAACCCATGGAGGTTGGCGTCACCCATGTAGAAGCTCGGCCCTCCCATGACGCCAAGTTCCATTCCATACTCCAACTCTTGCGCATGGAGGCCTAATGCCATGAAGATGGTGGCTATTATAGTATAGAGCCTTGCCATATTTTCCCGTTTTCTTGGATAATCCAGAGTTGATCGCCTATCGTAGCAATGCTTGCTGCTCCATTTGTGGCATCAAGGTCAGCAGGAATGGGATACAGGCTTGTGAGTGGATGCCATGCAATTCCGTTGTCGTTCGAGCGGTAAAGGTATTTGTATCTCCCTGCTTCCGAGCCAATAGCATAGAGTGCGTCTTTGTAATAGGTTGCGCTGAGGTTGCCTAAGCAAGGCAGGCCAAATGCGTTGTCTGGTGTCACTTGGATATATGACCAATCTTGGTTTTTATCATCTTCTGACGTAATCTTATACCATGCAACTCCATTGTTGCTGTTGTTGCCAGAGATGCCGGTCATTACTGCGACTTGGAACTGGTCGTTTGACTTTAAAGGATATGAAATGCTGTTGATGGATGTTTCAGGTAACATTTCCAGTTCCTCCGAGCCTTGGATGCTCCATGTGGATAAATCAGAAGAACCTATAATGTGTTGTCCATCATAGGCATAGATGTAATACTTGTCCGATGCAAGCAGGCGTTCTACTTTCTTTTCGGATGCCTGTTCCCATGTGGTAGCTTGTTCGTCTGTGGCGCAGTAGATGTATCCGTCATGGTTCAATCCATAGAACTTATCGCCAAACATGACAATAGAGTTGAAATCTACTGGGATTGTGGCTGGTGCGCTCCATTGGGTGCAATTGTTGCTGTTTGCAACTGTCGAAACATCGTTTCCTGCTTCGTCTTTCGCGAAAACGAAGACATTTCCAGCACTGCTGTAAACCTTGCTTTCACCTGTGATGGCAAGATTTGAAGTAGAAGCCTTCCATTTGAGCGTGTCTGTGTTAGTGCGGTGCTTGTAGATGTCCACCATGTAGCGTTTGTTTGACAGTCCGTCTGTTGATACACATATCAGCTCTACAGTTTTGCTAAAATTGATGGAATCCTTTCCTGATGTTAATGCGAAGTATAAGTCTTTGTCTGGCAGGAGTTTAGCGTAAACATTTCCCTGACAAATGAAATTCGGTATGACTTTTGTTAGGTCAACCCAGTTCGGCAGGGAGTCCACAGTGTAGATTCGTCCATTCACCTGGTCGATGTTGAAGGGAATATCTTCGCCAGAAATTGTTTTTGTTGTTACAACATCGGTTGTATTTCCGTCTTTGTCATATTGTTGTGTGATGACATAGCTGGTAATTTTGCCGACAGAGAACGAGATAATGGCACATTCAGGTGCTGTTTCTAATTCTTCTTCTCCTATGCATGAAGCCAAAGTGAATGCTGCCATTGTCAGTAGCAGCATGCTCCAAAGCGTATGTTTCAAATACAGGTATTTCATGTGTTCGTAAAAAGCCAATATACAAATTTCCTACAAAATTACGAACATTTTTTGCATCTACGAAGGGATAACTGCGATTTTAACGGATTTTATATAATAATAATGTGTAATTAGCGGGTTTTTACCCCATGCAAGCTTCTTATAGGGCTTTTTAACCCTTTTTTTGAAAGGGTAAACAGGTTGCGATTTGTTTCGTAGGGATGGTATATACGGCCTTTTCTGGCATATTTTGTGCTGTCAGAAAAGGTCATGTGGCGAATCGTTGCCTAATAGGCTACGGAGCAGTGAATGCCGAGTTGCTCTACTCGTGCGCCGATAGCGTCCAGCTCTGCAGATGTTGCTTTTTGCAGCTGGTGAGCAGGAGTTTCTCGGTCAATGGTGTAAATCATCACCTCCCGTGGTTGAATTTCGGCAATAGCTTTTAACCATGGTTGCACAAACGCATCTCCCGTATTATCAGCAGATTTGCCATCATGCTCACCTTTCATAAACATGGTTTGAATGACACAGCGGTTGCCAAATGCCTTCAGCTGTTCGATGATTTTTTCCACATCGTAGCTGCCGTTCGGGCGGTCAATGCGTTGGATGTAGTCGGTCGAAACTGTGTCAAGCTTGCAGATGTTGTTGTCCACTTTGCAGAGAGCATCGAAAACAGACTGCTTGGCAATCTGTGTGGCATTGGTGAGAACGCTGACCTTTGCCTCTGGAAAGTACTTGTTTCTCAATGCAATAGTGTCATCAATGATAGCCGCAAAATGTGGGTGAAGCGTAGGTTCTCCGTTGCCGGCAAAAGTTAGCACATTGGGGGCGATTCCCTCTTTTTTCATCTTGGCGAGCTGCGCTTCAAGTGCTGTGCCGACCTCTTCCCGTGTCGGCATTTTCTGCTTGGGTACAAAGTCATGGTTAAATCCGCATTCGCAGTAGATGCAGTCGAACGAACAGCATTTCCCGTCGGAAGGCAACAGGTTGATTCCCAGTGAGACGCCGAGCCTTCGGCTATGGACGGGACCAAAAATAGGAGAGGGATAGATGACAGTCATTTTATGATTGAAAATGAAATATTAGCACGTGGTTTTATTGGGATGCAGGCAGTCATACAGACGGCTGTTCAGTCCGAAGAACAGCACTGCTGTAAAGAATCCGCAGATGGAGTCAATGAGGTAATGCGCTTGAATATAGACTGTTGCGCAGCAAAGCAAGAGGTACACAGGGAACATTGCCCAGAAAAGCCACTTGTTTCTGGTTTGCCATGCCAGCATCATGGTCACGGTGCTCATGCCCACGTGGCTGCTTGGGAATGCGGCGGTAGGGCGTTCTCCCACCTCTTGTGCGCCAATCACCAATTGGCTGAAAATGCCTTTGATTTCAGGCGTCAGCATCTCCGTATGAGTCTGGAAATAGTAGCCGACCGCAGGAAATTCGCCCATGGCGGCCGCTTCGATTCCCACGGCTTTGAAGTAGTATTGAGGACCTGCAACAGGCAGAAATTCATAGATGACGTAGAACATGAAGAACGAGGCAAGAAACACAAATCCGGCTTTGTCTGCCTGCTGATAGCGGCATAGCAGATAGAAGATGATTGTTGCTCCCATCATGTAGTAGTAGGCGTAGTAGCCCATATTGAATGCTTCGCTCCAGAAAGTGCTGCTAAGCACCTTGTTGAATAGCAGCGCAGGTTGGCAGCCGAAGAGTGCTTGGTCTATCTCGGCAAACACATGGTCAAGATAAGGGTACTGGCTACAGAAGTCGTAGGTTTCTGGATACCAGAAAATGAGTCCAAGCAGAACAGGGAACACTCTGGCTATTCTTAATGCCCGGCAAGGGTAAAATCTGTAAATGCCAAACATTGCAGCCATGACAGCCAACATGATGATTCGGGTGTTGACCATCCCCATCGGGTCGTTCAGACCGTTCCTGTGTATAGCAATGAGTATGGAAGTGAAGAGCATGTAAATCAGTGTGATTATCTCCATGCTCCACAGCCCTTTTTCTTCGTCTCTTCTAAAATATTCTTTCAGTGTCATTTCTTAAATCCATTTGTTTTCCTTGCACCATTCCATGCACGCTTTCACGCCGCGCTCGAGTGGCCATTCGGGCACAAAACCAAGATCGTGCCTAAGAGGCGTGATGTCACATTGCCAATTGCGCTGACACATGATTCTGTACTTGTCGCCATTCAGTGTGCTGGGTTTTCGAGTCAGTTTCGAGCAGCATTCTGCTATGCTTGACACCACCTTTAGAACCCATAGCGGTGCTTTGATGTGAAGAACCGTTTTGATGTTCAACTCTCTCTGAATCAAGTCGCTGAAAGCGCGGCTGCTATAGTTGCATCCGTCGCTCACAAAATATTTCTTTCCGTTCGCCACATCGTTTTTCCCGATGGCGGCAAAGATGGCGTTCACAAGGTCTTTAACATAGACAAATGTGAGCACCTGCTTTTTGTAACCCACAGCAAAATCAATGTGTTGCTTGATGGATTTTGCCATCATGAAGTAGTCTTTCTCTCGCGGTCCATACACGCCTGTGGGTCGGAAAATGGTGTAGTGAAATTTGCCATCAGTCGTCATCCTCTTCTGTGCAAGGAAATCCTCGCTTTTCACCTTGCTCACGCCATAGGCCGTATTGGGTTGAGGCTCGTCGGTTGCCAGCATGTCGTTGTAGCTTCCATCGGCATTCTGCTTTTCTCGGATAGGACCGAGCACGCTGAGGCTGCTGACATAGAGGAACTGTTCCGGCAGCATATCCAGTTCGTCCAATGTATTGACTAAGTTTTTTGTACAGACATAGTTGTGCAGGTCAAAATCCTCGCGTCTCAGGCACTTGGTGGCGCCTGCGGCATGGATGACGACATCCCATCTGCCCACCTTGTTCTTGTATGAGCTGAGCTGTTGGCGTAACACGTCGGCATTTGCCATGTCCAAGAAGGCGAATCTCAGCTTTTCATTCTGAAGCCATTTTCTGCTGGAACCTTCTCTCATGCCTGCCCACGTTTCCATGCCCTGCTTCAGCCCCTCCTCGCAGAGAAAGCTGCCGATGAATCCGCTTGCTCCTGTAATCAGAATCTTCATATTTCTATCAATTTGTGGGCAAAGTTACGACTTTTTGCCCTAATTTCAACAATTTAACGGATTTGTAGCATCAATTACCAATTAAAACTGCTAAATTCGAGCAGAAAAAAGATAAAACCAAATTGTACAATGGGTAAAAAAAGTAAGAGTGGACTGTTGAAGTCAAGCATCAACAAGCGCGAACTGACCGAGATGTTGACAAATTTTCTCAAAGCTCATAAAGGTGAGAAATTCACGTTGAAGCGCCTGTTCAGCGGGATGAAGCTGAGCACTCATCCGTTGCGCATGCTATGTGTTGATATTCTGAACGATATGCTGGAACATGGCGTGATTGGCCGTACCTACGAAGGCGAAATCGTGTACAATGCTACATCCAAGACCGTGGAAGGTGTTTTTATACGTACGGCGGGCGGACGCAACTTTGTCGGTACAGACGATGGGGTGGGTGTAGCCATCTATGATGAGGACACGAGACACGCTCTTCCTGGTGACCGTGTTCTGGTGGGCATACATGCCAAGAAGCGCGGTAGCCATAAGTTGCATGGTGAGGTCATCGAGATTCTGAAGCGAAGTGAAACTCCATTTGTCGGCACGGTTCAGATGCAGCACAGCGTGGCATTCCTTGATGTGCCTTCGGGAAAATTGCAGAATGACATCGTCATACCGAAAGAGAAGTTGAAAGGCGCGAAAGATGGCGAGAAGGTCGTTGTCAGAGTGATAGACTGGCCGGCTAACGCTCGCAATCCGATTGGCGAGGTGGTGGATGTGCTTGGTATGGAAGGGGATAACAATGTGGAGATGCACGCCATATTGGCAGAATACGGACTTCCTTACAAGTACCCGGAGCATGTCGAGGCCGCTGCCAGCAAGATTGATGCCGGCATTACGGCTGAAGAAGTGTCGAAGCGTGAAGATTTCCGCGACACTTTCACTGTCACTATCGACCCACGCGATGCTAAAGACTTTGATGATGCTGTTTCCATCAAGAAAATAAAAGATGGACTTTGGGAGGTGGGCATCCATATTGCCGATGTCAGTCACTATGTGCTCGAAGGCTCGGTGATAGACGTGGAAGCGCAGCAGCGTGCCACATCGGTCTATCTCGTTGACCGCACCATACCGATGCTGCCCGAACATCTTTGCAACCAGCTCTGTTCGCTTCGTCCTGACGAGGAGAAACTCACGTTCTCCGTGATTGTGGAGATGAACGAAGAGGCTGAGGTTCTTAACTCACGCATTTGCCATACTGTCATCAGGAGCTGCAGACGCTACACCTACGAAGAGGTGCAGCACCTGCTTGAACAGAATGGCGAAGCGCGTGAGTGTGAGCTGATTCGTGCTGGACAGGCCATGCCAACTCAGCCCATTCCGGCTCAGGAAGTGGTGGCTGATACGGAACTGAATGCTTTTCGCGACAGCCTTCCAGCCATCGACCCTGCTAAAATTCCTGTCACTCCTGTTCCTGCCGACCACCGTAAGGGCGAAAACGCCGACTTGCTGATTACGCTCAACCGCTTGGCACACAAGCTGCGCGACCGTCGCTTCCAGAATGGCGCCATCAACTTTGACCGTGAGGAAGTGCGTTTCGAGATTGCTCCCGACGGCAAGCCGATACGGGTCTATTTCAAGAATGCCAAAGATGCCAACAAGCTGATAGAAGAGTTTATGCTCTTGGCAAACAGGACGGTGGCAGAGAGCATTGGCAAGGTGGGCAAAGGCGAGAAGCAGAAAACCCTCCCTTATCGCATTCACGATTTGCCCGATTCCAACAAGCTGGATAACCTCGCGGCGATGGCATCCCGTTTCGGTTTCCAGCTCCTCACGCAAGGCAAGAAAGAGGATGTGGCAAAGAGCCTGAACAAGCTGCTTGCCGATGTGAGAGGCAACAGGGTGCAGAACCTCATCGAGAACGTATCTCTCCGTGCCATGCAGAAGGCACGCTATTCAACGTATAACATAGGACATTACGGATTGGGCTTCGACTACTACACCCATTTCACCTCGCCCATCCGCCGCTATCCCGACCTGATGGTGCATCGCCTGCTCACTCGCTATGCGCAAGGTTCAGCCAGTGCCAGCCAGAAGAAGTATGAGGGGCTGTGTGAGCATAGTTCCAGCATGGAGCAGCTGGCTGCCAGCGCAGAACGTGCCAGCATCAAGTACAAGCAGGTGGAATTCATGTCCGACAAGATAGGCGAAGAATATGATGCCCACATCAGCGGTGTGACCGAATTTGGTGTCTATGCCGAGATAGACGAGAATCACTGCGAGGGGCTCATCGCTGTGCGTTTCCTGGGCGAAGAAACCTTCGATTTTGACGATAAGAACTTTTGCCTGGTCGGTCGTCAGACTCGCTGCTGCTTTGCTCTTGGCGACCCCATACGCATTCGGGTGGCAAATGCCAACCTTTACCGCAAGCAGCTCGATTATGAACTGGTTGAGGTGCTTGCTCCCAGCAGTGTGCAGCCCGCCGCCGTTTTCTACCAGCCTTTCGTCGATAGAGAGAAGAAGGGAACAACCCAAAGGAAGGGTAGGGCATCCAAGGTCTCTAAGAAGAATGGCGGGAAGCAGAAAACTCGCAAGCGCAGGTAGGCTGCTGCATGTTTGCCGTGCGCATCATATTTAAAACACCGTGTGCGAAATATTTCGCACACGGTGTTTTAAATATGATGCGCACGGTGAGGACGTAGGGAAAGGCATCGCAATGCAATTTCTCAAGACAAAGAAGGGGGCTGCGTTTGAACGCAGCCCCCTCTTTGTTGTATGGAGAAGTAATTACCAAAGCAGGTCGTTATCCATTGTGTTTTCGAACCATGCTCTTGCATTAATGTCTGCTTCCAAGATATTATAGTCGCTTGCGCTTCCGTCTTTTATTATACTTATACTTGTACTTGCAGCAATCATGCTTTCCAGCTCGATATTTACTATTTCTACTTCTGGAGTGATATATGTCTTTTTCATTTTTCTTTTATATTTTTAGATGATAAATGTTTGTTGCGGTCGGGTGGCTCACTTGTTGAAATGTGCCACCTGACCCTATTGTTTTTTTGTCTTATTTGATGATGATTTTCTTTCCGCCCATGATGTAGATGCCGCTTGTTGGGTTTGTCACCTCGCGACCAGAGAGATCGTACATCTTGCCGCTGTTCAGAGCATTTGCTGCATCATTAACAGACTCGATACCAGTAGCTTCGATGTCATTGAAGTCGATAGTGATACGTCCCTTAGCCTCGCTGCTCTTGTTCACAATCTTGCTCATGTCGATGTATGCCTTGTTAGCACCCACATTTACAGTAGCACCTGTTGTGTAGTACAGCTTGTTGCTGCTCAGTACATAGAAGTTGTCACCCTGAGGAGCTGTAGTATCTGTAAATGTACCGATCAGACCGTTGTTTTCAACTGGAGAAGCGACAGTTGCGGCAGTAGCTTGATAGAAGAATACATTGTTATTTGTTTTCTTTGTAACGCCATCAGCTACATATTCAGGAGTCGTATTTTCTGTGGTACAATAAAAATAAGGTTTTCCAGCTTCCATCAAGCCGTCGACTTCTGCCAGTTCAACGTATCCGGTTCCAGCACCAGTAATTTCATATATTTTGGCACATGCCACTGCTGCCTGATAAGGCAGACAGATTGTGCCAAATTTGTCTGCTATTTGTTCACCAAATTGAATACGATAAGAACCTTCTTCATTCTGTCCCCAACGGTTGCGAACCTGTGGTTCCTGATTACTTGCGTAAGCAGTGCCCATTAGGAAATAGTCGCCACCATCAATGGTGAGTTCTGTGATGTGATAGATGTCCAACATTTTCTCTTGACGAAGTTTTTCAAGGTCAATCTTGCAGCAGAAGAGATGATTCCACGTAGAGAACCACATATTTTGATAGGCTTCCCCATACTGATCGCCACCTACAGAAACACCATTCTTATCTGTAATTTTCATATAACCTGCGCCACTTTCTTCACGGCTGCTGCCTGTTGTGATAACGATATAACGATACTGAGAGAAGTCTGCACCGTCGCCATCCCATTGCCATCCACAAGTCCCAGTGAAAACTTTGGTTGCAGGATCCCATGTGGCTCCCCCACCTATTGCCTTAAAATTCGAGAAAATATCTGTATTTGCATCTGTAGCTGTGCGAGTAGGCTGTGCTATAGGATTTTCTATTTGTTTTTCTTTCAAAGTACAGAACGTCCATACAACAGCATCTTCTTCTGAAAATTTAGCAGGAGCATTGCTATTCAGGTAAAGTCCTGTGCCAACATTTTTCAACTTAAATCCTCCTTCAACCGCTTCAATATCCCAAAGAGCCAAATTAGGACCATCTTGTCCCCATTGGTTGTTCAAGCCTAAAATGAAAGAACAACCACTACTCGCAGGTTGAGAATTCAGATAACCAGGATTACCCCATACTCCATAATCGCTACCAGCTGGGGTCTGAAGAAGGAAAAGAAAATGTCCTTCATGCTCTTCTACTTTGAAAAGCCAGCCTGAATTTGAAGAAGCGAAAGCATTGTCTGCTTCGCCATAACCAAGGTTCTGTGCGTCTGAACCGAAAAGGTACTTGTTTTCTGCTTTGTTGTAAATTGCAACAATGTCACCATCCTCAATGCTTGTTAACTCTTGGTCTGGTTCATACGACGTAATGCCGTCAGCAAAAATTACCCCCCCCCATTCCGAGGAGCATAATCCACATAAGTAATAATTTTTTCATGTAAAGATTGATTTAAGTTAATTAAAATTTTTGTAAAAGAATGTTCCTAAGTCGCAAAATTAGTAAAAAGTTTTAAACGGCGAAGCATTTGAGTGAAAAAGTTTTGATAAATGTGAGAATTTTAGTGAATTTGGTGGAAAAATGTAGCTTTTTCCCATTTTCTTGCATGAATTTGCTACGAAAATGGCGTGTAGCCAATCATTATACATATTATATATAATACCCAATTTGTTGAATCGGCCTTAATGCCATGACTCGGAAGCCTGAAAGCAAATCTCTTTGGAGCGGTTTCCTGATTCTTCTGCTGTTTTTGTGATGACACAAAAAAAGGGCTATGCAGCAACGCATAGCCCTTTGAAGTGGAAAATATCCTTGTTGTTAATCGATAATCAAGTTTTGTCCAGTCATCTCCTTTGGCTGTTCGAGACCCATGATGTGGAGGATGGAAGGAGCAACGTCGGCCAGTACGCCGTTCTTCACTGTTGCGTTCTTGTTTTCAGTGACATAGATGAATGGAACGGGGTTGAGCGAGTGGGCTGTGTTGGCTGTGCTGTCTGCGTTGAGGGCGTTGTCGGCGTTGCCGTGGTCGGCAATGATGATGGTCTCATAGTCAGCTGCTTTAGCTGCTTCTACCACTTCGTTGACACACTGGTCGATGGCCTTTACGGCTGTCTCGATAGCTGAATATACGCCTGTGTGGCCTACCATGTCGCCATTGGCAAAGTTGACAACAATCCAATCGTACTTGTTCTCCTTGATGGCTTCTACCAACTTATCTTTCACCTCGAAAGCAGACATCTCCGGCTTGAGGTCGTAGGTAGCAACCTTTGGAGAGTTGACAAGGATGCGGTCTTCGCCTTCGAATGGTGTCTCGCGACCACCGTTGAAGAAGAATGTCACGTGTGCATATTTTTCAGTTTCAGCAGTATGAAGCTGCTTCAGTCCCTTGCTTGCGATGTATTCGCCGAGTGTGTTCTCTACGTTCTCCTTTGGGAAAAGCACATGAACACCTGTGAAAGAAGCGTCGTAAGGAGTCATGCAGTAGTACTGCAAGCCTGGGATGGTCTTCATACCCTGCTCTTCCATGTCCTGCTGTGTGAGCACGATGGTGAGCTCCTTGGCGCGGTCGTTGCGGTAGTTGAAGAAGATGACCACGTCGCCTTCCTTGATGCGTCCGTCCACGTTGCAGTTGATGAGTGGCTCCATGAACTCGTCTGTGTTCTTGTGCTCTTCGGTGTGGCTGTCGTAGCATGACTGCACAGCCTCTACCATGTCAGCAACTTCGCGTCCCTTGCCGTGCACGAGCTGGTCGTAAGCAACCTTCACGCGGTCCCAACGCTTGTCGCGGTCCATTGCATAGAAGCGTCCAATGATAGAAGCGATAGCGCCCACGCCTGCTTCGTCGATGTGCTTCTGCAAGTCGGCGATGAAGCCCTTGCCTGACTTAGGGTCGGTGTCGCGTCCGTCCATGAAGCAGTGAACATAGCAGTTCTCTATGCCATAAACTTTAGCGATGTCAACAAGTTTCAGGATGTGGTCGAAAGAAGAGTGTACGCCTCCTGTTGAGGTGAGACCCATGAGGTGAACGCTCTTGCCGTTCTCCTTTGCATAGCCGTATGCAGCCTTGATTTCAGGGTTTTCAAGGATGGAGTTGTCTGCGCAAGCGCGGTTGATTTTCACCAGGTCCTGATACACGATGCGGCCTGCGCCGATATTGAGGTGACCCACTTCAGAGTTACCCATCTGTCCGTCGGGGAGACCAACGTTTTCGCCAGATGCCTGCAACTCAGAATGAGGATAGTTTTCGTTCAGATAGTCCATGTAGGGTGTTGGTGTCTGATAAATCACGTCACCCTTGCTTTTGTCGCCGATTCCCCAACCATCGAGAATCATCAAAAGAGCTTTCTTTGCCATAGTAATCGTATGTTTTTTAGTTTGTTGAAATCAAGCATTCGGTGCGTAGGACGCACTTTGCGGATGCAAAGTTACGAAAAAAAGCTGGAAAGTGAAGAGGGAAAGGCAAAAAATCCTTACCTTTGTACCGTATTATGGAATTGATGACACGCATAGACATCCCCAAGCCGGGGTGGAAGATGAAAACCGGAGCAACAGTGCTGCTGGTTGGTTCTTGCTTTGCCGAAGAGGTGGGGCGGAAGATGCGGAGAGGTGGTTTCGATGTGATGGTTAATCCGTTTGGCACACTCTATAACCCTGCCAGCATTGCCGTCTGCCTTGATAGCGCACTCTCTGCGACAGGAGATTTTTCTGTTGATGAAAATTCGGAGCTGCTGTTTCAGGATGGAACGGGAATATGGCATTCGTGGATGCACCACAGCCGTTTTTCTTCGCTCAGCAAAAGGGATTTGGTGGAGAGAATCAACCGAACCAACAGCGAGCTGTCGGACTGTCTGCATGAGGCTGATGTGCTCATTATCACGTTGGGAACATCCATCATCTACCGCCTGAAGGCAACGGGTATGCTGGTGGCCAATTGCCACAAGATGGTGGACTCGATGTTTGTGCGTGAGCGAATGAATGTCAGCGACATAACAGAACAATGGACTGCGCTGTTGCAGCGGCTTGCGGCGGTCAATCCTCGCCTGAAAGTGCTATTCACCGTCAGTCCGATCCGCCACAAGCGAGACGGGTTTCATGTCAATCAGATTTCCAAAGGGATACTGCTGCAAGCGGTTGATGAACTGGCTGTGGATTATTTCCCCTCTTACGAAATCATGATGGACGAGTTGCGAGACTACCGCTTCTATGCCGACGACATGATACATCCCTCGGAACTGGCTGTGGAGCACATCTGGCAGAGATTCCAGGATACTTATTTTGACAATAAGACGAAGGATGCTGTGGCGAAGGCCGAGAAGGAATGGGCACGCCATCAGCACAGAACGTTAATACTATGACATACCATATAAGTGAAATAGCGCAAGTGATTGGTGCCCGGCGTGCTGGCGCTGCAGAGGCAAAGATAAACTGGCTGCTGATAGATAGCCGCAGCCTGTGCTTCCCGGAGGAAACATTGTTTTTTGCATTGAAGACCAGCAAGAATGATGGGCATCGGTATATAGGCGAGCTTTATCGCCGAGGGGTGAGGAATTTTGTGGTGTCGCTGCAATTTTTGGAAGATCAGGCAGAAGTGGAACGCATGTCAGATGCCAATTTCCTTGCGGTTGAGTCTCCGTTGAAGGCATTGCAGACATTGGCTGCATACCATCGCAACAGTTTGAACATCCCCATCATAGGCATCACTGGCTCGAACGGAAAGACAACGGTGAAGGAATGGCTCTATCAGCTGCTGTCGCCCGACTACAGCGTGTGCCGTTCGCCCCGCAGCTACAACAGTCAGGTGGGAGTGCCGCTCAGTGTATGGCTGATTGGCAACCATAATGATTTGGCCATTATCGAGACCGGCATTTCGCAGCCAGGAGAGATGGCCAAGCTGGAGAAGATTGTCCGTCCAACCGTTGGTGTGATGACCAATCTGGGTGTTGCCCATCAGGAGAACTTCATGACGTATGACATTAAATGTTCGGAGAAGATGCGGCTTTTCAAGGGCTGTGAAACTGTGGTCATCAATTCGAAAGACACGACCATTCAGGCTTGCGCCTCCATGTTGCCCGAAAGCATCAGTCGCTGCGCTCTGCATGTTACAGGCATAGAGAAGGATGAGCAGAATGCCATTGTGCATTTTGAGCATGAGGGGAAGGCGGGACAATATACCATCCGTTTCATTGATGATGCCGCTATCGACAATTCCATCACTTGTTTCTCTACGGTGTTGGCATTGAATACTCGTATCAGCATCGAGGAGCTATGTGAGCGCATGGGCAAGCTTGAGCAAGTGGCGATGCGTTTGGAAGTGAAAGATGGAAAGCATGGCTGTACGCTGATAAACGACTCCTATAATTCTGATGTTCAGTCTCTTGACATTGCGCTTGACTTCATGAGCCGCCGTCCGGAAATGCACCAGCAACGTCGCACATTGATTCTCAGTGACATCTTGCAGAGCGGTGAAACTTCGCGCAATCTTTATTCACGGGTGGCGCAGATGGTGGCTTCGCGTGGCATAGAGAAGGTGATAGGTGTTGGTAAGGAGATTACGGAGTGTGCCGATTTCTTTCCAATGGAACATTATATGTTTCTCACGTCGGATGCTCTTGTTCGGAGCGAAGTGTTTGAAAATCTGAACAATGAGTTTATCTTGATTAAGGGTGCTCGCCAGTTCCGCTTTGACAAGCTCAGCGACCTTTTGACGCTCAAGGTGCATCAAACGATTCTGGAAGTCAA
Organism: Bacteroidaceae bacterium; assembly: GCA_017507385.1. Classification (GTDB taxonomy): domain Bacteria; phylum Bacteroidota; class Bacteroidia; order Bacteroidales; family Bacteroidaceae; genus Minthosoma. The sequence continues at coordinate 23,500 of JAFWAX010000017.1, read as the reverse complement.
TCTCAATGCGCTGGTTGACAATGTGCGTTACTACCGCAGCCTGATGAAGCCTGAGAACAAGATGGTCTGCATGGTGAAAGCCAGCGGCTATGGAGTGGGTTCGCTGGAAACAAGCAAGACGTTGCAAGACTGCGGTGTTGACTACTTGGCTGTTGCTGTGGCAGACGAGGGTGCAGACCTTCGCGAGGCGGGAATAACGGCTAACATCATGATTATGAATCCAGAAACAACATCTTTCAAGATACTGTTCGATTATCGTCTTGAACCAGAGGTGTTCAGTTTCGACCTGTTAGAACAGCTGATTCATGCCGCCGAGAAGGAAGGCATCACCAATTTCCCGATTCATATCAAGCTTGATACAGGAATGCACCGCTTAGGTTTTCATCCTGAGACAGATATGCCTCGGCTTATTGAGCGATTGCAGCGTCAGTCGGCCTTGGTGCCTTGCTCGGTGTTCAGTCACTTTGTGGGTAGCGACGATGATGGGTTCGATGCCTTCTCGCAGCAGCAGTTTGAACTCTTCGACCAGGCGAGCCGCCAGTTGCAAGCCGCTTATTCACACAAGATTATCCGTCATATCTGCAACTCGGCAGGCATTGAGCACTTCCCTCAATACCACCTTGATATGGTGCGTTTGGGCTTGGGTCTGTATGGCATCAATCCACGCAACAACCAGATGCTCAACAATGTAGCAACGCTGAAGACAACCATCTTGCAAGTGCGTTCCGTCAAAGCTGGCGAGACTATCGGCTATTCTCGGCGTACGGTGCTGGAAAAAGACAGCCGTATTGCTGCTATCCCAATTGGCTATGCTGACGGCATGAGCCGTCATTTGGGCAATCGCAACTGCTACTGCCTTGTTAAAGGTCAAAAGGCTGATTATGTGGGAAATATTTGCATGGATGTTTGCATGATAGATGTTACAGACATCGACTGCAAGGCGGGTGATATCGTTGAAATCTTTGGCGACCATTTGCCTGTCACGGTGCTTAGCGATGCTATCGACACCATACCGTATGAGGTGCTTACAGGCATCAGCAATCGCGTGCAACGCATATATGTACACGAATGAAATACAGATACATCTGCATATTATCGTTTCTCTTCTGCTGGGTGCTGGCAGCATCCGCTCAGCGCATCATCCATCGCATGAGTCGGCACTATGTGGAAGCACAGGGCTTGCCCGACAGGGTCGAGCCTCTGCTTAGCGACTCGTGGCATCAGTATGCTCCATATAATAATATGTGTCCGACGGACAGCACAGGTGGTCGGTGTGTAGTAGGCTGTGTGGCAACAGCCATGAGCCAGGTGATGCGCTACTGGCAGTGGCCTTTGCGCGGTACGGGTCAGCATGAATATATAGACAGCCTTGGCTGCGGACAAACATTGTCAGCCCATTTTAACTCGCATGAGTACGATTGGAAGAGCATGCTCGACAGGTATGATGATGGAGAATACACTCAAACTCAAGCAGATGCCGTTGCGCTCCTGAACAGCGATTGCGGCATAGCGGTCAATACTCGCTATGGTGTACAGTCGAGTGGAGCGCAGTCCATTTATCAGCCCATTGCCATGGTCAAGCACTTTGGCTATGATGCTGGCATTCAGATGTTTTTTCGTGACTTCTATTCGCTTTCCGAAATCACGCTTATGCTCAAACAGGAACTTGCTGCTGGGCGGCCTGTGCTGATATCGGGCTATAATGTCAATGGCGGCCATGCTTTTGTCATTGACGGTTACGATGAACTGGACTGGTTTCACACTCGCTGGGGAAATCCCGACAACGATGGCGATGGATGGACCTATCTGCCTTATATGTTGCCAGACCAGCCCAAGTGGTACGACAAGGATCATCCAGAGAATGGCTTTAATTTCTTGCAGATGTTCACAACGGGCATCATGCCTTCCAATCATGCCGATGCAAAAGGTGTGGAACGGCATAACTTTGCTTTTCAGTATATTAGCGCGGTGACAGATAAACGTCACCCACAGCCTGTTTATGATCGAAACCATGTCTCTCTGACAGTTCACGACCTGTCGAATATTGGGTGGAATATTCTGTCCGACTCTGTCGTCATTATGCTCAAGCGTCATGATAGCGAAGTGTGTCCGCTCTATGTATATGAGCATGATTTTCTGCTGGAAGAGATAGACGACACCACTTATACCGATACCCTTAGCCTCTCCTTCCCGGCCGCCGTTGAAGATGGAGTTTACACCCTTGTCCCGATGTACCGCGACAACGCTGTTGATGGCGGCAAAGAATGGCGTGAGGCAAGGACTTGTACAGGTACTCCCAACTACTTGATAGCCCATGTGAAGAGGAATACCGTTACGCTAAGCAGCGATACGGTGTCTCATGCCTATCTGTCTCTGGTTGATATAGATATGCCCGATTTGATGATTAACGGAACGACTCCTGATTATAGTGTCACCTTCAAGAATCACAATGCTGAAATGGCAGGACGTTTCTACTTGCTGATGGAAGCCCTTGACGAGGGAGGGCAGTCGTTCTACTTGCATCGGCAGGGATTGACCATGGCAAAAGACGAGGTCAGCACGCGGCGATTTCACAAGAGCGCAATCTATGCTCCTCGTGCAGGCAAGTATCGTCTGCATGTGCTGTACGAGAACAATCTCTTTGCAGACGGCTTGATAGAAATCCCGTTGCCAGAGGAGAAAATCATTACTTTCCTTTTGCCGGCGGACATACAGATTGCAGAATGGAGAATGGATGAAAATGGAGAAAGAATCAGTCCAAATGAGAAATCATAGCAAAGGAACTCTTACCTTGTCGCCGCTTGGTGGGTTGGCCAACCGAATGCGTGCGATTTTAGCTGCCGATACTCTTTGCAGGGAGATTGGCAGTGAGTTGAAGGTTGTATGGATGAGAGAGTCGGGGCTGAATGCTCGATTTTGCGACTTGTTTCAGCCCTTGCCTGTTGCCGATGTGCAAGAATTGGGGGCAAAGGACTATCTTCTTTATGCACCTCCATTGAAACGCAATCTTTTCATTCCTTATCTGTCACAAAAGTTTCGGTTCGATGTATCTCTGTTCGATTGGCACTTGGCGGCTCTTCAGCAGAATCCAGAGAAGTTGGCATCGATGCTGAAAGGTAAAAATGTTTTTGTCGCTTCGGGGTTAGGTTTCTTTCCGACGAATGATGCTTTGTTTGCCCAATACTTCAAGCCTCTTCCCTCCTTGATGGAAGAAGTGGGGCAAAGAACAGCAGCTTTCGGCGATCAAACGGTAGGCGTCCACATTCGTCGAACAGACAACGCCATGTCCATTCAATGCAGCCCTATTGAAGCATTTGTAGAAAGGATGGAAGCTTTTCCAGCCACAACGAACTTTTACCTTGCAACAGACGACGAGCGCGTCAAGTCCTTGATGTCAGAGAAGTTTCCTCATCGGGTGTGGTCATCCCCGTTCGAGGCAGATAGAAACTCTTTGGAAGGAATGCGAGAAGCCGTCGTGGAGATGTTCTCATTGGCAAAAACCTCTCATTTCTTAGGTTCATATTACAGCAGTTTCTCAGACATCATCGTTGCGATGAATCAGCATGGAGAAATTGTGGTTAAGAAGTGAGCGTGGCGTAATAGCCTAATTTATAGACAGAAAACCAGAATAGCGAAGGATGCGAGGATAGCAAATGGCGTCTGATAGCCTTCCCGAACAGTTGGTGAAAACCTTTGGCAATCCAAGCGACATGCCATTTCTTGAGTTTCAGGTAAGTACTTCCCACATAGCTGTGGCATTCCATCTTATCACCCAGCGATTTTAGTGTCCGCAAAGCGGTTTCGCTCTTGCGGAGAAACGCCTCGTTCGTGTCTAATCCCATGTGGATGAGCGGGTTCTCAATGTGAAGGATGCTGATATTCCTTTTCATCAGCTCCACGCCAAAGAGCGCATCCTCATAGCCATATTCCTTGCAGTCCTCGTCGAATCCGATGCAAAGGAAGGTGGAGCGTCGAATCATCACGTTGAAAGGCGTGAATTTGCTGTAAGGCTGCTGCCTCCGTTCTTCTGCGCTGCGATGCTTGTCTGCCTCCTTCTCATACTTGAACCGTAGTGACAGGTTCGGGTTCAGGTTCTCTGGCTGATGCCGAAGTCCGCCAACCACCACATCCGCTTTCCCGATAGAAGCTAAGTAGGTGTGGAGAAAATCCGGCTTCTCAACCTTTGCGTCGCTGTCAATGAAGACAATCCAGCTATAGACAGCCTCCCTTGCCAGCAGATTACGGATGGCGGCAGGTCCTCTCTTCTCCTTGTTGACGAGATGCCGGCAATGGCTCAGTTCCGTAATTTTATGGTTGGCGATGATGTTCACTTGCGAACGGCTGCCATCTTCCGCCACGATGATTTCGTAGGGAACACCCAGCTCTTCCGCCTGCTTGTGCAGGTCGGCAACTAACTGGTAGCAAGTGTAGTCGTGCGTGGGGATGAGGATGGACAGCATGCCTTTTTTGGGGGAATATGAGTTATTTGGCAATCAGTATGTTATTTGATAATCAGAATCTTGGCAACCGCACCATCGTTTCCTTCCTCGTCGGTGCATAGAGCGTAATAGATGCCCGAAGCCACCTTCTTGCCCGTCTTGTAGCAGCAGTCCCACGAGAATTCGCCGCCCACGCTTGTGCCTTCTGTCACCAGTTTTCCGCTGGCGCTCACAATCTTCACGTTCGAGTTGTACATCAGTCCCGTGATGTGCACATCGCCTTGGTATTCAGGACGGACAGGATTCGGGAACACCTTCAGGTTGTCCGAATCCATGCTGGCAGCAGGGTCGGTCGCATCCCCTTGGAACGAGCACAGTCCCTTGTTGGTGGCAATGAACACCTCGCCCGTTTCGCCATTGATGGCTATGTCGTTGATTTCGTCGCTGATGAGGGGCGAGTTGCCGGTGTTGAAGTGCTCGATAGTCTCCATGCCATCGGCGCTGAGCAGATAGACGCCATTGCTGAGCGTTCCGACCCATTTGCGGTTGCCGCCATCGATGGCGATGCACTTGACGGATGCGCCGCTAAGCAGGTAGTCACCCAGTCCTGAGCCGTCATTGCGTGGCACAATGGGCTGTGTGAACGTGAAGTTACTGCTGAAGACATTCTCGGGTGCGGCCGTCATGAAGATGCCATCCGTGCAGCCCACCCAGATAGCGCCATTGAGGTCTTCTGCCACGCAATAGTAGAGGTTGGGCGTGTAGCTTTCTCCGTTCTGGTTGTAAAAGCTGGAGACAAAACGGTGCTTGTCGTCCGATTTCTTGTCGATGGTGCCGTTTGTGTCGATGACCATGAGTCCTGCCTGATGCGAAGAGGTGGTTCTTCGTTGCTGAATCCAAGCCCATCCGCGCTGGTCAAACATCGTGTTGTCGAAAGTCGGATAGCCGGCAATCTCGTTATAGTAGTAAGCCGCCCATTTCCCGTCCTTTTTCAAGATGCGCACAATGGTGTCACATTGGTTGTTCATCATCCACAGGTTGCCTTGCGGGTCATAGTTCAAGCCCGTGACACGCACATACCATCCTGCGTTTCTGTCGTCAGGCAGGATGCTGGTCAGCGGCGAGTTCTCGTAGCTGTAATGGTTCACCAGCTTGTAGTTTCTGAACTCATAGATGCCGCTTTGCTTGGTGCCCAGCCAGTGGTGTTCGGGGTCGTTCGGATCCTGCACCACATCCGTCACATTTCGGTAGGCCCTTTCGCCCACCAGCGCAATCGCCTCCTTGTCGTCAAAGGCAGACCACTCTCCATTCTCGTATTTCATGGCTGTTCCGGCATAGTCCACTTCGGGATAGTAGAAGTTTCCGCCTGCCACCAGCAGCCTGTTGCCCACCATGTTCAGGTTGTACGACCAGTTCTGCTTGGGCGAGTTGATGACAATGTTCTTCACCTTTTCCAGAGCCGCTTCCATATCCGCCTTCTCGTTAGCAGTCGGGCCGAATGCAACGGTGTTGGCAGCCACTTCCGTCCAGCTGTTTTTGTCAAGGAGATTCTTGCCCAAGTCGCCCTCCATCACGCCGTCAGCCGTCTTGGCATAGAGCTTCCCATTCTTCAGGGTCGCATTCGTCACTTTGCTGTCGAATGTGTACAGGTTGACAAAATATCCGCCCTCCAGATTGATGTGTGCCAATCCGGAGTTGAGGCTCACCAGCGCTTCTCCATCCACCACCCTCAGCTCGTTCAGCGTCTTGTCGCCCAGCGGCTTCACCTTGATGTCGGGCAAGTTCCATCGGGTTCCGTCCATGCCCAGCAGGTCGATGTTGCCATTTTCATACAGCACCACCAGCTTCTTCTTGGTGGCAGAATAAGCGATGTCGTAGATGCCGAAGTCGCTCAGCGCGTTCGTCTTGTCATAGCCCATCACTCGGCTGTCCTCCGTGTCATAGCTGAACAGTCCTCCGTTAGCCAGCACAAAGATGCGCGCATCTGTCTTCACAGCCTTGCTGATGTTGTGGTATGAAGCATATATCTTCCACTCGTCAGCCAGCGCTTTGCCGCAGCCGAGCAGGAAAAGAATCAGTAATGTTATGGTTTTCATGAGTGAGGAGTTTAACAATTTTCAATTTTCGTATGTTAAGAAGATATAGGAAGATAAAGGAAGATAGCCGCTTTTTGAGCGGCAGAAGATAGAGGACAAAACCTTGCCAATAGCATTGCATTCGTCTTTTAACTCCTTTTATCTTCTTCTAACTCCTAAACAAGCGAAGCTTCCGCAACTTTAATCAATTATATAAAACGAAAGTATTAGCCTTTTATTGCCTTCACCATTCGATCATTGCCATACAGGTCCTTCCGCAGTTCCACCTCTCTGTAGTTCAGGCTTCGCAGCATCTCCACCGTTTCTGTGCCGAAACGCCGGTTTATCTCGAAGAAAATCAGTCCGTTCTCCCTCAGCATCAGCCGTCCCAGCTCGGCTATGCGGCGGTAGAAAAGCAGCGGGTCGTCATCGGGCACAAACAATGCCAGATGTGGTTCATGCTCCAGCACATTCCTCTCCATGTCCTGTGCCTCTTCCTTGCAGATGTAGGGAGGGTTGCTCACCATCATGTCATACGATTCCAGCCCATCCATGCCGTCCTCCAGCACATTCACTTTCTTGAACGCCACGTCGGCACGGTTCCTCTTCGCATTTCCAGAGGCAATCCTCAGCGCCTCCTCGCTCACGTCCCATGCCTCCACCTGCGCTTGGGGCAGCCTGTGCGCCAGCGCAATGGCAATGCAGCCGCTGCCCGTACCGATGTCCAGCACCTTTCCTCTTCCCTCCGCTCGTGCTGCTCTGAACGCCTCGGCTGCCCATTCCACCAGTTCCTCCGTCTCGCTTCGGGGTATCAGCACACCGGGTTCCACGTTCAGCGTCAAGCCGCAGAAATCCGCCTCGCCCAGCACATACTGCACAGGCTCGCCCTGGGCAATCCGTGCCGCCATTGCCTGCAATGCCTCTTCGTGCCCAATCTCCTTGCCGCTTCCTGTCAGCGCTTCTGCCACGCTCATGCCGCACACCTTCTCCAGTAGCAGCAGGGCGATAGCTCTTGCCTCGCCCTCCTCCATGCCTCCTTGGGCAAGGGTGGTTCTGATGGTTTTGTAAATCATGCTGCAAATGTATGCTTTTTTTAAATATGTGCACGCATAAATGATAGGAAAATCACGAATTGATTTTGTCAAAAAGGGAGTGTTAGGCAATAAATTCTGTTAAAAAATCTTTGAAAAGCACTCTTTTCTTTGGCGAAATGATAAAAAAATATGATTTTTGCCGTATAAATCTGTGTCATGACACAAAAATATACGGCAAACCATGCTTTTTAAACGTGAATACTATCTCGAACAACTGCTGAGAGCAGAAGGTAACGGAATGATTAAGGTTGTAACCGGCATCCGTCGGTGTGGAAAGTCCTTCTTGTTGTTCAATATTTTTCGTGATTGCCTTCTGGCAAGAGGAGTGAGTGCAGATCACATCATTCAAGTGAATCTTGAAGATCGAAGAAATAAGAAGCTTCGCGACCCAGATAACCTGCTTGAACACATTGATTCTTTGATGAAGGACTCCGAAAAGTACTATATCATGCTCGACGAGGTGCAGCTGGTGAAGGAGTTTGAGGATGTGTTGAATTCATATCTGAATGTCCCGAATGCAGAGGTCTATGTCACTGGTTCAAACGCGAAGTTCCTGTCGAAGGATGTCATTACAGAGTTTCGTGGGCGAGGATGGGAAATCAGAATCCATCCACTCAGCTTCTCTGAATATTATGAAGTGGTGGGAGGAGAAAAAGCCGAGGCGTTGGAGCAATACTATAGATATGGTGGATTGCCTGCTGTTGCCGCTTTTGAAAAGGCAGAGGACAAACAGAACTATCTTCGTGAAATATATGAAACGGTGTATATGAAGGATGTACTGGAACGCAATCATCTGAAAAATCCCGATGGAATGCGTGAGCTTGTTCGGATTCTTGCATCAGGTATCGGAGGAAGCACCAATGTGCGAAGAATAGTCAACACCTTTAAGTCTGCCGCAGGGATGAGCATAAGCCCTGAAACTATCAGCAAATACATTGAATGCCTGAAAGATGCTTTCTTCATCAGCGAAGCTTTGCGTTATAATGTGAAGGGAAGAAAATACATTGGAACAGAAATCAAGTATTACTTTGAAGATATGGGCATTCGTAATGCAATTGTGGATTTTCGTCAATTGGAACCGACGCATATCATGGAAAATGTGGTTTACAATGAATTGCGTCGTAAAAGATATTCTGTAGATGTTGGGTTGGTCGATAGTTTCAGTCGCAATCATGAAGGTTTGCTTCAGAGAAGGAGCTTGGAGGTTGACTTCGTGGTGAATCGCCATGACGAAAGGGTTTATATTCAGTCCGCTTATGCTCTGCCCACAAGCGAGAAAGTTGATCAGGAGCAGGCTTCGTTATTGCAGGTTGCTGATGGATTCAGGAAGATTATTGTAGCAGGCGACCGCTATTCCTCGGGCTATAACGAGGCTGGTATCTTGATAATGAGTCTCTATGACTTCCTGTTAGGCAAGATGGATGTGTAGAAACGTCTTCTTCTCTACGGTTCTCACCGTGTACGTAATATTTTAAACACCGCCTTTTAAATATTACGTACACGGTGTTTTAAATATTATGCGCACGGCGAGAGCCATGGTGCTATATGGAGTGTGCATTTCCCCGTCTGAGGGCGAAAAATGTTTCCCGAATATGATGAAAATGATAAATAAAAGCCGGAAAATTTGGTGGAATCGATTTTTTTTTTTACATTTGTGCCCTGTTTCATATTTATGTGAAAATATAGGTGCTCGTGCCATCCGAGTGTTGGGTGGTCAGGTTATTAACCTAATTAGGTCGTTAAAAACGAGAATATAAAATATTTGTTTAACTAATCTTTAATTACTAACTATGAAGAAATCATTACTTCTTCTGGCTGCTCTGTTGATGAGCAGCGTTGGTTTCGCACAGTGGACAGCTCCAGTGCCTTCAAGTACTGTGGAGATGGACGACAGCGGAACTGCAGCACAGTTCCTTTACAACGTAGAGGGCGGAGGCTTTTTTGCTGGTCACAATGACTGGAACACTCGTGCTTCTATTGCTGTAAAAGGTGACACAGTTCGTTTTATTAAGCTTTACGAAGACGATGAAAAGACAGTAGAGCTTGGCACTTGGAATTTCGGTTGTTTCCCGAATGCTTTTACCGATAAGAACAAGTGGCTTTATGTATCTGCTAATGCTTTCGACGCAAGCTGGGTAGATGCAGGCAATGCTGTAGCTAACGGAGAATATCCGGGTACAGATGGATGGGTAGTTGAGAAGCAGAGCAATGGAACTTACAAGTTTAAGAACAATGCTGTTGCTCCTGCTACTTATTATGGTGTGGCAGAAGTGTTTAGAGGTGAAAGAGGTAACACTCGTTGCTACTTCTACGATGCTGCTGACGAGTATTCTTATATTGAGAATGACGAGGAGATTCCTGGTGGCTATTCTTTCACTGGCGAATTCTGGGACGAGTGGGTATTCATTGACAGCGTAGAGTACAAGGCACTCCAGCCAAAGGTGGAAATTTATTTCACAGCGAAGGCTCTTGCGAATACTATCGAAAATGCCAAGAAAACCAATCCTTCTTATGATTACAGCGTAGTAGAGGCTGTTTACAACAACACCGCTTCTACAATAGAAGAAATGAATGCAGCTTCTGAAGTAGTTGCTGCTGTTCTTGCGCTCAAGGCTGAACTTGACAAGGCAAAGGCTGATTATCCTGCTGTAGATTTCTCATCTGTAGAAAGCGTTTACAATAACACCGCTTCTACTGCAGCTGAACTGAAGGTGGCTAAGACTAATATTAGCTTGCTTATTGCTGAATATCAGTCAGGTCTTGCATCTTTCGATAATCCTTCAGACCTCACTTCTCTGATTGGCGATGGCTCAAAGGTTGACCCATGGACTCAGACATTTACAGGTGAAGGCACAACTGGTTCACACACTACTAACACTTGGTCAACTGAAGCTAACAATGGTGCAGACGGAACAGACATGGTAACTCCGTTCATTGAGCACTGGACTGGTTCAGGTGGTAAGCTCTCTGACCAGAAGATTTATCAGAAGATAGGTCTTTCTCCAGGTCTTTATAAGTTCACTGCTAATGTACGTGCATATAATGAGGCTGGCAAGCTTGACGCAATCGAAGGTCTCTCTATGTTCTTTGGCAATGACACGATCAATCTTCAGGCAGAAACTCCAATATTCTACTCTGGTAGCAAGAGTGTGCTCTGGAAGAAAGGTGGATTCACAATCATTGCTATCGTAGAAGAGACAGGCGATATCGAACTTGGTTTCGACATCAAGGGCGCTAACTTCAACTGGTTGGCATTCAAGGAGACTTCTCTGACTTACTATGGCAATGAAGACGTGGTAGCTAATTCTGTCAAGTTGGCTAAAGAGGCTGCTTCTCTTGAGAAGATGGAAGATGTGGCTGCTAACCCAAGTCTTGTTCAGACATACAACGATGCTGTTGATGCATTCGAGAATGCACAGTCTGTTGCTGATGTGAAGGATGCACTCGCTGCTGCAAAGGCTGCACAGACAGTTGTTGACGAGAACATCAAGGCATACGAAACTCTCTACGAAAAGTTTGATGTTTGGTATAACTACCTCATTATCAACGAAGGTCTTGACGGCGAAAACTGGTATACTTTCTGCGACTTCATGCAAGGTGAGGACGACATCGAAGGCTATCCAAGTCCAACCCCAACAGTCATCAAGGACAATGAAGACTATTCATTGCTCACTCCAGAAATCGACGAATACATCTACTTGGTAGATTCTCTCTACTCTCACGCTGTGGCAACATCGCTCACTCCAGGCGCTGACTGTACAGACATGATCGTGAACCCATCATTCTCTACTGGTGACTTCACTGGCTGGACTATCAAACCTGGTACAGGAAAGACTGGTATCGAGAACGTGGAGTGCTACGAAACAGAGGTTGACATCTATCAGATTGTGAAGGATGTGCCAGACGGCATCTACTCTGTTTCTGTACAGGCATTCGAGCGTCCTGCAGGCAATGGCTATTATGATGGCACAGAGGCATCTAAGGTGTTCCTCTTTATGAACGACTTCCAGACACCGGTGATGAACATTACAAAGGATGCTATTTCTGAAGAAGAGGCTGTGGACAGCGTGAACTGTCTGCTGACTGCTGCCGACAAAGTTGTTCCAGACCATCCATGCGACTACCTCGGTACTGCTGGCGGTTATGATTGGGGCTATGTGCCAAACTCTATCAATGGCGCATACTACGCATTCAAGGCTGGCCGCTACACTCAGAAGGTTTACGGTCTTGTTGAAGGCGGTGAGATGAAGCTTGGTCTGACATCTAACGGTGTGAAGGCTCACTGGGTGCTCTGGGCTAACTTCAAGCTTACTTACGAAGGCAAGACAGAGGAAGCGCTCGTTCCAGTGCTCGAAGGTCTCATGGCTACAATGGAAGACTATCTCGATGAGAATGCTGACAACATGAACAATGTGGCTGCAGCAAAGCTTCAGGATGCAATCAACGCAGCTAACGAGGCTTACAAGTCAACTGAGGTAGATGTGCTCTGGGCTGCTGTTATCGCTGCTAACCAGGTAATGGTTGAAACTCGTGCAAGTGTGAATGCTTATCTGGCATTTGCTGCTGCTGTAGATGAAATGAATGAGACTGCTGATAGCTATTATGACACAGCATCTGTTAAGGCTCAGACTGCATTCGACGAGAAGAAGGATGTAACAGCAGAAGACCTTACAACTGAGGAAATCGAGGCTCTCACTGTTCAGGTGAAGGAAGTTACTGCACTCCTCAAGATTCCTGCATACGATAACGCTTCTGACGAGACTCCAGTTGACATGACTTCTGTTATCGTGAACAATGGCTTCGAGGAAGGCAACCTTAACGGCTGGGCAAACTCTGGTACTATTGATGGTCAGTCTCAGAACAATGATTCGTTTGACAACAAGCAGGGTACATACTATGCTGAGAAATGGCATGTGAACGGAACTGTTGACCTCAATCAGACTATAGCTAACCTCCCAGCTGGTACTTACGACATCACAGCATACGTATATTCAAGCGCAACTGACTGTATCCTTTATGCAAACGATGGAAGTGTAGCTGTAACAACATCTGGTCTCTACACTGTAACAGTGAAGCTGGAGGAAGGCGCTGACCTCAAGTTTGGTGTAAGCTGGTCAGACAGCGGCGACAAGTGGACTTGTATGGATGAATTCACACTTGTTTACTACGGTGCAGAAAGTGAGAAGGAATTGACTTCTACTGACATCGAGGGTGTTGAATCTTCAGCAGTTACTCCAGTAGCTATTTACACAGTTTCTGGTGCACAGGTTGACGCACTCCAGAAGGGTATCAACATCGTTAAGTACTCTGACGGCTCAACCAAGAAGGTTCTTGTGAAGTAAGATTCTCAAAACTAATATGATGAAGGCGCAAGGTGGCATGACCTTGCGCCTTTTCTTTGTGGCGATAGATTCGTTCTCTTGCAAAAAAAAGTGGAAGCATGATTGTATTTGCGAAAAAAAGTCCTATATTTGCACATTAACTATTAATGACTAAACAAAGAACTTTATGAAGACGAGAACTTTACTTTCTTCGGGGCTGGTGGCTTTGAGCTTGTCGCTTCAGGCGCAGACATTGCCGTCGCCCGTTTTTTCCATCGACTTTGAGGGCGTGAATGCAGCTGCAGACCTGGGCGCAGAACAAGTGGGTGCAGGACTGTTTCTGCAGTCGGAAGACGAGAACTTCGGAACGTACTACCAAAACAATCCGGAGGGTGTCATCGCTTCGCACCAGAACTACCTGATTATCCCAACAACGGCCTTTGCCGACTGCCATGCCAAGAGCACAGAGCAGTTTACCATCGCGTTCTGGATGAATGGCTATGTGGCCAACGAGAAGCAGGGAACTGATGCTGCCGGACACTATTATTCTACGGCTATTGCAGCCTACAGCCAGGCTAACAGCTACAAGACGTTCTCATGGCCAATGTTCTCGGTGCGCACACGCCGGACGCTGCAGATTAACTGCAACGGATGGTCGGACTATGTGGCTGAGGAAAATGTGAACGGGACAAACATCGAGAACAACGAGTGGATATGGACCAGGCAGGTGGAGAATGGCGAGAGTGATGGGGAGGGAAACCCTGTGATGGGGCCATCTGCGTTTGACGACAACTGGCACTATGTGGCCATTACCTTCAACGGGCTGAATGCCAAGTACTATGTGGATGGAGAAATCATGAACGAGTGGAATGCCACCAATAATTCATATTACTTTGTCAGCGTGATGAATGTGCTGGATGCTGTCTATCTGGGCGACTGCGGTCCGTTCTGGCAGGATAAGGATGGTGCGTATGCCTACGATGACATTGCTTTCTATGCTACTGAACTGACGAAGGAGCAGATTGAGCTGCTCATCAACATCAAGCGTGGACAGCTGTCGGAGGAGGACAAGGTGATTGTGGCTCGCGGACAGCTGGATGTGGCGAAGGAAGAGCTGGAGAATTTCTGCTCAGAGATGGGAGATGGCTATCAGGCTATCTGCAACAGCACGCTCGACTGGCTGATGGAAGAGGTGGGTGACTCGGAGAAGTATGCATCTGTGGATGAGGTGAATGCCGCTCTTGCAAAGGTGGCTGCTCGGCAGTCTGAAATGGCTGCTGTGATCAAAGTGCATCAAGCGGCTCTTGCGGTGATGGACTACTATGAGAATGTGTGCGAGAAGACGGCTTATGCCGGTTCTGCAGACTTTGTCGCTGCTATCGCTGCGGCTCGCGCAGCTGCGGCTGACCCCACTTCGACGGATGCGGTAGAGGCTGCGCTGACGGAGCTGGAGAAGGCTAAGGCGGTTTATGTCTATACACAGGAGAGTGACGTGATGGATGTGACGCGCCTCATCAACGACCCATGGTTTGTGGACGAACCATACGAACCGGCAATGGACGAAGAGGGCAATCTGGTGTATGACGAGGATGTGGCTTCACACCTGTCTAAGCAGGGATGGACTATGAACTTCTCGGAAAATTTGCGTGGCGCTACCGACTGTACGCTCTACTATACGAACGATGTGCAGAAGCGCACGACAGCTAACTTGTTCCACTCGTCAACAGTTGCGGGAGGAGTGCTGGACATCCAGCAGACTATCACGGGCCTGAAGCCTGGATTCTATGAGGTTTCTGCTGACATGTCTTCTACTTCTGACCCTACAAACAACCATGTGTATGCCATAGCTGACGGTGTGGCTAAGGTGTCGGGCGTATTCAGCCTGACGGGAGGTGCATGGACTGACTGGGAGACGCTGACTACGGACAAAGTGCGTGTGGGCGAGGATGGAACGCTGACTATCGGCGCAACTTCCACGACGGATGGCACGCAGTACAAGGGCTGGTTCTGTGTGACGAACTTCCAGCTGAGGTATTATGGAACAGATTATGACATGAGTGCTGACGTGCAGGCAAAGGTGACTGAGGTGAGTGTTGAGATTGAACAGCTGATGCTGGCTGGCGACAAGACAGCGGCTGAGGCGAAGCTGAAAGCGATTGTGGAAGGTACGGACTCTGATTATGACAAGGTGGCACAGCTTACTGCGCTGCTGGCAGAGGTGAAGGAGAACTATGCGAAGGAGAATGCTTTTACAAGGGCAGAGACCTTGAAGGCGTTGGCCGAAAAGGCTGAAGGAGGCAAGGCGCAGGCGGTGTATGCTGCAGGACTGAAGGCTCTGGAGGGTGCGCTGGCTGCTGACGATGCTTGTGTGGAGGACTTGGAAGGTCTGGAAGCGCTATATGTTGCTTATGTATCCTATGCTGAGACGGTTGCCGCTGCCGCTGAATGGGGAGTGGCGACTGTGACTGCTCTGCTGGACGGACAGCTGGCTGCGCTGGATGGCGAAACGGCTGAGGCACTGGCTGAGAAACAGGCTGCGCTGCTGGCGCAGATGAAGGCTTCTATTGTAGAGCTTTCGGCATCGGAGGAACAGCCGAAGGACATTACGGGCGTGGTGCTCAGCGCATCGTTCGACAATGACTTGAAGCAGGGATGGAATGTGGAAATGAAGGATGGCACATCGGCTGTGAGCCAAGGTGAGATTGAGTTCTACAACAATCGTTCGTTCACGCTCTCGCAGGTGCTCAAGGATATGCCGAAGGGTGCGTACAGGCTGGTGGCATCGGGTTTCTACCGCGATGGTAATGACTATGCGGCAATTGTGGCGAATCAGTGGCTCAAACTCTCTGAGGGCAGTGACAGTACGGTGTATGACACACGTGCCAATGTGACGCTGTATGTTTCGTCGGATAGCTTCAGCAATGGCTGCAAGCTCGTTTCTATTGCAAGTGACTCGGTGAGTGTGGGTGCAACAGACAGTGACGCTTATGTGGACTTCTACGGAACAACGTTGCATGTACTGGGCGACTTCGTGACAAATGATGCTGACGCTGAGACGGTTGTGAATTATCCTTACTGGATGTCGAACGCTTACCACATGATAACGAACATGGGGCTGTATGCAGGCAATGAGGTGGAGTTTGTCATTTCGGAGGATAAGCAGGATGTTGTGATTGGCGCAATTAAGTCTGCTCGCATTGAGGGTGACTGGACGATTCTGGACAATTTCCGTCTTTACTATCTCGGTCAGGAGATTCCTGTGGATATTGAATGCGTGGAGAGCGTGGCACAGGGTGCAACAGAAGCAGAAGCGTACTTCTCGCTTGATGGTATCAGGATGAATGCGCCGCGCAAGGGACTGAACATTGTGAAGTTCTCCGACGGCTCAACCAAGAAGGTTCTTGTGAAGTAAGATTCTCAAAACTAATATGATAAAGGCGCAAGGTTAAATGACTTTGCGCCTTTTTGTTGCTGGAATTTCTCTCAGAAAATGCGGAAATCGCAGGAGGGAGGGGGTGAACACGATTCGCTTCTCTTTAGGATGCGTTCATTAGTTTGACGTGGTCAACCTTTCGGATTCACGCGAATAGATGGCTTTGCTGAAATTTTGTCGGGAGACTGCTTTTCACCTTGTCAGTGGAATCCGTGTTTAAGGAATTCGCGAAGTCCTAAATGAATGATTCCCTGTCGGTCACTTCTTCTGACGAAGGGGGTCATGGATATGACATATTTGGGGTAGTTGTCTTGGATGTTTTCCAAACTTCCGAACTCTCTATTTTCCGTCTCTTTTGAGGCTATGAGATAGGCTGCTTGTACGTATATGCGCTCATTGGACTTTGTACACACGAAATCCACTTCACCCGCTCTTAATTGCCCGACATTCACGGTGTATCCCATTCTTAGAAGTTGCTGGAAGACAATATTCTCCACAATCTTCTCAATGTCGCCTTCTCGTTCTCCGCCTGCAATCAGATTGCGGATGCCGATATCGCCAAAATACAATTTTTCGTTTGATTCCAGCAGTTTCTTCCCGTGAATGTCGTATCTATCCGCTGTCGAGAGCAGGTAAGCGTCTTTGAGATAGCTGAGGTATGAGGAAATGGACTTGACGGCTACGTCCTGTCCTTGGGATTTCATCAACTTGCTGATGTTGTTCAGCGAACAGAGTTTTCCTGTTGTGTCGGCAAAGTAGCGCAAGAGGGTGTTGAGAAGTGCCATGTTGCGTATGCTGTTTCGCTCCACGATGTCTTTCAGCACGACTGTGTGATATACTCCTTTGATGTAGTCCCATACAAGTTCCTCGTCATCAAGCCCTATCTGTTTCAGGCCTGGAAGTCCGCCGTAGTTGATATACTTCAACAGGGCATCATCGCCCTCTTCTAATCCATGAAATAAGATAAATTCCTGATAACTGAGCGATTGTATGTAGATTTCTTGATAGCGGCCACCTATCAGCGTGCTCAATTCGCTTGACAGCATCTTTGAATTGCTGCCCGTAATGATGATGTCGGTATCATCTTCCAACCGATAATTTCTTACGCTCTTTTCCCATCCCTCAATTTCTTGTACTTCATCGATGAGGATGAAGTTGTGAGCATCTTCCATTATATGTTCGTCAATGTACACATTCAGCTGCTCATGGGTCTTGATGGCGTCAAATGTCTTCCGTTCCTTGTTGATGTAAATGAAGTTTGTTTGTGGCTCATTTTTATGTCGCTCAACAAAGTCTTTGAGTATGAAGCTCTTGCCTACTCGTCGCTGACCGGTAAGTACGATTATTTGTCCTTTCCCAATCCATGCATCCACTTTGTCTGCGTAGTGTTGTCTTGTGATTAACTGCATACTTGTAAGTTATATTTTTGTGCAAATATACAATTTTATTTCCTATAAGAAACAAAAAAGGCAATTTTTTTGTTTTTGTTGCTGGAATTTCTCTCAGAAAAAACGGAAATCGCAGGAGGGAGGGGGTGAAGGAGGTGGAGGTCTTGAGCTTGATGGGATAAAAAATAGGAAATAACCTGAATTTGTTGAACGGGGGTTATTTGTTTAGTTCCTCTTCAAACTCTTCGTACAAGGCATTAGGTCCCCAATGCCACAGTTTTGTACTTTCGGTTTCGAGTGCTTGGTAAAGTTGTGAAGAGTAAAGTTTTTCTATGGCTTCGGTGATGCTGATGTTCTTGTTGTCAGCCAATTGACAAGCCATCCAACTCAGCTTGGAAGGTAACAGCAGATATAAATTGTCTTGGTGACTGAAAATAGGTCATCGCTATTCTTTTTTTGTATCGAATTTCTTTTGTCTGTTACAGAGCTAATAAGAATCTCAATGACTTTTGATTTTTTTGTACAGGTAACGGATGATTTTCCCAAGCATCGTGTATCGTATGCCCCAGTCGCGGATGGCTTCAGCAAATAGTGTTTCGATATGTGGGTCTTTCTGTGGGTTTTCTATGCGGATGAGCGGAAGTGGGGTGTCTAAAGGGGGACGGTCGAACTCGTAGCGCTGGAGAATGGAGAAGGAACGGAAATGGGTTCCGTTCTGGAGTCCGATGTTGCGTACAAGGGTGTGGCCCGGAGTGAGACAGAGTCCGCCCGCTTTGTAGATGGCGATTTCCCAGCAGATATCCCATGGAATAGGCTGCTTGTCGAGGCTTTTCAGGCAAGGGAATACTCCTCCGTATTGGATGGCGTTGAGGTCTTGGGCTGTCATGCCTTGCAGGGCTTCTTTGCGGCTCTGGTAGTGGATGAAGTGCTGCTGCCAGCGGTCGCGCCAGGTGCCCCAGCCCCAACCTGACATGTGGGGGGTGAAGTAGAAGGCTGTATGGTTTTCTGTTTTGTGGTTTTTCAGTTTTGTGTCAAATAAGTTAAGATTGGTGAATCCTGCCACGTGCATGACTTTTGGGATATCTTTGTAAAGTTCGAAGGCATGGTTCATGTACTGGAGGTAGTAGGGGGAGGTGCAGATGTCGTCTTCGAGGACGATGATTCTGTCGTGGGTCTCGAAGACCTGTGCGATGCCTTCGGTGATGTTGCGTTCGAGATAGTAATTGTGGGGTCGCTCGATGATTGTAAAGCTCTTGAGTGCTTTTTGGCTGTCTGCTAACTGTTTGAACTCATGAAGCTTCTGCCTGACTTGGTTGACCTGCTGCCATGATTTAGGGTCTTTCCCACCATCGGAAAAGACGTAGAGTTCTGTCTCGGATGCGAGGGTGTTGAGAACGAGGCATTCGAGGGTCTTCATCATGTTGTCTGCGCGGTTGTAAACGAAGAGGGCAACGGGGGAGAGCATGGAGTTAGGTTCAATTTTCAATTCTCAATTTTCAATTCTCAAATCTTCCCTTAATCTCGGGGATGGTGTATCGGCGATGCAGATCCACGAAGTAGTGGGGATGGGAGATGCGCTTGTCTTCGGGTGGCAAGGTCATGTAGTCGCCATAGAGCTTGCGGAGGTAGGCGTCATAGTTGCGTGGAACGGTGACGGTGGTATCTTCGAAGGGTAGCTCTATCACGTCGGTGAACCATTCGGTCTGGAAGATGCGTCCTTCCCACTGTGTGACGCATACGCATTTGTCGCCAGTGCCGCCTGTGTAGGTCTGCTCGAAGTCGAGGAAGGCCTGGAGGTAGCGCTGGGGATGGCGTTTGCGGTAGAGGTTGAGGATGTATAGTCCCATCTGGTGGATGTCGAAGCGGGTGATGCTGCGGAGCAAATGGGAGAAGGGGTAGGAGCTGACAGCGTTGATGTACTTGTCGAAATAGTAGTGGCTCTTGTACTGACGGGCGGTGATGATGTCGTCGGATTCGTTGAACTCATCTAACGGGAATATGTCGACATAGACACCCATCAGGAATGGCAGGCGCTGAAACTCCCAGATGGTGGAATGGAGGGAGGAGATTTTGGCGAAGGGCATGTAGTAGCCTTTGTCGTGGCAGGAGAGGACTTCGTACCCTAAGGGGTGCAGCTGCTCGTTCATGCTGAGCAGACGGTTGTAGTCGGCTCGTGGCATGTAGATGTCGATGTCGTCGTCCCAAGGGATGAATCCTTGATGACGTACCGCACCCAATACGGTGCCGCCGCAAGCGACATAGCGCAGACCGTGCTGGGCGAGGAACTGCTTGGTGAACTTGAAGGTGTCGAGCAGCGCTTGTTTCATCTGCTGGCTGGTTGGGCTTGCTTCCATGGGGTGATGTTGCTGATTAAACTATTGTAGAAATAATCAGTCGAAGAGGTTGAGAAATAGCTCTGCGCACCACAATTGCCACTTTTGGTTGCCTGTGAGTTCTTGCATCGGGATGTCGTTGCGGAACTCGTCACGAGACGGACCTTCCCAGTTTTTGAATATTTCATCAACGGGACGAGGCATAGGAATCTTGAATGGAATGGGGAGTTCTGGATACTTCATGGCAAAGAATTCCCGTACAAGATATTTGGGTTCGCCGTTCCTTACTCGCTGCATATCAAGAGGCTCTGCCATAATCAGACGTGCATAAGGGTCATAGTAAGGCAGTTGGGCTGCTGTGAAAGCGTTCAGGTAGGAACTGGAGCTTTCGATGGAGAAGACATCGTCCATGAAACGCAGTACATCT
This sequence comes from Bacteroidaceae bacterium, assembly GCA_017507385.1. Lineage (GTDB taxonomy): Bacteria > Bacteroidota > Bacteroidia > Bacteroidales > Bacteroidaceae > Minthosoma. The sequence goes on along the minus strand of JAFWAX010000017.1, from coordinate 2,990 downwards.
ATGTCGTTTTGGCCGATGCGATAAGGCTCGAAACGTTCGATCTGCGAAACAGGATTGCGAAGCACAAGGGATGGTTCGAGGAAAGTGTAACGCTTGACGAACTCGTCGAAGGTCCATTCGGGTGTGATGAGTTTGTCCATACCTCCGAAGATGAGGTCTGCACTTTCGCCGACCAGTATCATCTGCACACCGTCTTTCTTGGCCTGGATGGCTGCTTTGTAAATCTGTGGCTCGATAGAGTGGACTGGTGCCCACTTGGAGGCCATGACGATGGGTGTGTATCTTTTGTAGTCATCGAAGGTGATGTCGATGAGATGATGCTGTAATTGGAATTTCTTGCAGTATTGCTTGGCACGCTCTACGTCGTCGTCGAATACACCTGTAGATGAAACGAATGTATAGGCGTGGCTGCCGGGCTTGAGGTAAGCTGCCAGATTGGCGCTATCCATTCCGCCCGAGAGCAAAATGCCGATGTTGTCGTACTGCTGATAGAGAGCATCCATCTGCTGCTGTATTTCGCGGTCGATGTCTGCTGCAGTGGTGACAGGACGACGCTCTTCGTCTCTGACAGGCTGGTAGTTGCGATGAGTGAAGCCTGGGAAAAAGTCCATTCCGTCTTTCCAGATGTAGCGGAATGCCATATAGGAACTTAAACAGAAATCTTTCATTTCTTTAATGAATGTGTTGGAAAAGGGTGGAACAGCAAGAGTCAGTCCTTGTCGCGTACAGCTGTGAGGGCTTCTGTGATTTTTGTGGAGGAAACTCCGTGAGTATAAGGGAAGTAGATAATCTTGATGCCTGCTTCTTGGAAGTCTTTTTCGTATTCTTTCCATTTGTCGGTGGCATACCAGTCATCGCCGACGAAGAGCATGGTGGCTCCCAGTTTTTTGCACATGGTGAGCTTGTCCATATCGTACTGTGGTACGGCTGCATCGACGCACTTGATGTTGCGGATGATTTCGATGCGGTCGGAGAAGGGAATCATGGCATGCTTGCCTTTATAGAGCACAAGTTCATCGACGGTAACACCTACGATGAGTTTATCACAGAGTGCTTTCGCGTTCTTGAGAAGAGTGAGGTGTCCGATATGGAAGAGGTCGAACACGCCTGCTGTATAGCCTATTACCATAATGTATGTTTTTGTTGCTTGGTTGCAAAGTTAAAGAATTTTTCTGGTATTCACACAGATGTGTGTTTGTTTTTGTTATGAACCTGTTTCTATTGTGGTGCTGGGAGAGTTTTTTTTCTCTTGTGTGATTGCAGGATTGCTCTTCTTGAATCGTCCTGATAGCAAGGGAACTTTCTCTACGTATGGCACTAAGAGGAAGCATACGCCGAAGAGCAGAAGCAGCAGGATGGCGTAGTCATCCCAATTGTTGCGGATGGTCTTGACATTGGCGGAACGTATCATCTTGTAGAGGATGAGCAGGGGGTAGTGGGCTACGAAGAAGACCATGGAGTGCTGACCTATGTAGTTGATGACGGGGATGTTGGGCATGCGGATGCTGAGCAGAATGCCCGACAGGCCGCAGAGGGCGAATGTGATGCTGGCAAGGACGATGCACGGATGTCCCTCCCATGTGTTGACAGACATGGCGTAGTTGAGGCTGTAGCTGGCGTTGAGATAGATGAAGCAGGCGAGCAGGATGCCTGATACGCCGAGGGTGATGCTCTTCCCCATTTTCTCTATGGCAAAATGCCAGACACGTCCAAGATAGAAGAGGTAGATGCCGAAGAAGATGTTGTCGAGGTTGAGCAACAGCGGGTTGTCTAAGGTGTAAAGCCAGTAACTGAGGAAGGGCAGCAGGAAGATGAACCAGTGTATCTTGAAGTTGCGTGTCTTCCCGAAGAGCGAGATGCTGAAAAGGGGAGGAACTTTGGAGATGAGGTGCGCCGCTACGTATGCCATGAAGAAGGAAAGGAGAAACCAGCAGGGGGCATTGCCGTAGAACTGGCTGGATTCCCATAGGTGGCTGATTTTTACTTGTGTGGCAAGCGTGTTTTTGGGGTCGAGGATGAAGAAGACAAAGAAGAAATAGATGATGTTGCCGATGATGCCCCATGAGAGGTAGGGGATGAGCAGTCTTTTCGCCTTGTCGAGAATGTATGCCTTCGTGTTGCCAGATACGGTCTTGTTGAAGTAGCCTGCTTTGAAGAAGAAGAAGGACATGAAGAAATAGCTCCAGTGCATGATGGGTGTCCACCAGTCGGATTCGCCAAAGCCGCAGGCATTGGTGATGTGCAGGGTGACCATGCGGATGATGCAGATGCCGCACAAGAGGTCGAAGGCGTGGTTGCGTTGTTTCATTTCCGTTGCTTCAAAAGTTCTACTAATTGGTCGCTCTTGCCGCTGACCAGCTTGCGGGTGAACATCCGGTCGCTTGTTATCAGCGTGTCGTAGTCGGTTTCGTCCATCACTTTGATGATAGGGTCGTAGATGATGAAGTGCAAGGGCGTCAGGGAGGCCAGTCCTGGGTATTCACCTTCCCATAAAAGGCATTTCTCTGCCCATGCGGGAGAGTTGAATGCGATGGTCTGTATCATGGTTTCGGACGGAGCGAATGAATCGGAGAAATATTGGCGGATTTCGGGATGTTTCTGATAGGTGTGCAAGATGTGTTGGGCCAATTGTTGGGAGATAGCCCAATAATCTGCACCTTTATACAGTTGCCATTGCTCGTCGCCAATGGTGAGTGTTAGCTTCTTCCGTCTGTTTAACAGGTGCATGGCCTTTCGGTACAGAATGCCGAGCTTTTTGTTCCATGTCTCTCCTATTAGAGGGAAATGGAAGTCAGGACGGAAGCTTTGGTATAAGGCTTGTTGTTGCAGAAAGCTTTCTTTGGGTGTGTTGATGCAGACGCCGCTCAACAGCTCCTTGCCATTTTGAGCCTGAAGCCAGTTGCTGATGCGCTTGGTGTCCCATAGGGGATAATCTTGTCCGGAGAGGAAAAAGATGTAGTCGAAATCTTGAGGATGTTCCAATGCTGCTT
>JAFWAX010000016.1 GCA_017507385.1 Bacteroidaceae bacterium | reverse complement strand
GTGTTGGAAACGTGTAGGGTTGGTTGAGTTACCAGTAATTGATACGTCAACATTCTCTAGATGCATAATAGCAACACCTTCACGAACATCGTTGCTACCATAACAACGCACTTTTGCACGTGGTCCATTTGAATATGAAATTTCTTTTACAATATTCAACTTGCCAGTATAGTAATCAAAATCAGTTTGCACATAAGTAAATCCATTGATACGAGAGATAATCATCGCAGCGTCCTTTCCAAGACCGTTAAGGATACAGCGAAGTGGCTTCTTACGCACCTTGTTTGCCATTTCTGCAATCTTGATAGCGCCTTCTGCTGCAGCGAATGACTCGTGGCCTGCAAGGAAAGCAAAACACTCTGTCTCTTCGCGGAGAAGACGTGCAGCGAGGTTACCATGGCCAATACCAACCTTGCGGTCATCAGCAACAGAACCTGGAATACAGAATGCCTGAAGGCCGATACCGATAGCCTCTGCTGCGTCAGCAGCGCTCTTGCAGCCCTTCTTGATTGCGATAGCAGAACCTACAACGTATGCCCACTTTGCATTCTCAAAGCAGATGCGCTGTGTTTCTTCACATGTCATGTATGGGTCAAGACCTGCCTTCTCGCAGATTTCGTTAGCCTCTTCGATAGAGGAAATGCCATTTTCTTTCAAAGCAGCAAGAATCTGCTCCATGCGGCGATCTTGTGACTCGAACTTTACTTCTCTAATCATAGTCTTTTTCCTCCTTTATTATTCTTTACGTGGGTCAATAGATTTAACAACTCCCTGCTCTGGCTTTGTACGGCCATAAGTGCCTGTAACGCTCTTGAGTGCCTCGTTTGCGTCCATGCCCTTCTTCACTGCTTCCATGAATTTGCCCATGTGTACGTATTCATAGCCACAAACTTCATTGTCCTCATCGAGGAACATCTGAGTGATGTAACCTTCTGTGAGCTGGAGGTAGCGTGTGCCCTTGAGCTTTGTACCATAGAGTGTACCGCACTGAGAAACAAGGCCCTTGCCGAGGTCTTCAAGACCAGCTCCGATAACAAGACCGCCCTCTGAGAATGCAGACTGAGTACGTCCGTAAACAATCTGGAGGAAGAGTTCGCGCATAGCTGTGTTGATAGCGTCGCAAACGAGGTCGGTATTGAGTGCTTCAAGGATAGTCTTGCCTGGGAGAATCTCGGAAGCCATAGCTGCAGAGTGAGTCATACCAGAACAGCCAATAGTCTCAACGAGACATTCCTCGATGACACCTTCCTTCACGTTGAGCGAAAGCTTGCAGCAGCCCTGCTGTGGTGCACACCAACCGATACCATGTGTCATACCAGAGATGTCCTTAATTTCCTTTGCCTGAATCCATTTTCCTTCTTCTGGAATTGGAGCTGGACCATGGTTAGGACCTTTGGCTACACAGCACATTTCCTGTACTTCTTTAGAATAAACCATAATTAAAATCCAATTTTATTGTTAATAAAAATATGTGTTTTTACATCTTAACCTTATGCAAAAGTACTAAATAAAAATAAGAAGCGTGTGCAAAATGAAAAAAAACTTTCGAATAACACATTTTTTTTTGAAAAACAAGATAAAAAGAAGTATCTTTGTAGCACTGAATTTTACGATTAGCGATAAACAACTTTCAAAGAAACAATGACTACACCACTGAAAAACCATCTAAAATTAACTTTGGTCGCACTCAGCATGATACTGCTACCAAACACAAGCATGGCACAAGGCAACACAGAGAAGAAGGCAACACAAATCATGCCTTTAATACCTCTTGTCAACGCCACTTATTCCGCTCCGAAAGGGAAAGAAATCTACATTCCAAGAGACTTGAAGGAAAACGATTTCACCAACCCCGAATCTAAATGGAGCTTTGCCAGATGTGCCTATACAGATGACATCATCGTCTTCTGGGAAAAACCCTTTGGAAATGATTTAAGCAAAGCCCCTGACTTAGAGGGAAACAACATGAAAGTGGACCTTTCCAATCTGCTTGACCGCCTGCAATCTTTCTACAATTTCTACAAGAACGATTTGAAATTCATCAAACCCGGATCAAACGCAGACCGTTACCGCATGATGGTCATGCTCAACTACTCGCTTGAAGGCACAGCCTACGGAGGCGAATATGATAGAACTATCGGCGCGTTATGGATTTCCCCTAACCGTGTTCAGGATAAGAAGCTGAATTGCATTGCCCATGAACTCGGACATTCGTTCCAGTCGATGATTTCATGCGACAGGCAGGGAGAAAGCTGGGGCGGCGGAGGAATTTTCGAGATGACCAGCCAATGGATGCTCTGGAATGTCAATCCGGAATGGCCAACAGACGAAAACTACCATTGGAAAGCATTCATTCAGGATGCCAACCTGCGATTCCTCGCTGGTGAAAACATTTACAGGTCTCCCTACGTGCTTGAATACTGGAGCATGAAGCATGGGCTCACAATAATTGGCGATTTGTTCCGTGCAGGAAAGCGTGGCGAAGACCCTGCCTCTACCTACATGAAGATGTTCAGCCTCAACACAGAGGACTTTGCCAAAGAACTTGTAGATTGCTACTCACGCCTGCTTACATTCGACTTTCCTGGCAAGTACGAAGCGAACAAGAAATTCGCAGGCGAGTTTCTGAATGACAAGCCATTGCAGATGTATGGAGCCAATGTTCTCAAGCTCGATACAAAAGGCAAGAAAACCATCAAGGTAAAGTTTGCCGGTGCCGAGAAAAACGATGGCTATGCCTACCGCCTCGTTGCTGTAGACAACAATGCAAACGCCACTTATGGAGAAATCAGCACGACGCAAAAAGGTACACTCAAGCTCAATCTACCAGCGAACACACAAGGCGTTTATCTGGTTGTGACAGGATACCCTCTTGATGAATACAAGCCAAGCACCTTCAACCCTTATCGCAGACAGGAACAGGCAGAAGAAGCACATATCTATACATATAATATTAAATATTAATAAGATGAAACGCATATTTTTAGCCACAATCGCAGCGGCTTTCACCCTATGCATGCAGGCGCAAAATGCTCTCAAAACCACCTTTTCCTCCCCTGACGGAATCTTGAAAGTAATGATTCAGGCTGAAGGAAACGATGTCAAATACACCATATACGAAGGAGAATTGACAGACGGGAACATCTATGCCCTCGACAACAACATTGCCCTCAACATAGAAGGGATAAAAGAAGGGAAATACACGATTTCCACTCCCAAACTGATCAAGGAGCATTTTGACGCTCCCAACTACAAGCAGGCATCTTTTGACAGCGAGTATAACACCGTAACTGTGAAAAACAAAAATGGTGTCAATATTGAGTTCAGAGCCTACAACAGCGGTGTTGCATACAGATTTTTCACCACATCAACAAAGAAAGAATGGAAGGTTCTGAACGAAGTTGCTGAATTCAACTTTGGCAAAGACAGAACAGCCTACATTTCTTACTCTACCAACCCCAGCAATCCAAAGGCAATGGCATTTCAAGCCACTTATGATGTAGCGCCACTTTCTCAAACAAAGAATCTGGAAGCGTTCCTTCCTGCAACTGTGGATTGCGGCAAGGCGAAAGTGACCATTCTGGAAACAGACGTGGAGAACTATCCCGGCATATTCTTGTTGCCTGGAACAAAAAGCAATTCAAGCCTTCGTGCTGACTTTGCAAAGCATCCAAAAGCCTTCGACTTCTACCCTTGGCGTGTACAAAAGTATGTGACTGAGACAGAAGACTTTATTGCCAAGGGAACTGGCAATCGCACCTTCCCCTGGCGCATCCTCGCTATCACACATGACGACAAAGAAATGCCTACCAACACACTTGCGTATGAACTGGCATCCCCCTCACGCATCAAAGGCGACACCTCATGGATAAAGCCAGGAAAGGTGGCATGGGACTGGTGGAACGACTGGGGGTTGAGCGGTATTGATTTCAAGGCAGGTATCAATCAGCAAACCTACCAGTATTATATTGACTTTGCGGCCAAAAACAAACTGGAGTACATCATCCTCGACGAAGGCTGGTATGACCCTAAAAGCGGCGATATGCTCACCGTCATCCCCGATCTCAATCTCCCTGCCCTTGTAGAATATGGCAAACGTAAAAATGTGGGCATCATTCTCTGGACTGTCTTCAACGTGCTGGATGCACAGTTGGAAGAAGCCTGCGAAAAGTTTGCCGCAATGGGCATCAAAGGCTTCAAGGTGGACTTTCTCGACCGCTATGACCAAGAGGCCGTTGCGATGATTTACCGTATTGCAGAAAAGTGCGCCCAGAATCAGCTCATCCTTGATTACCACGGCATTTTTGCTCCACAAGGCATCAATCGCACATACCCGAACGTCATCAACTTTGAAGCAGTTTTCGGCATGGAAGAGACAAAATGGACGCTTCGTGCCAAAGTGCAGAAAGACGGAAAGACCATCGATGAGCCAGAAAAAGACATGCCGCTCTACGATGTCACATTCCCATTCATCCGTGGAATGGCTGGCTACGTGGACTTCACCCCCGGAGGTTTCCGTAATGCAACAAAGGCTGACTTCCAACCTATCTACAACAACCCGATGACCATGGGCACACGTTGCCATCAAATGGCACATTACATCATTCACGACAGCCCTCTCACCATGCTGGCGGACAATCCTACCACCTACGAGAAAGAACCCGAATGCACAGATTTTATCGCATCACTTCCAACCGTTTACGAACGGATGACGGTTCTGGACGGAAAGATGGGAGAATACATCATCACAGCACGCCAACAAGGCGGCGACTGGTATGTGGCAGGTGAAACAAACTGGGAAGCCAGAGACGTAGATGTTGACATCAGTTTCCTTCCAGCCGGAACGTATGAAGTTACCGCCTTCTTCGATGGCAAAAATGCTGAAAAAGTGGCAAGTGACTATGAGGTGATGAAGCAAACGGTTACGATTCCTTACCCCATCCACGAAAAGATTACTGTCCACATGGCAAGCGGTGGTGGCTTTGCTGCAAAAATCATCAAGAAATAAGCCAATATCCAACTAACATGCAATTACTTCATACGCTACGCTCTTCTTACACAAGAAGGGCGTATTTTTTTGCCTTGTCGCATTCTGCCTCTAACACATTCACCAACCTCAATACGATGTACGGTGTATCGTAATTTAGATGTACTGCATCTCCAAATTTAGATACACCTCTGTATAATATTTAGCTCACCGTCTGCATAATATTTCACATACGGTGTTTGAAATATTATGCAGACGGTGAGCATATACGGATTTCTCTCGTTAAAAAAATCATTTACACCATCTTTATAAAGAAAGCATCGTTTCTTTCACTTTTTTTTTGTACCTTTGTAACCTAAATAGAATTAAAACTTAAAAATGAATAAAAACTATAACAAAAAGAACGAGTCTGCGGGGAAGAAAACGCCTTCTTTTGCCAACCATGCTTCAAGCAAGAAGGAACAAGAAAAAAAGACTCTGACCATTACCCCTAAAGCCTCTTGGCTCATTGCGCTGACAACAACATTGATTGTTGCCATATTAGGCGCATTCTTTCTGGTGGAACAAAACAGCGACGTGCTGTTTATGGCTCAAAACAGAAGCTTTTTCACCACCAATGACGTATTTATTGTCGAATGCATGAGGGTTCCGGGTGGCCTTGCCAACTGGATCGCCTCGTTCCTGAACCAGTTCTTCTATCACCCAGCTTTAGGTGCAGCCATCATGATTGGCATGTGGATTGCAAGCATGTGGCTCAGCAAAATCGCATTCAAAGTAAAACTGGAATGGATGGCCATACTCGCCATACCCGCAGTATGCCTGTTGGTAAGCATGATTGACACCGGCTACTGGATATACTATATCAAGCAGATTGGCTATTGGTTCTACGGAACAACGGGGTATCTTTTTGCCATGATTGCGGTACTTGTTTACTTCCTCTTCAGCAAACGAACAGACTACATCCTTGCCACAATCTTCATTGCTTTCACCTACCCCTTCTTCGGCTGGTACACATTGCTGGCACTCATATACATATCAGCAGCAGCCCTCGTTCGCAACTCAAAAGAAGAAGCATTAGCAGACAGGATTCTCATCCCGCTTTTGCCACTTGTATTTGTCGGGATAGTGCCTTTGCTGTCCTACTTCCTTTATCCCGAATTGCGACTTAAAGATGCGTGGATTTCAGGATTCCCCTACTTCACAAGCGACCAGGTTGTCAGCTACACACCAGCTATTCCATTCATTATCATGGCAGTAACGCCACTCATCTTCCCTTTCCTGCCCAAGCAAGAAGTATTCAAGGGAAAAGCTGCATGGACCGTATATTTGACTTCAGCTATAATCCTCGTTACCTCATACGTCTGGATTGGGAAAAGCAACTTCCAGAACCACAACTACCATGCAGAAATACGCATGTACTGCGCTGCAGACGAACAGGAGTGGGACAAAGTGCTGGAAGAAATGACAAGACTGCCAGGAGACGCATCACGCCAAATGGTACTTCTCAAAAACATTGCCTTGTTCAACAAAGGCGAAATGGGAACCAAGATGTTCAAATACAACAACATGGGTGAAGCGCCATCCAACGGATTCGACACGCTGAACATACACATGGTGCAGACAGCAGCTCCACTCATCTACTACTATCACGGCAAAACTAATTTTGCTTCAAGATGGTGCATCGAAAACAGCGTAGAATTTGGTTACAACTTCAACAACCTCAAGATACTTGCTCGTTGCGCCATCATCAACAAAGAAACCGACTTGGCACAGAAATATCTTGACGTGCTGAAAACCAGCATATACCACAAGGAATGGGCCGAAAGCATGGAACCACTCATTGAAAACCCTCAGCTAATCGCCGAGCATAAAGAATATGCTTCAGTATATGAGCTGTGGAGCAACATGGGCAGCGTTCTGGATGGCGACAATGGACTTTGTGAAATGTATCTGCTGAACTATTTCAGCAACACCATGAACAAAGACTGCAAACCGCTGCAAGAGCTGACACTCAATTATGCCTTGGTACAGAAGGACATCAAGCTTTTCTGGCCACGCTTCTTCCTCTATGCCCAATTGCACAAAGACGAGCCAATGCCGACTCATTATCAAGAAGCAGCATACCTTTATGGACATCTCGAGCCACAAAACGTGAACATATCGCAAATGCCGTTCGACAAGAACGTGATAGACCGCTATAATGGTTTCCAGCAGCTGTCACAGTCATTGTTAGCCTCAGGCATGAAAACGCAAGAAGTTGGAGAAGCCATGAAGAGTTCTTATGGCGACACCTTCTATTGGTTCTATTTCTTCTGCAGAGATATTCGTTCTTATTAAATTCAGCCACTTTAAAACATTACGACATGAAAATCAAAAACATATTATCCATATTAGCAACAGCAACTTTCATCGTTGCCTGCAATCACCCCTCTGTGCCTACCAATGCAGAAAAAGAAGCAAGATTGCCACGAATCTTCCCAGACTACACAGAAGTCACAATCCCTGCAAATATCTGTCCGCTCAATTTCGTAGTACAGGAGGGAGCCACAGAAGTTGTAGCAAAGTTCTCCTACCCAGGAGGCGAAATGACTTATGGAGATGGACAGAAAGTAGAGATAGACGATGTCGATTGGGAAGAAATGCGCAAGATGGCTGTCGGACAAAGCATTGACGTTGAAGTGTTTGCAAAGATAAACAACACATGGAAAGCTTTCAATCCCTTCAAAATCCATGTTGCAGAAGATTCTATTGACGAATACATATCCTATCGCGTCATCCAGCCATCATACGTGGCTTATGAGAAACTGAGCATCAACCAGCGCAATCTCACCAATTTTGAAGAAAGAGAAATATACAACAATATGGCAATCAGCACAGAAACTACAGGACAGTGCATCAATTGCCATTCTTACAAAAACTACAAGACCGACAACATGCTCTTCCACATGCGCCAAGGCTATGGAGGAACAATGATTGTCAACAATGGCGAACTCAAGAAAATTGACCTGAAAATAGACGAAACCATTAGCGCTGGTGTCTATCCAGCATGGCACCCCACAAAAAATGTCATCGCATTCTCTACTAACAAAACTGGCCAATCCTTCCACACAAAGGACTTGAACAAGATTGAAGTACAAGACACGGAAAGCGACCTGATTCTCTACGATGTTGACAAAAACGAAGTGAGCATCATCACTGAGCTGGAGGACGAACTGGAGGTTTTTCCCACATGGAGTCCTGATGGCAAAAAACTCTATTTCTGTTCTGCCAAGTTTGAATACAAAAATGACAGCGTTGCCAAAGAAACAGAAATGATTCTGCGATACAAAGAAGTAAAGTACGACCTCTATTCTGTTGATTTCGACCCAGAAGCCCATCAGTTCAGCAACGTTAAGATGATTTACAACGCTTCCGACTCACTCGGTCAGAGCGTCACCCTTCCACGAGTAAGCCCGGACGGACGATACCTCTTGTTTGCTCAAGCCGAATTTGGATGTTTCCACGTTTGGCACAATGATGCAGACATCTATATGATGGACTTGGAAACACAGAACGTTCAAAAGCTTGACAACGTAAACAGCGCCCGTTCTGAAAGCTACCCCACATGGTCAAGCAACGGCAGATGGATTATGGTTGCATCGCGACGCGACGACGGCAACTACACCCGTCCTTACATCGCATACTTCGACAAAGAGGGAAAAGCTCACAAAGCATTCGAACTTCCTCAAAAAGACCCCAATTTCTACACATTCTTCCTGCGTTCTTTCAATCGCCCAGAATTCATGATAGAACCAGTAAGCGTATCTTCTAAAGAATTCACAAAAAAAGCGAAAGAAGATGCCATAAAGGCTAAATATGCCAATCAATGAAAATTAAGCCAAAATACATTTGTCTTTTTATATTCGCCATAGTCGCATTCATCATGCTGCCTGTGACGAATGAAGATTATTTATATACCATTCAGGAAAACCAAGTTTTCATCAAAGGCGTCACCTTCATGAAAGACATGGTTAACTCCTATGGAGGATGGGGTACTTGGATATCGTGCTACTTAACACAGTTCTTTTACTACCCCTGGTTGGGAAGCACCATCATTATTGCTTTTTGGTGCATCATTTACTTGCTGATCATTAAATTGTTCCATATTAAAGGAAAGTGGACTCCAATAGCACTTCTTCCGTCTTTGTTTTTGTTATTCAACCTCTTAGATTATGGCTATTGGATTTACTATGCAAAAAGTCCTGGATTCGCTTTCCAGCCTACCATCCTCACCTTATTTATTGCCCTCGGTTCTTTTACCCTCAAATACATAGGCAATGTATTTAATATTGTCAAAAAAAACAGCATCACCACATCTTTCATCCTATGTTTAATTTTTACGGCATGTAGCTTCTTCTTGGGCACATGGAAACTGAACAACCACAAAAGTTCCGTTCTTGTAACCCTAACAGACAAGAATTTCCGCCATGAAATGAGAATGTATCGCGCCCTTGACGAGTTCAGATTTGAAGACGTTATAAATGAAATGCATGCCTGCAAAGATGAGGAGCATACTCGCCTAATGGTTCTCTACAAAAATATAGCCTTGATGCATACCAACCGCATCAAAGACATATTCAAAACAGACAACAACGGCATACGATCCAACGGTGACAATGCATTAAAAGTGAAAACATCCCTATTAGGCGCCCCTTTAGCCTACTATCATTTTGGTCTATTCAATTATTCCTATCGTTGGGCAATGGAAAACTCTGTTCAATATGGCCAGAGTTTCAGGAACTTAAAAATGCTTGCTCGAAGCGCTATTATGAACCACGAATTCGAGGTTGCCATCAAGTATATAGCCCTGCTCAAAACCAGTCTTTTCTATCGCGATTGGGCAATAGAACGTGAAACATGGATAGCAAGCAGCACTCGGCTTCTACAAAGCGAAGAGTTTCAAACAATTAGCCCAATCACGAATAATGGAATGAAAAACAAACTTGATGGTGATAATGGACTCTGTGAAAAGTATATCCTCGGTTTTCTAAAACTTTTTTCAGAACAAAATCATTCGCATACCCCTTTTGGGGAAGACATTGCCATTTGTACATCCCTCTGGCATAAAGAGGCTTATGCTTTTTGTGTTCATTTCTACAATTATGTAAATAATCATCCCAACCAACCCGTACCTGCATTATACCAAGAAGGGGCAATTCTGCTTGGAACAGATGAAAATTCTCCTATCATCCTTGACAAATTCAAGTTTGATGTCCCTATTGCCAACAAATACAACCAGTTTGTACGAGATTACAATCAGCTTCAACAAGCTAACATCGACCATACAGAGATGGGAAAACGCTTGAAAAGTGTGTATGGCGACACCTACTGGTGGTATTACTATTTCTGCCTCGACTTAAATTTTTACTAATCAGCTATATAAATAAAAACAAAACAATGAAAAAACTTATCTTTACGTTAGTGGCACTGACATCTATCACACAGATTGTCAATGCGCAAGGCACAGCGCAAGACTACAAGAACGCCTTTGCCATCCGAGGCAAGTATTCCAACAAAATGACCAACGGAAGCGTCAACGTACGCTTTCCACGCAACGCCTCAGGCAACAGCTTCACATACTCCACCTTCAACGGCGACAGCACCGTTTGGTACGAAGTAGACATCGCAACAGGCGACAAGAAGCAAATCAGCAACCCTGAGACACGCCGCCGTCCCGAATACAGAGGAGGAGGCAGCGGAGTGCACTGGATGGTTGTACGCGACGAGAAAGACGGAAGAGCCGAGAACCCCGTCAACAAAAACACATTCATCATACATAAAGCAAACAACCTGCACCTCGTCAGCGGCAGAGACGACGCAAACAGCGTGCAGCTGACAGCCGACGGCGTAGACACCTGCTACTACTCCTCATGGGGCACATGGTCACCAGACGGAAAGTACTACGCAACAGTGCTCATCAAGCCAGCACCCAAGCGCTTCGTCACCTACACCCTCTCCTCTCCATCCAACCAGGTGCAGCCCATCTACTCACAGCAAGAGTATGCAAAGCCGGGCGACTCCCTCAACTACCGCATACCTGTAGTTGTCGATGTAGAGAACAAGCGCACCATCTACCCCAAGTCAACAGACCTCTTCAAGAGCCAATACGACGTCACATCACCCCGATGGGACAAAAACAACAAGACCCTAACCTTCGAGTTCAACGAACGCGGACACAAAACCTTCCGCATCCTTGAAATGGACCTCGAGGGCAACGTCAAGACCCTCATCGAAGAGAAGAACGACAAATACGTAGCCTACTCACGCAACCTCCGCCGCAACCTCAGCGAGAACCATATCCTCTGGAAGAGCGACCGCGACGGACACGCACATCTTTATCTCTACGACAGAAAGAAAGACAAGCTCACACAAATCACCAAAGGCGAATACTGGGTGCGCAACGTACAGCATGCCGAAATTGACGAAAAAGGAAAAGGCTACATCATCTTCTCAGCCAATGGCATGAACTGCAAGAACATGGGTGTGGCAGCATCCAGCTTCGATGGCAAGATAGCAGAAGAAGACCCCTACAACATCCACTACTACCGCATCGACATGAACGGCAAGAACCTTGTCGAGCTCACTCCAGAACGTGCTAACCACAGCGCCACCATCAACATCGAGAAGAACGTGCTGGTTGACACTTATTCAACAGTTGACCAAGCACCAGTCACCGTGCTTCGCTCGCTCAAAGACGGCAAGCTCATCTCCACCCTCGAGACTGCCAACATCAGCAAGCTCGAAAGCACAGGCTGGAAAGCACCCGAAGTATTCGTAGCTCCCGGACGTGACGGCAAGACCGACATGTGGGGCATCATCCAGCGTCCAAGCAACTTCGACCCCAACAAGAAGTACCCAGTCATCGAATACATCTACTCAGGTCCCGGCGACCAGTACGTGCCCAAGACATTCACCCCATGGCTCTACAACCTCGCTGACCTTGCCGAGCTCGGCTTCATCGTCGTGCAGCTCGACGGCATGACCACCTCATTCCGCAACCTCGACTTCGAGCAAGTCTGCTACAAGAACCTCAAAGACGCAGGCTTCCCCGACCGCATCGCATGGATGAAAGCTGCAGCAGAGAAATATCCATACATGGACCTCGACCGCGTAGGCATCTACGGCTGTTCAGCCGGTGGACAGGAAGCCCTTGGCGCCCTCCTCTTCCACGGCGACTTCTACAAGGCAGCCTATGCAGCCTGCGGATGCCACGACAACCGCATGGACAAAATCTGGTGGAACGAGCAGTGGATGGGCTACCCCATCGACCAGTCCTACATCGACTGCTCCAACGTAGAGAACGCCAAGAACCTGAAAGGCAAGCTCATGCTCGTCGTAGGCGAGATGGACGACAATGTCGACCCCTCTTCATCCTACCAAGTTGTTAACGCCCTCATCAAGGCCAACAAAGACTTCGAGTTCATCCTCCTCCCAGGCGCACGCCACACCATGGGCGAATCCTATGGAGAGCACAAGCGCTACGACTTCTTCGTCAAAAACCTGCTGGGCGTAGAGCCACCAGCATGGAACGAAGTAAAATAAAACCCACACACGATTACATAAGGCAAAAGGCGGACACGAAATTTCGTATCCGCCTTTTATTGTTGCCCTCCTGATTAGGCATTGGCATATCAACCTATTGTTGCCAAAAAGAACAGGTGTGCCACACAAGCACACCTGCTAAAAGTTACAATCTGGCATAAATTCAGCCTTGTACGCCTGGGTTAATAATTATGGAAATAATACAAGCGACTATAAAGATACATGTGAATATAAACAGCTCTAACGATACGGCTAATGTACACAGTAATGTTACGATAAGCCAGCAGACAATTCCGATTAATAACAACATAGACCAATCCTCCTTACTTTAACTCTTGCCAATCCTATATAGCGAACAGCCAAGATGGTATTAATGTGCTTCTTTATTTACAATTTTTCTTTCTTTGCGCCAAATATAATAAAAAAAGAAATAGGTTACAAGAAAAAAGCGATAAACACACACAACAAAAGCATACATTCCTTTCCCCCTTCCACACCAATTGCTGTTTTTGTTAAACACATCATCTATTTATAGTACTTTTCAAGCGTACCCCTCGGGTCCGACGAGGTGGACCCGAGGGGTACGGTATGGCGGACCCGAGGGGTACGCTTTTTCCTTTTCCATAAAAATTTCTTTTTTTTAGCGCAGATTTGCAAAAAAGTCATCAAACACATTCATGCCCAATACCTCAACCTGTCGAAGCACTTCCATTGGAAGCTCCACTCCAACTTCACGTGAGGTTTCAATAACACTATATAACTTTTCCAGTTTCGTCATTCCTCGGATACAATAATTCTAACACTAATATTCCTTCATAAGGCAAAAGTAGTCAATTATTTTCAAGGGGCAAGGTTTAGGGCGTGTTTTTTATCTGTTTCTCTGTTTTTCACCAGAAGGAGCGCTTGTTTTTGAAAGACGGCATGCTGCAAGCTCACTCTCTGCAAGAGGACTGAGAAGGGATAAGCGAGGGAAGGAAAAGGAAAAAGCTCTATCTCATCAACGACTTGAAGGTGAACGAAGGAACGTAATTACGATGAAGGGTGTAACATAACAGCGATGAAAGAAGGCATAAAAACAACATGGAGGCGAAGACGAGCGGACAGGTCTTCGCCTCCATGCACAAAAACGGAGAAGTGGACTGATGTGTGAAAAAAAATGCGTAACTTTGCAGCGATTTTCAAGCTAAAGACATAAACTGCGTATGCAACAGGATAACAGAACAAAGGAGCTGGGAACAAGGCCGATTGGTGAACTGCTCGTCAAGTATGCCATACCTGCCGTGGTGGCGATGACGGCATCATCACTATACAACATCGTTGACCGTATCTTTATCGGGCACATTCCTGATGTGGGAACGCTGTCGCTGGGAGGTCTGGCCGTCACCTTCCCCATCATGAACCTGAGTGCCGCTTTTGGCGCGATGGTGGGCGTGGGAAGCTCGACCATGATTTCTATCAAGCTGGGGCAGAAGGACTATCAGACGGCGGAAAGGGTGCTGGGCAATCTCGTGTCGCTCAATGTCATTATCGGTATCGTTGTGGGTGTGTTAGGTCTCATCTTCATCGACCCGCTGCTGCTGTTCTTTGGCGCATCGGAGAACACCATCATGTATGCACGCGACTACATGGAAATCATCCTCTATGGCAATGTGGTGACGCATCTCTTTCTGGGTCTTAATGCAGCCCTGCGAAGCACCGGGCATCCTCATGTGGCGATGTCGGCCACGATTGCTACGGTCATCATCAATGCCATTCTCGACCCGCTGTTCATCTTCACGTTCAGCATGGGCATCAAGGGAGCGGCTATTGCCACAATTCTCGCACAGGTTTTCTCGCTCATTTATGTGATAACGATTTTGTCGAACAAGAAAGACCTAATCCATTTGCACTCTGGCATTTACGGGCTCAAGAAGCGTATCGTGAAGAACATTATCTCTATCGGAATGTCGCCCTTCTGCATGCAGCTCTGCGCGTGTCTGGTGGTCATTTTCATCAACAAAGGGCTGGCAAAGCATGGCGGCGACCTGGCCATTGCTGCCTATGGAATCGTGAACGGCATCACTTTCCTGTTCGTCATGGTTGTCTTGGGAATCTGCCAGGGCATGCAGCCTATTGCCGGGTTCAACTTTGGCGCACAGCAGCCTGACCGCGTGACAGAAGTGCTGAAGAAGGCAATCATCCTCGCCACAGTCACGATGACCCTCTCTTTCATCCTCTGCGAATTTTTCCCTCAGTATCCCGTCATGCTGTTCACAAGCGACCCACAACTCGCTGAACTCGCCATCACGGGCATGCGAATCATCGTCATCATGTCGCCCATCGTTGGTTTTCAAATCGTGGTGGGCAACTTCTTCCAGAGCATTGGCATGGCAAAGAAGAGCATCTTCCTGTCTGTGAGCCGACAGCTGGTGTTCCTTGTGCCCTTCCTCTTGATTTTCCCTGAGCTATGGGGCACAAACGGAGTGTGGATTAGCATCACGACGGCAGACGGTATCGCAACCATCACATCAGCCCTGATGCTGTGGCACTTCTATCGCAACAAGGCTAGCATTCGTGCGCCTCGCACTCGCATGGCCAGCGCACTGAAGCGTGTATTCTTCCACAATCGAGTAACTCCGTAGAAAATGCGTTATTTCATCTACCTATCCTACGACGGCGCACGCTATCACGGCTGGCAGATTCAGCCCAACGGCATCAGCGTGCAGGAGGTGCTGAACAAGGCACTTTCCACCTTGCTGCGCGAACCCATCGAGGTGACAGGAGCCGGACGGACGGACGCAGGAGTGAATGCCTCTCTGATGGTGGCGCACTTTGATTGCCAACAGACGACGGACAACGGACAGCTGACTTATCGTCTGAACAAGCTCCTGCCGCCAGACATCGTCATCCATAAAATCCAGCAGGTGAAGGACGATGCTCATGCGCGTTTCTCTGCCACTTCGCGCACCTACCATTATTATATCACCACAGAGAAGTCACCTTTTGAGCCGTATGCTTATCGCTTCCCTCAGCCGCTTGACTTTAACAAAATGAACGAGGCGGCACAGACGCTGTTCGACTACATCGACTTCACTTCCTTCTCCAAGCTCCATACCGACGTGAAGACCAACAACTGCCGCATCATCACAGCACGCTGGGAACAACTCTCCCCCATCAAGTGGCAGTTCACCATCACGGCCGACCGTTTCTTGCGCAACATGGTTCGCGCCATTGTTGGCACCCTGCTTGACGTGGGGCGTGGCGTGCTGACCATCGAGCAGTTCCGCGAAATCATCGAGAAGAAAGACCGCTGCTCGGCAGGCACATCTGTGCCAGGCAACGCCCTGTTCTTGGCAGATGTCACCTACCCAGAGGAAATATTCGACATATAAACCATGGCAACTCAACAAGGCTTTGCACAACACATCGCTGGGATTGACGACCACGAATATACCTCCGAACTCGGGCGTGTGAACTGTAAGGAACTGCCGATACAGAAACCGACACAACGGAGATAAGAAATACAGAAACACAAATTTTCAGGAATTAACCATGAACTATTCATAAATTATATTTTGTAGTACGATGAAAGAAGCGACTATTAGGAGATGGGAGATGGAGGACAAAGAAGGATTGATGCACCTGTGTAATACTGTGGATAGAACTTTTCTGTCGGACAGATTGCCATACCCATATAAAGAAGAAGATGCTGTCGCTTGGTTGACGATGGTGAGCGAGCTAGACGGAAAAGAAGGTGTCTTTCGTGCCATTGTTTTCGAAGATGAAATAATCGGCAGCATCTCGGTGGAAAAGAACGGTAATGACGAAGGAGATATCGGCTACATGCTCTTAACAAACTATTGGTCAAAGGGGATTATGACCAAGGCAGTAAGTGTCGCTTGCCACATCGCATTCGAGGAACTAAATCTCCACCAAATCACAGGAAGTGTGTACGAGCCTAATGTTGCATCAACTAAAGTATTGGAAAAAAACGGTTTCGTATATGAAAGAAGAATAAACGATGGAACGATAATGAATGGTGAAAGACATCATATAAATGTGTACAAATTTATTAAGAAAAGAACATTTACCACATAAATAATTCATGAGTAATTGGCTACGCCGAACCTTGTTTCGTGTTCAATTTATGGAAATTCATGTTAATCAAAGCATTTTTTTCTTTTGAACATAAATTCCCATAAATTATTTTTATATTAAATTCTTGTAATAAGACCATGTGGCTCATCCTTGCATTCCTGTCCGCTTTTCTCCTCGGCTTCTACGACGTTTTCAAGAAGAAGTCGCTGAAGGAGAATGCAGTCATTCCTGTGTTGCTGCTCAACACGCTGTTTTCATCCTTGATTTTCCTGCCGTTCATCATCATGTCGGCACAAGGACACATCTCAGAGGACAGTCTCTTCTATACCCACCAGTATGGATGGGCAGAACATAAGTACATCCTGCTGAAGTCATGCATCGTGCTCAGCAGCTGGCTCTTCGCCTACTTCGGGCTGAAGCACCTGCCGCTAACCATAGTCGGTCCCATCAATGCCACCCGTCCCGTGATGGTGCTGATTGGCGCACTTACATTCTTCTCAGAGAAACTGAACGTGTGGCAATGGATTGGTGTTATCGTGGCAATGGTGGGACTCTATATGCTCTCGCGTTCCAGCAAGAAAGAAGGAATCGACTTCAAGCACAACAAATGGATTGTCTTCGTGGTGCTCGCCAATGTGCTGGGCGCCATATCAGGACTTTACGACAAGTTTCTGATGGCATCACCCGAAAATGGCGGTGTGGGACTAGACAAGCTTGCCGTGCAATCATGGTACAACATCTATCAATTCTTCATGATGCTTGCCATGCTCTTCCTGCTCTGGCGGCCAACCCATAAGAAGACAACCCCTTTTCATTGGGATTGGTGCATCATCCTCATCTCTGTATTCCTCTCCGCAGCCGATTTCGCCTACTTCTATGCCCTAGGACTTGATGGAGCTATGATTTCCATTGTCTCGATGGTGCGCCGTGGAAGTGTCATCGTCAGCTTCCTCTTTGGAGCCATGATGTTCCACGAGAAGAACCTCAAGTCGAAGCTCATCGACCTCGCCTTGGTGCTGCTCTCCATGCTGTTCCTGTTCATCGGAAGCTATTAACACCCTTACAACTCTTTACATTTGGGCAACTTAAAGAAACGTGAGTTCGATATAACAAAGATATTGTTTTTTGTAGTGCCTCGCAAGGCGGCTCTTTATATCGAACTGACGTTTTAGACAACGTGTCGTACCCGAGGGGTGTGCCGCATTGCACCCCTCGAGTACGGCATGGCGCACCCCTCGGGTACGCTTTTTGTGCCCTTTCCCCTCAAAAAATCTAAAGCGTTGATACCCAGACATGCCGCCCGTGTCGGAAATAATAGGCACAGGGTGTTTGTGTTATTATGCGCACGGTGTCTGAAACCTTGCCTGCACGGTGTGCATTTGCAGCCGCTTGCCAAGCCCTCCTCAAAAAGAAAAGGGGCACAAGGTGAAAATGCCCTGTGCCTCCATGCTGAAGTGTCAGTGTCTGACATGTGTCGTGGACGTTTGGAAAGGCGAGTTCGATATGACAATATATGTTTTTTGCAGTGCCTCTGCGAGGCAGAATATTCAAATAGAACTGACGTTAAAGAAATATTTGAAGAACACGAATACCCTATTTGTAGAAACGGTTTCTTATTCTTCTAATAGAGTTTGTCAAAACAATATTTTCCAGATGGAGCTGATGCAATAGCGGTTCTTCATATAATCTGAGAATGTATAGTAGTAGTCACAATTGAATCCCCACACATAATTACCAGTGTCGAGGCATTCGTAGGACAATCCCAATCCGCATTCAAACTTTGTTTCATCTGGTATGCTATAGGTAGCAACTCCGTCGGTCAAGCTCACTCCGTCTATGATGCGAGCTCCAGCAAACACGCGTGTACCCAATCTATTGCCAAGCGTGATGGGGGTGCTCAGCTTTGCTGATACGTCCAAATGATAATAGTTCAAATTCTCCCCTGTGAAAACGCTGCTTGTGCCAAACACTTTAGTCTGGGCAGTAACGGCTTTTGTCTGCAAACCTAAAGCGATGTAAGGAGACGTGTGCCATTCCACATCTACTCCTGTGGAAAGTGCAGAGCCCAGCTTTATCATCGCATCGTCAAAGCGAATCTTCCTGTTGCCAACTTCCGTTCCAGCCACGACAGAGATGCCTGAAGGCTGAGCGTTGAACTTCATCAGGCGAAGCACATCCTTGCGACGCACTTCAGGCTTATTAACGGCATCAACACCAAATATCTTGTCTGTGAGGAAATAAGCCAAATTCGTGCTCACCATACCAATTCCTGCTCCCATGTACAAATCGTTCACCCAATGCTTATGGTGCTTGAGCCGAAGCAACTGGGTGGCTGTGGCTGTGGTGTAACTACCGACGGACACCCAAGGAGACAGATAGCCATATTCGCGGCTCAACACACTGGCCGACACGAAGGCGAAGCTGGTGTGTCCAGAGGGAAAGGCATGCTGGTCACTGAGGTCTGGGCGTGTCTCTTTCACAGTATGCTTCAGCAACTGGGTTACGCCAAACGACATACCTAAAGCCATTGCATTGGCGGTCAGCATCCGCTCCAGTTTGGAACGGCTCTTCACTCCTGCTGCTTTCAGCACCCAATTGGCCACCAATGGCGCACCTGCCACTCCGTAGTCTGCCCAATTGAGAGCATCGTCTTTCTCTTGAAACCGAGCAGGTTGCTTCACAAAACCATGGTCGGTCCAGGACAAGAGCAATCCACGAGCCAATGGCAACACACCATCTGCGTTCAAGGACATTTCTTTCTTGAGCATGGCTGTTTCATACTGCTCTACGACTTTCTCCACCTCCCTTTGCTTTTGCATGGCTTCATACTCTTGGAGGATGGAATCTATCTGCGCCATATAGGCTGAATCTATCGGCTCTGCTGAAACAGAAGCGACAGAGTCGGCAGATGCGCTCTGAGCATGAGGGCATACACACACCGTCAGGAGAAGACACAAAAGGACCTTGTATATCATTGATAACAGGAATGATAGCTAAAGAAAAAAGAGCGCAACTACAGACCGAAAAGACCCATAGTTGCGCAGTACATTAGCTAAAAATTATTTCATTACTTAGCAAGCTTACCGTCTGAACCGAGCACATTCACAATCTTGTGGATGTACATCTTCTTCATGTTGTCGCGAGCAGGCTTCAGATACTGACGTGGGTCGAAGTCACCAGGATGCTCAGCGAGGTGCTGACGGATAGCAGCAGTCATAGCAAGACGAGAGTCTGAGTCGATGTTGATCTTGCATACAGCTGACTGTGAAGCCTTGCGGAGCTGCTCTTCTGGGATACCGATAGCAGCCTCGAGCTTGCCACCAAACTTGTTGATTGTCTCAACCTCTTCCATTGGAACTGAAGAAGAACCGTGAAGGACGATTGGGAAACCAGGAAGTTTCTTCTCGATTTCAGCAAGAATGTCGAATGCGAGTGGTGGTGGAACGAGAACGCCGTTCACGAGTGTGCACTGCTCTGGAGTGAACTTGTGAGCACCGTGAGAAGTACCAATAGAGATTGCGAGAGAGTCGCAGCCTGTACGAGTTGCGAAATCAATAACCTCTTCTGGCTTAGTGTAGTGAGATTCAGCTGCAACAACCTCATCTTCAACACCTGCGAGAACGCCAAGCTCAGCCTCAACTGTTACGTCGAACTGATGTGCATACTCAACAACCTTCTTTGCAAGAGCAACATTCTCCTCGTATGGAAGGTGTGAACCGTCAATCATTACAGAAGAGAAACCATTGTCGATGCACTCCTTGCAGATTTCGAAAGTATCTCCGTGGTCGAGGTGGAGAACGATTTCAGGATTCTCACATCCGAGCTCCTTAGCATACTCTACTGCACCCTTAGCAAGGTTGCGGAGAATTGTGCCGTTAGCATAGTTGCGAGCACCCTTAGACACCTGCATGATAACTGGAGACTTTGTTTCAACTGCAGCCATAACAATAGCCTGCATCTGCTCCATTGTGTTGAAATTGAAAGCTGGAATAGCGTAGCCGCCTGCTACAGCTCTCTTGAACATCTCGCGAGTATTCACGAGACCAAGGTCTTTGTAACTTACCATAAATCTTTTATGTTTAAAAATAAATTAATGTTGACAATGAACACTTGTGGAAGCACTATTTTGCGATTCCGACTACAAAGGTAGCTCAAAAAAACGAATAAAACAGCACTTCGCATCATAAAAAACAAATAAAGAAGCAATTATTTAATGGGGCGAAAGAAAAATAAAGCGTTTTGTTTTGTCTATTTGATAAAAAAGCGTAACTTTGCACCGCTTTTACGAAAGCATGAGAGATAAACAACTTATTGTCACCAGCAATAATTTATTTGACTGTATAAAACAATAAACTAAAATGAAAAAAGGTATTCACCCAGAGAACTATCGTCCTGTTATCTTCAAGGATATGTCTAACGGCGATATGTTCCTTTCTCGCTCCACTGCAAGATCTAACGACACAGAAGTGTTCGAAGGTCAGGAGTATCCAGTAATCAAGATTGAAATTTCTTCAACTTCTCACCCATTCTACACAGGCAAGGCTAAGCTCGTCGACACAGCAGGTCGCGTTGACAAGTTCATGAACCGTTACGCTGCAATGAAGAAGAAGTAAAAATATCGAAACGGATTTATCCTGTTTCATATTCCCCAAACAAAAAGAAGCGATGTGCATGATGCCCTTCGCTTCTTTTCGTTTTTTATATTGTATGATTATCCGTCAATGCCCCACCATCTTTCTTACCCCCAAATACAGGTTCTCCCAGAAACGGAAAACACGGTAGGACTGATAAGGATAATAGCCTAATCGAAACTTCAATCTCCAGGGGATGCGTTGACGCTCAATGGTGATAAGCATCTGAGCAAACAAGGACTCAATCTCTTGACATTCTTCTGCAGTAAAGGAGACCCTGTTTTGTTGGTAATAGCGGTAAAGACCCAACAAGTTGAGCCAACGGTGTCGTTCATAAAGATCGAGCACAGACTGCTTGTCGGTGATGTCGAGCGTTTCCATCTGTCGCTTCATGGAGAGATTGGCCTTCAAGTGGTCGAAACGACGGATGGAACAGGCATTAGTCATTGAAGCCGCATGTTTGCGATAATAGTATTTCCCTTCACAAAGCACAACACGGGAAGAATTAAGATAGTGCAGACGGGTAGTATTGTCGTCACTGTATAGGCGGCAAGTTGTATCGAAAGGGAACCGCTTATGGATAGCGGCATCCACCACATACAACCCATGCAAAGACCAATCGAGGCTTAATCGGAATGCCTCTTCCCCACTCCATGCCGTGACCTCGCTACGGATGGGATAAGGCACTTCGCGCCCATCCTCTTCATAATGCTGAATTAACTGGAGCACGGCACATGAGGCGTTCTTCCTTTTCAACGCATGATAAGCCTGTTCTAAGGTGTCGGGCGCAAACCAATCGTCAGCATCAAGCATAGCGACATACTCCCCTTGGGCAAACTGCAACCCGAGGTTACGAGCAATGGCCTGACCACTATTGACGGGAGTCCGCAACAGATGGAAGCGGCTGTCTTCTGAAGCATAACGCTTGAGTATCTCATAAGAACTATCCGTCGAGCCATCATCTATGCAGATGAATTGGCAATCCGCCAGCGTCTGTCCTTTCAGAGAGTCCAAGCACCGAGGCAGAAACTGTTCAGCATTATACACCGCTGTAAGGACTGTCACTTTCGCCATAGCCTATTCTTCAATTTGGTCATTATCTGGGTCTCCTTTTTAAGCACCTGAAACGACACTACAGCAGAAAAGATAAATGCAACAGCTGTAATAATTTTGACCCATGAATTATCTTGAAGGGCTGTAATCACTGCGACAGAGATACAGACAAACTGCAAAAGATACAATCCAACTTTCCCAAAATCAAAACAATAGCCATAACGAATGCTATAGACGACATGAATAAGCAACATATACAAGAAGCCTGCAACCGACAATGCCATCCCGCTCCTTCCAATCCCCATAACTTGAACGCATAAGGTATGGCGATGGCAACAAAAACATCATAAGTCAATTCTGTCACCATATATACACCTGAATCGCCTTTAGCTAAAGCCAGATAGGCTGCTGGCAAAGTCAATGCTTTGAAAAACATAAAGAAAGATGCACTAATTGCCATTGGAATAGCCCCTATAAACTCTGCAGAAAAAAGCAAAGGAACAATCACAGGCATTGCAAGAACAAATAGGGCAAGAATGGGTGCCATCAACAAAACTCCCACCTCAATTTGCTGATTGACAGTCTGATTCATACGTTTCACATCATGCTGCGAAGCTGAAAGGCGCGGGAAATAATCTGCCTCAAAAGCAACAAAAACAATGTTTGCATACGTAACGGCCAACACATATCCACTATTATAGAGTCCCACGTCTGCCAACTCACCAAAACGAAAAATCAAAGTTCGAATAACATACTCTGCCCCCTGACCGAAAACGCCAGCCAACACATATCCAATCCCCAGCTTCAGCATAGGATAGCCTTTAACATATTCTTGCATAGAAAACATGGAAATTTCCCATGGCACGACTTTTGCTGAATAGTAAATGTGTATGGCCAGAACTGCGATGTTGCAAAGAAGCAAAGAATAAACAATGCTATCCTCGCCCCAGTACCAGTAAAGAGGAGTTGAAATAATCAGTGTCGACAAAGCGCCCCAAACGGAAATAACAGCAACTTTTTTCAGCTGTTTCATACCTTTCAAGATTGCCGCCTCGCCTCCCTGCACTGCAAGCATTGCTACAACCAACGAAAGAATCGCAAAATGGTGCGCATATTCATAACTCTCAAAAGTCCAATAACTGATATGCTGACATAGAGCTAAACAGAGCATCATTCCCAACAAGCCTGCACATAAGCACCAGACACGCACAGTGCGCACAAAGTCTCTCACCTCGGCATACGTCCCTCGTTCAAACAATTCTGCCACATGCTTCACAGCACTGAACGGCAAGCCGAAATCTGTCGATTGGTTGACGAGCCTTATTGCATTGTTAAAGAAATTTATCAATGCCAATCCCGAAGGACCAAGCAACTCAGAAACGATCTTATTTCTCACTATCGAAACAAGCATAGTTATGCCCTGAACCCCACCCAAAAGCCCTGTGTATTTAATCACATGGTCATAGGTGGTGGATTGCTCTTGGTCTGTATGGGGAGTTTTTTCTTCCATTCTTGAAAAATATCATGTAAAGATAATGTTTTTTTCTATAACTTTAAGTAATTTTGCATTGAAATCACATACTTATGAAAATTGTTATACTTGACGCATATACCGTTGACCAAGGCGAACTCTCCTGGAGTGCTTTAGAAGAATTTGCCGAAGTCGAAATATATGAACGCACATCGCCCGACGAGGTCATAACCCGATGCAAGGGAGCTGAAATTGTGTTAACCAACAAGGTGATACTTGATGCTACAACGTTGAACATGCTGCCACGCCTGCAATACATAGGCGTTTTGGCTACAGGCTATAACGTTGTAGATCTTGAAGTTGCAGATAGGCAGAACATCGTAGTCACCAATATTCCAGCCTATTCAACAGAAAGCGTTGCACAGATGGTCTTCTGCCACCTGTTGAACATCGTCGGCCGCGTTGACCACTATGCACGTGAAAACAAACAAGGCAAATGGGTTTCATCTCCTGATTTTTGCTATTTAGACCATCATCTGTTTGAATTAAACGAGAAAAAGATGGGAATTATCGGACTTGGCAACACAGGAATGGCAACAGCACGAATTGCCTCAAGTTTTGGTATTCAAGTATTTGCATATACATCGAAAGACGAAGAAGAATTACCTTTCAACATAAAGAAGGCGGACATGGACACTATTTTCCAACAATGTGACATTGTCTCACTCCATTGTCCGCTTACAGAAACGACTCGCCACCTCGTAAATTCCGAAAGGCTTTCGTCCATGAAACCTTCTGCCATCCTCATCAACACAGGAAGAGGTCCATTGGTTGACGATAAGGCTGTGGCTGAAGCACTCAAGAATGGTACAATTGCTGCATACGGAGCAGATGTTCTTACCACAGAACCTGCAACAGCGGACAATCCTTTGATAGATGCCCCTAACTGTTACCTCACGCCGCACATTGCATGGGCAACACAAGAGGCAAGACAACGCCTCATCAAGATCTGTACAGAAAATGTCAGAGCATACTTAGATGGAGAGCCTGTAAATCAAGTTAACTGACTCTAACAGAACGGGGTGCCTCCATTAAACATTGACAAACTATCAACACACCTTCCCCAAAGACAAAGGAATCCTTATTTTATATCAGCATCGGTTACTTGCGCCCTCACCCTGCTTAGTGTCTCTGGCGACATTTGCAAAAACGATGCCACATTGTGCAGCGGCGCCCGACGGATGATTTCTGGATTCTCTTTCATGGTTCGGATATAGCGCTCTTTTGCCGTCTCAAAACGCAACACGTCCGCTTTGCGCTGGGAGACAATCAAGGCACGTTGCTGAATGCTAAATATCAACTTGCAAAATTCAAACGACCTACTTGCAAGAGTTTCCATTGCGTCATGGGGGATGCCAAACACGATGCTTGGTTCCAGCATCGTAACTGCAATTTTAGACGGTTCGCGCAAAAAGAAACTCTCAATACAAATCACCATGTCTCCTTCATGGCTAATGTGCTCAGTTACAGAAACATTGTTCTTCTTATAATACTGCAATACCAAACCTCGCTCCACATAATACATATAGTCGCATACCTGACCTTCCTCCAAAAGCCGATGCCCTCTTAACACTTTGAAGGGTTCAAGCATATCGGCAAAAGCATGCAATATGTCGACACTAAGTGTAACTCCATAACAGCGGCAGATTTCTCTTGCCACATCGCGTCGTTTTTCATTAAGATTCATAGTATTATATTAGTTAAAGTGTTTCTGATTCATCCCTGTCATTCATAATGTCTCTCGCCGAAAATCGAGCTTCCCACTCTCACGAGGGTACTTTCATGCTCTTGGGCGATCAGGTAATCTCCACTCATTCCCATGGAAAGTTCCTTAAACTCAGACTTATCTGAAAAATAGTTCTGCTTCAAGAAATGGAAGAACTTCCGGACACGCTCAAATTCCTCTGCCACCTGCTCCTCATCATCCGTATTTGTAGCCATAGCCATTAAACCGACGACTCGCACATTTTTCAACGAAGGAAATTCTTCACTTTCAAGCATATCAACGACTTCTTCTGGAGAAAGTCCGAACTTGGTCTCTTCTGCTGCGACATGCAATTGCAACAGCACATCGATTATCCTCCCTGCTTTTTTCCCCTGCTTGTCGATTTCCCTCAACAGTTTCATCGAATCTACAGAATGAATCACACCTATGAACGAAGCCATATACTTCACCTTGTTGGTTTGCAGATGACCAATAAAATGCCAGTCTATGTCCTCCTGCGGCAATGCCTCATGCTTCGCCACAAGTTCTTGCACATGACTTTCGCCAAAGATTCTATGTCCTGCATCATACGCTTCTTGCAGCGCCTCTACCGGGTGATATTTAGACACGGCAACAAGCCTGACGCCAGACTTCAAGGTTCTTTCTATGTCTTTCAGGTTATCTCTTATCATGACGCCTCGTATTCTGGCTTCGCCTCTTCTCTGCTTCTTGCCACATAACGGAACACATCCATAATTTTTGTTTCTTGCAATGTCGCTATTCTATAGTCCATCAGACTGCCTTTCATGCCGTTATCAAAATTCTTCACAGCTTCATGGAAAGTTCCAGCCTGCACCAGCATATTGTTCGCTATCTCCTTCTCTGTCTGTGTCTTCTCATCGATTGTCATAAACAGACAGCGAACTTTATACCACTTGTCTGCCATATCGTTATCGCTGGCAAAGATTTCGGCATATTTTACACGTTTGATGTCTGTCACATCAAGATTGCCACTTGTATAAGGCTTCACTTCCTCTATGATTCTTGACTCTGCCTCCGTAAAGTTCAGCGCATCAACCAGATAGGTCAAAGTTTCAGGCTTTGTTGTGCCGTCATCTTTCATCACGTCCATCTTGACTTTACATTCAAACCAACTGTTAATTTCCATTTTCTTTATTTTTTACATTCATTCTTATTATATTGCAAAGATACGAAAAAAAAGACAAACAAGGATTGAAATCTCTATAATTAACAAAAAAGGATGCAGATTTGCGCTACTGGCACTAATTCTCGTCTCTCCTGTCAATGAACTCATAAGTGCTATACTTTTTTCGTGGAAAAACAAATATTTCATCTCCGAGTCCATCAGATTTCAAATTAGAAATGTCCACAGTAACCCAAAAGAAAGCCACTTTAATACGCAGTGAATGCGGAGTACGTGTCTTCTTGTCAAGATACGCACGAATCTCCTTCATCGACTTCGTTCCCTTTTTCCCTTTCAGAATCAGTACGATATCATCGCCATCTGATTCCATCTGATAAGTATAATTCTCTGATTCAAACTTAAAATCATCGCCAAAGCGACTCTGTTTTGAAGATGTCGCTGTAAATATTTCCACCGTCCTCTTTTTATCCTTCACCAAGTATGCCGTCACTCCATCATTCCAACTCTTGCTGTTTGACGATTGATAGCGCGACTTTTTACCTTTATACCAAATTGTTCCCTCCGTCTTGTAGATTCCAACAATGTCCACCTTGTAATGCAACGATGCCCCCTGAGGACCATACACTTTTTGATAGACTTCATCAAAGACTTCCCTTGCCTGTCGGGAAGAAACTGAATTATTTTGTGCTTGTATTCCCCAAGAAAGCGCCCACGCAAATATGAGCAACAAAACTTTAATTTTCATGTCTTTGCTTTTTGACGGCAAAGTTACACATATTTTTCGTTTCACATTTCACCCATCACCAATATTTATCAAATTTAATTCCACAAAAAAACATGTCGATTACAACAAATACACTTTCTCTACCGCTACTTATATGTTAACGTAACATGAGTCCGACAAATTCATGCCATCATTTTTACAGCTGCAATTGCAGGATAATAAGCCAATCATTGACCGTACCCCTCGGGTACGATTTTATAGGAAAGCGTATTTTTTCTTTTTTCAGTAGA
The DNA here is from genome assembly GCA_017507385.1 of Bacteroidaceae bacterium. GTDB lineage: Bacteria > Bacteroidota > Bacteroidia > Bacteroidales > Bacteroidaceae > Minthosoma. Next base: position 11,515 of record JAFWAX010000016.1, on the reverse strand, counting down.
AATAACAATGGATTTGAATAGATGCTAATTCGTCGAACTCACGCTATGTCAAAAGAAAAGTTCTCCTATGCGCTCACCATGTGCATATAAGAATACAGAGAAAAACATACAAGAGACATGTATCCCCTACTTCATTCGGCAAAGAATATTTACATAAGAAGTCTGACATTCCTCTGAATGCCAGACTTCTTCATTATCATAATTAGCAGAAAATGCTCTACTGCAATCCGAAAAGAATTTTCAGTCCTCCATCCACACCGCTAAAGCCCATGAATGCCATAGCAAGAAGTGATGCCGTAACTAATGCGATAGGAACTCCTTCAAACGACTTAGGAACATCTACCAAATCAAGCTGTTCACGAAGACCGGCGAACAGCACCATGGCAAGCAGGAATCCTATACCTGTAGAAAGAGCATAGATGATGCCTTCAAGCAAATCATAGTCTTTCTGGATAACAAGAATAGCCACACCAAGAATACAGCAGTTGGTTGTGATGAGGGGAAGGAATACGCCCAGTGCCTGATAGAGTGCCGGCATAGTCTTCTTGAGGATAATCTCAATCATCTGCACGAGAGCAGCTATGACAAGAATAAATGCAATGGTCTGAAGATACTCAAGACCAAACTTGTCAAGCACATACACCTGTATGAGATAAGTTACAATCGTTGCTACAACAAGAACTGCCGTAACAGCCATTCCCATTCCCGATGCAGTATCCACTTTCTTTGAAACGCCAAGGAAAGGACATATACCAAGGAACTGAGCCAGCACCACATTGTTGACAAAGATGGCAGTTATAATGATAAGAATCAAACTTAATACATAATTTATAGTCTATCCTCCTTATGCTTTCTTTACATATTTGTTAAACAATACGATGAGATAACCCAGCGCAAGGAAGGCTCCTGGCGCAAGGACAAACATGAGCATACCATACTGCTCGCCCCATAAGCTTATGCCGAAAATGGCACCCGTTCCCAACAACTCGCGTGCCGCACCAAGTGCAGTCAGACCGAGAGTAAAGCCTAAGCCAATACCAATACCGTCAAAAATTGAAGCGATTGGACCATTCTTTGCTGCAAAAGATTCTGCACGACCCAGAATAATACAGTTCACTACAATCAGCGGGATAAAGAGTCCAAGACTCTTGTCTATTTCAGGCGCATACGCTTTGATGACCATCTGCAACACGGTTACAAGGCTGGCAATCACGACTATATAGGCTGGGATGCGCACAGCATCAGGAATAAGTTTCTTGATGAGAGAAATAATAAAGTTAGAAACAATGAGGACACACATCGTTGCGAGTCCCATAGACATGCCATTGATGGCAGAAGATGTGGTACCAAGAGTTGGACACATACCCAAAAGAAGGACGAATGTCGGATTCTCCTTGATGATACCATTCACCAAAACTTTGAAGTTATTCATAATTCTTTTTCCTTTTTTGGGGGTTATTCTATCACTTCCGGGGTCTCAATATCAGCCGCTGTCACCTGCTTTGTTGCGCCAGATGTAGCGTCCTTTTCTGCCATGATTCTATCATAAGCATTTTGGATGGCTCTCAGAAATGCACGGCTGGTAATAGTAGAAGCTGTGATGGCATCCACATCACCACCATCCTTGCTCACTGTAAAATTACTTTCCCCTGGATTCAGACCAATAATCTTATCTTGGAACCATTCATTTGCCTTAGCGCCAAGCCCTGGAGTTTCAGCATGTTCAAGCACTGTATAGCCCAGGATGTCGCCTTCTGCATTGAAGCCGACAAGAACCTTAATGGCTCCATTGAAACCATTCTCCGCTGTAACAACTGCCTTGCCAAGTTTATTGCCGTCCTTGTCGTCAATGTCATACACGACAAAAGCATCTTTCTCCCAAGGCTCTGACACCTGTATCTCATCACTGCCCATGACAGCCTTGATACCAGCGGCCAAATTCTCGGCGTTGATTTTCTCAATCTGAGGAGCAGTGACCGCATTGACCGAAGCCAGCACTCCTGCAGCGACAATGGCGATGACAGTGAGCACCACCAACATATTTGTTAATGAAGACTTTAACTTTTTCATACGCTACTTCTTTGCTGGCACTTCGCCAAATCTTTTAGGTTTAAACTTATTATTAATGAGTGGCACGAAAGCATTCATGATAAGGATTGCAAACGACATGCCCTCAGGATAAGCACCATACGTACGGATAACAACGGTCAAAACACCTATTGCAACACCATACACCAACTGACCACTTTTGCTCATTGGAGAAGTCACATAATCGGTTGCCATAAAGATTGCGCCCAACAGCAGACCACCACTCATCAGTTCTGCCAAAGGATTGGCATAAACAGGATTAGCAAAATTGAGAAGGCCCGAGAACACAAAAACCGTCACCAGAATACTGATAGGAATGTGCCATGTAATGACTTTCTTAGCAAGAAGAATGACTAACCCTATAATCAGAGCGAGTGCACATACTTCTCCAAGACATCCACCTGTATTCCCCAATAACATATCCTGAAAAGATGGAAGCTGCTTCAAAACATCAGCATTGCCACTCTTAAATGCCTCTTTCATGATGGCAAGGGGAGTTGCGCCTGTCTCAGCATCAAGATAGGTCCCAAATCCCTGCCCCGGATTAGGCCAGGTTGTCATATCTACAGGGAAAGAGATGAGCAGGAACGCACGTCCAGCAAGAGCTGGATTGAACAGATTGCAGCCAAGGCCGCCAAAAGTCATCTTAACTACCCCAATCGCAAACAACGCACCAACTATGATAATCCATGGCTGAATGTTGCTTGGCAAATTAAACGCGAGAAGAATACCCGTAAGAATTGCAGAGCCATCGCACACGGTACATTTAGGATTCTTCAGCATGAACTTGTTGATGGCCCACTCAAAAAACACACATGATGCCACTGAAATCGCAGTGGTTATAATTGCACCCACACCGAAGCTGATGAATGAGCAGAGAAGAGCAGGAATCAGGGCTATACATACCCAGTACATGTTCTTCTTGACAGAATCACCACTATGCACGTGAGGTGAAAGTGAAACTACTAATTTATTCATTTTTTTTACGGTTTTGAGGTTTTATGGTTTTGAGGTTTTACGGTTTCAAACGGTTCCATGACCGAATAACCGAACAACCGGACAACCGAATAACCGATTTTATTTTTTTGCCGCCATCTGACGAGCACGGATATTAGTCATTACTGTTTGTTTTCCCATACGGACAAGATCAAGCAGCGGACGATTAGATGGGCAAGTAAATTGACAAGATCCACACTCAATGCAACTTGTAATTTCTTCTGCCTCAACTTTATCCCACATCTTCTTAGCAGAACAAGTTGCAAGAAGATAAGGTTCAAGCCCCATTGGACAAGCGCTGACACACTTAGCGCAGCGGATACATGGTTCAGCTTCACCTCGGCGAGCATCCTTGCCGCTCATGATAAGAACGCCTGATGAGCCCTTGCAGATAGGCACTTCTGTGTTGACAAGCGCCTTACCCATCATTGGACCACCACCAATAACCTTCACCTCACCTTCAGGAAGACCTCCACAAGCCTCTATCAATTGGCTCATTGGAGTACCCATACGAGTCAGGAAGTTGCTGGGCGATTTCAATTGCTTACCTGTTACTGTCACGATGCGCTCAAAGAGGGGCTTATTCTTCATAACAGCCTCATATACAGCAAAAGCAGTACCCACATTCTGTATGATAGCACCAACAGAGACAGGCAATGCGGGAGGTGCTGGAACCTGACGGCGCACAACAGCATCAATCAGCTGCTTTTCACCACCTTGTGGGTATTTAGTCTTCAACGGAACAACCTCGATGTCTGGATATTGAGCTGCACATTTCTCAGTCAGCAACTTGATGGCATCTGGTTTGTTTTCCTCAATGCCGATGAAACCCTTTTCCACTTTCGCAGCCTTCATGAGAAGCTTTACGCCAACAAGAACCTCATCAGCTTTTTCAAGCATAAGACGATGATCGGCAGTCAGATAAGGCTCACATTCCACTGCATTGATGATAACCCACTCTGGTTTAAATTGAGGCGGAGGCATCAGCTTTACATGGGTAGGAAAACATGCACCACCCATACCGACAATGCCCGCATTTTTTACTTTTTCTATAATACTTTCAGGTGTAAGCTCAGGCTTGTCCTTCAAAGTGACGAGTTTCTCGCTTCTGTCAACACTTTCTTCCCACTCATCACCTTCAACAGCGATATATACAGCAGGCTTCTTGTAGCCACTGGCCTCTACAACCGTATCAACCTTCAACACCGTTCCGCTGACAGACGAGAAGATAGATGTGGACAACGCATTCTCCATGGGCTTGGCTATCTGCGTACCGACTTTCACCTTATCACCCTTCTGAACGATAGGCAAAGCAGGAGCACCAATATGCTGTCCCATAGGGAACACCGCCACCTTTGGAAGTTCTGCCACCTTAATTGGCTCAGCAGCAGAAAGCTTGTTCTCAGCAGGATGAACACCACCTATTCTAAATGTTTTCATACTTTTTATTTTTAAAGTTTGCAAGTTCTTTTGAGTTTATAAGTTCAATCTTTCCAAATAATAAAAAGAGAAATTAAAAACATCAAAAATCACTTAAGACCAAGCAGAATCAACTGACTTGGAGGAAGTGGAGCGTCAGTACGCTTATCTTCAAATTTCACATCTTTTGTTGCAGCAACAGGATTGCTGATATCCTTAGGGCCTGCAAGAAGTATCTGCTGACTTGGCATAAGAGGAGCATCATACTTCAAATCTATTGGTTTCCATTCCTTTGCAGGCTTAACTGGAGCCGCTGGAGATGCTGAAGCAGATGCAGAAGCCGTCGCCTTAGCTGCTGGTTTTGCCGCACCAGGAATGGCGTTGTTGGTTTGCTTACGCTCTATGCCCTTCACGCTGACTGACACAATCGTTCCACGAGGACATGCCTCATAGCAAGCACCGCAGAGCACGCACTTTTCAGGATTGACGTATGCCACATTGTTAGCCACAATGACCGCATCGCTTCCACAAGCATTCTGGCACTTCTTGCAAGCGATGCACGAACTTGCGCAGATTTTCATGGCTTCAGCACCCTTGTCCATATTCACACAGGCTACCACATAAGCGTCCTTGCTCTCGCCACTAACAGTACGCACTTCCATCACGCCTCGTGGACAAGCCTTTGAGCATGCTCCACAAGCCGTACATTTGGCCGCATCCACCTCAGGAAGCCCTGTCTTCGGGTTAATGTGGATTGCATCAAACTGACAAGCAGCAACACAATCTCCGCACCCCAAACATCCATAAGAGCAGAGGGTCTCGCCCATACATGTCGAGTTTGCGATACGACAGCTTTTCACACCATCATAAGACACCACACGGGGACGCCTTTCACATGTTCCGTTGCATCGTACAACAGCTAACTTTGGAGATGCCACGGCAACCTCCATACCTAAAATTCCCGCTATTTCCTGCATGCAAGCAGCTCCTCCTACAGGACAATTCAATCCGTCAAGAGAACCTGCATCAGCAGCTTTCACGCATGCAGCAGCCATGCCGCCACAGCCAGGGAAGCCACAGCCGCCACAGTTCGCACCGGGCAGCACCTCTGCAACAAGTCCGATTCGCGGGTCTTCTTTCACTGCAAATCGCTTTGAGACGAGATAAAGCAGCAACGCTAACACGAAGCCCAATACCGCCAAAGCAACTACAGCAATCAGAATTACTTGAGAATCCATAAAATATAATTAATTAATTGATAAATATCGGTTAGTACAATTCATCACACATCTGCTATCCAGAAAGAAAACTTCTTTGCCAATCTATCTCTATTCAAATACAAAACATAAAAATATACAGCAAGAACGACAGCCAAAACAGCGACAGAAAAAAGCTCTCCAAGCTTCAGACATGCTATGGCCACAATCATCCAAGCTGCAATAATGATAAGCGGGATGCCAAAAGCAAGCACGACAGCCAATCTTCCCATGCTCAAAGTTCCGCACACGTTCACGCTATCCCCCACTTTATACTTATTTTTCGCACCAACTTCGTAAACATCAATTATCTTTTCCTTGCTCTCGCTCGATGTACAAAGAGAACGAGCCTTGCATCCACTACAAGCTGCCATTTGAACGATATTCACTCGCACATGAGCGTCTTCTATGGATTCTATCACTCCTTGATGTTCGATTATCTCTTTCATTATTATAGCTCAACTATAATTTTGACAAAAGTTTTTCAGTTCATGGTAACAAATTGCAAAGTATAGTTTACAACTTTGTATGCAAAAGTAGTGATTTTAATGGTATTAAGAAAAGGAAAAAGAGAAAAAACACTCTAAAAGCTAAAAGTTTATGCAAATCGTTCAAAAATGACAAAGAAAAAACATAACTTTGCACCGTCATTACGAGATAATGACAGAGTTCACGTCGCCACGAGTTGGCGACATAATCATTAATAAATAAACAATTTCATTGCAAAATGGCAACAAGAATTCGTTTGCAGCGCCACGGTCGCAAGAACTATGCGTTCTACAGCATCGTTATCGCTCACTCTGATGCACCACGTGATGGTCGCTTCATTGAAAAGATTGGTACTTACAACCCTAACACCAATCCAGCTACAATTGATTTGAACTTTGAACGTGCCCTCTATTGGGTGCTCGTTGGTGCTCAGCCAACAGACACTGTTCGCAACATCCTCTCAAAAGAAGGCGTCTATCTGAAGAAGCACCTCATGGGTGGCATCAAGAAGGGCGCATTCGATGAAGCTGCTGCTGAAGCAAAGTTCTCTGCTTGGAAAGCAGACAAAGAAGCTAAGGCTCAGAAGATTGCTGACAAGGCCGTTGCTGACAAGAAGGCTGACATGGCCGCTCGTCTTGCAGCTGAGAAGCAGGTCAACGCTGCCATCGCTGCTAAGATTGCAGAAAAGAAGGCTGCAGCCGCTGCTGCTCAAGCTGAAGCGGAAGCTCCAGCAGAAGAAACAACAGAAGAAGCTCCAGCAGAAGCATAATCTCATTGTTTCAGGCAGCTATCCCATTCGGAGAAGCAAGGTGAATCCCGCACAGGATTCACCTTTTTTTGTTGCCCCGGCACAAACCTTCTGAACAAGAAAAAGGCAAGCCGAAAAACACTCTCGCACGAACAAAATCGGTCTGCCCCACATCGATTCCTACGGAACGACAGTCCTTCCTAATGCCTCTGTTTCCTTCTTGCATTCCAATGGCCAGTGTGCATTCCCACCTTCAGTTCCATGCTATATGCCTTGCCAAGATTTGCTTTCAGATTGTAGCCAACATAAAAAGGCTTGAAAAACTTCGGATAATAACGTATTCCAACTGTTTCAATGACAGACGGCTCAAATTTCTCTCCCACCCATCCGTGCTTGCGGAACAAGTATGTACCCACCGACATAGCAAGAGACAGCTGCTTGTAATACACCTCATGGTGAGCTGAAATAGTGAGAATGTGCTTGCTGTGCTTGTAGCTGCGGGTCAAGCCGCATTCCTTCTCAATCATGGGCGACCTTCCCGAATAGCCGGCAAAAGAATACTCCAGTCCGATGCCCGAGGCATGAACCTGATTGTAACGAAACATTGGCACAACACTTGTGCTCCAGACCGTATGCAGACCCATATCCTCTTTGCAGAACCGCGGGTCATCTTCTGGCAAGATGTCACGATACAAGACCCATTCCTCATACATAGTACGGAATCCCACAGAAGCATTCACATCTAAATAGAAATAGGAGTCAAAAGGCTTTCGCTTAAACGCTTGCAGGCGTGCAAGACGCTGTTCATACGTTAGCCCATTGTCCCAGGAAGGACGATTCACATCACAACGGGCACGAACAGCCAGTCCATAAGAATTTGAGCCTTTGTTGGGTCTATCTGTAGCTCCATTCGAGACATGCTTGTACTCCAGCCCTACGCTCACCTCCAATTCCGGCGAAATTCTGTAGCCAGCATACAGGCCACAGCCAAAATACAAAGACAGGTGCTGCCCAATCATATCGTTGTCGATATTGCTGTTCTTATTGAACGGACGGGAGCTGTAAGCCAATCCATTCTCCAGAGAATAGCCGAACGACCACCTCCTGTTGCGATAGATGTCACGCCTGAATCCGATATAGGCATTCCAAACGCATCCCAGACTCGACATGTAAGGAGTGTCGCCCGTTCGCAAATGCGTATGGCTGAAATCCAGCAGGTGGAAACCTGCCTCAAGCGTGGGAAATCCGAAGACGCGGTCATATACGCTGATGGCCGTATCGAGAGGATTCGCCTGCGCAGTCATGAACAAGCTATAGCTTCCACCCCACCCTCGCTTGACAAGCTTCTCGTTGCGCATGCTGATGTTGAAGAGATGGCTTATAGAACCGCCTCCACCGATAGAATACAGAAATTTCGGAACACTATCAACATTAACAGCATCAGTGCCTTCTGCGTACACCGACACAAAAGACACCGATATGCTTATCAATAGTAATATCCGTCTTAACTGATACAACATCAACTTTTATTCTGCTGAAAATTCCTTGATGCGCTGCTCCTCTTCCAGCTTGCAAATCAGGAGAGTATCATCTTTTTCCGCAACAATGTAGCCATCCAGACCTTGCACCACCACTCGCTTTTCTTCTGTTGTGTGAATCACACAATTACGAGTTTCATAAAGTCGAACATGGTCGCCGATGACATTATTTCCTTGTGAATCTCTTGGAGCAATGGTGTGGAGAGAACCCCATGTGCCCACATCACTCCAGCCAAAATCAGCAGGGAACACAAAGATTTCATCTGCCCTTTCCATCACGGCATAGTCGATTGAAATACTTTCACAAAGAGGGAACTTGATGTCAATCATTGCCTGCTCCTGATTCGTGCCGTACACAGGAAGCAAGTCCTCGAAAATGCGAGAGATGTCTGGCTCGTAAATGCGGAGCGCATTCACGATTGTATTTACATTCCAGATAAAAATGCCTGAATTCCAGAAATAGTCCTTGCTCTGCAGATACTTCACCGCTGTTGCATAGTCGGGCTTTTCCTTGAAGGCATCCACACGGAAAATCTCCTTGTTGCTCAAAGATGGCTCTTGGAGGTCTGCCTGAATATAGCCATAACCTGTCTCCGGACGAGTTGGATTCATACCCAATGTGACAATAGCGTCTGTCTCCGACGTGAACTTCAAAGCTGATTGGATGACACGCTGAAACTCACACACATCCGTCACCAGATGGTCAGCAGGAGTGATGACCAGATTGGCCTTTGGATTCTTTGCCTTAATGCGCCAGCTGACATAAGCAATGCAAGGAGCAGTATTGCGTCTGCATGGCTCAAGCAGGATGTTGCCCTTAGGAATATCCGGCAATTGCTCTGCAACAATATCAGCATATTTCTGCGAAGTAACCACCCACACATTCTCTGGCGCAATAATCCCCTTAAAACGGTCATACGTCATCTGGATGAAAGTTCGTCCAACACCAAAAACGTCGATAAACTGCTTTGGACACTCCGTCGTGCTCATTGGCCAGAAGCGGCTGCCTACACCGCCTGCCATGATAACCAAGTTATTATTCAAATTCAAATCAATGCTCATAAAAGAACTGCAAAAGTAAGTTTTTAAGTAAAAATAATCTATGATGTTGCAAAATTAACGCTTTTTCCCATATTCACCATTGTTTTTTGTGAAAATCAATGAAAAAGTAACGATTATGAAACACCAAAAATATAATTTTGTAAAAAATTACCATTAGAACATGACACTAATAGCCGACAGCGGTTCAACCAAAACAGCATGGTGCCTCATCGGAGACAGGCAGCACATCTTCTACACGCAAGGCATCAACCCCTTCCAGCAAACAGAAGAAGAAATTTGCACCATGCTGAAAAAGGAGCTACTGCCCCAACTCTCAACCCCCAACTCTCAACCCTCAAACCTCGGCAACATCTATTTCTACGGAGCAGGATGCACCAAGGAGAAAGCCCCCGTCGTAGCCCGTGCGCTCCAGAACGCCATTTGCCCCAATGCCGCCATCAGCGTCGAAAGCGACATGCTGGGCGCAGCACGAAGTGTATGCGGCAACCAGCCAGGCATCGTCTGCATATTAGGCACAGGAAGCAACTCCTGCTACTATGACGGTACCACACTCCACGCAGGCAACCCCGCCCTTGGCTACATCCTGGGCGATGAGGGAAGCGGAGCCTACATCGGGAAGCGGCTGGTCGGAGATATCTTGAAAAAACAGATGCCATCCGACATACAGCAGCTATTCTTCCAGGAAACAGGCGAAACACAAGAGAATATCATCCAGAAAGTTTACAGAGAACCACTACCCAACCGATTCCTTGCCAGCCTCAGCCCCTTCTGCGCCCGACACAGAGAACATCCTGCCATCCATAGCTTCCTGATTGACTGCTTCAGCCAATTCTTCCAGCGAAACATCATTGGCGTCAACTGGCCTACAGGCGAGACTCTCCCCGCCATCCACTTCGTCGGCAGCATTGCCCACCACTACCAAGAGGAACTACGCAAAGCCGCTGATTTACATGGACTGAAAATCGGCAGCATCACCCAATCACCTCTTGCAGGACTTGCAGCCTTCCACCACCCTCAAACCTGAAACACAAACAGGCCGAAACATCCCACAGCCATCATAACCGCACAAACATAAAATGCCGTCAGCACTTCGTTGTGCTGGCGACATTTCTTTATGATTCAGTCACATAACCAAATCTGTAATCAGGTAAATGACATTTACCATTCAATCGCAGATTCAACATCATCCCATACAGAACGCATTTTTGATTGAGGGTCAAGGCTTCCACCGGCATCTACACCGCCATAGCCAAGATTAACGCCACCGCCACCACCGCTGACACACATAGGAAGTTCTTCCTCCATCTTCACGCACTCCATCTGAGGAGCCACATATTCTCTTTTCATTTCTTCTTTTTTTATTTTTTATTAGTTAAAATGATCAATTCTTATTTCACTACAATCTTCTGACCGTCCTTGACATAGATGCCAGCAGGAAGGCTGTTCACGTCAATGTCAAAGCCTATCAGCTGACCGTTCAGGTTGTAAACAGCACCCATCTTGTCGGCTGCAGAAGGAATGCCATCGATAGAAGTTACCTCATCGTCAACCACGAAACGGATTTTAGCCTCAGTTGCTTCAACTTCTGTCAGCACATCGTAGAAATCGAAGTAAGCACGATATGCCTTCATCTTTGTCGCGCCAGCCGAATACCAGAAATTGTTGCCGTTGAGGAACAGGGATAATTCGGGAACTTCGGTATTTGCAACATACGTGCCTACAAAGCTATTGTAGTAATAATATTTTTTTCCTCCAACCTTCACAACAATCTCATCACGATCCACAGAGGGTTCATCTTCTGCCTCAACATCTACGCCATCCACTGTAAAGGAGTTCATCGCCTCGCTCACCTTGATGAGACAGGGATGGTTTGCTTCTATCGCTGTGATAGCCTGAAAGTTCACGGTCATTCCCACGAT
>JAFWAX010000015.1 GCA_017507385.1 Bacteroidaceae bacterium | reverse complement strand
AGTGACCCCCGAAAAGAATCAAGGAGCCGGCTGTACGATTGATGTGTTCGCAGTCTGTCAAAGAGCTTCATGCGCTCCCCCTTGCGGAAAGCGAGTGCAAAGGTAGGAACTTTTTGGACAACGGCAAAATTTTTTGAACGATTTTTTAAAAAGAAATGTAAAACAGAGGGGAAATGGCCTGAAAAAAGGAAGAAAAAGGAGGAGAACGAACGGTTTGGAGGACAGAAAGGAGGGAAAAGAAGGGCATGAGGAGGGCGTCAGGAGACATGGCATGCAGGAATCATTCTCACGCGTACATATATATAAACAGCATGCGCACGGTGAACCGGAAGCCGCAGCTAAAAAAAAATCCGCGCTGCTTTAGCATACGCCCTGCGCATGATATTCAAAACGCGGTGTTTGAAATATTTCGCGCACGGCGCTTTGAATATCACACGCAAGGCAGAAACGCAGGCAGCGACATACTTCACGAGAATTCGACGAAATCGCGGCAAGAAAGGAAAGGATACGCATTCCATAGAACCGCACCCCTCGGGTACGGTCAATTGCCGTCTCTATCACCCTGGCATCATAAGGATAAAAAAATGACGACGGGAATTTCATCGAACTCACGTTAAATAATATGATTATTGTATATGGGGACACATGTGTTTCTCGCATTGCGGCAAATCAGGAAAAAACGCAATATTTTGGAAGTATTGAGAAAAAAGCGTAACTTTGTGGTCACGATGGAAGAGAAAAAAACACACAAGAATCTTATTGACCACATCATCAGAGTTGAGAAAAAATATCGCGACCCCGATTTTTCCGCCTGCAAGTTAGCGGAAAGATTGGGAATACGAAGTTATACTCTTTCCAGAATCATCAAATCAGAATTCGGGACGACTTATACAGACATCGTACATACACTCAGAATACAAGATGCCATGCGGCATTTAAAAGACAAACGATTTTCCCCGTACACAGTAGATGACATCGGAGTGATGGTTGGCTTCTGCAACAGGCAATCTTTTTTCAGCGCATTCAAAAAGGCAACAGGAATGACGCCCGAAAAATACCGCCTTACTTGACCAATGGGAAACATTTTAACACAAAAATAAAAAAAGAATGAAGCACAAAATTCAAACAATTATGATTTCAGCACTAATAGCTTCCAGCTGTTCAAACATGAACACGCCACAGGCTAATCAGCAGCCAGCATTTGAATATAGCAATGAAAGGTTTGCTGATTTGCAGATGCTTCGATACCGCGTTGACGGATTCGAAAATTTGACTTTGAAGCAAAAAACATTTATTTATTACTTACAAGAGGCTGCTCTGTATGGACGAGATATTCTGTTCGACCAGAACGGAAAATACAATCTACGCATCCGTAAAATGTTAGAAGACACTTATCTGAATTATCAGGGTGACAGAGAAGACAAAGAATTCAAGGCTTTCGAGACATACCTAAAAAGAGTATGGTTCAGCAATGGCATTCACCACCATTACGCAAGCGAAAAATTCGTACCAGAATTCAGCAGAGAATGGTTGATGGAAAATGCCAATTGTACCGATGAAATCGCCGAAATCATCTTTAACCCGGAGTTGATGAAGAAGCGAGTTAATCTTGCGGAAGGCGACGATCTTGTGCTGACAAGCGCTAACAACTATTATGAAAATGTAACCCAAGCTGAAGCTGAAGAGTTCTACAAGAAACAGAAGGAAGCGGGAGATTCCAAGCACCCTGTGATGTACGGAATGAACTCGCGCCTCTCGAAAACCGAAGACGGCAATATAATCGAAAAAAAATGGACGACAGAAGGACTCTATGGCAGTGCCTTGAGAAAAATTGTCGAAAACCTCAAATTAGCACGTCCATACGCAGAGGACGAACAGCAGAAAAAGGTCATCGACCTGATTGTATCTTATTATGAAACAGGAGATTTAAGCACCTTTGACCAGTATTCCATCGCTTGGGTTGAGAATACAGAACCACTCATTGACTTAGTCAACGGATTCATCGAATGCTATGGCGACCCATTAGGACTAAAGTGTTCATGGGAAAGCATCGTGAATTTCAAGGACTTAGAAGCCACAAAACGCACAGAAACACTGAGTAAAAACGCACAGTGGTTTGAAGACAACAGTCCCGTAGCACCCGAATTCAAGAAAAAAGAAGTGAAAGGCATCTCTGCCAAAGTCATCAAAGCAGCAATTTTAGCAGGAGACCTCTACCCATCAACAGCAATCGGAATTAACTTGCCTAACAGCAACTGGGTTCGTGCAGAACATGGCTCCAAGTCCGTAACCATCGGCAATTTGACAGACGCCTACAATCAGGCAGCCAAAGGAAACGGCATGCTTCAAGAGTTCGCATACGGTCCCGAAGAAATCGAGTTAATTGAAAAATATGGCGATTCCACCGATGATTTACACACAGATCTTCACGAATGCTTAGGTCATGGCAGCGGACGCTTGCTGGACGGAGTGGATGGAGATAGCTTAAAAGCTTACGGAAGCACCATTGAAGAAGCTCGTGCAGACCTCTTCGCCCTTTACTACCTTGCCGACCCCAAACTCGTTGAGATGGAACTATTACCAAACAACGAGGCCTACAAGGCCAGCTACATCGGACAGATGCAGAACGGACTCCTCACGCAGTTGGTTCGCATCAACCTCGGCAGCAATATCGAAGAGGCACACATGAGAAACCGGGCACTGATTGCTCGCTGGGCATACGAGCACGGGAAGAAAGACAACGTGATGGAATTGGTGAAACGCAATGGAAAAACTTACGTGAAAATCAATGACTATCAGAAACTTCGCGGGCTTTTTGGAGAGCTCTTGGCAGAAATACAAAGAATCAAATCCACAGGAGATTTCGCTGGAGCTCAGGCCATTGTGGAGAATTACGGCGTCAAGATTGACCCAGAACTCCATCAAGAGATTCTCGAACGCTACAAGAAACTTGACATCGCACCTTACAAAGGATTTATCAACCCTGTATATACAGCGATACGCGATAAACAAGGCAACATCACTGACGTAACCATTTCCTACGAAGAAGGATATGCAGAACAAATGCTCAGATACAGCAGAGATTACAGTGTTTTGCCTCTGATTAATGAATAAGCCATACGCCTCGGGATTTCCCGGGGCGTAAAAACATCCGCATGAAAGACATTATAATAGACATCAAAAAGGAGCTCAGAGCCAACATGAACGGAATAGCCTCATCACACATGAGGCAAACGGAAGATTATCGCGTGAATTGGGGCATAGAATTACCAAGATTGGACGGCATTGCCATCGAAATAGAGAAGAGTCTGGACATGGACAGTTCATCCACAAGAACATTGGCGCAGACACTCTGGAATGAGAACACGAGGGAATGCAAGATTCTCGCATGCAAACTAATGCCCAAAGAAGAATTTTCCGAGGAATTGTGCGACATCTGGGCAGAAAGCATTAGAACAGAAGAGATTGCCACCATGTTCTGTCTCTACTTGGTTCAGAAGCTGCCATACGCCTGCAACAAAGCACTGGAATGGATTGCCTCCGACAAGAAAATCCTGCAAAGCTGCGGTTACCTGACATTGTGCCATCTGATGAGAAAATACGAACTCAGCCCAGAGACAGCAGAAGAGTTTCTTGATCAAGCCGAGGCATCTCTGGAAAATCGATATGCAATAAAGGCATTGCAGATATATGCGTCTTTAAGCGAAGATAACGCACAGAAAGTCAAAAAAGTTGCTGATTATTTGTGACAGACAGATAAAAGCTGTAAATTTGTTGCCGTATTATGCATAGCGACACAGGAAAGAATAGGCAATAAGCATGCAAAAGGCAGAAACACCACACGAACGGCTCACCCGATTCATGAACGAGCAAGGGATGAGAAAAACGCCAGAGCGATATGCTATTCTGGAAACCGTAATGCACATGAAAGGACATCACAGCACCGACCAAATCCTCGCAATGATGCCCAGCAATTTTCATGTCAGCCGTGGCACCATGTATAGCACATTAGCTCTATTCGTCGAATGCGGGCTTCTATATGGTCACCAAATTGACGGTGCAATGTTGTATGAGTATGCTTATGGCAGCCCTGTCCATCACCATTATATATGCACAGGATGCAATAAAATTTGGGATTTGCACGACACAGCCATAGAAGAAGTGACATCAAAGGCCAAGACACCGAGGTTCAAGAAGTTACGTTCCAATACATATATTTACGGAATCTGCAACATCTGTCAAGCCAAACTTGCTCGTTTGAAAAAGAAAATGGAAAAAGAAAAGCAAGCAAACATGAGTCGTGAGGAATTAAGATTTGCACGAATAGATGAAGAGCTGGCCAAGGTTGCAGAATGGTTCAAATAAGATATTGACATACACACGTATTTAGAAACCAAACAATTATAGAAAAATGAAAGCAGATGTTCTTTTAGGTCTTCAGTGGGGAGACGAAGGAAAAGGAAAAGTAGTAGACGTTCTCACTCCACGCTATGATGTGATAGCTCGTTTTCAAGGAGGCCCTAATGCTGGACACACACTCGAATTTGAAGGACAGAAATATGTCCTTCGTTCCATTCCATCGGGTATTTTCCAAGGTGACAAAATCAACATCATCGGCAATGGCGTAGTACTTGCTCCAGATTTGTTCATGGACGAAGCAAAAGATTTGGAAAAGTCTGGCCACGAACTAAAGACACGCCTTCACATCTCGAAAAAGGCTCATCTCATCATGCCAACTCACCGACTTCTTGACGCAGCCTATGAAGCAGCGAAAGGCAAAGACAAGGTTGGAACAACAGGCAAAGGCATAGGTCCAACTTACACCGACAAGACAAGCCGCAACGGTCTTCGCGTGGGCGATATCCTCGATGGATTCGAAGAAAAATACGCTGCGCATAAAGCTCGTCACGAAGAAATACTCAGAAGTCTTAACTATACCGACTACGACATTACAGAAGTAGAGAAAAAGTGGCTGGAAGGCATTGAATACCTCAAGCAGTTCTCACTGGTTGATTCAGAGCACGAAATCAACAATATCCTCAAGGAAGGCAAATCCGTTCTCTGCGAAGGCGCACAAGGCACCATGCTCGACATCGATTTCGGTTCTTACCCATTCGTCACATCATCTAACACCATCTGCGCAGGCGCTTGTATCGGTTTGGGTATCGGACCCAACAAAATTGGTGACGTGTTCGGTATTATCAAGGCCTACTGCACTCGTGTTGGTGCTGGTCCCTTCCCCACGGAATTGTTCGATGAAACGGGCCAGAAAATGCGCGACATTGGTCATGAGTATGGTGCAGTAACCGGTCGCGAACGTCGCTGCGGTTGGATTGACCTCGTAGCTCTTCGCTATGCCATCATGGTTAGCGGTGTAACCAAACTCATCATGATGAAGAGCGATGTACTCGACGGTTTCGAAACCATCAAGGCATGTACAGCCTATAAGCTGAAAGATGGAAGCATCACGCGCGACTTCCCCTATGATATCAGCGACGGACTTATCGAGCCTGTTTATACAGAACTTCCAGGATGGAAGACCGACCTCACCAAGATGACCTGCGAGGCAGAGTTCCCCAAGGCATTCTCAGATTACATCGCTTTCTTGGAGAAGGAACTGGAAACACCTATCACTATTGTCAGTGTAGGTCCAGACCGCGCACAAACCATCGAGCGGTAAATTCCCATATACACCCAAAGGACAATGAGACAAGTCGCATTTATCCTTACACTCATACTCATGCTGACTACCTGCTGCAATAGCGGTAGTCAGCATGAACGCATTCTTGCCGACATCAACCATCTAACCCTTACAGATGCAGATAGTGCAAGACAGATGCTTTTGGACATGAGCGACAAGATGGAAAATGCGCCAGAAGACGTAAAAGCCTACTATCAGCTACTTACTGTAAAAGCAAATGACAAGGCACTAATCAGACACACATCCGACTCACTCATTTGCCATGTAGCAGAATACTTCGAGGAGCACCCTCAAAGCGGGCATCTGCCTGAAGCCTACTACTATGTGGGACGCGCAAACTCAGACATGCAGAATGGAGAGAAAGCCATCCTTTATTACCAGAAAGCACTGCTAATTGACAGTACACACGTCACTCGTACCTTGAAAATTCGGATTTACGCACAGATGAGCAACATCTATCTGCGCAACGGACTCTACGATGAAGCCATTGACATGTTGCAGTTAGCACGTTTCTACTGCCAGGAAATCGGTGATACGACAGGCGCGAGATACTGTACAGAAGATATCGCAGCAGCAACAGAACTGCAGAAGGACACAAGCATTCAGGCTACCTCAAAAGCTGGAATGATGATTCGTGTCCAGAAACTGAACACGCAGATCAAGAATCAATTGCTAAATGAAAGAAATGCACAGTTGGAAAAAGAGAACTCTCAAGAACATTTTTTCATCTGGACTATAAGCTTTGTTGCCCTGCTCGCCATTGCAGCAGCCATCTGGTACATACGTCACCTGCACAAACAACGGGCATTTCGGGAAGAAGAAGCGACAAACGTTCTCTTTTCTCCCAAAAACAAACGACAATTCTACGACAAGGAAATCAAATTGTTGCTTGACACACACATTACTAATAATAAAGTGCTGAAAGATGCAGACTGGATTACCATAGAAGAACGGCTACTAGCTGCATTCCCCAACTTCAAGGAAAGACTCTTCAAATCCTACAATTTCTCCGACACAGAATACCACATCTGCATGCTCATCAAAATGGAAGTTCCACCTTCCAGCATCGCCAAACTGATGGCAATCGGCGTCAGCACCGTCTCCACAAACAGACTTCGAATGCAACAAAAAGTCTTTGACGGAGAAGGAACAGCAAAGGATTGGGACAAATTCATACTATCCCTATAATCATCTTTGAACCATACACTTACAAAAGGTCTGTGAACTTTTTGTAAACTTTTTTCATATTCCAAACACAAATGTGAATTTTTTGTGAACTTCTTTTTGGGGATGCTTCCCCCAAAAAAACATACCTTTGCGTCATTATCAAAGTTCACAAAACATTTACATGATGAAAACAACCCGTATCACACTTATGGCTATCTATAGCCTCGCATGCTCCACGATCTGTCATGGTCAAGAAAACCGCATGCAACTAAAAGAAGTTCTTGCTACAACACCCGAAGTTCTCAACAGGCATCAGACCCTCTCTGATTCCGTCCTGCAAGAACGTATCACTCAACTACAGATTGTTCCCTACTTTGGGCACTCTGAAGCCACAGACAACCCACGTGGCGTGTACAAACTCACAGGACTGCTTGACAAGTATGGCAATGTCATCAAGGAACCGTTCGACCAATATAAGATCTGTACAGACAGCGTCACGCTGATGTTCACCGTAAATGGCAACCAATTCTTTTTGAACAAGAACGATTCACAAATATTCAACTACACAGGCGAGGAGCCCGATGCCAATGACACCACCGCCACACGCATCTTCGATAGTAATGCTGCTCACTTCACGCAAAAATGGTGGAGCACCTACTCTAACCACATCTACTTTCCTAAAAACGACTGGTGTACAGAGTATTACGAGTCAGGGAAATATTCCGACAACGCAAAACAGATTCTCGACGCCCTCATGTCGCCCAACGTTTCCCACCCAAAGAATCCTTTCATCGGTACATGGCGGCTCATCGGCATGATGGACGAATTGCGGAATGTCAAGAAAGAACTGAAAAAACTCCGCGAAGATGCCGCCAAAGGCATGAACATCGGCAATCTCATCTTCACCCCCACAAGAGTCATCATGTACGGCAATAATAGCAGAAGTAGTTCCATCGAGCATCTCGCCTACGCTGGCAAATGGAAGAAAATCATGATAGGAGATGGTCAGCGACTCCACGAGCATGCCATCACGTGGCTCAGCAAAGACTGCATCGCTATGGAAGTCCACATCGATGGATTCCGCACCGATTACCAGATATGGGAACGTGTGACCGACTCAACACCACTCTTCAACAAAATCGCCAGCCAGTATGTAATACACTAAAATATACCCCAACATGAAAAGAACAACTATCCTCATCCTTTTATTCACTCTCATAGCCTCCAACTCTGCAGGACAGGTAAAAACAGACCGATTCTTTGTATCGCCCACACAGAGTTACCACAGAGGAGAAGACTATTTCCATTACTTAGTCGAATCCTTCCAATATGAAGGAAGCCTGGAAGGGAAAAGATGGTGGACAGACTATTATGCGCCACGCTATCGATATACCACCAACAAGAAAAAACAAGCTAAAGCAGAAAAGGAGAGAGAAGCCTACGACAAGAAACAGGAAGAGATGAAAAAGGTGTATCCCTACCACAGAATACTATTCCTCGTTAGCTCTTCTTTCAATGCTCCTTATGGCTTCAGCTACAGTCCTCAAGACACAGCACTGGTCTATCTGAGAATCAATAAAATGGCACCGACAATGGAGAAGACCGTCGTGACTGCCACCAAGATGAAAGTGGATGTGGCAGTATATGATTCAATCCAAACGCTGCACATGCTGACCGTCTATACCGCCGTACCGATGGACCCGACCTTTACCCAACTTGATGGCGAACGTTATCATTTTGTCTGGGGAGATTGGCTGGGCAACAGATATGCACGAAGTCATGACAGCGCAACCTCAACAGGCAAGAAACTGCAAGGAACGTTCCGCAACATCTGCATTTCCGTAAGCAACAATGACAGCGAACGCCTTTCTGCGCTCATGCCAACTGTCCACGAACTCTTGGCGCACTATAGAACTTTGCTCCTACCTGATGTGCCGGTCGATGGATGGGAACTGGACATGTATCGAAGAAAAACGAAAAAACTCTAAATAAAGTACGAAATCTTTCTTAATCCATTACTAATATAACGGGAGTTCGACGATTTTTTAAAGCTGCATGAAGCGACTTGAACAAAAATAAGATTCGTGTTGTTTTAGCATACACCGTGTGCATAATATTTAAAACACCGTGTTTGAAATATTTCTCGCACGGTGTTTTAAATATTATGCACACGGTGAGCCAGAAAAAAAGGCCAAGCTCTTACGGCATTAGAAAAAGAAGCTGATGAAATCCATCAGCTATTCAATTCAAAATAATCAATACCTGATTATTCTTTTAAAAAGCATTGCATGCCGTATGTAACCATCAGAAAACGGTATTTTGAAGCAGCTTCACATACAGCGAGATAGACGATGCAATCTCGCTGATTTTGATATACTCATCAGCGGTATGAGAACGCGACGATTCGCCTGGGCCCAGTTTGAGTGAAGGGAAACGCATCAAAGCCTGGTCGCTCAAAGTTGGAGAGCCGAAAGGCTTGAGACCTTCACGGATGCACGCCTGAACAAAAGGATGCGATTCGTCAATCCTGGAGGACGACAAGCGGAAAGAGCGCGCTTTCAGTTCCGACGTGAGATGCTCCTGAAAGAATGCAAAAATTTCCTCATTTGTATAGCATTCGTTAGAACGTACATCAATCGTAAAGGTGCAGCTGTCAGGAATCACATTGTGCTGTGTACCCGCATTAACAATTGTAACGGTTTGCTTCACAGGCCCCAAAAGTGCTGTCTGTTTCGGGAATTGCCACTCCGACAGCCACAGGATGTCCTTCATGGCATGATAGATGGCATTGTCGCCTTCATTCCGCGCCGCATGTCCAGCCTTTCCGTGTGCAATAGCATCGATCACCATCAATCCCTTCTCAGCTATCGCAGGCTGCATGCCCGTAGGCTCGCCAACAATGGCAAAATCTATTTCAGGGAGCAGCGGAAGCACAGATTCTATTCCCTGCTTGCCAGATACTTCCTCTTCACAACTTGCCAAATAGACAAGGTTAAACGGAAGCGCCTCTTCGTTCAGCAGCATAAAAGCCTGCAAAAGAGCCATCAAGCCACCGCCACAGTCGTTGCTGCCCAAGCCATACAGCCTGCCGTCTTCAAGAGTCGGCGAGAAAGGGTCGTGCTGCCAACCCGCCACAGGCTTCACCGTGTCAATATGCGCATTCAGCAAGACGGTCGGCTTCTTCTCATCAAAACCACGACTCATGCACCACACGTTGTTGCCGTAACGCTGTGGAATCAGTCCCTTCTCCTCCAAATATGTCTCCAGCACATCGGCTGCAGCCGCCTCATCGCGACTCACAGAAGGCGTGGCTATCAGCCGTTTCAGCAGTTCCACTGCCTCCATTGTTTGCTCTTGATACACCATAGTCGAATTCCTTATCTTCATTTTCCACATTACCTCTTCCCTTGCTTGCAGACACCAAAGAAAGCATGGTATTCGGAGTCATACAAAAACACATCACATACAGCATTGCTCGTCAAACTACACATATTCAGATTGCGCAATTACGCCATACGCTTGTTTTGTCCACAAAGGTACGATTAAGAGAGAGAAAAACCATAAAACAGACATCATTTTCCTTATTTTTGCAAAAAAATTACGGTTCTCGGAGCAAAAAAAGCGAAAAAGTACGTTTGTCACTGACCTATAACGCATTAAACGGCAAACCTCGGAAATGGTAACAAAGGCAAAAAAGCAAGGAAATGAAAGGTAATGAAACAGAACGGTTGCCAAGTCATTACCCGATAATGCAGTAAAGTTTTTCTTTGTGT
>JAFWAX010000014.1 GCA_017507385.1 Bacteroidaceae bacterium | reverse complement strand
TTGATTGAATAAAGGCTGTCTTTCTTAAACATTTGTGTTTCCTCCGAATTTTTGAAATTTGATTTTGGGTAAAGTCAAATTTCAGTTCGGAGGATCACGGCAGCCGTGTACCGTACTACGGCTGACAAAAAAAGAAGGGGTGCTTCTGCGTTTTGCAAAAGCACCCCTGTTAAGGAATATGTAGGTCAAAATAAAACCCCCGTAAATTAGTCTTTAGAGCTTTTGCCCTTAAAGGCTAACTTGCGGGTGTCGCGTGAAAGTCGTTTGAGAGTCGCATGAAAGTCAAATGACCCCCGTTTGTGTCGCACGAGAGTCAAATGAGAAAAAGAGGTGTCGCACGAAAGTCGCATGGGCTGTCGCACGAGAGTCAAATGGTCATTTTTCGACAAAAAACAGAGGGTACGAACCCTTTTAGAGATTCGTACCCTCTGCTGCATTAGTTATTTAGTTTTCAGTCAAACAGTTGTCCGTATGGAAGGGATTCATCCTTGCAGATGAACTTTTGGAGCGTATCAAATTCTTCCGAGGTCAACCGGCATTTTGCTTTTTCTATCTCCCTCTTGGCGAGAGCCACAACACCGGAATGATAGATTGAATACACAAGCCAATACTGTGCCTTTACGTTTTCGGGCACAAGGTTTAATGCCTGGGTGGCAAAGTGATGAATACCGTCGTAATCTTCAAACCGTGCAAAAATGGAAAGAAGCTCATCGACCATAGCGATGTACTTCATCTTATAATCCGTTGCTATGCCGACAATCCAATGGTCATCACAGGCAGCTCCTAAAACGTGCCCTTTGTACAGCTTGATGGCGTGTTTCAAGGAGTGAACTTTTTGGGGAATAGGAATATCCTTTTGCACTTGATTCCACAGCTTTTCAAACTTCTGCAGGTCACTCATCACGTTTGCAGACGGACTTAATCTATAGCCGTTCGGAGTGTATTCTATGAGTTTGTTCCTACAGATTGGCTCAAACGACTTTCTAAAGCGGTATATATAACCACGAATGTTCTTGTTAATAGTGTCGATGTCAGAACCATCTTCAGGGTATAAGGCATCAGCAATAGCCAAGGCGGAGTGAGCCGTCTTTCTGTTAAGCATAATGTATGCAACAGCACGGCTGCTTTTGGGCGAGCTGAAGTCCTGGTCTCTCCATACGCCTGCAGAGGTGGTGATTTCCATTCCTCCGAAGAAATTGATAATAACATCGTTGTCGGTCTTGATTTCATCCGGCGTAAGAGCCATTCTGACTCTTTCCATAGTATTTTTCTGTGCAATGGCACGATGAAGAACGTAAGCGAGAATATTGAGAGTGCTTGTCCTGTAGTTATACTTTTTGAGATTTCGGATAACAAGAAAGCCCATAGGCTTGGGTCCAAAAGGAACTGCCATAACGGAGTGTACTTCAAGCCGTTTATAGACTTGGTATTCCTTGGGCGAGGTTTTGTTAATTTCTTCAACATCCGAAAAGATGATTGGCTTCTGCTTTTTGATTGCATCAACGATGCTGGGCATAACCATAAGGTTCTCAAACTCCTGCATCTTCTCCAGTTCTTTCACGGTGGGGTCGATGTTATACCACCAACCAGTAGCCCAAATATTGAGTTCTAAGTCAATCTCGATAACGCCCGCCCAATCTGCATCATAAAAGGCACACGCTGCTGCAAGTGCTTTCTTAGCAATTTCTCCAGGGTCATCGCTTGTGTGTAACCCCGATTCCAGTTCGCAAATGGTCTTTTCCTGCTCGATGCAGTATGTAACGTATTCGTTCTCGTAGTG
>JAFWAX010000001.1 GCA_017507385.1 Bacteroidaceae bacterium | reverse complement strand
TTTGGACTATGGCTGATTTTAACTGGCGAAAAAAGTTTCCGCTTTTATTTTCTTTTGTATCTTTGCCGCTAGTAGGTGTGGCAAGTTTTTTGTTTCTGTCTTTCACATATAAAGATACAAAAAAAATGCGGCACCTACAACTTTTTTATAATATATATTTAACTGAATATCAACTATATACAAAAAATAAAGCACTCTACAATTTGCTCCTAAATTGACACAGAACCACAAAAAGTCTGAAAACAAATGAATGAAAATGTCAGCTTAACAAATCTTAATAGAGAAACCAAACGAATCAACGGTTCGGCGAATAACATACGGTGGTATATGCGCTTTGTTCTCTGCACGGATAGACATAGCAAAAGTAATCGCCGAATGTAGTTAAAACACATAACCATAGAAGTTAAATGATGTTATAACCGTCAAGGAATTCGTATATTTTCTTAATTGAAGTTTCGGATGTTAATAAAAACGTGAATAAATAGGTACAAAAAAGGCATTGGAGACTTGCGTATGTCGCAAGAAATGAGTAACTTTAAGGTGCGAAACAAAAAGACTCATTACACCAATGCCAATGCACAAAGTTACAAAATTTCTCTCAGAGATAAGCACATTTTTCAGAAAAAAATAATTCTGACCGTGCAATGTTCACCATTATGGAAGTGATTAAGGGTATAAGAATGAACGAATGGACGCTCTTCGGACGTAAGAGCCGCTGCAACAGCAAGTACTCGCTGCTACAGGTGTTCCAGCTTTTGTTGGTATGTCCTTGTTTCATGATTCGTAATCCTTTCAATATCTATGGCTCGCCTTTAGGTGGCAAGCTTGGTTGTCGTAAAGATGTGTTCTATGAGTTTCTCAACGATGGCCGCACCGACTGGCGCAAGCTGATGTGCCATATTGTCCGCCAGCTTTGGACGAAGGTTATTGTCCGCAGTGACCACAAGTCTGAAGATACCTGCCTGATGATTGATGATACGGACTTCCCCAAGACAGGCCGGCGTATGGAGAACATCGGACGTGTCCACTCCCATCTTGAACACCGCAGCATCCTCGGCTTCAAGGCCCTCTTCCTCGGCATTACCGACGGTATCAGCCAGATGCTGCTCGACTTTGCCATCCTCGGTGAGAAGGGCAAGAAGGGCAACTATGGAATGAGCGAGAAGGAACTCTCCAGAAGATACACCACAGTACGGGATGAGGATATTGCCATACAGAGACGTATTGATGAGTATATTCCATGAGCAAGATTGACCTCACCATAGAGATGATTTGCAGGGCTATCAAGCATAAGATACGCTTCCGATATGTACTGGCTGACAGCTGGTTTACATGTGCCAAGATAGTGCGCTTCATCCGCTTCCGCCATATCAAGTGTGACTACATCGGCATGATAAAGGTCGGGGAAGAAGGTAAGACCAAGTATCGCTTTGAACGCAAGGAACTCACCGCTCCTTCCATTATCAAGAAACTGAACAAACGGGGCGAGAAGAAGTACAGCCGCAAGCTCAAGTGCTGGTACATCTGTGCCGATGTCGTCTTTGCAGACGCCCAAGTCCGCCTGTTCTTCATCCGTCGCAGCAAGCGAGGTCCATGGAGCGGACTGCTCACGACAGACCTCTCGCTGGGATTCTTCGAGGCATACAGGATTTACTCCAGACGCAGGTCTCAGGAGGTCATCTTCAAGGAGAGTAAGGGACTGCTCGGCCTTGGCAAGTGCCAGTCTGCCAACTTTGCTGCGCAGATTGCAAGCACGTCCCTCGTGGCACTCCAATACAATATACTCTCTGCCGTGAAGCGTTTCATGGACTACGAGACCATAGGCGAACTCTTCAGACAAGTGGCTCAGGACAGCCACGAACTGACTATCAGTGAAAGAATCTGGCAGGCCATTCTTGAATTCGTTGCAGCCATCACCAAGGTCTTCTCCATTGATGATGAAGAAGTCTTGGATGCCATGGTTAATGAATCTGATGAGCTTGCCCATATTTGTGAATTATATCAATGTAAAATGGCGAGTTAAGAATTCCCGAAACTTAAATTTTCTTAAAAAAGTCAAGTATCTTCGTTCGGCTGGCTTATATATCGCGATATGTTAGTATATTTGCATTAGAAACAATTTGATGTCACTTAATCTCACAGCCAAACTTACACCTCGAACGAGATTTAAGAGCAAAACAAAATATGTGTTTAATCTGCGCACGATAGCAGTCATAACAGAATTGTGCAGTTCGAGGCTTGGCTTAGAGTATAAGATGGGGGCTGCATTTTCTTTATGTCCATATTGATTGTGCTTAGAACCCGCAGATGAGAATAACTAAGAAAGAATGAATTCGTTACCCTACAGAGAGTTCCTCGCAATGATACAGGAAAAGGCCCGAGAAGAGGGAATCCCGTATAGAGGCAGTTTTGAGCTGACGCCGTTGTGCAATCTCAACTGCAAAATGTGCTATGTGCATCTTCAAGATTCGTCTGTGAAGCACAAAATGCTCTCTGGAGAACAATGGATTTCTTTGATTCAGCAGGCCATTAACTCGGGGATGATGGAGGCACTGCTTACGGGCGGTGAGGCCATGACGCACCCCGCCTTTTGGGATATCTATATGTATCTTATTAACCATGCTATTACGACCCGTGTCAAGACTAATGGCCTGTTGCTCAACAAGGAGTCCATCAAGCGGTTCCAGGAGTACAAACCCTGTCAAATTGACATTTCTCTTTATGGCTGCGATAGCGAGTCGTATGAAGCTGTAACGGGAGTGGATGCCTATGAGCAAGTGGTTAGTAATATACGGATGGCCATTGAGGCAGGGCTGCTGATAAAGATTGTGGTAACCCCCAGCAGATATATGCAACCCTGGACAGAACGGGTGATGAAACTAGCAAAATCGTTTGACGTAAACGTAGAAGTAAATAATATGCTCTTTGAGCCCCATGAAAATACGGGAAGGAAGAAAGCGGACTTTGATATTACCCTTGAAGAAGATCTGAGAATCAAAGAAAAAAGTAAGGAATTGTTTCCTCCGCTCTATACTTCCGATGATTATGAGTTTTTTGTGAAAAGTAGGAATCGTCCTGATGTATCGGACAAGGGGTTGTATTGCTATGCTGGGAGTTGGGGGTTTGCTGTAAACTGGGATGGCCTCATGGTGCCTTGCCTGTCGTTTCCCAGAGATGTAGTTTGTGCATATCCACTGCACGACGGGTTCAGCAAAGCCTGGAGCAATGTTAATGATGCGGTGAAGAACTATGAGGTGCCCAAGGTATGCCATAGCTGTGAATTGAATACAAAGTGCCATTACTGCCCGGTGAATCATTCAAAGGTTGCAGCCAAGCACCAATGCGATCCTGATTATTGCAATTATGTAAAGGCGAGATACAAAGCTGCAGTAACCAGCGAAAAAGATAATTAACGGCCGAAAGGTCATATTGTTTAACAATTTAAATTGAAACAAGATGAAAAATGTAAAAATGACTTACGAGAAGCCAACAGTTCAGAAGGTTGAGTTCGACTTCACGACTAGAATTGCAGCATCAGGGTGTGGCCCTTCATACGCTCAAGACTGATTCTATGCCTTTTTGATATTGAGTTCAATTTCGATTCCCTAACGTATGGAAGAATTACAATTGAAGAAAGATTTCGTGCTCCGTAAAATGCGTGGCGTGAACATTCTGCTGCCTTCAGGTTTGAAAGTAAAAGATTTTGGTGGTGCACTAGTACTCAATGATACTGGAGCACTTATCTACGAACAGCTGCAGTCTGGCAAGACAGCCGAGGAGGTCGCTACTGTCCTCGTAACAGCGTATGACGTTGCCTACGAGACGGCCCTCGCCGACGTGCACGAAACTATCGACTCGCTGCGGGAGGTTGGCGTGGTGGTCTGACCTCCACCAGCGAGATGTGATGATGAAGATATCGTTGACTGTAGAACAATGGGTAGCACTGCAACAGCAGTTGCCTGACGGAGCGGGGCAGATTCCCGTTTGGTTTCAGGTGACAGGTGTTAGTATGCTGCCCTTCATTCGCCCCTTTCGTGACAACGTGATGATTGTGGCTGTAGCGGAAGAAGAATTGAAAGTTGGTGATATTGTGCTGTTTCCCGGCAAGCACGAGGGGGGCGATTATTGCCTACATCGGCTTTACCGGATAGAGGGTAACAGAGTACAAACCTTCGGCGACGGCAATAGGCACCCTGACTACTGGCAACCTAAATCACAGATATTAGGCAAAGTGGTACTTTTCAAGCGCGGACGGCTCACCATCGATTGCGATTCGCCCTTATGGGTAAGGCTATTCCACCTTTGGAATAAGCTATTGCTATTACGGCCCATTCTGCTGCTGCCATTCCAAGTAATGAATAAGCTACATCGACAATTCCCAAAATTCTTTTAGCTCATGCAAACCTGTTATTTTGCCAACTATCGGCTGCTGGTGGATGAAGATATCTGCCGTAGCGGCTATATGGAATACCTGACGAGTTTCAGCAAAGTGATGCCTGCTACACATACCTTTACCATTCATTGGGGCGATCCGGCTCTGTTAACCCAAAAATTCAAAGAAGCTAAAAAATATCCAATTGTCTGTACAACTGAGCAATTCTATATCCATGACACAAAAGATTCATGGACCTTCGTTTCGCAGATGGACGAGAAACTCATGAAGCGCAACGGCCAATATGTGTTAACGTGCGCCAGAGACTATAGCGAAATGACCCTTTACATCACGCGTGAGCCTTATTATAGCGATTTGTTGCAGGGATGGCAGAGTCCCAACATCCCGATGTCCACAGCAATTCGTGTTGCTTGTGAGGCAGGCATGGTGATGCGCGACGGAATGTCCCCTCATGCTGCGCTGGTTGAGAAAGACGGCTATGGTGTTCTGTTCCTCGGCCCCTCAGGCATGGGCAAATCCACACAGGCCAAATTGTGGGTGGAGCATCAGGGTGCCGACTTCATCATAGGTGATCGCCCAGGCCTTCGTTGTATTGATGGCACGTGGTATGGCTTCGGTATGCCGTGGGACGGCAAGGAAGGTATCAAGCAGCAGAAGAAGGTGCCTATCCGGGCACTTATTTCATTAGAACAGGCACCCGAGAACAGCATCCGCCGCCTTACGAAACAGGAGGCGATAATCGTTCTGCTCAACCAGGTAATGATGCCCATGTGGGACGATGCCGCCATGAAGTTGCTCCCCTCCCTTATGGGCCAGCTTGCCACTGAAATTCCCTTTTACCATCTAAAAAACCTGCCCAACAAAGAGGCAACAGAACTGACACGCGACACTATATGTGAAACATTTTGATTTTATATACTGCGGCTACGACTATAAATACGATTGTATTGTTCCATTGTTCGCTGCTCTTGAAGCGCATTATAGGTGCTGTTACGCCAATAGTGATCCTTTGCACATGAATCCTGGGGGCGGTTCTTTTGATTACATGTAAATGTAAATGAAATGAGAATGAACATAGTAATGAATTATAGTTAAGACGGGGAACGTCTGAAAATAATCAGTAGAACCGACCCTTTGAACCCACTCATAATGATTTGTCTGAGGTCTCCGAATCGCTCTCATACATCATTGACAAATTATTAGATATTAGGTTATTCATCTTTTCAAGATTGACAACGAAACGAATAAACCCATGATTTTCAGCATCAATGCCGATTGTCAGTGGGTTAATTGTTCCCAAAATGAGACCCACAAACCATTTTGGGAACATTAGATGATTAAAACCAGTTGAGCCATTTGCCAACCATTATGACCATGCCGTAAATGAATAATGAGAATCCCAATACAAAGAATAACCAGAAGAACCACTGGGCATAATGCCCAAGGTAACAGCCATCGTATTCCTTGTATCGTTTCTGAACCCTTCTGCGTTCTTCGACAAACATGCCATTGACCTCACGGATATGTTCTTGCATTTTTGCAAGCATCCATTTGTGTTCCTGGTCAAACAAGTCTTGTATCTTCTTCCAGTCTGCATCAGCGACATTGACTGAGACCTGAAGTTTGGTCGGGGCATCTTTCAGAACATTGTCAATATGCTCATTGATAGAGTCAACCTTGCCACGGATGTCTGTAACGGAAGAGTCCAGTTTCCTTTCGGCTCTCTGATACTGCTGGATGGCTGACTCCAGTTGAAGAGTGGCATTGATCCAGGTATTGGTTGCCTTGTCAATGTCCTCACTCAACTTTTTGAGTTCTGGTGCACGATTGACCACGGCATCCTCGGCATCCTTCTCCTGAATTTCCTCCTGAACTTCGCCCCACATTTCATCGAAGTTGGGCATATCCTCATGGTTCTTACTTTTTCTGATATTTGACATATGGTATTGCTTTAACGATGGAAACCACGTTTAATTGACTTTGGCTTGCACATAGAGTGAGCCATCTGGAGGCACCGACAGGCAAACATACGTTCGTCCTCATCATCCTTCTTGCCCCAGCCATTATCAGGGGCAGAACCGCCACCACCTCCGCAAGAATCGGACACGGACGTAGCGGCATCGATGTACCCTGCAAAGAGAAGCATTGCAACATGGGAAATGTTCTCGATAGTTGCAATCTCATTGCCTTCTGGAACCTGAGCTTCATTGAAGAAGATGTCTTTGACCGTATCAGGAATCCAGACCTTCTTGACCTCACTGCCAGTATTGATATTGAAAACGGTCTTGGCTGGTGCGTGCTTGGGCTGAATACTTGGCTGAACCTTGGTCTGGGTAGAAGTCGGCTTTGGAGTAGCTGGGCGAGACGGACGGCTGCTTGGTGTAACAGTTGGTGACGCTGGCTTCACTTTGACCTGAGTAGGCTCAGGATGAAGCTTCTTCCATGTGGCTTCAAGCTGCGATGCCATGTATCTGCGACCAATATCAGAAGCCTTGAATACTGAGGCATTTTTGCCAATGGTATAGCCGACAAGTTTCTTCTCTTTGTCATAGCGAGGTGTAACCTCATAGCCTTTCATGCGAAGCACGTTGAAGAACAGGTTCATGTCGAAAGTCTTCATCTTCTGAAGGGTGTTTTCACAAAAGTCCTTAATCTCTTCCTTGCGCATTTCACGTATCTCCTTGGGCTGCTTCCAGCCATGCCTCATGTTGATGATTTCCGCTGCCATCATTGCCCTCATGTGAATATCGTGAACATCGTTTGTATTGCCGTCGAGGTCAACACGGCAGCAGTCCATGTGAAGGTGCAGCGTCCCTGACTTGGAATCAGAGTGAAGTCCACCCACATTCATTGAATTGCGGAAATTGGTCTTGACCTCCTTCTTCATGCCCTTGGGTATAAGTCCGACTGCATCCAGCGTTTCCAACGCTTCATCCTGAAGGTTCTCCCAGTCATTCATGGTGAAGTTTGCGGCCTCTTCCTTTGAGGGGGAGATCACAAACTGAACCGTGGAGCGTTCTAATTTTCTCCCCACCGTTCTGTCCTGCTGATGTAGCTGGCAGTGATGCTTCATCATGTACCAGATGGCAGTCGGGTCGATACCTTCTGGCATGTGGTTTACCTTGACCACTTTTGCCTTTGCCTTCTCCAATGCGTACCTCACGGCATTGCCACCGTAGGGTACTACGCTTGCAAGCATTATCATGGTTCGCTCCTTTCTTTGGTCAGTACAGGTGATGAAATATTCTCTTCGATGCTATACCAATGTCGGATGAGTTCTGCGCTTGCCTTAATCCACCATGACATAAACTTCTCCGTCCTGAAGAGTTTCAACTTTTCCTCTTCCGTTTTCTTGGCAAGGACGTTGCTGATACTTATCAGGTCAGTTCTGGCGTAGACCAGAGAATTGAGGGCATCGACCTCTTCTTTGGTGAGCCGCTGACGAGGGTGATGCTTCAAGCCAGTTTCGGTCAAATAGCGATTCAGGCTGATGCCGCATTCTTTGGCAAGTGCTTTGAGTTGCAGCCAGACTTCTTCGGTACACCTGAAGGAGTGTACTCTAGTTGTCGGTCTCTTGATAATACGTTTCTTCTTCATGTCAACGACTATTGATGAAAGGGAATAAAATGATTGTAGTTAAGAAGAAGGTGGAAAAGCCTCAGTTGTTTGCCCCCCGAGGGCAAAGTTTTATTGCCCCCTTGTAACCATTTATCCTTGCCCCCTTTAAAGTCCTGACCGACGGGGTCAATTTTATTTTGCCTTACTTCTTCTTGGCATTAATTTTACGGAGGCTTTCTCCTGCTAGTTCTATCCGGTGTGCCGAGTGTACAATTCT
>JAFWAX010000013.1 GCA_017507385.1 Bacteroidaceae bacterium | reverse complement strand
TACAAGCAAAAGTAGAAGCCGGCAATTTAGATCTCATCGAGTTAGCGCCAACCGTGTCATGCTCAAACTATGAATATGTCAAGACGAAACAAAACCGTCCATTCCTTTTTGATGAGGTGTTCGATGGCAATAGCCATATATTATTTGATTCACTCCAATCAGAAGAAGGTGGTCGCTTCTATGAGATACAGAATCGTAATATGATTGTTGAGATTCCAGAAAGCAAGAAATTTGAGTTGCCGTTCAATTATGCTTGGATGACACTTGCTCAGATGAAGGAATTCATGCGTTATGGCAAGTTCAATATAGAGGCTCGAAGCATTATCTCGGGCATCAGTTTCATTGATTAAAAACAGAACTGTATGGCATCAATATTATTTTTAGGGTATTCCAATCTTGTCAAGGCTCGCATTCTGCCGATTCTTGGTAAGGCTGGTTTTACAAAGGTTTCTATAGCAAAATATGAAGGGCAACCATGGGATGAGGATTTTAAGAAATGCGGACTGCCAGTCACATGCTATGATTGTTATGAAGATGGTCTGAAAGCATTCAAGGGAGACTTGGTGTATGTCTCTACTGTCAACAGCAGCCACGTTAAGTATGCTCGTATGTCGCTTGATGCTGGTCACAACACCATTGTAGACAAACCTGCTACTCTTACATTGACAGACGCTCAGGAGTTAATAGAGTTAGCCAAGAGCAAAAAATTGTTTCTAGGCGAGTCAACAGTCTATCTGATGCACCCACAGCTTTCAACCATCAAGGAGATTTTTGTTAGGAATGAGGATACACCTAAGTTAGCAACAATTCATTTCACTATGCCTCCATTCTTGCCAAACAACTTCCGATATAAGAAGACTCTGGGAGGTGGTGCAATCATGGATACCGCTCCTTATGCAGTTTCGGTTGGGCGTTATTTTTTTGGAAGCAAACCAGAGAAAGTTTCATGCATCATATCGGAGCGTCAAGAGGATGGGTTGGATATTGAATATAGCTTATTGATGAGCTATCCTGGTGGCAAAACAATGATTGGTCATTTCGGCTTTAATACAGAATACATCAATCAGGTTCACCTTATGGGCACACGCACCAACGTGCTTGTGAATCGTATCTTTACAATTCCTGATAACATGGAGAACGAACTGACTGTAAACCACCTTAATCAGGTATCGGTAATAAAGACTCCTATGGGAAATAATTTTGAACTTTACCTCAAGGATGTACTTCGTGTCTTATGCTCAGGTGACTACGAGCAGGCTTATCAGGATATGCTGTGGGATGCTGAAGCAAAAAATATGATTATAAACAATATAAAATAGGATACATAATGAAAATTACAGTATGGAGCTACTTGAAAGAGTATGCTGAGACAAAGGACGAAATCAAGAATGCTATTAACGAGGTTTTGGAGTCTGGCATCCTTCTCCGTGGACCAAAGGTTAAGCAGTTTGAAACAGAATATTCTGAATACCACAAGGTAAATCATGCTGTTAGTTGTGACAATGGTACCAATGCCATCGTTCTTGCACTTCACGCACTTGGCATTGGTGCTGGTGATGAGGTTATTACCGTCAGCAATACTGCTATCCCAACCGTATCGGCTATCGTAACTGTGGGTGCTACACCTGTATTTGTGGACATCAACCCACGTACATACCTCATGGACACAACCAAACTTGAGGCAGCTATCACAGAGAAGACCAAATGCATCCTCCCTGTTCACCTCTATGGTCAGTGTGTTGATATGGATCCAGTTCTTGAGATTGCCAAGAAACACAACCTCTATGTGCTGGAAGACGTGGCTCAGGCTCAAGGTTCTGAGTATCATGGCAAAAAGGCCGGTTCTATGGGTATTGTATCCACCACTTCATTCTATCCGACCAAAATTCTTGGAGGTTATGGTGATGGTGGTATGATTCTCACTAATGATAATCAGATAGATGCAAAACTCCGACGTATCTGTTTCTATGGCGCAGAGAAGACCTACTATGCAATTGAGCATGGTTATAACAGCCGTATGGACGAGATTCACGCTTCTATTCTGCTCACTAAGTTGCCAAAGCTTGATCTGTATGTAGATCGCAGACGTGAAATAGCGGCTCTATACAACGAACTCCTTGCTGATACAGACCTCATCCTTCCTGCAGAAGCAGATTATGGCAAGCACGCATACTATTTATATGTAGTCCGTCACCCTAAGCGCGATCAGATTTTAGAGAAACTGCACGATCACGACATTTGGGTAAACATCAGCTATCCATGGCCTATCCACACCATGACAGGTTATCAGTATCTAGGTTATAAATTAGGCGATTTGCCAGAGACAGAGTCAGCAGCAAAGGAAATTTTCTCTCTTCCTATGTATCCATCACTCACCAACGAAGAAGTAAAATACGTTTCTGATGCGCTTCACCAAATCCTTGCAGAACTGAAATAATATGAGAATACTTCTTTTCGGAGAATATAGTGGTTTCTTCAATTGTTTGAAAGATGGTCTTGTGGCATTAGGTCACGAAGTTTTTCATGCTAGTAATGGAGACTGTAGAAAGGATTATCCTTCAGATTTTAGATGGGACAGTCATCTTTCTTATAAATTGAAAAAATTGGGCCCATTATATAATGTTGCAAATATAATGCTTCACAAAAGCCTATTATGTGGATTTGATGTTGTTCTGTTAATTGAACCTAATAATATAAGTAGCCGTTATCCTTGGCTTAACAGAATCCCTTACGATTATCTTCGAAAGCATAACAAAAAGATATACCTCAGTGGTGCTGGGATAAGCGCACATCTCTTTGATTATTGGTATAATTCAGAAGAAAAATATAAAAGCTATATGGAAGGATATTTGGTCGGAAAAACCAAATGCCAATATAGAAATAACAAGAAACTACTTCAATGGGAAGATGAGCTACTTAAGATGGTAGATGGCTATATACCTATTTGGTATGAGTATTATATGCCATTTAAAGATTATAAAACATGTCGCAATATAGTTAGAATACCTGTAAACCCAACAATATTCGATTATAAGGCTAACATTGTAAAAGATAAGATTGTATTCTACCATGGGTCTAGAAGCGAATGTAAAGGAACTCGCTATATAAAAGCTGCATTTGAAAAGATGCAGAAGCATTATGGCGATAAAGGTGAGTTCATCTGTGCATGTATGCTTCCATTTAATGAATATATGAAGTTGGTTGAGAGGACCAATGTCATTGTTGATGATGCAAATAGTTATTCTGTTGCAATGAATGGTTTCTTCTCTATGCTGAAGGGTAAACTCATTATGGGGGGCGCAGAACCTGTAGCTAATGAGATGTATGGATATGAAAGCAATCCAATATTCAATATTTGTCCGAATGTTGATCAAATTTGCGAAACGATGATAGACATTATTAATCGAAAAGATGAAATAGAAACTATTGGACTCAGAGGCCGTCAGTTTGTTGAGAAGTATCATAATTATATTGACATAGCCCAACAGTACATAGATATTTTTGAGGCAGATTTAAATAAGCAAGAAAACGAAATAAAATGAAACCAAAAGCAAGAGTTATAGCAATGTACCTTCCTCAATATCATCCAATTCCAGAGAATGACGATGTATGGGGCAAGGGTTTTACAGAGTGGAATAATGTAGCAAAAGCTCGTCCGCTTTTCCATGATCATCATCAGCCAAATATACCTGCAGACCTTGGCTTCTACGATCTCCGTCTTCCTGAGATTCGAGAACAACAGGCGCAACTCGCACGTGAGGCAGGAGTTGAAGGATTTATGTATTGGCACTACTGGTTCGGTAATGGCAAGCGTCTCCTTGAACGTCCTTTTAATGAGGTGCTGGAGAGTGGTAAGCCAGACTTCCCTTTCTGTCTTGGATGGGCTAATCATCACTGGAAAACATCAACTTGGACGGCTATGGGTAACTTCCAAAAGAATCACATGATTTGTGAACAGACGTATCCAGGAGAGGAAGACTATATTGCTCATTTTAATTATTGTTTAAAAGCCTTTAAAGACCCTCGTTATATCAAAGTGGATGGAAAACCTTTCTTCCTCTTATACGATGCAAAATCTCTGCCTGATGCAAAGCACTTCTTTAACTTGTGGAATAATCTGGCCCAGAAGAATGGATTGCCAGGAATTCATTTTGTTGGTATTAATGAAGCAAATGACCCTGATTACAAAAAGGTTCTTGGACGTGGTTACGATGCTGTAAGTCATGGTGCTGTTTGGGATCCTATGCAGAAGATTAAAGGTTATTTCAAAATGGTTATTGAAAAGAAAATACGAGATAAAATTGATTGGCTAGTTCCAGTTGATAAGTACAAGTACAAGGACTTTATTAAATATACCTTCAATGAGACAGATCTTCAAGAGAATATTTATCCTAATATCATTCCAGGTTGGGATAGAAGCCCTCGTTCAGGCAAGAAAGCCCAGATTGTATATGGCTCTACGCCAGAGCTCTGGAAGAAACATGTACAAGAAGCTGTTAACTTAGTACAAGCTAAAGAAGACGAACATAAAATTATCATCCTGCGCTCTTGGAATGAGTGGGGTGAAGGTAACTATGTAGAGCCTGATGAGCGTTGGGGCAAAGCATACTTAGATGCATTAAAAGAGGTCATTTTAGGATAGTAAATAAAAACGACGTTAGTACTCAAAAAGGGGCTAAAATTTAATAACATATACCTTTGCTGCGACTAAAATTAAAGAAAAATGTATAGCAGCGAAGATTTGGAAAGATTTTACTTTTAGTACAAGACCGAGGCTCTGCCTCTGGGTATGTCAATTGAGACATTCTGTTTAAAGAACAAGGTTCCTTACAACCTCTTTTCAAAATGGTACAAGGATATAGCAGGAAAGTTGTGAAAGCACAAGTGGATGGCCTTCCCCCTGTAAAGGGAGCGCCATCAGTCAGGGGTGTGGAGACGCCTCTGGCTTCTCAGAAGGAATCTGTTCGTATCCTCGTCGACTTGCGCATAAGCAATGGGCTGCATATCCATCAGAAGAATTTAAGCTATCAGTCGCTCCGTTCGCTGCTAGAGAAGCTAGAGGCCCAATGCCTTGACGTAAGGTTGAAGTATGCCAACTCCAGCCGTTTCGGCGACAAGCGGAAGAAAGTGAGGAAGGATTTGGATAAGGCAGAAGAGCCAGATTCGGAAAATCTTTAGGAGGTTTTCGGCTCGCTTAATTTTCAACTTTCAATTGCAATCATCAATTTGTTAAGATTACTTGTTTTTTTAACACATCTCGTTAAAGGCACTGAAAAAGTGCCTTTTGGAAAAGTTTGTTCTAAATTGAGTACTTACCTTCAATTGGGCATATACAAATTGGAAGGTGAGAGTGGTATAGTTTTTTGAGTACCTAAGGGATTCCTACAAAAGTGATAAAATAAAATGAACAAAACTCTAATTTTTTATGGTCCAACAGGAAAAGGATTGCCTGTTGGAAAAATAGGGGGTGGCGAAAGAGGTTGCCAAAGAACGATAGTATTATATGAGAAGCTGGGTGTTGAAGTAATTTCTATAGAGAAACCTAATTTAGGTAGGGGAAAATGGGCATTTCTTTATTATAGCCTCATAACCCCTTTCTTATTAATTATAATTCTTATGAGAACCCCCCAAGCAGCGGTGCACATCACAGGCTTTTATGAGAACCAGTTGTTTTATGAATATATGATATTTTTCATATCAAGGTTGTTTGGTCGTAAAATAGTTTATGAACTAAGAAATGGGACAATGGTGAAAACCTTTAGTCATCATTCATGGTTATATAGAAAGGCAATGCAAACAATGGTCGAGAAGTCATCAGCTGTGCTATGTCAAGGTTGGGAATTTGTTGTCTTTATAAAACAAAGATGGAAAGCCAATACAATATATTATCCTAATTACATCATGACAAGTTTCATACATCCTTACAATGAACAACGAAGCAATTAATTTAATTTATTTTGGGCGCATAACAGAATCGAAAAATGTAGATATGATAATAAAAGTTCTTTCGATTCTGATAAGAAATGGATATCAAGCCAAACTTGATTTAATAGGTGGTTATGCAGACGAATATATGCACAGACTTAAGTCCTGTGAAAAATCCGAGCAAATTCCAAATGGTACTGTAATCTATCATCACGCTCAACCTCTTAGTTACATAACCGAAAGGTTGAAATGTGCGCATTACTTTGTATTTCCTTCTCAGGAAAAGAAGGAAGGTCACTCGAATTCCTTGACTGAGGCAATGGCTTATGGAGTTGTCCCAATTGTAAGCAAAGCTGGGTTTAATGAATCTATTTGTGGTGACCCGAAACTAGTCGTGTCAGAATTCTCCCCTCAAGGGTTTGCTAATAGAATTATGGATATAGAGAAGTCTGGAAAGTGGGACAGTTTGTCTCAATTTGTTTATAATAGGGTGATAGAGCGGTTTACAGAAGTTCAGGCTATTAATGAACTAAAGACGGTTCTTGATAGTTTGTCAATATAATATTTGAACAAATGATAAAAACTAAAGCTGATATGAAGAGGTATATCCAACAGGATATGCACATGAATGGTTTGAAAACGGGGGGGGGTAAAAATATATACAAATCCAAGGCTCTTGTTCACGGTGAACTTGAGGCATTATGAATACTATTATAATCAGAAACAAAATCTTTGGAACCGATTCTGGAAATTATGGTATTACATCATTCATAAACATTTAAGCTATAAATTGGGCTATACTATCTATGCAAATAATTTCGGCGCAGGTTTATATTTAGGACATTATGGCACTATTGTAATAAATCCTAATGTGAGGATTGGTGAAAACTGCACAATTCATGTGTGTGTGAATATTGGTATGGGAGCGTCAATTATTGGAGACAATGTATATATCAGTCCTGGTGTAAAAATCGTTAAGCCTGTTCATATTGGGAATAACGTAATTATTGGAGCCAATGCGGTTGTAAACAAGGATATTCCTGATAATTGCATGGTGGCTGGGATTCCTGCTGTAATAATAAAAAAAATGAATCCCGAAACGTTGGTATGGGAAAGAGTAAATGTAAAATAATATTATTTTAATTAAAAATGAACAAGATTCTTGTTACTGGTGGTTGTGGCATGATAGGTAGCAACCTCGTAAAGCGTTTGGTCAAAGATGGGCATGACGTGTATGTCATCGATAATCTTTGGCGTGGTAAATTGGAGTATCTGAATGATGCAAAAGGGAATCCTGTAATTGATCTGGAAACCCGTTTTTACGATGTCGATTTGTCGACGGGGTTGAGCATCGACCCAGTGGTATTGCAGGTGGATTATGTGATTCACTTGGCTGACATTGTAGCTGGCATTGACTATGTGTTTAGTAATCAAGGAGATTTGTTCCGTCAGAACAACCTGATTAATACCCATCTGTTTAATTCTGTACGTAAGGCTGGTAAAGAACGTATTAAAGGCCTAATCTATGTGGGAACTGCTTGTAGCTTCCCATTGACACGCCAGAATTCGTTGGACGTAATACCTTTGAAAGAGGAGGAACTTTTCCCTGCATTACCTGAATCTGCTTATGGATGGAGTAAGCTGATGGGACAGTTGGAAGTAGGCTTCTTGGAAAAAGAGACGGGAATACCTTGCTGTACGTTGATGTTCCATAATGTGTATGGTTCGCCATGTGATTATGGAGAAAGGAGCCAAGTAATTCCAGCTCTTATACGTAAGGCTATCAACTACCCGAATGAACCATTCAATGTGTGGGGGTCTGGCAAGCAAGGCAGAGCATTTATCCATGTAAATGATATTGTTGATGCTCTTGTCCTCGCTCTCGAAAAAGGGTGGGGCCATGGCTGGATTCAGATTGGACCTTCGGAATGTACCTCTATCCGTGAAATTGCTGAGGCAGTTGTTAAGATATCTGGAAAGGATATTGTACCATTCTACGATACGACGAAGCCAGAAGGCGATAAGGCGCGTTCTGCTGATTGGACAAAGGCAAAGGAGGTTCTTGGCTGGGAACCCAAGGTTGGTCTAGAAGAGGGCCTGAAACAGCAATATGATTGGGTGAAATCTCAGATAGAGAAGAATGCCTAATCCGAGATTCATAAAAAGGAATCTCTCTGAAATATTTCCAACTCCAACTGCTCACAATATCGGTTTGAAAAGTGTATTGCTGAGCAATGTGGAAACAATCTCAAACATTACTCAAATTGCTATTACCGAACTTCGCCGAGGTGAAGAGGTAGAACCGCACGAACATCAGACGATGGACGAGCACTATCTTTTTATCTCTGGTGAAGGTGTGATGTATGTTGATAATGAGGAGATTGAATGCAAGAAGGGAGTATTTCTATTGATTCCAGCGACGAGTGTGCATAGCATTCGAGCAATTACAGATATGAAATTTTTGACTATAGGAGTTGCATTATGAGTGAAGAAAAGAGATACTTTAATGTCAGGTTGGAATTTGATAAGGAAAAATTGGACAAGACGATATTTGATGCTATTGAGAGTGGGAAAGTGGGATATGTCTGTTCGGTAGAAAGTAATAACCTGACGGTGGCCAACAAGAATCCTGAGTTTCTGAAGGTACTAAATGGAGCGTTGGTGAACAATTGTGATGGTTCTGTGCTTGCAAAGATTTTGGGCAGAATACATCACGAGCCATTGGATTCATATATTGGGGCGGATATTTTTATTAAATATGTGAAAATGTCTAAGTTCCGTCAATTCTTTTTGGGGAATACTCCTGAAGTATTGGCCGGATTGCGGGAAAACCTCTCGAAGATTGATCCTAAAATTAAGGATATGCGTTTCGAGACTCTGCCATTCTGCAAAGTGGAGGAATTTGACTATGAAGGTATTGCCCAGATGATTAATGAGGACAATCCTGATATAATTTGGGTATCATTGGGAGCTCCCAAGCAGGAGATATTTATGAGTTTGCTACAACCGCATCTTAAGCGTGGCGTGATGTTTGGTTTTGGTGCAATCTTCAATTTCAATGCAGGAGTGGGTGAAGTAAAACGTGCTCCCCAATGGATGCTGAACTTACGGTTAGAATGGTTGCATCGTGCATTTGAACAGCCTCAAAAGAATGTTCCTCGCTATTGGAATTTTATCAAAATATTGCCTCGATTGATTCGAGAAGAACGAAAGAAAATACTTTAATTAGTGTGAAGCTAATATGTTTGTATAGTTATTGGTCTCTGATAGATGATAATAATGTGTTTAGAAAACAAACATAATTTAAGGTGTTATTTTTTTGTAAAAAATGTCACATTTTTTTGAACTTATACGAATATCTTTAGGAAAGAAAAGTTCATTTTCTATTGGAACTCCTATAAATATATCAGAGTCAGATTGGAGAAGCATTTACAAAATAGCCCAGCAGCAATCGCTGTTGGGTGTTTTGTTTGATGGCATACAGCAGAATC
Source organism: Bacteroidaceae bacterium (assembly GCA_017507385.1). Taxonomy (GTDB): domain Bacteria; phylum Bacteroidota; class Bacteroidia; order Bacteroidales; family Bacteroidaceae; genus Minthosoma. The sequence goes on along the minus strand of JAFWAX010000013.1, from coordinate 79,065 downwards.
CTGCCATAAGGCTGGAAAGGAAGCTGCTGCTGAAATGGTATGCTGCCTGTGAACGGATACAGCAAGGGAACCGAAAGACGAATCAGGCTGCAGTGGAACTGACACGATTCTTGAAGGAAATGGGACTGCGAGGCTGCATCTTGAAAGGGCAGGGCAATACATTGAACTACCCTAATCCTTATAGCAGGATGAGTGGTGACATTGATGTGTGGGTGATGCCCGGAGAGAAGGAGGATGGAAGAGAAAAGAAGGATGTGTTTGTGAGAAAAATGATTGGGTATGCGAGAAGGAGGAATCCTGGTGCAAAGGCTTGTTATCACCATGTTGATGCTGGTGTGTTCAAGGGCATAGAGGTTGAAATCCATTACCGTCCATCATTCATGAACAACCTTGTTCACAACCGACGTCTGCAACGATGGTTTGAAGAGAATGCCGAGGAACAGTTCTCGCATGAGGTGGAACTGCCTGATGGGGCAGGGTGCATCTGTGTGCCTACGAATGCCTTTAACCGCATCTATCAGATGGCGCATATCAGCAATCACATCATCCATGAGGGGATAGGGCTGCGGCAGCTGGTGGATTACTATTTTGTGCTGAAGCAAGGCTTTACGGAGGAGGAGAAACGGAGGGACGCGGCTCTGCTGAGACGGTTCGGGTTGTACGACATGGCGTGTGCGGTGATGTATGTGCTGCAAGAGACTCTGCACATGGAAGAGCGCCTGCTGTTGGTGCCTGTGGATGAGCGGCGTGGGCGCTTCTTGCAGAAAGAGATAATGCTTGCCGGCAACTTCGGCCAGTATGACGAGAGGGTGGATCACCATGTTTCACAGGTGGGGCGAAACATCCAGCGTTTGAAGCGTAATCTGCGCCTGATGTGGTACTTCCCTTCGGAATGCCTGTGGGAACCTGTTTTCAGATGGTATCATTTCTTCTGGAGGGTGACGAGGGGAGGTTGGAAGTTGGCTTGACAACGGGCAACAGACTACGGAAGGAGTTAGAGGACGAATGTTGTGCTATTGACAACGGACAACAGACAACGGACAACGGAAGGAGTTGAGAATTGAGAGGGAGGACGGTTGTTGGGTATTCGGGAAGTTTATCGAATGTTTACGGATTGCAAGCATGGGGTACAAAAAAGGAGTCTCAGAAATGAGACTCCTTTTTTGTACCCCGAGCCGGGATCGAACCGGCACGAATTGCTTCATTGGTGTTTGAGACCAACGCGTCTACCAATTCCGCCATCGGGGCAGGGCGTTGCTTTTGCGAGTGCAAAGGTACGAAATTATTGATAAATGGCAATTGATAATGGATATTTTTTGCAAAAAGATAAGAAAAAACACCTCCAAATGGTGGTTTGAAGGTGTTTTGGGTATGGATTGACGGTATTTTCTTATTTTAATCCTGCTTTGAGCGAACGGATGACTGCTGAACTGAAGCCTGCGTGGTCAAGTTCGTTGAGGCCCTTGATGGTCACGCCGCCGGGTGTCGTTACCTTGTCAATCGCTTCTTCTGGATGCCAACCTGTCTCCTTGAGCAATGACACGGCTCCCTGCATGGTCTGCAAGGCTATCTGCTTGGCCTGCTGTGGGTAGAAGCCCATTTCGCATCCGCCTACCATCTGGGCGCGGATGTAGCGCATGACGTATGCGATGCCGCATGATGCCATCATCATGCCTGGACCAACGAGGTTCTCTGGCACAACGAGGGTGTCGCCATCGATGGCATACAGCTCTTCAACAACCTTCAGGCTTTCGTCTGTGGCACTTGCGCCCTTGGCGATGAAGCTCATGCTGGCAGCAAATTCTGCTGCAATGTTTGGGATGGCATAGAAGAACTGGCCGTCTCGTCCGAGTTCCTCTGCCAGCATGGAAGTGGTGAAGTTTGCTGCATCGGAGATGATGATCTGCTTGTCGAGGTCGAGCACGTGCTTCACTTCGGCAAGCACCAGCTTCATGAGCCATGGTTTGACAACCAGCACGATGACATCGGCATCTTTCACAGCTTCGATGTTGTCTGTTGTGGTGTTGATAGCCGGATATTCTTGCTTGAACTGAGCCAGTAGGGGCTCGTTCTTGTCTGCAATGGTGATGTTGCTAATCTTTCCGCTTTTAGCCCATCCCTTGATGAGCGCGCCGCCCATGTTGCCAGCGCCGATGACAGTAAGTTTCATAATTTGATATTGTTATTGTTTATCGTTGGAGACTTGAATGCGCCTGTACAAGAAAAGTGAAACTATCGTTTTGTTTTGTATCCGGTTTTTCACTATCTTTGCACAAAGTTACATCAAACTCTCCATCCTGCAAAATAAAAGGCGATTTTTCTCGTTTATTATATTGATGAAATCTATACATTATAATATAATAGTATGCCTGGCTGCAATTTTCGCGTTTGTCTCTGCTCCTGAGGCGGAAGCTCAGACGAGAAAGGTGATGAACCGGCCTTACATTGACCAGCGCCTGTTTCACTATGGCTTTCTGGCTGGTGTGCACTTGCAGGACATTGAACTGCTGCAAAACGGATATACGGACGAGAAAGGGAATCAGTGGTATGCTGAAGTACCTAACTATGAACCGGGATTTTCTGTCGGAATACTCGGAGAGTTCTATCTGACGCAGAATCTGGGCTTGCGTATTATCCCCACCATGCATTTTGGCACAAAGAATGTCATATTCCGCAATGAACTGAATGGGGACAGGCAGACGCAGACCATCAAGTCAACTTATTTCTCGGTGCCAATCAACGTGAAGTTTGCGGCAGAGCGTTTCAACAACTACCGCCCCTACATCGTGGCGGGTGTGAACCCTGTGCTTGATTTGACGGTCAAGAAGCAGAAGCAGTATCTGCTGACGAATACAGACGTCTATCTGGAACTGGGTCTGGGTTGTGACTTCTATCTGCCTTTCTTCAAGTTCATTCCTGAGGTGAAGTTCCTTTATGGATTGTCGAATGTGGTGAACAAGAAGCGTACGGACATTACGGATGCGTCGGAATTGATTTTTACTCAATCTGTGGAAAAGGCGAAGAGCAAGATGATTGTCTTTACATTCTATTTTGAATGACATGAAATATTCAGTTATTATTCCTGTATATAATCGTCCTGACGAGGTGGACGAACTGCTTGAAAGCTTGACGGTGCAGACGGTCAAGGATTTTGAGGTTGTGGTGGTGGAGGATGGCTCGGATGTGCCATGCCGAGAAATTGTGGAAAAGTATGCGGAACAGCTCGCCATTCAATATCTGACGAAGAAAAATGGAGGCCCCGGCCCTGCTCGCAACTATGGCGTGGAGCATGCGAAAGGGGAGTATGTGCTGATTCTCGACAGCGACTGTGTGTTGCCTGAAGGCTATATGGCAGCCGTGGAGAAGGAATTGGCGGAGAATCCGTGTGATGCTTTTGGCGGACCTGATGCTGCGCATGAATCTTTCACGAATATACAGAAGGCCATATCGTACAGCATGACTTCGTTCTTCACGACGGGAGGAATACGCGGCGGCAAGAAGAAGGGTGCAATGGACAAATTCTATCCTCGTTCTTACAATATGGGAGTGCGACGCGATGTCTATCTCAAGCTTCATGGATTCAGCAAGATGCGTTTTGGCGAAGACATCGATTTCAGCTATCGCATTGTTGAGGCAGGATATACGTCGCGGCTGTTCCCCGAGGCTTGGGTGTGGCATAAGCGACGCACAGATATGGACAAGTTCTTCAAGCAGGTGTTCAATTCTGGCATCGCCCGAATCAATCTTGAAAAAAGGCATCCTGGCACGATGAAGCTGGTGCACCTGATGCCTATGCTTTTCACTGTCGGACTGGTGCTGCTGGTTGCTGCGGCTGTGGCATTTCGTCAGATTGACTACTGGAACAATACGGCAACGGGAATCTTTCTGTCTAATGGGGGATTTATCCCGACTTATTCCCTGTGCCTCATGCCAATATTGCTGTTTGTGTTGCTGATATTCATCGACTCCAGTATCAGGAATAAGAGTGTAGTGATTGGTTTCTATAGTGTTGAGGCTGCGTTTGTGCAGCTGATAGGATATGGCGCGGGATTCCTGAAGGCATGGTGGCTGCGCTGTGTTCAGGGAAAGGATGAGTTTACTGCCTTTGAGAAGAATTTCTATGATTAGCCGAAGTTTCAAGCCTTTCAATGAAGAAAAAGACGGGAATGTGAAAGAGGATTCAGCCTTTTTCGATGCGTCGTCTTCATGTCAGCCAAGTGGGGAAGATCGAGAGTATGTCTCAATCAAGAACTGGGCTGAAGAAGACCGTCCGCGTGAAAAACTGATGTCGAAAGGCGTTGAAGCACTGACAAATGCGGAGTTGTTTGCAATTCTCATAGGCAATGGAACTTCCAAGAAATCTGCTGTCAAACTGATGCAGGAGGTGCTGGAGAGCTGTGATGGCAAGTTGCGTAATCTGAACCATTTGTCGCTTCAGGACTTGATTCAGTTCAACGGCATTGGCGAGGCGAAGGCGCTGACTATCATTGCTGCAGCAGAGATTGGTAAACGGCGCATGATGGAAGATAGCAAGAGCATTACGCAGTTTCGTTCAAGTTCTGATGTGCTGCGATATATGCAGCCTTTGGTGCAGGACTTGACTTATGAAAAGAGCTGGGTCTTGCTGCTGAATAACAATGCGAGCCTTATCAGCTGCGTCACTCTCAGTTCGGGAGGATTGACCGAGACTTCTGTCGATGTGAGGCTGCTGCTCAAGAAGGCTCTTCTGCATGATGCCACCAGTTTTATTCTTGTGCACAATCACCCCAGTGGTAATCTGCGGCCGAGCCGCTCTGATGAGGAATTGACGATGAGGGTAGGCAGGGCGTCTCAGACGGTCAATATCAGAATGGTTGACCATGTAATTGTAACAGATGGCGACTACTACAGTTTCGCCGAAAACGGAAAGATATAGAATTATGACACAATACGAAGTTGAAGAAAAAGCGGTTGAATACCTGAAGACGGTGTTTGACCCTGAGATTCCGGTCAATGTGCTGGATCTGGGTATGATCTACAAGATTGATGTTCATCCTGCGGCAGAACCTGCTGAAGGAAAGGAGTTTGACATCGACATAGATATGACGTTCACTGCTCCCAATTGTCCGGCTGCCGACTTTATTCTGGAGGATATACAGCAGAAGCTTGAGGGCATACCGGTCGTGAAGGCGGTCAATGTGAATGTTGTCTTTGAACCCGAATGGAATAAGGACATGATGAGCGAGGAAGCCAAACTTGACTTAGGATTTATGTAATATGAAAAGCATCTATTTCATCAGTGACGCGCATCTGGGAAGTCGGGCTATTGAGCACCGCCGTACGCATGAACGACGTCTGGTCAATTTCCTTGACCAGATAAAGGACAAGGCGGAGGCTGTGTATATGCTGGGCGATATGTTTGACTTCTGGTTTGAGTATGAGGAAGTTGTCCCCAAGGGCTATACGCGTTTTCTGGGTAAGCTGAGCGAATTGACAGACATGGGGGTTGAAGTGCATTACTTCACGGGCAACCATGACATGTGGATGGGAAGCTACCTTGAACGTGAATGTGGCGTTATCCTGCATCGCCATCCGTGCGCTGTCGAACTGCATGGGAAGGTGTTCTATCTCGCTCATGGCGATGGACTTGACTATCGTGACAAGGAATGGAAGACGCGCTTCATGTTTTGGTGCTTCCGCAACAAAACTTTGCAGAAGATGGCGAAATGGATACATCCGCACTGGTTTATGAACTTTGGCTTGAATTGGGCTAAGCATTCGCGACTGAAGAGGGCTACGGCTGAGGAGCATCTTGATGCGGAAGGGCGTGTGTTGACCAAGGATGGCTTCTATAACGATACGAAGCTGGTTGGTTATGAAAGTGCGGCAGGAAATGGTGAAGAGCCTTATCAGGGTGAGGATAAGGAAGGGCTGGTGCTTTATGCCAAGGAGTATTTGCGGACACATTCTGAAATCAACTTCTTTGTTTTTGGGCATCGCCACATTGAATTGGATCTCATGCTCAGCCGTGATGCACGTGTGGTGTTTCTTGGCGAATGGATGACTCTCTTTACCTATGCGGTTTGGGATGGTACGCACTTCTTTGTCGATAATTTCGTCGAGGGAGAAACTCAGCCGTAGAATCGTTACTTGCAAAAAAATGCAGGATTCTTTTATCTTTCAGTTTTTTTGTGTTATCTTTGCACATGTTAGATACGTTTTTAGCGTTAAGCGTTGAAATAGGAAAATCACTAATTAAAACCTAATATAATTAAATCTGTATGAAAAAAATCACTTCATTACTTGCAGCTGTTACAGTTGCTGCGGGTATGTCTGCACAAACACAAACTTTCGACATCAACACTTCGAAGGTGGGTGGTGCAATCCCTTCTACCATGTATGGTATCTTTTTTGAAGATATCAACTATGCTGCCGATGGTGGTTTGTATGGCGAGTTGGTGAAAAACCGCTCTTTTGAGTTTCCACAGCACTTCATGGGATGGAAGGCTTTCGGTCAGTTCGAATTGATGAACGATGGTCCTTTCAACAAGAACCCTCATTATGTGCGTCTCAAGAACTCTGGCCACAATGATAAGTACACAGGATTGGAGAACGAAGGTTTCTTTGGTATTGGCTATCAGAGAGGGGCTGACTATCGTTTCACAGTGTGGGCACGTACTCCAAACGGTGATGACAAGGTGACGCTCCGAGTGCTCTTCTGCGACCCTTCAACGATGGGCGAACGCCAGCAGTTCTCGGAAGGTACTCTCGAAATTTCTGGTAAGGAATGGAAAAAGTATGAGGTTGTCATCAAGGCTAACCAGACTGTTGACAAGGGTTCTCTCCGCATCATGCTTGCGCGCAATAGCCGCACAGTCGATCTTGAGCACATCTCTCTCTTCCCTGTTGATGTCTATAAGGGTGATGAGAATGGTATGCGCAAAGACTTGGCCGAGTCTCTTGAGCAGCTCAAGCCAGGCGTGTTCCGCTTCCCCGGCGGCTGTATTGTCGAGGGTACTGACCTCGCAACACGCTATCAGTGGAAGAATTCTGTCGGTCCAGTAGAGAACCGCCCATTGAACGAGAACCGCTGGCACTACACCTTCGACTATCGTTTCTTCCCCGACTACTACCAGTCTTACGGACTCGGATTCTACGAGTACTTCCGCCTCTCAGAGCAGATTGGCGCAGAACCTCTCCCTGTTGTCAGCGTAGGTCTCTCATGCGAGTTCCAGAATGGCAGCGAGCGCAACGACCGTCACGTGCCAGTTGACCAGCTCCAGCCATACATCGACGATGTGCTCGACCTCATCGAGTTTGCTAATGGCGACCCAGCCAAGAACCAATGGGCAAAGCTTCGTGCAGACATGGGCCATCCAGCTCCATTCAACCTCAAGTATGTAGCAATCGGCAACGAGCAGTGGGGTCCAATCTACCCAGAGAACCTCAAGCCATTCATTGAGCAGGTTCGTGCCAAGTATCCTGAAATCAAGCTGATTGGCTCTTCAGGCCCTAACTCAGAAGGTGGTGACTTCGAATATCTCTGGCCTGAGATGCGCAAGCTCGGCGTTGACCTCGTTGACGAGCACTTCTACCGCAACGAAGAGTGGTTCCTCAAGTCAGGCAACCGCTACGACAACTACAAGCGTGGAAAGAACGAGCCTAAGGTATTCGCAGGCGAATATGCATGCCATGGCAGAGGCAAGAAGTGGAACCACTTCAATGCAGCCCTCATGGAAGCAGCGTTCATGACAGACCTCGAGCGCAATGCCGACATCGTAGAGATGGCAACTTACGCTCCACTCTTCGCACACGTTGACGGCTGGCAGTGGCGTCCAGATGCTATCTGGTATGACAACCTCCGCAAGTTCAACTCTTGTTCTTACTATGTGCAGCAGCTTTACGCCCTCAACAAGGGAACCAACATGCTCACACTCACCATGAATGGCAAGCCTGTTGCAGGCAACGACGACCAGAACGGACTCTTCGCCTCTGCTGTGTATGACAAAGATACAGACGAGGTTATCATTAAGGTCATCAACACTGGCGACAAGCCACAGCCTGTAACTTTCAACCTGAAGGGAATGAAGAAGGGTGCGCATCAGGCACAGCTCATCACTTTCCATTCTGACGACATCAATGCAGAAAACACGCTGGATGAGCCAACAAAGATTGTTCCTGTAAAATCTTCACTCACAGTGACTGCACCAGCACAGGACATTACTGTTCCTGCACGCACATTCTACATCTATAAGATTAAGAAGTAACCTGTCACACTGGGAACGATATCCAATAGTAGCAAGGCCAAACAACTTTGGTCTTGCTTTTTTTTGTTCGTTTTCTGCAAGGCAGCCGTTCCTGTTCGTCGCCTGTCGTACAACGTACCCGAGGGCCCCGCCCTTAGGGTAGTCTCGCATTCGTGTATAAGCTTCCCCGCTTCTCTCGCTTCTGCCTTTAGGACAGAACCCACCTTTCTTTGGCAGGCAGAGATGTGTTAAGAGAGGAAAAATTTTGTCAATTAAAAATAAAATCGTTACTTTGTGCCCTGTAAAGCCTGCGCCGAATGTCTGCCAGGAGGGAAACCGCCAGGCAGAAGGTAGGGTGGGCTAATATAATAAGGCGTTTACAAGCGCTTTGTTCTGGCGTCCGGAAACTTCGCAAACTTCAGACACGCTGCAGAACATAGCAACGGTAGATGTCCATGGTGTGTTTTTTCCACATCATAGTAAAACATAGCTCTATACATTTATATAATATATAAGAGATATAAGAGCGTATGTTTTGCCGCTGATGTGTTAAATCATATCGGCGTGGGCTCTAACGTTGTTCGTTCTCTGTGTGTCGGGCAATGCGAAGGCCTCTGGATGCGGAACGGACAGCCGAGGTCTACGCTTTTCATTTACGGACACATCATGACAACAAACCAGACCACCAACATGCGGCTATGCCTGAGTCTGCACGATGAACTTTACATGATTGACCTCAGCCAGACACTCTACTTCATGGCTGACGACCACTACACCCATGTCTATTATTCATCAGGTGCGCGTTTCATGGTGCCGTTCGGCCTATCGCGCATCGAAGAGCGGCTTGCTCTCCTCGCTATTCGCCATCCTCATCCCTTCAAGCGGTTGGGTAGAAAGCATATTGTCAATCTTTCCGCATTGCATCATATCAGTGTTACCAAGCAAATCCTTGTGCTCGTTGCAGCAAATGGCAAAAATGTTAACCTACAAATTTCCAAGCCTGTGTTGCGACATTTGCTTGCTGCCGTTGCGGAGGATTGTATCTGAAAGTCTTGAATGCGCCTTCTTAAATATTGTATCATCAAGACAAGGCAAATAACATAAAATAATTTTTCTTAAATTTTATTCACGAAAAAAAAGAACACTTTCACGAAAACGTGAAAGTGTTCAATGTTTTAACTCTCCTTCATTTTATATCTTTGTACTTGTTTATGTGTCGACGTCTTGTTACTGGCAGCCCTGTGGGCTACGGAGTGTCGCACGAAGTGAAGTTGGCCTGAATGAAAAATTATTAAATACACATTATTAATTATTAATTAAATTTATTATTAACTAAATTCACAAATCTTATGAAGAAAAACGTACAATTTCTTTTTGTGATGATTCTGATGTGTGTGGGAATCCCCTTCACAACATACGCTATCATCACAGGTGATGTGCTTTCGAACGTCGGATTTGAAGATGCTGTTTCTACGGAGTCATCCGTGACAGAGGAAGAAGTAACCGCAGAAGGTGTGGCTGCCTCCCTTGAAGAAATCAGCGCTTACTGGCGTGAGAAGAATCTCGAAATCACAGGTCTTGATAAAGACTACCCTGGCGAAATCGCCACCGAGGAGGTTCTGGGCCTGATGAACGCTGCCAACCTCAGCATCAGCAATGCTGAAGACTTGATGGCAGAAGAAGAGCCTGTGCTCGAAGACGCTCTCGCAGCAATTGCTGAAGCTAAAGCTGCCATCGACGAGGCTGTGGCTACGGCAAAAGCAAACTACGCTGACGCCAAGTCTCTCCCTTCTGGCGAATACTGCTTCATGACAACTGTGGGCGAGCAGACTTACTATTTGGCACCTGCCAACGACTAGGGTACACATGCTTCATTGTCAACCAATCCTTCTGCATGGGTTCTCGACAAGAAGTCAACAGGAGTTTACACATTCGAGTCTGTTGTAAATAACGGAGGAGCAAATAACTATTTGAACGGCGTATGGTGTGACCAGGCTGTAACTAATGTTTATGTGGCAGAAAACGAGGACGGCACTTATACCATCTCTTCTTCGGCCGACGCATCTTACCTGGTTGCCGGCGCTAATGGTCCAGCCAACCTTCCTTATGTAGAAAACAATGGCACAATTGAGAACGCTCTCAAGTGGACAGTCATCCCAACTTCTAAGGAATTAGCTGAAGGCGACAATGTAACTTACCTCATCAAATGCGCAGACTTCAACCGCAACAACCGCTATCGCGATGCATGGAAGATGACCGTAGGTGAAGAACCTGCTTGGGGTAGTTCCAACTTAGGAGGTGGTGAACATTGGAACCTGTGCGCAGAAGTGTTTGAAAGAGAATTTACATTGTCACAGGAAATCACCGAAGTTCCTAACGGCTACTACACAATGACTGCTCAAGGCTTCTATCGTAGCGATTATGGGTCAGCACCTGTTCCTGTATTCTACATCAACGATGCAGAAACGGCATTCCCTGCAAAAACAGGCAGTGAGGATAGAATGGAGCATGCAAGTGCAAGCTTTGCTCAAGGCAAATACACTGTGAAGCTTGCCGTAAAGGTAACTGATGGCAAGATTGTTCTTGGCGCTAAGTCAACCAAACAGGGCTACTGGACCATTTGGGACAACTTCTCTCTCATCTACATGGGCGAGAACGATGCTGACTACATGGCATTTACCAACGAGATTCCTTACGCAGAGCTTAAAGCATCAATCGCTGACCTCACAGCTAAGAAGGAAGGCGCATTCTTTATGGTTGACGCTTACGACGAGTTCGTTCAGAAGGCAGTTGCTGATTATGAGCCAGTTATCGAAGAAGGCATTGAAGACGTAGACTCTGCTCTTCAGGCAGACTACAAGGCTATTGCGTGTGCTGCTAAGAAGGACAGCCTCAGCAGCGTGATTGGCGCAATCAGCACAAACATCGATGAGTATCTCAAAGTGGCTGATTCTCTCCAGACTACAAACGCAGAAGCTAACAGCGCAATGACAGAGTCATACAACGCGCTCGTTGCTGAATGGCAGGCTGCTTACGACAAGATCAACACTGAGTACAAGGAGTACATCAACAGCGATGGCACTCAGTATAACGGCTACCTGAAGTCACTCAACAGCATCTATGTTGAGATTGACGCGCTTCAGGCTACGATCAAGTCATACAACGCTGCTGGAACAAGCGATGACAACAAGGCTGACTTCGATAAGAACATCGAGACTATCAGCGGCAATATCGCTACAATCCTCTCTACTGCACTCAATGCTTACGAGGACGAAGTTGCTGTGGCTAACAGCGATGAGTATCAGAAGATTTGCAAGTTGTCTGACGAAATGATAACTATTTATAAGGACGCTATCGTTATCATCAGCGACCACTATGCAGCTTACCATGCTGAAGCAGCTGCTAAGGCTCAGACTGACCTCTTCGCAATCTACACAAACATCCAGAATGTGAAGACTGAAGCTACAGAGAAATACAACGCTGTCGAGACTTCTAACGCAGAGAAGTTTGCGAAGGAAGAACTCCCATTGGCAAGCTTTGCTGCTGCTGAATACATAGAGGCTCTTAACGCTATTGGCACTGACGGCATCGCTGAGGCACTTAATGCGGCTGAGACTGCTGCAATTGAGGAGAACGAGGCTAAGTACAATGAATATGTAGAAAAGGCTGGTGCTCTTGAAGTTGATGCTCTTGAAGTTGAGGCAAATGCAGCTGACTGCAACCTGACAGAGAAGTATGCTGAGGCAATCGCTGGCGTTATGACTGATATCGAAGCACTTCGTGCTGACATCGACGAGTCTATGGGCCATGCTTACGTTGAGGCTGAAAAAGATACTTTCTACATCTGCGTCATCGCAGGCATCGACTCTATCGACGCACAGATTGCTGCTATCAAGACTGATATTGAAGCTATTGCTGCTGACGTGAAGGCTGCATACAGCGCAGGTCTCCTCGCTGACGTGAAGGCTGAGGCTGAAGCTGCTCAGAAGGTAATTGACGCTAAGGCAGATCTCCTCGCTACTTACGATGAGTCTGTTCAGACTAAGTATGCAGGTAAGTACGACGGCATCGCTGCAAGTCTCAAGACTATCGTTGACGATGCTGTTGCAGCTGACGCAGCTGGTAAACTCACTGACGAGGCTAAGGCTGAGTTCATCGCAAGCATCGGTGCAGCTACAGACAAGCCAATCCTCGGCGCTGTTATGGACTGTGACCTGACTGCTGACATGTTCCACGAATGGTCTTCTTCTGAACCTGGTGCAACAATCACAGGCAGCGTTCCAAATATCTACTGCGATGTTAACTTTGGCAAAGAAGCTGGTACAGTATTCGGTAACGGTAATGTTGCTCCAAATGCATACGTTGATCTCTGCGACTACAAGACATTGGTAGCTACAGTGAAGGCTGACACTCCAAGATTCTTCTACAATGTATATCAGCCAGAAGAAGGTGATAAAGTACAGCCTGTTGTTAACAAGGACAGCAAGTATTTGACAATCAAGAATGACACTACATGGATTATTGACCTCGGTGCTATTAAGGCAGAAGAGGGATATATTCACCTTAACGCAATCAAGGCTTCTGCATGGAATGCTTCTGCTAATGTTGCTAAGATTGAGCTGAAGGCTGGTGCTAATACAACTATCTATCAGCAGCTCTACGCAATCTCTGTTCCTGCAGAGAACGAAGACTTCTACGTGAAGGATCTCGCAGCTGTCGAAACTGTTACTGCTCAGTTCGCTGACGCAAAGGCTGTTATCGCAGGTCTTGGCGCAGACAAGAAGGCAGAAGAAACTTCTATCGATGCAGAAATCAAGACTGTCGCTTCTGTTGTGGAATCTTACAACGAGGCTTACACGCTCGCTGCTAACGACGAGGCTGTTAAGGCTGCTATCGCTGGCATCGAAGAGTCTATCAAGAACGTGCTCGGCGACGTTTACAAGGCTGACCTCATCGCACAGGTTGAAGCTCTCAAGCTCACTTGGAACAGTGCTTACGCTAATCTCGAAACTATCAACCCAGAAATCGACCTCGACGAAGTATACAGCATGATTACTGACGCTGAAGAAGGCATCGTGGAAGCTGAAGAAATCTTCAATGCTGAAACTTACGCTGCTGAAAGCGACAACCTCGACAACATCGCTCTCCTCTTCACTGACTACGCTCAGTGGGTTGAAGACAACACTATCGTAGGTGACGCTAACATCAACGGTGAAGTTACTATCACAGACGCTATTCTTGCTGTTAGCTTCGCGCTCGAGACAGAAGAGCCAACATCACGCCAGTTCTACGCTGCTGACGTGAACGCTAACGAAGCTATCACAGTTGCTGACGCTGTAGAAATCATCAACATTTCTCTTGGCATTGAGAATGATGAGGCAGCTGAAGCAAACGATCGTCAGGCAAATGAAGACTACCTCATTGTGAACAACGCTGAGGTTAGCCTCGTTAACCAGAAGGACTATGTTGCATTCCAGATGGATGTAACACTTCCTGCTGGCGCTCAGTTCAATGGCGTAACTGCTGCTGACCGTGCTAACAACATTCAGGTAACATACAACCAGCTTGCTAATGGCAAGGTTCGTATTGCAGGTCTCTCAACAGACAAGACTCCAATCGCTGAGAATGAAGGCGCTATCATCAGCCTCGACATCACAGGCAATGGTAACGTTTCTATTTCTAATGTAGAGTTTGTTGACGCTCAGGCTAAGGCTTACGTTCTTGACGTAGTTGCTGGCGAAGCTACTGGCATTGAAGAAATCAACACTCTCATCGCTGACGGCGCTGAAATCTACACTGCTAATGGCGTGAAGGTGAACGCTCTCCAGAAAGGTGTGAACATCATCGTTCTTGGTGGCAAGACTATTAAGGTTAACGTAAAATAAAACGAACTCCTCTCTTTAAGGTGCGGCGGGCTGCCGCCGCACCTACACAAAAAGAATATTATTAACTAATTATAATCAAATAAACATGAATAACAAGACTATTGCAAAGTGGTTCTCCATGTTGATGATCATGATGGTAGCAAGCATCAGCACTTCTTTCGCTCAGAAGTTGGCGATTGAAGATTTTGACCTTGCTCCAGGTAAGTCAACAGAAGCTACAATCAAGCTTGTAAATGGCGGTAAAACCGTCTATGGTCTTCAAGCAGACATCGAGCTCCCAAAGGGAATTTCGCTTGAAGCAGATCCTGCAGTAGTAGATAGCATCCTTGCTGACAGCACAAATGCTTCTATTACTTCTACTGTAAACGGTCAGACAGTGAGCATCGCTGTTTACTCTCTGACAGGCAAAGCTATTCAGACTGTTGAATCATTGCCAATCGTAACACTCAAGCTTGTCGCTGCTGCAGACTATGCAAACGTAAACAAGCTGAGCATCAAGAACATCAAGTTCGCTACATCTAATGACGGTTCTGCCGAAGTAGAAGGCGAAGTTGCTGATGCTGAAGTAAACGCAGGTGTTTTCTGCTACGAATATCCTGCAACTATCGACTTCTCTGCTGCAACACCTGTTGTTAAGGGCGTTCGTGCTTATGCTAAGGACGTGAAGGAAGGTGAAACAAGCGGCGTTCAGCCTGTTAAGTATTGGAACATTGCTGAGAACGGCAATGCTCGCGCAGCTGGCGTATTTGCTGGTTCTGCTGCATTCCTCGGAAGTGAAGCATACACTTTTTCTGCTTCAGAGAATGTTCTCGGTCTCGTAGCACTTTGGGGCACAAAGGTTCAGTACACTCAGGACGTGCTTCTTAAGGCTGGTAACTACACATTTACTATTCCTGTAGTGAACGCAGGTGGAGCTGCTAAGGTTGCAAAGAACCTCTTTGGTTTCATTGCTGCAGACGGCACAGAATATCTCGCACAGGCAACAGCATTTGCTGAAGGCGCTTCAAATGTAGCAGTTGCTTTCACTCTCGATGCTGACACTTATGGTAAACTCTCTCTCGGTTATGTTGCTGCAAATGCAGGTGCTGCCGACATGCCTCACCTCTTTGTGCAGAACATTAAGATTGAAACACTGACAAACCTCGCTCTTGCTCTTGAAGGACTGAATGAGGCTATCGCAGCTGCTAAGGAAGAAGTGGCATCTTACGACGCTGTTCGTGGCGCTGCTGTCTTCATGTATGCTGATGCTGAGTTCGAGGCTATCGAAAAGGCTATTGATGATGCTGAGAAAGCTGCTGCAGAGGAGGATGTAGCTGCTGTTGCTGCTGCTACAATCGCCCTCAACGAGGTTGTTGCAGCATTCGCTCCTGTTGCTACTGCTCCAGAAGCTGGCGTTACTTACGCGCTTGCTCAGAAGTCAACTGGAAGCTACCTCTCTGTTTACAGCACTGACGAAGCTGACGGCGTTCGCCTTTCTGCTGAGGCTGCAGAATTCAGCTGGACTGCAACAGAGGGCGGTTACTACCTCTCTAACGCAGAAGGTCTCTACGTAGGTCTTTTGAGCACCAACAAGTGGACTATGTCTGCTAAGCCAGAGGCCAAGGCTGTCATCAGTGTTACTCCTGTCAAGATTGCAGACGCTGTTTACTACACGCTCGGTGAGGCTAATGGTCTGATTGGTACTGAAGCTGGTGCAACTGAGTGTCTTGCAAACATGGAACAGAACGACAACTCACTTTGGACTATTGTTAAGGTTGTTGAGCCAGAGTTCGAAGGCTTCGCTACTGGCAAGTACTTCCTCAAGAATGTTGAGACAGGCATGTACTGGGGTGCTGCAAATGAGTGGGGTACAACAGCTTCACTTATAAAGACTCCTGAATATGTGACTCTCATTGCCACTGCGGACGGCACTTACAATCTCGAGTCACAAGTTTCAAACGGTGGTAATCAGTACTATTTCAATGGTCAATGGATGGATAACGGTTCACCACTTGCACTTACAATTAAAGAGGCTGGTGACAACTTCACTATCTCTGATGGCACGAACTGCTTCGGTTACGATGGCAAAACTACAGTTATCGCCAGAAATCTTTCAGCCGATGCAAAGGAAGCACTTTGGACCATCATCTCAGAGGCTGACATGATAGCTTCTATGGCTGAAGCAACCGAAGCTAATCCTGTAAACGCAACATTCTATATCCCTGACGCACGTTTTGGACGCAACAACAGAAATAGTTGGACTGGTAAAGGTGGAAACCAGCAATGGGGTGATATGTTTGGAGAATCTTATAACAATACTCTGGATTACGGCAAAATCCTCGATGTTCCTAATGGCGCATATATATTCACAGCAGATGTAGCTGTCACTTACCATGACGATCGTAACATTAAAGAATATGATGGAGGTGCAACTCCTACCATTTCTGTAAATGGAAATACGGCTAAATTCTTTACAACCAAAACTTTAGATATTGGAGAGATAGAAAAAGCCTTTGCCGACGGTCAGTACAAAGTAACCTTTGGGGTTGAAGTGACTGATGGTAAATTGAATATAAACCTAGAATCTAGTCGTGCTGATATTTGGGCTACTTGGGACAACTTCGAGTTGACTTACTACGGACCAGATGCAGAGGTCGGTTCTATTATGTTCGGTTCTCTCTTCAAGCAGGTTGAAGACCTTCGTGCTTCTGCAAATGGATACGTTGCTAATCCAGAGATTCCAGAAGGAATCCGCTTCAACCTCGGTGCAGCACTCGATGAGACTGCAACTATCGCTAACACAGAAGAGGCTTACAATGCTGCAATCAAGACACTCACTGAGGCAGTGAATGCAGCAAAGGCTTTGGAATTTGCGAAGCCGGTTCTTGAAGAAATGAAGAAACTCGTTGAAGCTAACAATGTTTACACAGCTGAGGCATACGAAGAGTACTATGGCAAGTGGGCTGCGAAATATGAGGCAGGCACATTGACATACGATGAAGCTAAGGCTCTGCAAAATCCTTCACTCACTACTGGTTGGCACGCTAACATCACAGTTGACGACCTCCTCCTTTCTGCATGGGATGCAAAGGCTGGTGATTGGAGTCCATATTACATCAACACATGGTCTGTAGAAGGTGATTCTGACGGTTCTAACTTCCGTGTTCCATTCTTTGAATATTTTACAGGTGATGATGCTTCACTCGGCGCTAAGACGCTTACAGCAACAGTGAATGGAGTTGAATCTGGCAAGTACATCGTATCAGCTCTCGCACGTGTTCGCACCAAGAACGGTGTCGCTGCACAGGATGGTGCTGCATACGGTATCACATTCACAGCTAATGACGCAGAACCAGTTTCTGCAACAGACGGAACTTACTACAACTTCAACAATGGCGGTTCTAACTTCTATGTTAAGGAGGTTCAGGTTGAAGCTAATGTAGGTACAGATGGTGTCCTCACTGTTAAGTTTGATGTTGCTGCTGAAAATAATATCAGCTGGCTCTCATTCAAGAACGTGAAGTACACTAAGGTTGAAGCAATGCATACTATTGACTTCTCAACTCAGGATTCTTACCCATATTATAGAATGGAAGGTCCAGAAGGTACTTCATTTGACGTGGCTGATGGCGCTATGTTCATCGAGAATAACGCTGAGCGTGCAAACCCATGGGATTTGCAGCCATTCATCTGTGACTGGTTCAACCTCAAGAAGGGTTATGACTATGTCGTGCGTATCACCATGAAGGCTTCTGCTGATGGCGGTGCACAGCTCTGCATGGGAACATGGGCTTCTTCTATGTACCAGCAGCTCAGCTTCACTGCAAGTGAAGAGTATAAGATTTATGAGGTTGCATTCCCTAAGTCAACTGTGGAAAGTGCAAACAAGGATATTCACATTCTCTTCCAGGGCGGTAAGTTCGTAGGTAAGGTTGATATTGCTAAGGTTGAGGTTTATGAGTATGCTCCAGTTCCAAAGGAATTCACAATTGATGTTGAACGTAATATCGGTATGGAATATGAGGTAACTGCATTTGAACCTGACTTTACAGAGGCTCTTGCACACCTCGGAGTTCAGAATGTTACTGATGCGACACTTGTAGGTTTGAACCCGGACGGAACAGAAGAAGCTGCTCCTGGTCCTGGTGGTATTGACGGATGGTGTGATGCAGATGGTAAGTTCGTTGGTTGGATTCCTGAAGGTGAAAGCAAGATTTGTGTTAAGTTCTTCCCTTCAGTTCCTACGTTCGAGATCTGTGACATGAATGGTGCAGATGCTGTAGGCGCGACTTACACAGTTAAGTATGCTCTGAAGGCTAACGGACAGACTGCAATCTACACTATCAATGTGAAGTTTGTTGATCCGGCTGTAAGCATTGAGGAAGTTGAAACTGATGCTCCTGCTGTTCGCAAGTTCATTGAGAACGGTAAGATTGTTATCATCAAGAATGGTGTGAAGTACTCTGTTAATGGTTCTATCATTAAGTAAAGAAAGAAGTTAAGGGTGCTTAACTCTTTCTAAGAACATTTATCGTGAAGATTCTCTTCATTATAAGTGTTAAAAAAGTTAATTATAATAATTTCCCCTCCTTGGACTGTGAAGTTCGGGGAGGTTTTTTTGTTCATTAAAATGCGAGAAAACATGAATTATCCTCTCAGGCATGAGGAAATGAGGGTCTAAAAATCAATATTAAGGTGAGTTCGGCATAAGACGCAAAGTCCCTCATCTGCATGAACGGATATACCGCAACTTATTTTAGTACACTGCACTGCATGTCCAGTACCTCTTGGGAGGTACTGCAATACCTCCATACCGGTACTCGAGTACCTCCCAAGAGGTACTGAAACAGTAAAAAACATAAAAAAAACTTGAATTCGTTAGATTGGGCGATGACTTTACATCATGTTTCTTCCCCTATATCACAGGGCAAGAAAGATACTGCTGGAAAATGCGGATGGCGTTCTCTTTCCGCTCGGTGGGAAGTGGCGGTGTGCCGGCAAGGGGGTAGGGTATCTGCAGCTCGGTGTATTTGTAGATACCCATGGTGTGGTAGGGGAGAATCTCTACTCTCTCGACGATGTCGGTGTAGCGGGCGATGTGCTGGGCGAGGGCTGCAAGTTGCTCGTCGCTGTCGGTGAGCCCTGGCACGACGACATGGCGAATCCATGTGGGTTTCTGAATTTGCTGCAGATGGTCGAGCAGCTGCTGGTTGGCTGTTCGTGTGTGTGCCGTGATTTTTTTGTGGAGGCTGTCGTCGAGGGCCTTGATGTCAAGCAGTACGAGGTCGGTGTATTGGAGTGCTTGCTTGACTTCGTTGTTGAAAATGGCTCCGCTGGTGTCGATGGCTGTGTGGAATCCTTCCTGCTTGCAGAGCTTGAGGAATTGGATGAGGAAGGGGGCTTGCATGAGAGGTTCGCCGCCGGTGCAGGTGACTCCTCCCTTGCGGATGAAATTTTTGTAGCGCTTGACTTCGGCGAGGAGCTCTTCGGGGGTCATCTCGTACTGTACGGGTCGCTGGGGATCCCATGTGTCGGGGTTGTGGCAGTAGGCGCACCTCATGGAACAGCCCTGGAAAAAGGCTACGAACCTAATTCCTGGGCCATCTACTGTTCCGAAGGACTCTATGCTGTGAAGTCGAGCCTTTGGTGATTGAGAATTGATAATTGACAATTGATAATTGTTTACAATGAGTGGTTGATGGTGCGTGAGAGCACATCGAGCTGCTGTTCGCGTGTGAGCTTGACGAAGTTGACAGCGTAGCCGCTGACACGGATGGTGAGCTGAGGATATTTCTCAGGGTGCTCCATGGCGTCAACGAGCAGTTCGCGGTCGAATACGTTGACATTGAGGTGGTGTCCGCCGTCGGGTGTGAAGTATCCGTCCATCAGGTTGACGAGGTTGTCAATCTGTGTGTCGGTCTGTTTGCCAAGTGTTGCAGGCGTGATGGCAAAGGTGTAGGAGATGCCGTCGTTGCTGTGCTGGAATGGGAGCTTGGCTACAGAAGAGAGTGCTGCTACGGCTCCCTTGATGTCGCGTCCGTTCATCGGGTTGGCGCCTGGCGCGAATGGCACGCCTTTTTCTCTTCCGTCGGGAGTTGCGCCAGTATTCTTGCCATAAACGACGTTGGATGTGATGGTGAGCAGCGACTGCGTCGGGATGGCGTGACGGTATGTCTCGTGCTGACGGAGGTATTCCATGAATTTTTCTGTCACCATCAGTGCAATTTTGTCTGTCTTGTCGTCGTTGTTGCCGAATGGCATGTGTGGGGTGCCTTCTTGCTTGAATCCTACTGCTATGCCGCGTTCGTCGCGGATGATGCGCACGTGTCCGTACTTGACAGCGGCGAGCGAGTCGGTGACGATGGAGAGTCCTGCGATGCCTGTAGCACGTGTACGGATGACATCGCCGTCGATGAGTGCCATCTGGTAAGCTTCGTAGTCGTACTTGTCGTGCATGTAGTGTATGATTTTTAGTGCATTGACGTATGTCTTTGCAAGCCATCTCATCATGTTTTCGAACTTGTACATGAGTTCGTCATATTCGAGATAGTCTTTTGTGATGGGGGCGAAGTCGGGACCTATCTGCTCGCCTGTGATTTCGTCTCGTCCACCATTGATGGCGTAGAGAAGGCACTTGGCGAGGTTGGCGCGTGCACCGAAGAACTGCATCTGCTTGCCGATCTTCATAGGGCTGACACAGCAGGCGATGCCGTAGTCGTCGCCGTAGTCGGGGCGCATGAGGTCATCGTTTTCGTACTGCAATGCTGAAGTCTTGATGGACATCTTGGCGCAGTAGCGCTTCCAGTTCTCGGGCAGGTTCTGTGCCCAGAGTACAGTCAGGTTGGGTTCCGGGGCAGGACCGAGGTTTTCGAGCGTGTGGAGGAAACGGTAGGAGGTCTTGGTGACCATCGTGCGTCCATCCACGCCCATTCCTCCGATGGATTCTGTCACCCATACAGGGTCGCCGGAGAACAGGTCGTTGTATTCCGGGGTGCGGAGGAATCGGACGATGCGCAACTTGATGATGAGCTGGTCGATCAGTTCCTGTGCTTCTTCTTCTGTGAGTTTGCCATCGCGGATGTCTTTTTCGATGAAGATGTCAAGGAATGTGCTGACACGACCGATAGACATCGCTGCTCCGTCTTGGTCTTTCACGGCTCCGAGATAGCCGAAATAGACAAACTGCACTGCTTCGTAAGCGTTCTGTGCTGGTCGAGTCACATCGAATCCGTAGTTGGCGCACATCTTGACGAAGCTTTTCAACGCTGCAATCTGTTCTGTGGTCTCTTCGCGCTGCTGGATGCACTCTTCGGTCATCTCCTGTATGTCGAGACGGTCGAGGAAGCGTTTTCTTTCCTCGATGAGGTTGTCAACACCGTAGAGAGCGATGCGTCGGTAGTCGCCAATGATGCGTCCGCGTCCGTAGGCATCAGGCAAACCGGTGATGATGTGGGCGTGGCGTGCGTTTCGGATGTCTTTGTTGTAGGCAGAGAATACGCCTTCGTTGTGCGTCTTGCGGTATTTTGTGTAGATTTCTTTTGTTGTAGGATCTAACTCGTAACCATAGGCTTTCAGGGCGCTTTCTACCATTCGGATGCCGCCTTTTGGGAAGATGCCGCGCTTGAGCGGTGCGTCGGTTTGCAGGCCTACGATGACTTCGTTCTCCTTGTCAATGTAGCCCGCTCCGTATGTCTCAATCGACTGCGGCAGCTTCTGCTCAGCATCATACACGCCTTTTTCGCGTTCAACCTTGAACATTTCGGAAAGTTCATTCCAAAGTGTCAAAGTCTTGGCTGTTGGGCCTGCAAGGAATGACTCATCTCCCGTGTAGGGGGTGTAGTTGTGCTGTATGAAGTCGCGCACGTTGATTTCGCGTTTCCACATGTAGCCTTCAAAGCCTTCTATCTGGTTGGTTAGCTTCATAATATTGGATGTTTATCTAGTTTGTAATTACTCTCTGTTTTTAATTTCGATACAAAGTTACGACAAATTTCATATAGTAGTATGAAAAAAACGATGATAATGCAGTGAAATGATTGTTTTTTTTGTTTTGTTTTTTGAAAGGTGTAACTTTGTGGCTACTTAATCTAATGTGCTTTATATAACTAACTGAATGACTGAAACTAATTTTTTTGCTGTAGACCTGGGGGCTACGAGCGGGCGTACAGTGCTGGGCTCGATTGTTGATGGCCGTCTGGTGCAGCGCGAGCTGACTCGTTTCCCTAATTATATTATTGAGACTGGCGGACATTGCTACTGGGATATCTTTGCGCTATATCGCGAGATTATCCGTGGCTTGAAAGTGGTGGCTGACGAGAAGATTGACATTGCTTCTATCGGCATAGATACGTGGGGGGTGGACTTTGTCTGCATCGGCAAGGACGGCGGTGTGCTTCGCAACCCGTATTGTTACAGAGACCCGCATACGGATGGGGCGATGGAGGAGTACTTCAAGCTGGTTCCGAAGGAAAGGGTTTATGAAAAGACGGGTATCCAGTTCATGCAGTTTAACTCTCTCTTCCAGCTGTTTGCTCTGAAGAAGCAGGGCTGCTCAGCGCTTGAGGCGGCGGACAAGATTCTGTTTGTGCCTGATGCGCTGATGTATATGCTGACGGGGGAGGCGGTGTGTGAATACACCATCTTGTCGACCAGTCAGTTTCTTGACCCTCGAACCAAGCGGATTGATGATGAGCTGATAGGCGTGATGGGGCTGAAGGAGAGTATGTTTGGCAGATATGTGAATCCTGGCGACAAGGTGGGTGTGCTGACCGAGGAGGTGCAGCGGATGACGGGGCTTGGCGCTGTGCCTGTGGTGGCTGTTGCCGGTCATGACACGGGGGCAGCGGTCGCTTCTGTCCCAGCCCGGAATGAGCGGTTTGCTTATCTGAGTTGCGGCACTTGGTCGCTGCTGGGCATCGAGGTGGAGGACGCTATCATTAGTGACAAGAGTTTTGACTTTAACTTTACGAATGAGGGTGGCATTGAGGGTACGACTCGTTTCTTGAAGAATATATGTGGCATGTGGCTGTTTGAGCGTTGCCGGCAGGAATGGACTGATGCTCCTGAGGATATAGGGCAACTGATTAGGGAGAGCATGGAGGCGCCTGCTTTCAAGTGCTTTATCTTCCCTGATGCTCCTGACTTTGCGAATCCATCCAGCATGGTGGAGGCGATTGGCACCTATTGCCAAAGGACTGGGCAGCCTGTGCCGAATGGCTATAAGGAAATGACGAGATGTATCTTTGAGAGTCTGGCGATGCGTTACCGTCAGGTTCTTGGGTATCTGAAGGAGATGGCTCCGTTCGCTATTGAGAAGTTGCACGTGATAGGTGGCGGTTCGCGCAATGCTTATCTGATGCAATTCACGTCGAACAGTATCGGCATGCCTGTTGTGGCAGGTCCTGTGGAAGGGACGGCTATCGGTAATATCATGCTGCAGGCTAAGGCGACGGGAGTGGTTGAGGACAGGTTTGCTATGCGCAAGATGATAGCGGATTCTGTCGAGCTGCAGACGTATTTGCCGCAGGATGCTGAAGTGTGGAACGATGCGTATCAGCGGTATTTGGCAGTTGTTAACTAATTACTAATTAAATATATTTGAAATGAAAGAGAATTTGGTACAGCAGGCATACGAGGTGGCAAAAGCTCGTTATGCGGAAATAGGTGTAGATACAGAAACTGTGCTGGCGCAGCTTCAGGACTTCCATTTGTCTATGCATTGTTAGCAAGCCGATGATGTGCGCGGATTTGAGGTGCAGGCAGGCGCCATGAGCGGAGGCATTCAGAGTACGGGAGACTTTCCTGGTGCGGCTCGCAACATAGATGAGCTGCGGTCGGACATACTCAAGGCGAAGAGCCTGATACCAGGAAACCATCGCCTGAACTTGCATGAGATTTATGGCGATTTTGGAGGCAAGGTTGTTGACCGCGATGAGGTGACGGTGGAGTATTTCCAGTCTTGGATTGACTGGGCTAAAGAGCATGGGACATTGCTTGACTTTAACTCTTCTTCTTTCTCTCATCCTAAGAGCGGCAGCCTCTCGCTGGCCAACCCTGACGACGGTATCCGCAATTTCTGGATAGAGCACACGAAGCGCTGCCGCGACATTGCCAATGCCATGGGTGAGGCGCAGGGAGACCCTTGTATCATGAACCTTTGGGTGCATGATGGATGCAAGGACGTAAGTGTCAATCATGCCCTGTATCGCAACCTCCTGAAGCAGTCGTTGGACGAGATTTTCGAGAAGGAGCAGCCCATGATGAAGGACTGCATTGAGGGCAAGGTGTTTGGCATCGGTCTGGAGAGCTTTACGGTGGGAAGTCATGACTTCTACACGGCCTATGCGGCACAGAACGACAAGATTCTGACTATCGACACAGGGCATTATCATCCGACAGAATCGCCAGCTGACAAGGTGAGCGCGGTGCTGCCGTTTGTGAAGGAGCTGATGCTGCACGTGAGCCGTCCGGTGCGTTGGGACTCTGACCATGTGACCATTATGGATGACCCGACTCAGGAACTCTTCTTCGAAATTGTGAGAGCTGATGCGCTTGACCGCGTGCATTACGGGCTGGACTTCTTTGACGGCAGCATCAATCGTATCGGAGCCTATGTTATCGGTTCTCGCTCAGCGCAGAAGTGCATGCTCCGTGCGCTTCTGGAGCCTCGCCAACTCATCTCGAAACTTGAATTGGCTGGGGAGGGCTACAAGGTCCTTGCCATTCTTGAGGAACAGAAGGCAATGCCGTGGCAGGCTGTGTATGATGAGTTCTGTGTGCGCAACAGCGTTCCTGTTGGAGCAGAATTCATTGCAGAGATAGAGAAATACGAATCAGAAGTAACAAGCAAGAGATAGAGTTATGACAAATCAAGGTGGCAGTTTGAAGCGCACCATCGCGGTGTCGCTCACCAATTATCTGGATGCCGGCGCAATCGTTGCCGGTGCAAGCGGACTTACGCTGTGGCAGAAGTACTTGGGATTGTCTGAAGTGCATTTGGGATGGCTGAACTTTATCAGTGCTAATTGCTTAGGTGCTGCGCTGGGCGCTATTATTGGCGGATTCCTCGCAGACAAGTATGGGCGTAAGTTTATTTATACCTATAATCTCATCGTCTATATGGCTGGCGTGCTGCTCATCATGTGCTCTATGAATTTCCCCATGCTGTTGGCGGGATTCTTGGTGACGGGTATATCTGTGGGCATTGGCGTACCAGCTTCATGGACCTATATTTCGGAGAGTTCTGAAAACGACAAGCGTGGCCGCAATATCTGTATCTCTCAAATGTCTTGGGGAGTGGGCCCGATGATTATCTTGCTTTTAGGTATGTTTTTCGCTCCTGGCGGCTATCTTTTTGGTTGGGTGGAGTCGCTTGCCCACGCTGTTGGAGGCGCCGATTTGGCAGGTGATGCGCTGAACGTGTTCAGTTCCCGCGTTGTGTTCTTCTCGCCTTTCGTTGTGGCTTTTATTGCTTGGAATATGCAGCGCAAGCTGGAGGAGAGCAATGAGTGGAAGGCTACTCGCGAAGCGGCAAAGGAGAAAGGTGAGGATACGGGACTGATGCATGCTTTCAGCGTACTGTTCTCAAACAAGACTGCGGTCAAGACGGTGTGCTATCTGGTTGCTATCTACTTGACATGGAACCTCGTGGCATCGGTGATGGGCTTCTTTCAGCCTCACATCTACGAGACGGCAGGAGGGGTTGACAACGAGCAGGCCAACTGGATGAACTGTATTCAGTGGGCAATTATTGTTGTGACGACCCTGGGGCTGTCTGCTCTGATAGACCGTGTGAGCCACAAGCTGGTGTATGTGCTGGGCTTGCTCGTTGCTATCAGTGCATGGGTTATCATTGTGGGTATAGGTGTGAATGGTCCCGCTGGTTTGTGGGCTTTCTCCATCCTGTGGGGTATCGAAGGCGGTCTCTCCGTGCAGATATTCTATGCCTTGTGGGGCTCTGAGCTGTTTCCTGCTCGATTCCGTGCTGGAGCGCAGGGGCTGATGTTCTTTATCGTGCGCAGCCTTTCAGCAGTGTGGGGACTGGTGTTCGCTTATATCTATGGCGAACAGGGAGAGGGCTTCACCATCGCTGCTTATTGCATGATTGCTCTGTTGGTTATTTCCCTGATAGTGGGCGTTATCGGCTGCCCTAACACTCGTGGAAAGTCGCTTGAGCAGATAGCGAGGGAACGTTACGGAGATTCTTAATTTAGGATTTAGCATTAAAGAAGAATAAGGAGAAGCCAGAAGGGATGGCGTTGTGAAAGAGACTGGCTTAGCCTTATTCCTCACAAATATCAGAAATCAATGAAAAGTGTATTAGAAACTCGGCCGGAACTGAAGGCCGTGATAGATCAGATAGCGGAGGTGACAGGCTATCTGTGGCAGAAGGGATGGGCTGAACGCAATGGCGGCAACATCACAGTGAACGTTACGGAGTTTATTGACGAAGAGATGAAAGCTTTGCCTGCCATAGCTCCTGTGCAGCAGATAGGCATGGTGCTGCCCTGTCTGAAAGGAAAGTTTTTCTACTGCAAAGGCACAGGCAAGCGTATGCGCGACCTTGCTAAGCAGCCTATGCAGAATGGCTCTATTGTGCGCATCTGCGATGACTGCGCAAGTTATGAAATCATAGCCGATGAGCCTGTTGTTCCCACTTCGGAACTTCCTACCCATTTGGCGTTGCAGAACTATCTGCTCGAGACGGGTTCCTGCTACAAGGCAACCCTCCACACACACCCTATCGAGCTGGTAGCCATGAGCCACATCCAGCGTTTCTTGCGTGGAGACGAGATGACTCGCGTTCTTTGGAGCATGATACCAGAGACTCTTGCCTTTGCTCCTCTCGGCATCGGCATCGTTCCTTACGGATTGCCCTCGTCGGTAGAGCTGGCGGAGGCAACCCTCGAAAAGATTAAGAAGCACGATGTTGTGCTGTGGGAGAAGCATGGAACCGTTGCTGTCGGACAGGACATCATGGATGCATTTGACCAAACTGATGTGCTCTGCAAGGCTGCCAACATCTACATGTGTGCTCGCAGCATGGGAAGTGAGCCAGATGGCATGACAGACGCCGCTGTTAAGGAACTTCAGGAAGTTTTTAATCTTCCCAAAGTTAGACCTTGCTGATTGAGCGTGCGTACAGAGAGGGTGATGGGTGATTGCCATCGCCTTTTTCTGATGTGTTGCAAGAGAATTTACTGAATTGAAATATAAACCGTTATTAAACATAATGAAAGCAATATTGTCGTTATGTCTCTTTGCCTGTGCCTTCACATCCTCTGCGCAGAGAGCCATCAATTTCAATGCCGACTGGCAGATGCGCGGTGAAACAGTGACCTTGCCGCGCGCATGGAACGAGGAATATGCTTACCGTGTGCCTATAGCAGAGCTGCCTGATGATACTGTGCGGTATGTGAAGACTTTCAAGGCGCCTAAATCATGGAGAAACAAGAAGGTATTCATAGAGTTTGAAGGAGCGCGTCAGGCGGCTGAAGTGTGGCTCAATGGTCATCACTTGGGGCTGCATGAGAATGGTGTAATGGCATTCGGGTTTGACTTGACTCCCTATCTGAAGTATGGTAAGGAAAATCGGCTGGAGGTGCTCACCGATAATGATTGGTCATATCGGGAAAGAGGTGCCTCTACGGAAGGGGAGGTTGTGAAGGATGGGAACAGCTTGCCTAACAACACGCTGGCGCCTGCCTCCTTTCAGTGGAACAACAAGAACTTCAATGCCAATTATGGAGGTCTGCCCAAGAATGTGCGGCTGCATGTGGTGGAAAAGCTTTATCAGACACTTCCCCTTTATTCTTCGTTCGGCACAACGGGTGTTTACATCTACGCTACGGACTACGACATCAAGGGGCGCTCTGCGACCATCCATGCAGAGTCGGAGGTGTGTAACGAGACGGGCGAGGAGCAGACTTTCACTTATGAGGTGGAGGTCGTTGACCGTGACGGCTCATCGGTTGCCAAGTTCTGTTCAGCCCCTGTTGTGGTGGGCAAGGGCGAGAAGGTGACGGTGTCGGCTGAGAAGCGTGTGGAGGATTTGCATTTCTGGTCGTGGGGATATGGGTATCTCTACGATGTGCATACCCGTCTGTTGTCGGCATCCACAAAGGTTGTGGACGAGCAGGTGACGACGACGGGATTCCGCAAGACGGAGTTTGTGCGTGGGCAGACCATCCTGAACGACCGTCCCATCATGATGCACGGCTATGCGCAGCGCACCAGCAACGAGTGGCCGGGCGTGGGAATGAGCGTGCCGGCGTGGCTGTCCGACTACAGCAACAGCCTGATGGTGGAGTCGGGAGGAAATCTGGTCCGCTGGATGCACGTGTGCCCTTGGAAGCAGGATGTGGAGTCGTGCGACAGGGTGGGGCTGATTCAGGCGATGCCTGCCGGCGACGCGGAGAAGGACGTGACGGGGCGGCATTGGGAGCAGCGTGTGGAGCTGATGCGTGACGCCGTGGTTTACAATCGCAACAATCCTTCCATTCTTTTCTATGAGTCGGGCAACAAGGGTGTGAGCGAGGAGCACATGAAGGAGATGAAAGCCGTTCGTGACGAGTTTGACCCTCATGGCGGCCGTGCTGCCGGGAGCCGCGAGATGCTCAACCATAACACAGTTGCCGAGTATGGCGGCGAGATGCTCTACATCAACAAGAGTGCCACCAAGCCCGTCTGGGCAATGGAGTATTGCCGCGATGAAGCGCTGCGCCGTTATTGGGACAACTGGTCATACCCTTATCATAAGCATGGCGACGGACCTCTGTACAAGGGCGATGACGCTTCTGCCTACAATCAGAACAATGACCTGTTTGCAGTGGAGATGGTGCGCCGATGGTATGACTACTGGCGAGAGCGCCCCAGCACAGGTGAGCGAGTGTCGAACGGAGGAGTGAAGATTATCTTTTCAGATACAAACACGCACTGCCGCGGAGAGAGCAATTACCGCACCAGCGGCGTGGTTGATGCGATGCGCTTGCCCAAGGACGCTTTTTACGCTCATCAGGTGATGTGGAACGGATGGGTCACGCCAGAGGTTTCTCAGACATATATCGTAGGGCACTGGAACTACGAGGCAGGAGTCCGCAAGCCTGTGTATGTCGTGTCAGATGCGCCTGTTGTCAAGCTGTATATCAATGATGTTGAGGTAGGAGAGGGAAAAGTGGATTACCATTTCCTGCATACGTTTAAGGACGTGGCGTATGTGCCTGGCACATTAAAGGCTGTCTCTTACAGCGAAGATGGCAAACCATTGTCAAGCTATGCTGTTGAGACAGTGGATGAGCCTGTGGCGCTGAAGGTGACGAATGTGCAGAACCATGTGCTGGCAGCTGACGGAGCAGACATGGCGCTGTTGCAGGTGGAGGCAGTGGATGCCAAGGGGCGTCGTCATCCTTTGGCACATCAAATGCTACAGTTCTCTATCGACGGGCCTGTAGAGTGGATTGGCGGCATTGGCAAGGATGAGCAGGGAACAAACTGCATCCGCTCGCTGTCCCTTCCGCTGGAGTGTGGCGTCAACCGCGTGTTGGTGCGTTCTACGGGAAAAGAAGGGAAGGCTGTTGTCCGTGTCGAGGCAGAAGGACTGGGCAAGGCATCTGTCACCCTCGACGTGAAAGGCAAGGAACAGCCCAAGATGAAAGGACTGCTGACCAGAGGGGAAACACCGCCTGCCCCATCGTATCAGGATATTAAGAAGACATTGAAAGTGAAGAAGGTGGTTGCAGGCTGCAATCAGGAAACGGCGCATCATTCTATAGATGACAGCGAAGATACAGAATGGAAGAATGACGGAAGAGGCTCGACGGCTTGGATTCGCTACGAACTGGAGAAACCAGCTCGTGTGGATGAACTGGTCATCAAGCTCACCGGCTGGCGCAAGCGAGAGTATCCTCTGCAAGTCTATGCAGACAGTCTGTTAGTGTGGGAAGGGAAGACACCTGTTTCCTTAGGCTATGTTCATTTGTCACTTGACCACCCATCGCATCAGGCGAAGACAGTGACCATCCGTCTGAAAGGCACTGCCGCTGATAATGATGAGTTTGGCAATATCAAAGAGCTGGCAGCCCCTGTCGCCAACGAACTGGATTTGTTCAAGGCCAAGGATGGCGATAAGGTGAAGAGCGAGCTGCGCATCGTAGAAGTGGACTTCTTGCAATGGCTCGGACACGTTCCGCAATGACATGGACGCATGAGCATAACGAACCATTTCGGTTTTTATGTGTAGGGGAGAAGCTTTTCTCCCCTATTTTTTGTGAAAATTTAAAATAACGCTTATAGTTTTCCAAATCGTACCCCTCGGGTCCGATGCACCGTACCCCTCGGGTCCACCATGGCGGACCCGAGGGGTACGGTATGTTAAGGCATGGTCTTTTCTTGTGTGTCTCGTTTGTAATGTTCTTGATAGCACCTCTTCGCTTCAATTAAAATATTCAGTGTGGAAATTGTTATCAGAACAACTCCGGGACTTTAATTGTAACGTGGGTTCGAGGTAAGGATTACGCAATAAGCCTTACCTCGAACTTTCGTTGTGTTATATATGTAACAGTATTCTTGTTACAAATGTTACATATCCGTATCTGTTTTTGTACCTGTTCCGTCCTCGTATATAAGGGAAAGAAAGCACGGCAATCTCGTAGGAGAATATGCCCCTCTGCGGTTAGTGTAGATGCAGCTTCTCTGGTATATCCAAATCTGTTCAAAGAATTTTCATTGATTTGTTGTGAGGCTCAGAAATGTTTTGTACTTTTGCAATCGGTTCGGGGAGAAATCCGAACCATTAACAAAGCATTCGCTATTATTTCGCGTTCAGCCAAAAGCCTCGGAAACTTATTGGAAATAACGTAACACAGAAATAATATGTGAAGGTGTTCGGTATGGACACTTTGTTCGTCATATGTAGTGATGCTTCACACTTAGGTGTGATGCATACCTTATATAAGACGAACTGAGGTTTCCATTCCGAGGCTGCCTCAAAGCTGAACGCAGATAAGGTGCATCACGCCTTTTTTGCGTCTTGGCGTGATTGATAGTTGGGTGCATGATAAAACTATCAATCACTATGGCTAACAAAAATCTTAATGTGAAAATGTTCGTAACGAACGCTATCTTCAATCCACTTTTTGTTGGTGTTGAAGAATCTGCAATGTTGTTGTCTGCATTCTTTCAGAGAACCCATATTCTGTTTCTGCGATTTTCTTCCTGCTTTTGGCTATTTCATATGATTTTGGGGGAATTTAAAAATCCTGTGATGGAGGCGGTTTTGTTGTATTAAATAATTATTTAATAAGGTACAATCATGTCTGAATATATAGATAAAGAAAGGGCAATCCGTAGCATTGTTTGTAGTGCCGTGAAATCGTATGCGAATGGTTTCTCTACTCGCCATCTTGCAGAAGTAAATGATGAGAATGGGGTTATTAATATGAAGATTCATAATGTTTTTATAGCGGCGTTAGGACCAGAAATACAGTATTATTCAGCCTTGGCTCGCTCGCTTGATAGTTCTTTGGGTAATATGCTTGAAAGTATGGCGATAAGTATCGCTGAACTAAATTATGAGGTAAGTCAATTTGTGGAGGGAATACTCTACAAAGAACAGACCGATTATATAGCGGAACTCCTTGAACAGTATAAAAGAAATTTGAATAGAAGAATTCCTAAGATTACAGATTATCAGGGAATTTCGAAGATGATAGGGACTGCAAAGACCAAACGTCATGAAAGTGATTATTATCTACTAGACCATGAAACAGGTATGCATTATCTCATTGAACTTAAAATAGGTGGTGACCTTGATAATAAAAAAGCTCGTTCTGAAAAAGAAGCTCTTCTGGAACAATATTGTATTCTAACTAATAGGCTTGGTGAGGAAAATGTGAAAGTACTATTCGCTACCGCTTATAATCGCTATGGCGAGGGAAATCCATGGACTCAAGGGCGTGTACGACAATTTTTCTGTCAAGAAGAATTGTGCATTAGTCGGGATTTCTGGAATTTGGTGTGCCGATCAGATCAGGGATATGAAATAGTTATTGATGAATATAAAAAGAATGCTCACTTTATAAATGAAGCATTGGATGAAATAAAAGAAGCATATCTTCCAAATTAATAAATGAAGAATCCAAATTGGCGTAAATGTATTCTGCGAGCTGATAGTAGAGAGGTGATAAAAAGAATTCCAGATAACTCTGTTGACTTTATCTTAACAGACCCTCCCTATAATTTGGGAAAACATTCAACTGGTAATATCCATTTATCTGGACGTTCTGCATTAAATAACGATATTGCAGAATGGGATATGATTGATTTTAATCCCGAAGAATGGGCGGATGAATTTATCAGAATTTTGAAGCCAACAGGAAATCTTTTTATATTTACATCCTATAATCAGCTAGGTAGGTGGTACAACTGTCTTGACCATAAGTTCGACACTTCGAATTTTATGATTTGGCACAAGACAAATCCAGCTCCCAAGATATTTAAGGCGGGCTTTCTTAATAGCTGTGAAATGATATTTACTTGTTGGAATAAAAAACATACATGGAATTTTATTTCGCAGGCAGAAATGCACAATTTTCTAGAAAGCCCAATATGTATGCGCCCAGAAAGGTTGAGTGACCCAAAGCACCCAGCTCAAAAGCCTGTTTCTATCCTTAAAAAGATGATAGAAATAGCATCAAATGAAGATGATATCATATTTGATCCTTTTATGGGAGTTGGGTCGACGGGGGTTGCCGCTTTGGAACTTAATAGGCGATTTGTTGGCGTGGAAATAGAGGAAGTCTATTGTGATGCGGCCAGACAAAGAATGGAAATGCTTTTGCTAAAGAAATGTGATGAACAAAAGATGAAAAAAAAGATGTTTTACGAATTAGCTGAACAAGATGGCTCGTGTGTATGTGAAAGAGCTATTCCTTATCAACCGAATCTGTTTGAAATAGAAGATTTTTTTGTATGAAAAAAGAAATTAGTAATTATACCATATTGCCGCCTATTATTAAGTGGCCAGGTGGGAAAGAAAAAGAGTTGAAATATATTATTCCTAATTTACCAGCCTTTAATAGATTCTTTGAACCATTTGTTGGTGGTGGATCTGTGTTTATGGCTATTCAAGCCAAAGAGTATTATATAAACGATTTTTCAGCAGAACTTATCTCACTTTATAATAGTATAGCATTACAAGACAAAAAATTCTTTGAATATATAGAAATGATGGATGCGTCTTGGGAAAATGCTGCTCATTTTTTCAGGTTGAATAGAGAATTTGTCAATCTCTTTCTACAGTACCGAGAAAATAAAATAAAAAAAGAAAATTTGAAAGAATATATTCAGGCTTTTTGTGAGACTAAAGAGTTTGAAATTCGGGATATTATAGGGAAAGAGTTTGCTTCTTATCCTTGTGTCTTGATTGAAGAGATGAAAATAAATCTTTTCAGGAAGATGGTTAGGATGCATGAATTGGAGAAGAAAAAGCATGTTCTTTCTGATAAGGATTTGGATGATAATATAGAAACAGCCATAAAGAGTGCGGTGTATATGAACTATAGAAATATGTATAATTGTAAGTGTGTATTGAGCAATAATAAGCCGCTTCAGACAGCATTGTTTGTCTTTATGCGTAATTATGCTTATAGCGGCATGTTTAGATATAGTAAAAAAGGAGAATTTAATGTCCCTTATGGTGGCATTGCTTATAATGGGAAATTAATGGCGAAAAAAAAGAATTATTATCAGTCTTCCCCTTTGCTAGAGCATTTTTCGTCAACCCAAATATTTAATCAGGACTTTGAGCAGTTTCTTCGGGAAAATAAACCAACTAAGGATGATTTTGTTTTCTTGGACCCTCCATATGATAGCGAATTCAGTACTTATGCACAAAATGCATTTACTCGCACAGACCAAATAAGACTTGCAAACTATATGATAAATGAATGTAAGGCAAAATGGATGATGATTATTAAAAATACAGATTTTATATCTAGTTTATATAATAAAGAGGGTGTTAAAATAAGAACTTTTGATAAAGAGTATCTTGTTAGTTTTATGAATAGAAACGATAAAAAAGTAACTCATTTATTAATTACAAATTATTAGTTACCGAAAAGGTTGCTTGATTATAGTTGTAATTATCGTTAATTTTGTTGTGAATGTCCCATTGTCTCTGATCCACAAACGAAAGAAGGCTGACTCCTATGATGGGAATCAGCCTTCTTTTTATATTTCGTATGTAATACGATTATTCTGCTGCAGGCTCTTCAACTGCTGGAGCTGGCTCTTCTGCCTTTGCAGGAGCTGCTGCAGGAGCTGCTTCGCCGTTCTCGTTGACAACCTCAAATGGGATGACAACAGAAACTTCGCGGTGGAAGCGAGCTACAGCCTCGTAGCTGCCAAGTGCCTTAACGCCCTTGATAGCGATGAGCTTGCTGTCGATTTCGAGACCCTTCTCTGCGAGTGCTGCTGCGATTTCCTTAGCGCCTACAGAACCGTAGATGTTCTTGCCTTCAGAAACTTTAGCCTTGATAACGAGAGATACACCTTCGAACTTCTGAGCCTGTGCTTCAGCATCAGCCTTGATTTTTGCAATCTTGTGTGCACGCTGCTTCAATTCCTCGTTGAGCTGCTTTACGGCTTTTTCAGTAGCGAGTACTGCAAAACCCTGAGGAAGAAGATAGTTGCGGCCGTAGCCGTCCTTCACTGTGAGAACTTCGTCCTTGTAGCCTAAGCCGAGAACGTCTTTCTTAAGAATGATTTTCATACTGTCTTACCTCCTATTTTATTATTTCAACAAGTCTGTTACGAATGGAAGGAGTGCAAGGTGACGTGCACGCTTCACTGCCTGTGCTACACGGCGCTGATATTTGAGTGAAGTGCCTGTGATGCGGCGAGGAAGAATCTTTCCCTGCTCGTTGAGGAACTTCTTGAGGAATTCAGGATCCTTGTAGTCGATGTACTTGATACCGCTCTTCTTGAAACGGCAATACTTCTTTTTCTTAACGTCAACAGTTGTAGGAGTTAAGTATCTGATTTCTGATGGTGCTGCCATGATTAAGCCTCCTTCTTTTGGTTACGACGCTTCTCAGCGTATGCTGCAGCGTACTTCTCGTTCTTAACTGTGAGGTAGCGGAGAACGCGCTCGTCGCGACGCATCTGCAACTCTAATTTAGCAATCACTGTTGGGTCGGCTTTGAATTCAATCATCTGGTAGAAACCAGAAGTCTTCTTCTGAATAGGATAAGCAAGTGTCTTCAGACCCCAGTTCTCAGTGCTGATGATTTCAGCACCCTTACCCTGGAGGTAGTTGACAAACTTATCAGCCGCTTCCTTCATCTGAACATCAGACAAAACGGGAGTTAAAATGAAAACGGTTTCGTATTGATTCATAAGATCAATAATGTAAGTTTTGTTTGTTAATAATTTGTTTATTTAAGCTCTTGTGGAGCCAAAAGCGGTGCAAAGGTACGAAAAAAAAAGCAAGTACGAAAAAAAGTGGACATTATTTTTCTGTTTATGAGGTTTTTGGCGGATTTTGAGAGTGAATACGAAATGAAAGTCGAAGTTTGATGTGAAAAATGATGATTTTTTAGGTAAAATGAAAAAATCTTGCTTAAAAGTTTCGCAGTTTGGGGAAAATGTTGTTATTTTGTAACTGATTTAATGGAAAATAACATAAAATAAATAGATACAATGAAAATGAAGAAAGACCTTGGTATTATACTCATCGTGTTAGGCGCTGTGCTCCAGATTCTTTGCTCTTTAGTGCCTTTTATGAATGATTTGGCTGACCAGAACTGGTACACTTGGGGCAGCGTAGTGCTTATCGTTGCCGGCCTTCTGACTCATATTTATATGAAGAAGAAAATAGATGAGTAATGCTTGCTGAAGGATTGCAGACTATTGTGATTCTTTTGTGAAGAAACAAAAAAGGTGGACGATTGTCCACCTTTTCTTGTTTATGGCCTCTTTGATTATGCCGATTCTGCTCCATTGCTGATAACAAGCTTGTAGCCCTTGCCATGCACGTTGATGATTTCCACATTCGGGTCGTCTTTTAGGTGTTTGCGCAGTTTTGTGATGTAAACGTCCATTGAACGCGCATTGAAATAGTTGTCGTCAATCCAGATGGTCTTGAGGGCATAATCGCGTTGTAGCAGTTCGTTCTGGCGGTTGCTGAGCAGGGTGAGCAATTCTGCCTCCTTGGTGGTGAGCTTTTCCTGCTTGTTTCCCATGTAGAGCATCTGCTTTTGAGTGTCGAACGTGAATTTCCCAATCTGGCGAACGGCCTGATCTTTGTTCTTCTTGCCGTGCACGCGGCGAAGGATGGCTTCGATACGGAATACTACTTCTTCCATGGAGAATGGCTTGGTGATGTAGTCGTCTGCACCGAGTTCAAATCCCTCTCGTACATCGTCCTTGAGGTTCTTGGCAGTAAGGAACATGAATGGCATGTCGTAGTTGAGTTCGCGAATTTTTTTTGCTAATGTGAATCCGTCCATTCGTGGCATCATCACGTCAAGAATACAGAGACTGAAACTACCTTGCAGGAAGGTGTCGAAACCTTCTTCGCCATCCTGGCACAGGGTGGTGTGATAGCCTTTAGCTTCGAGATACTCGCGGAGAAGCATGCCTAAACTCTCGTCGTCTTCGCAAAGAAGGATGTTAACTTCTTCAAGTTTGTTGTCTGTAATCATAAGATATAAATTTAAAGGTTGATGAATTTGTTTGCTATTGTCTATTGCCTGTGGCTTAATTGTTTGTTTTTAATTTGATGATGAATTTTGTACCGATTCCAAATTCGCTTTCAGCGATAATGCTTCCTTTGTGGTCTTTGACAATCTTCTTCACATAAGCCAAGCCTAACCCGAAGCCTTTGACGTCATGAAGGTTGCCTGTTGGAACACGATAGAATTTGTCAAAAATCCTTTTCAAATCTTCTTTTTTCACGCCGATGCCATTGTCCTTGATGGAGATGCATAGATGTCCGGGTTCGTTCCATGTTTCTACGCAGAGCTCGAGGTTGGTATCTAAGCGCTTGTATTTGACAGCATTGTCCATCAGATTGAAGATGACATTAGTGAAGTGCATTTCGTCCACGCAGACGATAGGTGACTCGGCATTAAGGATGGTGATGATTTTTCCGCCGTTTTTTTCCACCTTCAGGGCAAAAGTGTGTGTCACTCCTGCAATGAGTTCGTTAATGTCAACTTCTTTCATGTGAAGGTTGGCTTTCTGGTTCTCGTGT
This sequence comes from Bacteroidaceae bacterium, assembly GCA_017507385.1. Classification (GTDB taxonomy): domain Bacteria; phylum Bacteroidota; class Bacteroidia; order Bacteroidales; family Bacteroidaceae; genus Minthosoma. The sequence goes on along the minus strand of JAFWAX010000013.1, from coordinate 41,725 downwards.
GTTGATAGTTGTAGCACTTTCTCGACCTGGAATCTCAATCGCTCTGTCTCGTCAAGAATCGTTGACGTTAGCCGCTGTAGCAGGGTCGGCGTTTTCTTGATAGTGTTGTCTCCCAGCATTTGTGCAGCGAGCGAGATGGATGAGATGGGGGTTTTGAACTCGTGGGTCATGTTGTTAATGAAGTCATTCTTCAGTTCTGTCAGTTTCTTTTGCCTGAACACCAGCATGAGGGTGGCGATGAAGGTGAAGAGCAGGATGAGGGTGAAAATCAGCGAAGGGATGATAAACCACAGAGAGCGCCAAATGTACTTGCTGAGGTCAGGAAAGTGAACTTCCAGGATGCCGCCACATTGCACGGGGTCGTTCTTGAACAGGGCTTCCTTAAAAGAGAGTTCTTGCCCCGTTTCCTCATAGTCGGAGCATTTGTGGATGGTGTTCCCGTTGTTGTCGATTACTCTGAAATGATAGGGTATGTTAATACCATTGCTGCTGAATTCTTTCTTGAGCAATTGGTCTAATTCGATGAAGTCGATGCGTTCATCCAGTGGGTGGTCATTGGCTGTATAGAGTATACTGTAGATGACATCCTCTACCAGGCCTTTCTCTGTCGCGTAACGCATGGCCATAATCTCTTCAAGTGAACGCTTGCGGTCATTTTCACTCCCCGTTTTCTTTGTGAAGTACTTGTCGGAGAGGTTGGTGCTTGCCGTTGTTTCGCGCGATGTGAAAACACTGCCATCTTTGGCTTTCACCTGATGTGTACGTTGCACGATGGAAGTGTCTGTGCTTGTATAGATGGAGTCTTCTGCTGTGATAATCCCGCTTGCAGCATCTGGCCCCAGCTCCAGATAGCGCTTGGCTTCAGACAATTCGAGACGTCGGGCTGTTTCGTACATGCTTCGTTGGGCTGACTCTTGAAAGTACTCATGTCGTAGGGTTGTTATCTCTTCGATGTATCGCATTTGCATGACAAGCAAACTGATGAAGGATAGTCCCATGATACTGGATAAGGCAATGATAGCAGCTTTTTTCATTTTTTTGTAATGTTATTTTACGCCGCAAATATACTTTTAATATTAAAAAAGAATGTTTGATTTAACCAAATATAAGGTGATATGGTTAAATATTTTGTATTCGTTAACTAAATAAATTATTTTTAGTTGACAAAATAGAAAGTATCTTAAAAATCGGAGAAAGAATACATGATGATGGGGCGCGTGGGGAAAAAGAAAGGGCTACGCTTGTGTGCGTAACCCTTTGGCAATGTTTTTCGTATGTCTTTACGATTGACAATAACGCCGTTTGCTGCGATATTAGTCTTCGTCCTTGTTCTGTTCCTCGAACTCCTTCATCAGCTTCTGCTGGATGTCGGTTGGTACAAGTTCGTAAGAAGCGAACTTCATGATGAAGCTGGCGCGTCCGCCAGTGATAGAACTGAGGGTGGTTGAATAGCTTGAGAGGCTCTTGAGAGGCACTTTGGCAATCAGCTTCTCATAGCCGTTTTCACTCTCGCTACCGATAATCATGCCTCTGCGGCCCTGAAGGTCAGACATCACGTCGCCCATCTTGTCGCCTGGCACGAATACTTCAACGTCATAAATTGGCTCCAGCAACTTTGGACCAGCCTCTTTGAAGGCGTCAGAGAAGGCGTGGCGACCTGCCAGCATGAATGAAAGTTCGTTAGAGTCAACTGGGTGCATCTTTCCGTCATAGACGATGACGCGTACATCTCGTGCATACGAACCAGTTAGCGGACCTTGCTCCATGCGGCTCATGATGCCCTTGAGGATGGCTGGCATGAAACGAGTGTCAATTGCGCCACCCACAACGGAGTTGATGAAGACTACCTTTCCGCCCCATTCGAGTTCAACCTCTTCTTTGCTCTTTGCGTTGATCTTGAATTCCTGATTGCCGAACTTATATGTAGTTGGTTCTGGCATGCCGTCGTAGTAAGGCTCTACAATGAGGTGTACTTCGCCGAACTGTCCAGCACCTCCTGACTGCTTCTTGTGACGGTAGTCTGCACGGGCTGCCTTTGTGATTGTTTCGCGATAAGGAATCTTGGGCTCTTCAAATCGGATGGCAATCTTTTCATTGTTCTCCATTCTCCATTTGAGTGTGCGAAGGTGGAATTCTCCCTGTCCCTTTACCAATGTCTGCTTCAATTCCTTAGATTGTTCAAGAATCCATGTTGGGTCCTCCTGCGACATCTTCTGGATGGCTGCAACCATTTTTTCTGTGTCGGCTTCGTTTTCAGCCTTGACAGCGCGGATATACTTTGGATTTGGATATTTGACGAAGTTGAATCTGTGTTCGCAGTCTTTTCCTGCAAGCGTGTTGCCTGTGCGTACATCCTTCAGCTTCACTGTGCAGCCAATGTCTCCGGCAACCAGTTCTTCTACTTTGATGCGGTTTGCGCCAGCGCATGCGAACAGCTGTGCAATGCGTTCTTTTGAACCACGGTCTGTGTTGGTCAGGTCGTCGCCTTCATGGACTTTGCCTGACATGACTTTGAAGTATTGTACACCGCCGATGTGTGGCTCGTTGGCTGTCTTGAAGAAGTAGAGTGATGTTGGTGCGTTTGGATCAGGCTTCACCTCCTCGCCGCGTGTGTTGTGCTCTTGTGGCATTTCGTCAACAAATGGCACAACGTTGCCAAGGAATTCCATGAGGCGACGTACGCCCATGTCCTTTGTTGCACAGACGCAGAAAACGGGGAACATGGAACGTGTAGCCAGGCCTTTTCGGATACCTGTGCGCAGTTCATCCTCGGTAAGCGCTTCTGTGTCAAAGAACTTCTCCATCAGTTCCTCGTCGTTTTCTGCAGCTGCTTCTACGAGAGCACGGTGCATTTCCATCGCTTTTTCTTTCTCGCTTTCTGGAATGTCTTCGATGGTTGGAGCCCCTCCGTCTGGCCCCCAAGAGTACTTCTTCATGAGAAGCACGTCGATGAGCGAGTTGAAGTTCGGTCCTTCGTTGAGAGGATATTGGATAGGGATAACCTTTGAGCCATAGATGCTGATGAGGTTGTCGACAACTTGGTTGTAGTCGCACTTTTCAGAGTCAAGCTGGTTCACCAGGAAAATGACGGGCTTGCCAAGTTTCTCTGTGTAGCGGAAGTGGTTCTGTGTGCCGACTTCTGGTCCATATTGTCCGTTGATGAGGAGCAGGGCTGTGTCTGTCACATTCAGTGCTGTCATGGCGGCTCCGACAAAGTCGTCAGCTCCAGGGCAGTCTATGATATTCAGTTTCTTACCATTCCATTCCACATGGAATACAGTGGAAAAGACGCTGTATCCATACTCCTGCTCTACAGGAAAATAGTCGCTTACAGTATTCTTTGCTGTAATGCGACCACGACGACTGATGATTCCTGCTTCATACAAAAGTGCTTCGGTAAGAGTGGTCTTACCGGCACCGTCATTGCCAAGTAGGGCAATGTTCTTGATTTCGTTGGTCTGGTAAACTTTCATGTTAGGTTAGTGTTATTATGTTTAAGGTTTATAGTATTTTTAAATGGCTATAGATTGAAAAGCCGCGATAAAATTACAGCTTTTTCGACAAATAGAACGCTAAAATATTATGTTCTTCAACATTTTTCATTTTTATTAATTAAAAATGGTGGAGTAGGGTGTGTCTTGATGATTTCGATTGACTTTTTTTGCCGATTCTTTGATTTGTGCTACCTTTGCAATGTCATGGCTGGAATTTACGTCCATATTCCCTTCTGCAAGTCCCGTTGCATTTACTGCGGCTTTTTCTCTACGACAAGTTTGGAGAAACGCCGTTCGTATGTCGATGCCGTTGTGCGAGAGCTGCAAGACCGCCGTAGCTTTCTGGGAGAATCTTCTGTGGATACCATCTATTTTGGAGGCGGTACGCCTTCTCTGCTGCCTGTCGAGGAAACGGAACGCCTCATTTCTGCTATATATAATATATATAATGTACGTGAGGATGCAGAAGTGACGCTCGAAGGCAATCCGGACGACATGTCTCCTGCGATGCTTCGTGGCTTGAAGCGGATAGGGGTGAACAGGCTGAGCATGGGTGTGCAGACCTTCGACAATTCGAGATTGGATTTTTTGAACCGTAGGCATACAGCCGAACAGGCCGTCGAGAGTGTCCGGGCTGCTCAGCAGTTGGGTTTTGACAATATTAGCATCGACCTTATGTTTGGATTTCCTGGTCAGACGATCGCTGATTGGCAGGCCGATGTGGATAAGGCGCTGTCGCTGCAAGTGCAGCACCTTTCTGCCTATTCGCTGATGTATGAAGAAGGCACACGCTTGAGCCGTCTGCTGGAGAGGGGGGAGATAGCAGAGGTGGACGAAGAGGTGTCTGTGCAGATGTACGAAGCCCTCATTACGTCTCTGGAACGTGCTGGCTACAGGCACTATGAGTTGAGCAACTTTGCCTTGCCAGGCAGGGAATCGAGGCATAATTCCAGCTACTGGCATGGCGTGCCCTATCTTGGAGTGGGTGCAGGGGCGCATTCTTATGATGGGAAAAATCGTTATTATCATCCAGATTCTTTAAGCGACTATCTTTCAGGTTCTTCGCTTGTGATGGAAGAGCTGACGAAAGCGGAACGCTATGGGGAGTATGTTTTCACAGGATTGCGTACATCGGAAGGCATTCGGCTGGATGTGTTGGAGCAGCAGTTCGGCGCAACCTTCAAGTCCTATTGCCTGTACAATGCACAAAAGCATGTTGATGCTGGAAATTTAGTGCTGCAAGGTGATGTTTTGTGCTTGTCTCGTTCTGGTTTTTTTGTGTCCAATGATGTGATGTCCGACCTCATGTGGGTGGATTAAAGTGCCTTTAATCATTAAAATTATATAAAAAACCGCTTTTTTTATCCTGAAAACCGCTTTTTTTTGTTAAAAAGTAAAAAAAGAAGAGTTTTTTGAAACAAGATACACGAAAAGTCTGTAACTTTGCAAGCGTTTTGAAAGCATATTGATTGTTTAACAAATTAAAGTAAAAGAAAATTATGAAGAAGTTGGTTTTCGCAGCTGTTGCTGCAATCGCTCTCACTGCATCTGTATCATTCGTATCTTGTGGCAACGCTGCTCCTGCAGCTGACACAGTTGCTACTGATTCTATCGTTGCTGATACAGTAGTAGTTTGTGATTCAGTTTGCGCTGATTCTTGCGCTGCTGACTCTTGCGTTGCTGATTCAGCTGTTGCTGAGTAATCAGAGCAAGACAACTTTCTGGATTCATATCCAAAAGAGAATTGGGCCTGCAAGACGATGTCTCGCAGGTTTTTTTTGTCCGTTCTTTTATTTCTCTGACGAAGCCGGATGATGCTTGTCTGCATGAGAGACTTCCCCTATAAATCGATGTGCCCCACACCGCAATCACGGTGTGGGGCACACCGATTCTTCGGTAGATTTATAAGGAATTTGCAGATAAAAAGCTTGTCTCATTTCATTGGACGAGGAACCTTGAGCTTTTTCGTTTCTTCATTCGGCTTGCGGAAACTTGTTCTGCATACCCGTCGAGTCTGGTGTGGCGTACCCGTCGGGTGCGGCATGGTGGCTCCGACGAGTACGATAAATAAAGAAAGTGAGTTCGCCGAATTTCTATTTCTGCGAACTCACTCTTAGTATAGGTGTATTTATGATATTTTATGATGCCATGCTGATGCCGCGTTTGAATGCCATGTGGCGTAGGTTGATGATGGCGTAGCGCATGCGGCCAAGGGCTGTGTTGATGCTGCAATTAGTCTTTTCTGCAATTTCCTTGAAAGAGAGTTCGTCATACACGCGCATCATAAGCACCTCGCGCTGGCTGTCTGGCAGCTGGGCAATCAGTTCTTTCACCTCCTTCAATGTCTGCTGGTCAATCATCTCCTGCTCGCAGTTCTCGTTGATGGCAATGTCGGCATTGTTGAACAGATCGACTTCGGTGGCATCATTGGAGATGGTTTTCTCTGCATTCGATGTACGGTAATAATCGATGAGATGGTTGTGCACAATTCGCATCATCCATGATGAAAACTTTCCATTTTCGGCATATTGCCCGTTTTTGATGCGTACAACCATCTTGATGAAGACATCCTGGAAGAGGTCTTCAGCTAATTCCTGATTTTTGACAGAATAAAGAATATAAGAAAATACCTTGCTTTCGTATCGCTTCAAAAGCGTGTCAAAAGCAGAGTCATTGCCTTCTGTGTATAGACTAACAAGCTGTTCGTCAGCAAGTTCGTTGAGCTTTTTCATTATGCTTGATGTTTTTGTTTAGCGTAATGTCTCTTCTATAGGCAATGATTTTTTAGGGTTTATAATGTGAATTTAGTTGCTATGATGCTGCAAAGTAACATCTTTTATTTGAAAAAAGCAAGTTTTTATACAAAAAAATTATTTTCTTCAAGCTTGAAGCCTCTCAGCAAGTCGGATATGGGCATTCTTTTTTTACCTTCCATCTGCAGGGATTTGACGTTGAGGAATCCATCGGCAGTCGCTATTTCCAGCTTGGTTTTTCCGTCTGTTCGGATGGTGCCGGGCTCTTGTGTGTGGGCTGAGTTCTCGACTTTTTCAGTTTCATAAATTTTTACGGATTTCCCATTCAGCGTGGTCCATGCAGCAGGGTAGGGGCTCAATCCGCGGATGAAGTCGTACACCTTTTTGGTTGGCTGATGCCAGTTGATGCGGCAGGTGTCGCGGAATATCTTTGGCGCCGGTGTCAGGTCGCAGTCTTTAATCTCATCTTGCGGAACGGACTTGACTGTGCCAGCTATAATGTTGTCAACGGTTTCTGTAACCAGTTTCCCGCTGAGCATCATCAGTTTGTCGTGAACTATCTCCACGTTGTCGGTGTCTTCGATGGGGATTCGTACTTGCTGGATGATATCTCCGGTATCGATTTCGTGCTTGAGGAAGAATGTCGTGATGCCTGTCTCTGTGTCGCCATTGATGACCGCCCAGTTGATGGGTGCAGCACCGCGATATTTGGGCAAAAGGCTGGCGTGGGCATTGAAAGTGCCGAGCGGCGGCATTTTCCAGACAGCTTCCGGCAGCATGCGGAATGCCACAACAATCTGGAGGTCGGCCTGAAGACTGCGGAGTTCTTCGATAAAGTCAGGGGCTTTGAGATTGGCTGGCTGAAGAATTTTCAGTCCCTGCTCTAAAGCGTATTGCTTGACAGGGCTTGGCTGCAGCACGCTGCCGTGTCTGCCCATAGGTTTGTCGGGCATGGTGACAACTGCTACAACATTATAACCTCCCTCGATGAGCGCGCGCAGGCTTTCTACCGCAAAATCGGGAGTGCCCATATAAACGATTCTCAAACTTTCTTTTGTCATCATCATTCCTTCCTTTTTGTCTATTTTGTCTTTTTCATTTTTCTGTGGTCATTTCTCGCAGCGTTTATCTCTATTCTTGACTGAACTTTATCAGTGTTTCGCGGTAGCTGGTAAAGAGTCCTGAGCGTGAAATGAAGCCGATGTAGATATTATTGTTATCTACAACTGGGAGGTTCCATGCTCCTGTGTCTTCAAACTTTTTTGCCGCCACTTTCAGCGAGTCGTTGACGGTCAGAATGGCTGGTGGCTCTTTCATGAAAGAACCTACTGTGTATTGATGGTATAGCTCGGGGCGAAACATGTACAGTCTGACCGAATCGAGCGATACAACTCCTATGAACTTCCCATTCTTGTTGATGACAGGGAAAATGTTTCTGTGTGACTTTGAAATGGTTACAACAAACTTGCTTAAAGGCATGTCTGCCATGACGGTCTTATAGTCTGTCTCTATGAGCGATTCCAGATTCAGCAATGTCAGGATGGCATTGTCTTTGTTGTGCGTGATGAGTTGTCCGCGGCGTGCCAGACGCATGGCGTAGATGCTGTGTGGCTCGAAGATGTTGATGGTCAGGTAGGAAACGACTGATACAATCATGAGCGGAACAAAAAGGTCGTATCCGCCTGTGAGTTCGGCAATGAGGAAGATGCCTGTCAATGGAGCGTGCATGACACCTGACATGAGTCCGGCCATTCCGTAAAGTCCGCAGTTTTTGGGCGACAGGTAGAAGGTACTGCTATCAGCGAGTCCAAGGCCCCAATCCCAGAGGTTGGCGAAAATGAAGCCAGCAATGCAGCCTAAGAAAAGGCTGGGCGCAAATGTTCCACCACATCCGCCGCCTCCATTGGTGGCTGTGGTGGCAAATACTTTGAAAATCAGCACTAAACCGAGATAGATGAGCAGATTGCTGTCGTTTTCGTAGAAAAGGGTGTTGTGCATGATTTCTTTTGCTGAAGCATTGTTAATTAGCTGGTTGATAACATCGTATCCTTCTCCATACATGGCGGGGAAGAAATAAATCAGCAGACCTAACACGACGGCTCCGAGCAGGAACTTGTACCTTTTCTTTTTCAGCATTCCAAACACTTTCTCGAACCAGTTCATGGCACGTGTGAAGTAGAGGCTGACCAGTCCGCAAGCCACTCCCAGCAAAAGGCATCCGGGGATGATGTCGATGGAGAAGGCTTTGCTTAGGTTGAAGTCAAACTGGGGTGCTGTACCATAGAAGGCGTATGAGACACAGGCTGAAGTGATGCTGGTGACCAGCAGCGGGAGCAAAGAAGAGAAGCTAAGGTCGAGCATCAACACTTCGAGCACAAAAACCAAGCCTGCAATTGGCGCCTTGAAAATGCCGGAAACGGCTCCAGCAGCACCGCATCCTACTAACAGCATCAGTGTTTTGGGCGGCAGATGAAAGCGTTTGCCAAAGTCGGAACCCCATGCAGCACCTGTCAGTACAATGGGGGCCTCGGCTCCTACCGAACCTCCGAATCCGATGGTGATGGCACTGGCAATGATGCTGGACCAACGGTTGTGCGATTTGATTCTGCTTCGGCCTCGCGACATGGCATACAGTATTTTGGTGACACCATGGCTGATGTCTCCCCTGACGATGTGCGTTACGAAAAGCATGGTCAGCAAGATGCCAATAGCGGGGAATACCAGATAGAGCAGGTTGGTGTCTTCTGCTTCAAATCCAGATGTGAGAAGATGCTTGATTTCTTCAATTAGGAACTTCAATACGAAGGCTGTGAGTCCAGTGCATAATCCTACCATCAGGCTGAGCATCAGCACGATTTGCCGTTCTGTATGGTCGCCTTTTATCCAATCGGTGATGATACGATAAAGTTTGATTTCCTTGCGTCTTATTCCTGTGATATTCATGCGCAGTAATTTTTCAAAATACTAATCTCTCTCTTTCAGTTCCTGTCCTCTCCTCTCTTGACCTTTCACTCCCTGATGATGGTGAATTGTCCGCTGGCGCTCATCTTGATGATGCTGCTTGGCTTATGTTTTTCTTTGCATTGACGATTGTATTTGACGACATAATCAACCGCATTCTTGATTTCGTCGCTAATCTCGTTGAATGTCCGTGGAGTAGGTTCTCCGCTGATGTTTGCACTGGTGCTGACAATCGCTTTCTGGAAGCGGAAACAAAGTTCTTTGCTGAATTCCTCGCGAGTGATGCGTATTCCTGCACTGCCGTCTTCTGCGATGAGATTGGGAGCTAATCCTGAAACTCCGTCAAAAATGACAGTGATGGGCTTTTCGCTTAATTCGATGAGGTCCCAAGTGACATCTGCCACGTTTCTTACATATCTCTGTAAACGTGCTTCGCTGTCAACCAGGCAGATAAGTGCTTTGCTGTCTTCTCTTCGCTTGATGTCATACACCTTCTTGACTGCTTCTGGATTAGTGGCATCGCATCCGATTCCCCATACAGTGTCTGTAGGGTAGAGGATGACTCCGCCTGCTTTCATCACTTCAATGGCTTTTTTAACTTCGTCTTGTAACATGATATTGTGCTGCGCTAAATGTAAATGACAAACTGTAAAGGGCTAAAACTCGCTTGTAAAGTGGAACTTTATGTGCTTGAAGTCTTGTTGTGCCATCTGGAGCACATAGTTGGAGTCGGCAAGGAATACGTCTCTTCCATCCTTGTCTTTAGCCATATATTGATATTTGCGTTTCTTGAATGCTTCCAGTTCTGCATCATCATCACTCTCAACCCAGCATGCCTTGTATAGGCTGATAGGTTCCCATCGACATTTTGCATTGTATTCATTTTCAAGGCGATATTGTATGACTTCAAACTGAAGCTGTCCTACTGTTCCGATGATTTTCCTTCCGTTGAACTGATTGACAAACAGTTGTGCTACGCCTTCGTCCATGAGTTGGTTGATGCCTTTTTCCAATTGTTTCGTCTTCATGGGGTCAGCATTTTCAATGTACTTGAACATTTCGGGCGAGAAGCTGGGCAATCCCTTGAAATGCAGCTGTTCTCATTCTGTCAGCGTGTCTCCAATTTTGAAGATTCCATTATCTGGTAAGCCAACGATGTCGCCAGGATAGGCTTCGTCGATGGTGTTTTTCTTCTGCGCCATAAACTGTGTTGGGCTGGAGAATCGAACCGTTTTCCCGTTACGCACATGCAGATAGGGAGCGTTGCGAACGAATTTGCCTGAACAAACTTTGCAGAATGCGGTGCATGAACGGTGGTTAGGGTCGATGTTGGCTGTAATCTTGAAGATAAAGCCGGTGAATTTGGGCTCTTCGGGTTGCACAAGGCGTTCTTCGGCTGTTGTAGGCCTTGGATTGGGCGCAATTTCCACAAAGCAATCGAGCAGTTCCTGCACACCAAAGTTGTTCAATGCTGAACCGAAGAATACGGGCGCAATTTCAGCATCAAGATATTTATTTACGTCGAAAGTATCATACACGCCGTCAATCATTTCGAGGTCTTCACGCAGTTTTTCAGCATCTTGTTCGCCCACACGTTCATCCAGTTCGCTGGAGTTGATATCTACGTTAACCTTCTCTGTCACCATCTGTTTGTTGGGGGTGAAGAGGTTCAGATTCTGTTCGTAGATGTTATAAACACCCTTGAATCTTGCTCCTTGATTGATTGGCCATGAAAGTGGGCGAACCTTGATTTGCAGCTCGCTTTCTACTTCATCCAGCAAGTCGAATGGGTCTTTTCCTTCACGGTCCATCTTGTTGATATACACAATGACAGGCGTTTTTCTCATGCGGCACACCGTCATCAGTTTGCGTGTCTGTGTTTCGACACCTTTGGCTCCATCGATGACAATGATGGCTGAATCTACTGCTGTCAGTGTACGGAATGTGTCTTCCGCAAAGTCTTGATGTCCAGGGGTGTCGAGGATGTTTACTTTGTAGGGGGGCAAGCTTTGGTCGGCGTGTGGCGGCAAGTAGTCAAACTCCATCACGGAGGTGCTCACCGAGATACCACGCTGTTTCTCGATTTCCATCCAGTCGGAGGTGGCAGTCTTTTTGATTTTGTTACTTTTCACTGCACCTGCCACTTGAATCTGACCGCCAAACAGCAGCAGCTTCTCAGTCAGTGTTGTTTTTCCTGCGTCAGGGTGCGAGATGATCGCAAACGTTCTTCTTCTTTCTATCTCGTTCATTCTCTATAATTTACTGATACATTCGCGTAGTGAATCTTCCCAATGGGGAATTTCGATACCGTATGTATTCTTGATTTTTGTCTTGTCCAGCACGGAGTAATGGGGGCGTGCTGCAGGGGTGGGGTATTCCGTTGTGTGGAGCGGCTTTACATGGCAGGTTGTGATGCCTGCAATGCGATGGATGGCTTTTGTGAAGTCGTACCATGAAGTGACACCTTCATTGCTGAAGTGATAGGTGCCTGGCACGATGCCTTTGTTGATGGCAACGAAAATGGCTGTTGCCAAATCTTTTGCATAGGTGGGCGTTCCCACTTGGTCGAAGATGACGCCCAGTTCGGACTTTTCTTTGCCCAGCCGGATCATGGTCTTCACAAAGTTGTTGCCAAATGTGGAATAGAGCCAGGCTGTGCGGATGATGAGGTGTTGCTGGCAGTTTTCCTTTACGCTTTCTTCGCCAGCCAGTTTGGTGCTGCCATATACTGAATTGGGGCACGTCGGAAGTTCTTCTGTTACTGGCTTGTAGCTTGTGCCGTCAAACACGTAGTCTGTACTTACTTGAACGATGCTGCCGCCACGTTTTCCTACTGCTTTTGCCAGATAGCTGGGGGCGATGTTGTTCAGCAGATTGCAAAACTCTTTATCGCTTTCGGCTTTGTCCACAGCCGTGAATGCTGCACAGTTCACGATGCAGTCAATGGAATTGCTGTTGACGAAATCCTCCACCTCTGCCTCGTTTGTGATGTCCAGCTTCTGAACCGAAGACCCTTCTGGGATGACTACGTCTGTGAAGAAATACTCGTGTTGTGGGTTCTCTTTTGCTTGCAACTGCATCTCGTTCCCGAGCTGTCCGTTACATCCTGTCACTAAAATTTTCATATATAACTATTCCTTATGGTTAAAATTCCACTTCTCCAGCTTTGTCCTTCTGGTAATAGTCGCTCAGCAAGCCGATGAGCTTGGCTATGTTGCTCATTGCTGTAGCGGTTTCTGCCGAAATTTCTTTCTTCTGCATTCGGAGCAGCATCATGCCGTATAGCGCATCAAAGCAGTTCTCAAGCTCTCCTTTCTCTTGGCTTTCTGCACTTTTTGCTCTCAGTTCGACAATGAATGGCAATGCCTTGTAATAAGCTGCCGAGTAGAAAGGGTGCTTGCTCGACTTGAGCAGCTGCAGATGCAGGTCGGTCAGCAGAATCAAGATGTTTTTGTTAATCTGCAGGTGTCCTTCCTTTTCTGCATTTTCTTCGTGCATCATCTGTATCAAACTTTCATACCATCCCTTGAGCTCTTCGATTTTCTCGCTGTCCAGCTTGAACTGTGGGATGTATTCCGAAGCCATCTTTTCTGCATCCAGTCCATAGGCGCGCAGCGTATCTTCAACTTGCCACATGTACAGCAAGTATTCCGATATATTCTTTTTCTTGAGTTGTTCAGCTATGTACATGTCAATCAAAAAGATCTATGTTAGGATTTTCCACAAAAGGAATGAAATTGAATGTGTGTCCTGTGAGTGCATACACAATCATGAGCGCACTTACCACCATGACGGTGATGCCGATGATTCTGTTGAGCCACCAAATGACCTTATGGTTGAATCTTGCCCGGACTTTGTCAATCAGCCATGTCAGGATAAACCACCAGAAAAGGGCGCCAGCCACAATGGCCAAATATCCCATGGCTTGTACAAACTCGTTGTCAACAAGGATGAATGTGAACTGTCCGAAGAGGGCTACAAACAGCAAGATAATCAGAGGGTTTGATACCGTGATGACAAATCCGGATATAATGTATCCATTCAATTTGTTTTTCGTTTCCACAGGGGCTTCCTCGTCAACAACCTTGTGTCGTGGGATGCTCTTGAAAGTGTACACTCCGAAGGCAAACAGCAGCACGCTGCCTATAATTTTAATCCATAGCGCAATGATGGGGTCTTCGATGATGTCCACCACAAGATACATGAAATAGCCGGTGATGATGGCGTAAATCATGTCGCTGATGCTTGCGCCGATGCCAGTAGCAAAGCCTTCCCAGCGCCCTTTGTTCAGCGTGCGCTGTACGGTCAGAATACCTACAGGTCCCATTGGTGCCGAAGCCAGTACGCCAATGATGAAGCCCTTGATAATTTCTTCCAATATGCCAACATCTTGCATCCAGTCTTGGAAGTTCAGTACAGGCATTTGAGGTATCGCTTGTAATACCATGATTGATGACAATTTGAGATTTGACTGCAAAGTTACGAAAATAAGTTGAATCTAAAAGGCTTCAACAGGCAAATTCTCCTTATTTCAGCGTGTCCAGCCATGCGCTCAAGTCTGCCAGCATCTCCTTGTGGTATTTGAAATTCTTTCGGATGCCCCATCCGTGTCCTCCCGACGGGTAAATGTGCATCGTTGCCTTAATGCCATGCTGCTTCAATGCCAGATAGTAGTTTATGCTGTTGGGTGATGGAACAGCCGTATCATCATCGCTCAGCAGCATGATGGCCGGCGGTGTTAGGTTGCTCACCTGCTTCTCGTTGCTGTAGAGGGTAACCAATTCTTGGGCAGCGTTCTTGCCTATCAGATTGTGACGGCTGCCCTGATGGGTGTACTTGTAGTCGAAGGTTACAACCGGGTAGAAAAGAATCTGGAAAGCTGGGGCTGTCTGCGTGTCGCTATGGGTGGAAACAGTCGATGCTAGATGTCCTCCTGCCGATGAGCCCATGATGCCCACTTTCCGAGGGTCGATGTTCCATTTCTGTGCATTCTCCCTCACGACTCTCAATGCCTCTTTCGCATCGCTGATGGGCACATCTGGATTGGCATGCGGCATTCTGTATTTCAGCACAATGAGTGCAATGCCTCGTTCGTTGAAGAATGATGCCCAGTCATAGCCTTCATGGTCCATTGCCAAGTGGCTGTATCCGCCGCCCGGACAGCATACCACAGCTTGACCTGTCGCCTTGTCGGCATCGGGCAGGAACACGCGGATGGATGGCTTGAAGTTCTGTTTCGAGTCATCGTAGGGCTGTGATTGGTCTATACCGTTGCTGTTGGGCAACCCGTTGGGCCATAGGTCCATGTTGAATGCTTCTTGCTGTGCCGACAGCTTGAACGTGCTAATGAGAAAGCTAAACATAAAAAAGAGGAATTTCTTCATAATGGCAGGCTCTGATTATTAATGTCTGATGTGCAAAAATAAGTTTTTTTATCCGTAAAAACATGATTCTTCGTAAACTTTTCGTACTTTTGCCCCACTTTTACTAATGTTTCTAAAAATACGGAATGACAAAATAAAATCCAAGCCAATATGGAGAAACAGCAAAAATACACGATAGGCATAGACCTTGGAGGTACCAATACGGTGTTTGGCATTGTAGATGCGCAAGGAACCATAGTTGCTCAGGATAGCATGAAGACGCAAGCATACGAGACTGCTGAAGCCTTTGTGGAGGCAGGCGTTGCGCGCCTTGTTCCCCTCATTAGCAAGGTGGGCGGTCTAGATGCCATTGCTGGCATGGGCATTGGCGCTCCCAACGCCAACTTTTATACAGGAGCTATTGAGACGGCTCCTAACATTACATGGGCGCACGAGCGGACGGTGCCATTGGCAAAAATGTTTTCAGAGCAATTGTCTTCTCTTGATTCCCGGCAAAAAGAACCTTTCCCTGTTCGTATAACCAATGATGCCAATGCTGCTGCTATGGGCGAGATGGCATACGGAGCAGCTCGCGGTATGAAGAATTTCATTGTCATCACGTTAGGTACAGGTGTCGGCTCGGGTATCGTCATCAACGGACAGCTCGTCTATGGTCATGACGGCTTTGCTGGCGAACTGGGACATGTCACTATGGTGCGTGGTAAAGAAGGGCGTGCCTGCGGATGCGGCCGTACAGGATGCCTCGAGACTTATTGTTCCGCTACGGGCGTGGCACGTACGGCGCGTGAAGTTTTAGCCCAAACAGACCGTCCTTCGCTTTTGCGTGGCAAACCCGCAGAAGAAATAGAGTCTCTCGACGTTTCCATCGCCGCAGGCAAAGGGGATGAAGTGGCAAATGAGATATTCCGTTTCACGGGCAAGATGCTGGGTGAGGCTTGCGCCGATTTTACGGCGTTCTCTTCTCCCGAAGCCTTCATCTTCTTTGGCGGACTCTGCAAGGCTGGCGACCTCATCATGAAACCCATTGAGGAGGCGTATAATCAGCACGTCATGCCCATTTTCCGTGGCAAGGCGAAGTTCCTTGTCAGTGGGCTGATGGATGCCAATGCAGCAGTGTTGGGTGCATCGGCCTTGGGGTGGAGTGAGTGAACTGTATGATATTACAGCATCCGCCTACGTCTTGCAAGATGCAATCCTTCTTTTCTTGCTGAAACCTCAAAATGCTTATAGTTTTCCAAATCGTACCCCTCGGGTCCGATGCACCGTACCCCTCGGGTCCACCATGGCGGACCCGAGGGGTACGGTATGTTAAGGCATCGTCTTATGCAGGTGAGGAAGAAAATACAGCGACTTCAATTCCCCTCTTTCTAAAAAATGTGGGGCTCATTGAAAGGCGTCACTCTCTGATGAAATAGAAATGAAATAGGAATGTGGTTTCTCTGAGAGATGAACAAAGAAAAAACGCTCTCGCGCATCACTGCGCAAGGGCGTTTCTGTGTACACGTTTTTGTTTGATCTAATCTTTAATTACTGATTTAAGGATGCACGGGATTATCCTCGGCCCAGGCACGGGGAAGCCATGCATGCGAACCAACGTCTCCTTCGGTGCGGATAAGATAGAGGTCGGTGCCTTTGAGTGCTGCACCTACCATGAGGGGACGTCTGTTCTTCTGATTCACTCCGATGGCAATTTCTTCGTATGTTCCTAGGAAGTCATTGCTTGCCACAGTGACGCTGTTGCTCAAGGCGTAGCCGCGGATGAAGCGATAGATGCGGTCGTAGTCGGCTGTGGTGCAGTTGGGCACGATGTAGCAAGTGCCAGAGCAACGGGGAGTGCAGTTGCTGGGCTTGGTAAAGGTGAGATAGTTGTAGTTGGTTCTTCTTCCGTCAAAACGGATATCCTTTTTCGTTACGCCGGTGCGGTTGATGTACTCGTTGAGCATCTGGTCAACCGCATCAGCTACATCTTGCCTTTGCTCCCAGGGCATGGGCGTGTTGTCGATTCGGGCTCTGTAGTGGAAACGCATCTCTTTGGGGCGTATGGCAAGGTTGACATAATCCGTTTGCTCGTAGGTGTCGGTCTTTGGCGTCAGCGCAATGCTATAGCCTTCCATGCCTGCGGAGTCAAGCCTTTCTGTGTAGGCACGGTAGGCGGGCATGCGGTTGATGCGGTCTATCAGCTTCTTAATGAGCGGACGGTATTCCTCGTATTCTTTCCTTCCTTTGAACTTGTAAACCACCCACATCCCGACATGATTTGACTCCTCGTTGATGAGGTATCGTTTGGGAAAGGTTTTGTCGAGTGTGTTGAAAATCTCAATCATTTCGGGGTTGAGGGTCAGATGTTCTCCTTGCATGGCTTGCTTGCCATACCATTCGTTGCGTGACTGGGCGTTCGCTATCAGAAGTGGCAAGGCAAGCAGTGTCAGCAGCAGTGATTGTTTCAGTAATGTCCTCATAAAGCGTTTTTGTGTTAGGGTTCATATTGCTTTTTGAAATTGTTCATGTTCTGTATCATCTTCTGCATGGCAAGCAGCGAGGTGTTGTCTGCAATGCTTGGATGCTCCTCTTTCAGGTTGAGCGTATTGGCGTCTTGAGACTCGTGCTGCTTCCTGAGAC
This sequence comes from Bacteroidaceae bacterium, assembly GCA_017507385.1. Classification (GTDB taxonomy): domain Bacteria; phylum Bacteroidota; class Bacteroidia; order Bacteroidales; family Bacteroidaceae; genus Minthosoma. The sequence continues at coordinate 24,514 of JAFWAX010000013.1, read as the reverse complement.
TTTCCATGCGTCGCGATGCCTCTTGCAGTGAAGTTGAGATTTCAGTGGTCTCCGTTGCCTGAAGTTGAGGCTGAGGCTTTTTTCTTATTGCCACTCTTTTCTCAAGCATGTTGCTCGGCGCTTTGTCTGTCGGCTGCGGCTCAGCTTCTTCCTCTTTGGCGGTCGGGGTGCTGGGCTTTTGTTGCTGAGTTTTTATAGCGATTTGAGGGTGTTTTTCTTTCTCTTCATGTGTCAGCTGTTGGGTGAGATAGAAAACTCCTGCAATCATTGCGGCTGCACAGCTGGCACGCAATAGTAGCATGGTTGCTCGCTTGAGCGCTGTAGGCTCTTTTTTTCCTGACGGAAGCTGAGGCATTGCTTTTATCTGTTCCATCACTTTGTCCTCAAATCCTTCGGGCAACATGACCTCGGGACGTCCTTCTTTACGGCGTAGCAGCGCTTCGCGAATAAGGAGGTTGATGTCTTTTCCGTTCTTCATTGTTTGTCTATTTTTTGTGATGGGTTAATGTCTTTCTTAATCTGTCTCTGATTCGCCGCAGTCGGCTTGCCAAGATTCCTGCTTCGCTGTCGAGGATATAGGCGATGTCTTTCAATGGCAAATCTTTCTCGTAATAGAGTTGCAGCAACGTGCGGTCATAGTCGGGCAAGTGGCTGATGGCGTTGTCCAGCAGCTTCATCCTCTCTTCTGTTGCCTCGATTGCCTCTTCGTTTGTGTCCCATTCTGTCGCAGTTGCGAGGAGACGTTCGTCTTCATCCCAGGAGACCGCGGGAAGCCGTCGCTTTTTTCGCTGTCGCAATGCTTGATGATAGGCAATGTGGTGAAGCCAGGTGGCGAACGATGCCGTTTTGATGTTGTACTGATGGAGCGAGCGATAAGCACAGACAAAAGCCTCTTGGAGTATGTCTTCGGCTTCTTCCCGGCTATGAGTAATGCCCTCGATGAAGGCGAGCAATGTGCCTCCATGCCGCCGCATTAGATGCCGGAACTCGTCCGTCTCTCCTTTCAATATGCGTTCTACCAGTGTCTTGTCGTCTGTCTCCATTTTGTAGGGTCATCTGCTAACATATAGACACAAAGATAAGAAATATGTCGCAAAGGCAGCCACTTTCTTATAAGATTCTCGCTTGTTTGAGGGCAAGAGTTTTCGCTTCGGGGATGGACAAACAAAAAAAGCAGGCAGCTCAAGTGAGTTGCCTGCTTTCTTGTATATGTATAATAGATGTGTGGGATGGTTCCCTCGTGCCGCAGAAAAAACAGGTTAAATGTTCTGCAGCACAACGTCCATGATTTTCTTGCCTATCTCATCTGCAGCCTCCATCGTTTCTGCTTCGGAATAGACGCGGATGATGGGCTCAGTGTTGGATTTGCGGAGGTGTACCCACTTGTCAGGAAAGTCAATCTTTACGCCGTCGATGTCGTTGACTTCGGTGCCTGGCTGCCCTGTGTACATCGCTTTCACTTTCTCGAGGATGGCATCTACATCTGTAGAAGCATCGAGGTCGATACGGTTCTTGGCGATGGCATAGCTAGGGTAGGTGGCGCGGAGCTGGCTGACTGTAAGCCCAGGCTTGGCCTCGCGCTCGTGTGCCAGATGGCTGAGGAAGAGGGCGATGCCAACGAGGGCGTCGCGGCCGTAGTGAGCGGCAGGATAGATAACGCCGCCGTTGCCTTCACCGCCGATGACGGTGTTGGTTTCCTTCATCTTGGTCACCACGTTCACCTCGCCTACGGCAGCTGCGTTGTACTCCATGCCGTACTTGCGGGTTACGTCGCGCAGGGCGCGGGTAGAGGAGAGGTTGCTCACTGTATTGCCAGGAGTGTGCTTGAGAATGTAGTCTGCCACAGTGACGAGGGTGTATTCCTCGCCGTACATGGTGCCGTCCTCGCAGATGAATGCGAGGCGATCCACGTCGGGGTCAACCACGAAGCCTACATCCTTGCCACCCTTTGCCATCAGGCTCATGATGTCGGAGAGGTTCTTCTCCAGTGGTTCCGGATTGTGCTGGAAGTCGCCAGTTGGTTCTGCGTAGAGTGGGGTGACGTGTTCCACGCCCAGTGCCTTGAAGAGTTTGGGGAGGATGATTCCGCCCACGGAGTTGATGCTGTCGAATGCCACCTTGAAATCTTGTTTCTTGATAGCTTCTGTATCAACGAGGTCAAGGCCGAGCACCATGTCGATGTGCTTTTGGTCGTAAGAGTTGTCTTCGATATATTTGCCCATGTGGTCAACATCAGCAAAATCAAAGTCTTCAGCTTCAGCGATTTTCAGTACTTCGTTGCCTTCATCGGCATTGAGAAATTCGCCTTTCTCGTTGAGAAGCTTGAGGGCGTTCCAGTGACGAGGGTTGTGGCTGGCTGTGATGATGATGCCGCCACAGGCTCCTTCCATGGTGACAGCGATTTCTGTAGTCGGTGTGGAGGCAAGCCCGATGTTGACAACGTCAAAGCCCATGCCCATGAGTGTTCCGCACACTACGTTTTTTACCATCTCGCCAGAGATTCGCGCATCGCGGCCTACTACAATCTTGTTGCTCTCTACTTTTGTGGTGCGGCGGATGAGTGTGGCGTAAGCACTGGTGAATTTTACGATATCAAGGGGATTGAGCCCCTCGCCTGCACGTCCGCCAATAGTGCCTCTAATGCCTGAAATAGATTTGATTAAACTCATATTATTCTTCGCTTCTTACGTTCTTGAGTTTTAAAGTTTTGTAAGTTTGGAAATGCAAGCATCCCATTTGGTTGACTTGCAAATTCATGCTTTAATAGTTGGGTGGAATCTGGTATGTGATTTCATAATAGAATGGGAGCACATAACCAGATGCGTTGCTGGTGCCTGATGAGTGGGGAACGATGAGACGCACCTTTGCTTCTTCGCCTGCCACTTTTGTCAGTCGGATGTAATCCAGCGGTTTGAGCCATCCTTTAGGAACTGTTGACCCATAAGCTGACTGCATGATACCTTCCGTGAAAGAGGCTGTGTAGCTGCGGCCGTAGTGGCTGTAGGTGCACAGCATTTTGTCGTTGATGCTTGACAAGTAGATGATGCTGTAGGTCGTATCAGCCCCTTCAATGTCGTATTCGAGGAACTTGCAAATCAGCGGACGGGTAACGGTAGAGTCTTTTCTTTCTTTGGCCAGTTCCACCATTGAAGGGCCGTTGCCTTTGCGTACAATCTGCATGTAGATGCCATCGTCATTGAAACGTACAAACTCGTTTTTGGAAAGGTCGGTCATGCTGTCTTGGGCATAGAACTGCTCTTCTGTGATAGGCGTGATTTTCCCTACGAAGTCATTGTCTTCGAGAAACTGCCCAATTGCTTTCTTCTCCTTGTCCTTCTGCTCCGCATACGTTTCGTCTTCGTTGCAGCTCGTAGTTGTCAATATGGAAGTGCTTACGACGCAAGCCGCAAGCACTGAAAAGAGGATTTTTTTCATTGTATATTCTTATTCTTGAGTGTCTTCACACGTTTCTGACTTGGTGTCTGTTGGCAGGGTTTCTTCCTTCTTCTTTGCCAGATATTCAGGCAGTGCGAGTCCTGCTTGGTCAAAGAGTTCGTGGAGAGGAGGAACGCTCTTCATCAGTCCGCTGAGAAAATTAGCTGTGCTGCCTTTGCCGTCGGCGGAATTTCCTGAATCCCAAACAGTAACATGGTCAATGTTGATGCCCTTAACAGCTTCAACTTGTGTCTTGACAAGTTCAGGCAGCTTTTCCAGCAGCAAGAGCATGTAAGCCTTGTTGGCATCGCCGCCAGCAGCTTGTACCATCTTGTCGTAACCCTGTGCCTGACGTGAAAGAATCTCAAAGAGACCGCGTGCTTCAGCTTCCATTTTTGCATAGGCAGCATCGGCTTCACCCTTGGCATTCACGCGAATCTTCTCTGCTTCTGCTTCTGCTTCAATAATCTTGCGCTTTTTCTCAATTTCCTGGCTCACGAGCACGTTGGCGCTCTGTGTGGCGCGTTCGCGGTCGGCACGTGCTTCTTCGGCTTTTTGTTCTGCTGAATAAGCTTCTTCCAGCGCCTTTGCTGCAGCTACTTTTTCGGCAGCAATCGCCTTGCGCTGCGCTTCAGCCTCGCGTTCGCGACGTTCTGCGTCAGAGTTGGCAATCTGTACCTTGGCCTCGTTTTCACCCTGTACGGCCTGTGCGTTGGCTTCAGCTGTACGGATGCGGGTTTCTCGGTTAGCTTCAGCTTTACCAATTTCTCCGAACTTTTCCTGTTCTGCCACACGGACTTTCGCCTCGTTGATAGCCTTTGCAGCAGCTTCTTGTCCGAGCGCCTCGATGTATCCGCTCTCGTCGTTGATGTCGGTCACGTTCACGTTGATGAGACGCAAGCCAATCTTCTTCAGCTCGACTTCTACGTTGATGGAGATGGCATCGAGGAAGCGGTCACGGTCGCTGTTCAGCTCTTCGATGCTCATGGTGGCGATGACGAGACGCAACTGTCCGAAAAGGATGTCTCGTGCCAGTTCCTGAATCTGTCCTGCAGAAAGTCCCAGCAATCGTTCTGCCGCAGCTGTCATGCTTTCGGGTTCGGTTGAGATTCCCACGGTGAATCGGCAAGGCACGTCAACACGTATATTTTGTTTGGAGAGTGCGTTGGTCAGGTTGGCGTCAATGCTGATGGGTGTCAGGCTCAGATAAGCATAGTCTTGAATGATGGGCCAGACGAATGTACCGCCGCCATGCACGCATTTGGCAGACCCCTTGTTGCCCGTAGTGCCATACACCACCAGAATCTTGTCGGATGGACATCTTCTGTAACGATTGATGATTGAGATTAAAAGAACGATGGCAACAACCACCGCTACGATGATGAGATACATAATTGTTTTATTTTATGATTTAACCATTACTGTTGAATTGTCGATGATGCTGGAAATCACAGCCTTTTGTCCGCTGAGCAGCTCGTCTCCTTCGGTCATCGCATGGATTTCATGCACAGAGCCGTTGAGGCTCACCTGCACTTTCCCCATGCCGCCTTTCTGGGCTGGGATGCGGAGATATACATTGACCGTTTTCCCCACACAATCCTCAATCTGGAAGGCGCCGTTGTGCTCCAGCTTGCGAGTTTGTTTTCTGATGTAGAAGAACATTGCCACAAAGCCAATGCCTACCAGCATGGCTACCAGCGAGAGGATGACCTTGTTTTCAATCACGTCGGCAAGACATACGCCAGCCCAGCCGAATCCGACGATGAAGTTGACGAAATTCTTGATGCTGAACAGAGAGATGCTGCCGCCCAAGTCCATGGTGTCGGCTCCGTCGTAGTCAACATCGATATCTGTGCTGTCCATGCCTATCATGGTGAGCACCATCTGTACAATGAAGATGACTGAACCTCCGATAGCGCACACCCAGAAGGTCTGCATCCACGTGTCCATCGCTTGAAACATTTCTAAATAAGTTTGCATGCTATTTAATTTTCCACAAAGATACTAAAAAAATATGAGATGGGTGGCAGGATTGGAAAATTATTTCATGTCGGATGCTATTTTTTATGGAAAAGTAACATTTCCCCATTCTCCATTTCTCATTCCTAACTAAAAAATTACTACCTTTGCAGCCAGAATAAATAAATTTCCGACATGATGAAGATAGGGTTCGATAACGAAAAATACCTCAAAATACAATCGGAGCACATCCGCCAGCGCATTGCCCAGTTTGACGGCAAACTTTATCTTGAATTGGGCGGCAAGCTGTTTGACGACAACCATGCTTCTCGCGTTCTGCCTGGCTTTAAGCCTGACAGCAAGCTCTGCATGTTTCAGCAGCTCAGCGACAGCATCGAAATCGTGCTCGTCATTAGCGCCGAGGACATTGAGAAGAACAAGGTGCGCTCCGACCTCGGCATTACTTATGATGAAGACGTGCTGCGCCTGCGCGATGAGTTTACCAACCGCGGATTCATGGTGGGTTCGGTGGTCATCACCTGCTACAACGGGCAGCGGTCTGCCGATGCCTACCGTCAGCGACTCCAGCGCATGGGCATCAAGTCCTATTGCCATTACCTTATCGATGGCTATCCTCACAATGTCGAGCACATCGCTTCAGACGAGGGATTTGGCAAGAACGACTATGTGGAGACGACACGCCCCCTCGTCATTGTCACGGCTCCAGGCCCGGGAAGCGGCAAGATGGCAGTGTGTCTCAGCCAGCTCTACAGCGACAACAAGCGTGGCGTGAGGGCTGGATATGCCAAGTTCGAGACATTCCCTGTGTGGAGCCTGCCTTTGAAACATCCTGTCAACATCGCCTACGAGGCTGCTACGGCCGACCTTAACGATGTGAACATGATTGACCCCTTCCACTTTGATGCTTACGGGCAAGTGGCTATCAACTACAATCGTGACATCGAGATTTTCCCTGTTCTCAATGCCCTTTTTGAGGGAATCTATGGTGAAAATCCCTATAAGTCGCCCACTGATATGGGTGTCAACATGGTCGGGTTCTGTATCTCCGATGATGACATCTGCTGTCAAGCTTCCAAGGACGAAATCATACGTCGCTACTATGATGCCACCAACAAGATGGCTGATGGGGATTGCAACGACAATGAGGTGAACAAGATTAAGCTCCTGATGAATCAGGCGAAAATCACCACTGCCACCCGACGCACCACTGTGGCTGCCAATGAACTGAAGGCGCAATGCGGACAGACAGCCGCAGCAATCGAACTTTCAGACGGCACAATCATCACAGCCAAGTCGAGTCCGCTGCTTGGATGCTGTGCGGCGCTCCTCCTCAATGTCACCAAGTACCTTGCTGGCATTGACCACGAAATCGAACTCATTCCGCAGAGCATGATAGAGCCAATCCAGAAGACAAAAATCGAATATCTTGGCGGACATAATCCACGGCTCCACACCGACGAGGTGCTTGTGGCCATCTCTGTGCTTTCGCAGCACGATGAGAATTGCCGCCGGGCTCTCGCTCAGCTGCCTCAGTTGCGTGGATGCCAAGTGCACAGCACCGTCATGCTCAGCGAAGTGGACCGCAAAATATTCAAGAAGCTCGGCTGTGGAGTCACTTGCGACCCTGTGAAGAAACAGTAACTTCTCTTGCCGTAATTACGTCGCACCCCTCATCGTAATTAACGAGAGTTCGATGAATTAGCATAAAGCAAGCTGTTCTCTACGCGTCCACCGTGCGCATAATATTTAAAGCACCGTTTTTTAAATATTTCGTGCGCGGTGCTTTAAATATTATGCGCACGGTGCATGCTAAAACAGCACGAATCTTATTTTGTTTAAGTTAATTCATGCAACTTTTTAATTCGTCGAACTCACGTTAATTACGCAGCATCCTTCATCGTAATAGCGGTGACGAGCACCGAAAAAAAAACTGGGTGTGGACACGGAATAATGCAATTCCCCATGCCTGCTATAGGTTTGCATGAAGCCAAACGCCAAAATGCCAAATGCCAAATAAGAAATAAGGCGCTTCACCGTCCTTATAATATTAATAATTATATAAGGGAATAAGGGATATTGGTAAAAGGATAATAATATATTATATATAATATATAATAAGCACCCATTTCACGCTTATTTGGCATTTGGCGTTTAGCATTTTTGCGAGCCATATCTACTTACTTTTCCAGTAGCGATACTAGGCGTTCGTATGTCATGCCTTCAAAGCTGTCGAGCACATAGTTGCATCTGTCTTGAATCTCTTCTTTGGTGTGTCCTGTTGGCAAACCGACAGTGAAAATGCCTGAGGACATACCCGCCTGAAGCCCCGTGTAGGCATCTTCAAAAACAACGCATTCGTCGATTTCGGCATCAAACGTGCGCGCCCCAAGCAGATAGCAGTCGGGGGCGGGCTTGGAGGCTGTGAAGTCTTCTGCCGTGAGAATCTTGTCGAAGAGGCTGTCGAAGTTGGGTATCTGCTGCCTGACGCTGTTGATTTTGGGAAGGTTGGAGCTGGTGACGATGGCGCATTTCACGCCGTTGCGTTTCAGGTCGCTGACAAAATCGAGAGCGCCGGGATAGAAGTCATATCGCATCTGCGCTTCCCATTGGTCGAGAGCTTCGGTTATCTCCTTCTGCCATTGAGGGTCAGGGAAATAGGTGTCGAAAATCTGTGTGAGGGTTGTTCCTTTGATGAGGTATTCGAGACGTGGCACATCAGGACGATACTTTTGTGCTGTCGCACCCCAGAAGATTGTGTATTGGTCTTCTGTGTCAACCAGTGTGCCATCGAGGTCAAACAAGACAGCTCTCAGCGGGCGTCGGCGTGGAGTGTGTTGATTGCCTTTCACGAACGCCTCGCTCCAGGGGGCTGCCGTCTTCTCGTTTTCTATGTCTTCGTTTTTCTTTGTCCAGAATGTTGCCATTGGGCGTTTGAAGGTTAAGGGTTGAACATGTTCTTTTAGGGCAAATGTAGGGAGAAAAAATGAATTTTTGTAGAAGAAAATACATTTTTGTGGTTTTATTCGTTATTTTTGCAGCAGAATCATGTTTTAATTTTGTGTATCAGATGAAAGTAGGAGACAAATTGCCTGAACTGCTTGGCCGAAACGAGAAAGGCGAAGAGGTGACGCTGACTCAGCTGAAGGGCTGCAAATTTATTCTTTATGCTTATCCTAAGGACAACACCAGCGGATGCACGGCTGAGGCTTGTTCGCTCAAGGAACACTACACCGAATTGCAGCAGGCGGGCTATTCGGTGGTGGGTGTCAGCAAAGACTCTGCGGCGAGTCATCAGAAGTTCATCGAGAAGTACGAACTCCCGTTCTCGCTGATTGCCGACACTGACAAATCGTTGCTTCATGCCCTTGGTGCATGGGGAGAAAAGACCATGTGCGGAAAGAAGGTTGAGGGCACGTTGCGCACCACTTTCCTTGTCGATGAAGAGGGCGTGGTGGAGAAAATCTTCACGCCTAAGGACATCAAGACAAAAATCCATGCTGAACAGATATTGGAAGCAATAGGATAAGTTATTCAAGTTGTGTGAGTTAAGTGAATATGGAAAGATGAGGTGTGAAGGAAAAAGATGGGGGGAGGGCATAGCTTTATCTGCATCTATTCCGTAACAAAGTCTTCTATCTCCCTTTGTGTCCGTCATGCTCTTGCTGACTTCTTCAATCTGCAAGGCAAGCGGAATTTGCGAAAGTATTAAAATCATAAAAATCTTAAATTTACAAACTCAAAACCCAAAACACATGAAGAAATTAGCACTTATGGCAGCATTGCTGCTGATGGGCACGGTATGTTTCGCCCAGACAAAGAATTTGCCAGAACCCAACTTGCAGCGCAAGACGCTGACAGTGATGGAGTCATTCAAGCAGCGCAAGTCTGTTCGCGAGTACAGCGCGAAAATGCTGTCTGACCAAGACCTGAGCGACTTGCTTTGGGCAGCGCAGGGCAAAAACCGTGAGGACGGAAGACTGACTTCGCCTACAGCGATGAACCGTCAGGAAATTCGCCTTTATGTTTTTACCAGCAAGAACGTGATGCTTTATGACCCGCAAAAGCATTCGCTCACCCAAGTGGCTGAAGGTGACCATCGCGGCATCGTGGCTGCAGGACAAGACTTTGCAAAGGCAGCTCCTGTATCTCTGCTGATGGTGGCTGACATGGAAAAATTTGCCATGAAGGGAGCGAACGCACAGTGGATGGTTGGCGCTGATGCCGGCATCGTGACTCAGAATATCAATCTTTTCTGCTCGGCAGCAGGATTGGCAACCGTGACACGCGGGACAATGGACCAGAAGGCTATCAGCTCGCTTCTGGGACTGAACGAAAACCTGATTCCAGTGCTTAACAATCCGGTAGGATATGTGAAGTAAATCAGTGCGAGGAATTGGTGTGCGGTTGTTTGGCTGTTTTTACGGTTCTGTGCTTGTGCGTTTTGTCCGTTGTCCAGTCAAACAACCGCATGCTGTATAACAACCGCTTTGCTTTTTGCTTGAAAAACAGCATTTCTATACGTTTTTCGTCTAAAAAAAGACGTGCATTCTTGTTTTGTTGAAAAAAAAGCGTACCTTTGTGCCCGATTTCACGGAACAAGAGTTCCCAGTGCAATCTCCGGGAAGTAGCGCAGTTGGTTAGCGTACACGTCTGGGGGGCGTGTGGTCGCCAGTTCGAGTCTGGTCTTCCCGACCATCATAAGGCATCGATGATTGATGATCATCGGTGCTTTCTTTTTGATGCATCCGTAAGGTGTGCTATCCCCAAAAATATGTTTGCTGGACAGCAATAATTTCCTTGAAAACAATTGCTAAAATGGTGCATAATCCGTAACTTTGCCAAAAGAAATCAAACAATTATCTACAAAATGTCAGTTCGCGAAGGCGATTTGCCACAGGCTTTTTTGTTTGTGCTGTTTTTGCTGGTTTCCGTTGAATAGCTTTCGTGTTGATAGATTTTGTATCGTGTTTTTTGTATGGCAGAGAGAATGACTCCCGAACAGAGAAGCAATTGCATGCGCAGAATCAGGTCGAAGAATACGCGGCCGGAAATGCTGGTGCGCCGTTTCCTGTTCAGCCAAGGCTTTCGCTACCGCATTCATGCCAAAACTCTTCCAGGTACGCCTGATTTGGCTATTGTGGGGCTGCGCACCTGCATCTTCATCAATGGATGCTTCTGGCATGGGCATGAGGGTTGCTCGCTGTACACCGTTCCGAAATCGAATGTGGATTATTGGACGGGAAAGGTGGCGCGCAACCGGGCACGTGACCATGAAGTGCGGATGGCTTTGAAGGCGCAGGGATGGCATACGGTCGAGATTTGGGAATGCCAGCTTAAGCCCAAAGAGCGGGAGAAGACGTTGCAGGGGCTTTTGCGTACATTGAATCTTATTGCATTGGAGAACAAGGGAGCATCCATCCGATATGCCGCTGGCGACGAAGAAGGCCGGAGCGTGGCTGCTGAGGATGTGGAACATTTTCCTTATGAGGCGGATTGAGCAGACTCTGTAAGAAAAAAAGACACAATAATTCATATAAGGTGAGAAGTTTTGGGCAGAAGGGTTGGATGCGATGATATTTTTGTGTATCTTTGCCAACGTGAAGATGAAATGTGCGTTCAAATGATTGAATATTTGAGTATTATAAATATCTAAAACCAAGACCAATGAAGAAATTATTTATGTTATCGGCTGTCGCTATGACGATGGCATTCTTTGGCTGCAAAGGCACTGATGCAGGTTCAAATGCTGCTTCTGACAAGGATGTGACTGTGACCATCCATGCAGACCAGGGTACACAGAAGATTTACAAGGAAATTTACGGCCAGTTTGCAGAGCATCTGGGTTCATGTATTTATGGTGGCTTGTGGGTAGGAGAGAATTCCCAAATTCCTAACATCAATGGCTACCGCAAAGATGTGTTTGAGGCCCTCAAGGCTCTTAAGGTGCCAGTGTTGCGCTGGCCAGGAGGCTGTTTCGCCGATGAATATCATTGGATGGATGGTATCGGTCCTAAGGAGAATCGTCCAAAGATGCAGAACAATAACTGGGGTGGCACCATTGAGGACAACTCATTCGGTACTCATGAGTTCCTGAATCTTTGTGAAATGCTGGAGTGCGAACCTTACATCAGCGGAAACGTAGGTTCTGGTACAGTGGAAGAACTGGCTAAGTGGGTTGAGTATATGACTTCTGACGGTGATACACCAATGGCTAAACTGCGTCGCCAGAACGGTCGTGACAAGGCTTGGAAAGTAAAATATCTGGGTGTCGGAAACGAGTCTTGGGGATGCGGAGGAAATATGCGTCCTGAGTATTATGCCGACCTCTATCGTCGTTACAGCGTGTATTGCCGCAACTATGATGGTAACCAGCTTTACAAGGTTGGTTCGGGAGCAACTGACTATGATTACAATTGGACTAAGGTGCTCATGGAGAATATCGGCGGTCTCATGGATGGTGTCAGCCTCCACTATTATACTGTAACAGGCTGGGATGGCTCTAAGGGTTCATCTACTGAATTTAGCGATACAGACTACTATTGGACTATGGGCAAGTGCCTTGAAATTGAAGAGGTTATCAAGAAGCACAAGGCAATCATGGACGAAGCTGACCCTGAAAAGAAAATCGATCTTCTTGTTGACGAATGGGGTACATGGTGGGATGAAGAGCCAGGCACCATTAAGGGTCATCTCTATCAGCAGAATGCGCTCCGCGATGCTTTCGTGGCATCCCTTTCTCTTGACGTGTTCCATCGCCACACAGACCGCATCCGCATGTGTAACATCGCACAGGTTGTGAACGTGCTCCAGTCAATGATTCTTACAGATCAGGAGGGTACAGGCCACATGGTGCTCACACCAACTTACCATGTGTTCCAGATGTACACTCCATTCCAAGAAGCAACATATCTGCCTCTCGACATTACTTGCGACGAGATAAAGGTACGTCGCAACTGGAAAGAAGAGTTTGATGCAGCCAATGCAGAAACTTACCGCACACTTCCATTGCTCAGCGCATCTGCAGCAAAGACACAGGAAGGCGACATCGTTGTGGCACTTACTAACGTGTCTCTTGACGAAGAGCAGGATGTGACAGTCAACCTCGAGGGAGCTGAGGTGCAGACGGTTAGCGGACGCATTCTCACCAGTGCAAATGTGGCAGACTACAACGACTTCGAGAATCCAAATCGCGTAGCACCTGCCGACTTTACAGGTGCACAGATTGAGCAGGGTGTACTCAGCGTGAAGGTGCCAGCAAAGAGTCTTGTGGTGCTCACACTGAAGTAAGGAAACTCAACTTCCTGAAAAAGATGGAGAGTTAGAAGTTAAGTAGTTAAGAAGTAAAGCCGATACTTGGCGTCGGTAAGCCATACCCCGAAAGGCTAACGGCTTAACTACTGTCCGCAGGACGAGCGCAGCGATAACTACTTAACTCCTTAACTACAAAGACTTTGAACAATTTGCGAAAACTTTAACAAGGTAATCGAATATTCATCAATATTTAATGGGGATGAGTCGCTGTTGAGTTGGCTCATCCCCATTAAAACAAGCATATGGAAGAACAATATGAAAGCAAAAATTTCAACATCTCTCGGTGATATCATCGTTCGTCTCTATGACGAGACGCCGCTCCATCGCGACAACTTTGTCAAGTTGGCAAAGGAGGGCTATTACGATGGCACCATTTTCCATCGTGTCATCAAGAACTTCATGATACAAGGCGGCGACCCTGACTCAAAGAATCCTACGCCAGAAGGACGCTACGGAACAGGTGGCCCCGACTACACGATAGAGGCAGAAATCAAGCCAGGACTCTACCACAAGCGTGGAGCACTTGCGGCTGCACGTCAGGGTGACGAAGTGAATCCAGAGCGACGCAGCAGCGGTTCTCAGTTCTACATCGTTTGGGGGCAGACTTACAATGCTGGCCAGATGAAGCAGCTCAGCAAGCAGATAGAGATGCAGGCACAGCAGCAAATATTCAATCAGCTGGTGGCCGAGAATCGTGCCAAGATTATGGAATTGCGGCGCAATCGCGACCAAGAGGGGCTGATGGAATTACAGAATGACCTTGTGGCACAGACTCAAGCCATTGCAGCCGAGCAACCTTCGCAGGGGCTCACCGAGGCACAGCAGCAAATCTACTCAACTACAGGCGGCACACCCCATCTTGATGGACAATATACTGTTTTTGGAGAAGTCATAGAGGGGCTTGACATTGTGGGCAAGATACAGGAAGCTGCCACCCGTCCAGGCGACCGTCCGAAAGAAGACATCTTCATGAATGTTAGCATTGTAGAGGAATAAAGCTATGCACGACATACTGATGACGCCCGACGTGTGCATGAAATTCCTCGTCTGGTCTTACTATTATCACGACGTGATGCCGCAGAAGGGGCATAGCTACAGCGAGTGTGCACTCTTCTCGCCTGCAGATGTCCAGCGTCTCGACCAGCTCAACGAAATGCTCTTCAAGTGTTTCACCGAAGAGTCTGTGATGAATGCCATCCACCAGTTTCAGCTTGCTAAGATTCAGAAAGAGCCATGTCCTTTCACTCAGCAGGAATTAGACGCCATGTTTGCTAAACCCCTGTAGCCATGATACTCCGCAAGGAAAAAGACCCTATGGGGAAAGCCATTGCCGACTATTGGAAAAATGGGAAAGCAGGCAGGCTTCGTGTATTCTCGCCCATGTTTGACGAGGACGAGATTCCCGTTCCGCATTTGTTCCGTACAGTCGAAGAGATGTCATCCATAGAACAGGAAGCTCTTCGTATGGCTCAGGGAAAAACGCTTGATGTGGGTGCAGGTGCTGGCTGCCATGCCCTTGCGCTTCAAGGCAGAGGGATTGATGTGACAGCTATCGACATTTCGCCCCTTTCTGTAGAGGTGATGCAGGCACGAGGCGTGCAGAATGCTCGTCTTGCAGACTTCTTCAGTCTTGACACCCAATTCGATACGATTCTGATGCTCATGAATGGCATCGGTATCGTGGGCACACTTCTGAATATGCCGCGATTCTTTCAGTTGCTGGACAGCATTCTCGCCCCTGGAGGACAGGTCGTCTGCGACTCGTCTGACATTCAGTATGTGTTTGAGGATGAGGACGGAACAATTGAGTTTCCCGACGCCGATGGCTATTATGGTGAACTCTCCTATCGAATGCAATACAAGAATATTGTGGGCAACCCCTTCCCGTGGTTGTATGTCGATGCCGAAACGCTGTCAGCGCAGGCTGAACAGCATGGCTATTCTGTTGAAGTTATTATTAAAGGACAGCATGATGACTATTTGGCGCGCATCAAAAAATCCGATGCCATGGGGTGAATTTTCTTGAAGAGTTTGCCGTAAAATCGATGTGCCCCACACCGTATAATCGGAGTGCCCCACACCGCAATGTCGATGTGGGGCACTCCGATTTTTATCATATCGTGTTTCAATATTTCAAGAAAAATTCGTTCCAGATTTTCAGCATGGAGCTTTCGTTGGTGGAGATGATTTCAGCCTCTCGTCTGAAGGTGCGGAATTCTTTTTTCCGCTCGGGATTGATTCTCGACAAAATGTTTTTGGATGTTGCGGGAAAGATTTCACCTCTCACTTGGAAGTAGAATACGTTGACTAATGGAATGGGTTCTTCTTCCATCTTCTTGCCTGCCTCTGCATCGGATATGGTGGAGAAGATGCTTTGGCTTTTGGTGATGTGGTCTATATATTTCTGGTCAAGTGCCTTCTGGTCTAATGCACGCACAAGGATGATGCGTGCTATTGACCCGTCGATAGAGTCTTCCTTGACGATGAGCCCGAACTGGTTGTCGCCAACTGGCATATATCTGTCGCCATTGGGGAATTCTACTCTGACCACGCTGCCAGGTATGGCTTCCATCAATGTGTCGTTTTGATTGTACCAGAGCGCCTGGTTGCCAACGTGGATGTTGCAGGGCACTACGGTCTTGGAGCGGTTGAAGACGCCTGTATAGACAGTGGCGGTTCTGAACTGCTGGTTGATGAAAGGCCATACGCCTGTAGGTGCCCAGTCTTTGTTTTCTTGTGCATGAAGGCTGGCTGGAAGAATCGCCATCGCTGTTAGCAGGATGAGTGTCAGAATTTTATTCATTTGCGTGGTGTTGTTTTTTTTGTTGTGCGGTTGTGCGGTTATGCGGTTTGACGGTTTGGTGCGGTAGGTCGGTAAGACCGAAAAACCTGATGACCGTTGATTGAGGCGGTTATTTCACTTTGATTACTAAGTATTTGCTGATGCTCCAGAACTTGGCTGCGTCTGTGATGCGCAAAGTGTATTCGCCCTTGCTGTCTTTGAGCAGGGTGTAAGAGCCTGATGGATGTGTGGTGAGGAGTTCGGCTGATTTTGACTCCAGCGCAATGACGCTGACTTTTCGGATGTCGATTTTTGTGAGGTAATCCTTGTCGTAATCGCCTTGCAGCACTTCGCCTTTTTTCAGGATGCCACGCTCTTTCAGTTCCTTGCTGGTGCCGAATACGTACCATGCGGTGTTGAGTTGTGTGTCTTGATTCTTGGCAATGGCTTCGGTGTCTTCTTTCTGCTGCTTGATGAGGGTGTTTTCCTCTTTCAGCGTGTTGAGGGTGTCGCCAATTGCTTGGATGATGACATCTTTCTCGGCAAGGGCGGTGCGCAGGGATTCCACTTCAGCGTTCTTTTTGTTCAGCTGGCTGGTAAGGCTCGCAATTGCCTCCTTCAGCTTGGCAGAGTTGATGCTGCTGTTGTTGAGCTTGTTTTGCAGTTCTGCTATTTTACGTTTGTTTTCGAGGAGCGTCTCTTGGATGAAGGTCATATTCTCGCGTATGTTCTCCACAATGTTGTTGTTCTCAGCATTGTTTTTCATCAGGTTGACACGTCCCTCCGCTTCGTTGATGAGGTCGAATCCTTGCTGGATTTCGTTGAATGTGCCCATCAGATCGTTGATTTCGTTTTCTTTCTGGTCGATGACGTTTCGCAGAGAGTCACGTTCTTTATCGCCTGAAAGGTTGCTGCCGACTTCATTGCACGCAGCGAGCATTGCTGCCATTGCTGCCATAAATAATACTTTCTTCATAATCAACTGTTTTATCATTTGTTAAAGTTTCGCAAATTGTTTAAAGTCTTTGTAGTTAAGTAGTTATCGCTGCGCTCGTCCTGCGGACAGTAGTTAAGCCGTTAGCCTTTCAGGGTATGGCTTTGCCGACTCCAAGTATCGGCTTAACTACTTAACTTATTAACTTCTAACTCCCCATCTTCTTCAGAAAGTTGAGTCATTTGTATTTATTTTTCTTTTTGCCAGTTCCCATGAGCAATTGCATAGAATCGGGGAGGGGACTGCTTGCGGTTTCCTGATTTTGTGGCTGTCCATCGTTCGTTGCCTGTTGGTGGTTGTCCTTGGTTTTGCCTGCAAGGATGATGACGATTTCTCCTAATGGCTCGGTTGCTTCGAAGTGTTGGATGACATCGCTCAGGCTGCCTCTCACGTGCTCTTCGTGCAGTTTTGAAATTTCTCTGGCTACACTGACCTGCCGTTCTCCTCCGAAGAAATCCGCAAACTGTTTCAGGGTCTTTAGCAGACGGCGTGGCGATTCGTAGAAGATGATGCTCCGATTCTCATCTTGTAGTTCGGTGAGCCGTGAAACTCGTCCTTTCTTCTGTGGCAGGAAACCTTCGAAGCAGAATTTTTCGCATGGAAGTCCGCTGCTTAAGAGTGCCGGAACGAATGCTGTTGCTCCTGGAAGTGTCTGTACCTCGATGCCATTTTTTACACATTCGCGTACTAACAGGAATCCGGGGTCGCTGATGGCTGGTGTGCCTGCATCGCTGATTAGGGCTGCTGTCATGCCTCCCTGAATGCGTCTCACCACGTTCTGTACGGTGTCGTGTTCGTTGAACTTGTGGTGTGACAGCAGTTCGCCGTGTATGTCGTAATGTTGCAGCAACACGCTTGATGTGCGGGTGTCCTCAGCCAAAATGAAATCGGCTTCTTTCAGCACCCGTACAGCTCTGAAGGTCATGTCTTCCATGTTTCCAACAGGAGTTGGCACAACATACAGTTTTCCCATATTCTTTCAACTTTTAGTTGCAAAAATAGAAATAAAAATACTTACAAGATGAATTTTCTCTCTAAAAACAACTTTTTTTCACATAACCTCCCTGTAAAATATTACTTTTTGTGTATCTTCGTCCGAAATTTGTTCATTGAGTTTTAAGTTTTCGAGCAGATTGTCGGGATGTTTGGTGGAGAATTTGTGTTCCTGCATACTCAATCTTTAGGCTCATGAACTCTTTGCTCTAACCTTTAACGGAATAAGTGGCTTATGAAAAAAAGAACTATCACATTCGACCGTTTTGTACGTATAATAATTAGCATTGTGATATTGGGTGTGGCATACTTCCTGATTCGCCGTCTCAGCAATGTGCTCGTTCCGTTTCTTGTAGCATGGCTCATCGCCTATCTGCTTTATCCTGTTGTGAGTTTCATCCAGTACAAGTGCCGTGTCAAGTCGCGTGTGCTTAGCATACTGATTACGGCATTGCTTATTGTTGGTCTTTTCATTGGGTTCTGCTATCTGGTTATTCCGCCTATTATTGAAGAATTGACTTATTTGAAGACTGTCATCGTTAACTATGTGAAAGCTGATTCGACGGTGACATCAGTGTCGGCAGAAGTGGAGAATTTCATCAAGCAGAACATTGACATCAATGAGATAACGAAAGCGCTTACGGTGCAGGATGTATCCCAGTTTCTGGGAGAGAAAGTGCCTCAATTCTTTTCTTTTGTCAGCAGCAGTGTGAGTGCACTCATCGGATTCGTGTTTTCTCTTATTGCTGTCATCTATCTGTTTTTTATTCTGTTAGACTATGAGCTGATGGCGGCAGGATTCTTCAAGTTGCTTCCTCCAAGCAAACGTGCCCTGATGCAAGATGTGGCTTCAGATTTGAAGAATGGCATGAACAAGTATTTTCGTGGGCAAAGCATCATTGCGATGTGTGTTGGAGTGCTGTTTTCCATCGGTTTCCTGATTATAGACTTTCCGATGGCTATTCCCCTTGGGCTCTTTATAGGCTTTCTCAATCTTGTGCCTTATCTGCAAGCAGTCGGGTTCATTCCTACCATCATATTGGCATTGCTCAAAGCGCATGATACAGGACAAAATTTCTGGGGGATTATTCTGGCTGTTATCATTGTCTTCTGTGTCGTACAGGCTATACAGGATTGGTATCTCACACCACGTATCATGGGAAAGGTGACGGGACTCAATGGAGCAGTCATTCTTCTCGCATTGTCGATATGGGGAAGTCTGCTTGGATTTGTGGGGCTGATTGTGGCTCTTCCATTCACTACGCTGATCGTTTCATACTACAAGCGTTTTGTGCTTGAAGAGCCTAATGAAGAAGAAAGAAAAGAATAGTTGCATAAATATAGAAATGAAGAAACTCTTGTCTCTTCCACCTAATGCGGTGGAAAAGTATTTGACCATCAACCGCTTATCTTCAGATGAGTATTTTTGTACATCTGACCCGATAGGGCATAAGTTAGGTAGTGGTGGCGGAACTGTGTGGCTGCTCGAACAGGCAGCTGCTCATGCGAAGGCTTCGTCTTTTGAGTCATGGTTGGCTCAGGAAAAACGTATCCTTGTCCATGCAGGAGGGCAATCAAGGCGTCTTCCTGCATATGCGGCAAGTGGAAAGTCTTCTATCCCGATTCCTGTCTTCCGATGGGCGCGTGGGCAGAAGATTGACCAGACCTTGCTTGACTTGCAGTTGCCTCTTTATGAGAGCATACTGAAACAGGCACCAGACTCACTTCATACGCTCATTGTGTCGGGTGATGTGTTCATCCGTTCACCCCGTCCGCTTCAGCCTATTCCAGAAGCAGATGTGGTTTGCTATGGATTGTGGGTTGACCCCTCTCTTGCGAAAAATCATGGAGTTTATTTGATGAATCGCCATACTCCAGAACTGTTGGATTTTGTCTTGCAGAAACCTACGACAGAGAGGTTGGCGGAGCTGTCGCAAACTCATCTTGCCTTGATGGATATTGGTGTTTGGCTGTTGAACGACCGTGCTGTACAAATCTTGCGTAAGCGCTCAAAACTTGTACAAGAACCTGCGTTCGGCGCTCCTGATGCGAGCCAATATACATCTTATGATCTGTATTCTGAATTTGGCACGGCTTTAGGACAGCATCCTACGGCCATTGATGCAGAAATCAATCAGCTGAAAGTGGCCATCTTGCCTCTTGAAGGAGGTGAATTCTACCATTATGGTACGACTCCTGAACTCGTGAAATCGACAGCCTATCTGCAGAATCTGGTGCTTGACCAGCGTGTCATCATTCAGAAAAACGTGAAGAAACATCCTGCAGTGTTTACTCAGAATGCAGTGGTGAAAGCCGAACTGGCGGATAAAAATTCTGATATTTGGATAGAGAA
Organism: Bacteroidaceae bacterium; assembly: GCA_017507385.1. GTDB lineage: Bacteria > Bacteroidota > Bacteroidia > Bacteroidales > Bacteroidaceae > Minthosoma. Next base: position 4,666 of record JAFWAX010000013.1, on the reverse strand, counting down.
TGCCTATGTGCCAGCGTCTTGGATTTTGTCCTCGCAGAATGTCATCACAGGAGTGCCCGAAAATGACTGGAGTATTCATCTTGAACAAGGACAGTGCGTTGACATTCAGACGATAGGGGATAGCTCCTATGTGTTGAGGCCTTACGGATTCCATGATGCAATGCGTGGAAGTATTTTGACAAGTGACACGATGTTTCTTGAGTATCCAGTGACAGAATGGCTTTCCAATCATCATATAGACATTGCTGAAATAGCTCATCAGCAGGACATTCAAGCTGCCAATATATTCCCTGTGTGCAGCACATCGGAGCAGATGGAACGAATGCTGAAGTGGATGCTCTCGCCGCAGCCGTCAGAAGACCTCAGCAAAGAGTGGGAAGCGCTGCCGCGTCTCTCAGCAGACGATATATCTGCACAAGCAGATTTGGAACGCCAAGATGCGCAGCGTAAGAAGTTTCTTGCAATCAATATCCCGCAGTTGGCGCAGAACTATCGCAAATCGGTGTTCTATCAGATTGATTTGAAAGATATAGCAAGCAAATACGTGGAGCACGACATTCCTATGCCTTCTCTCTTGCAAGATGAGGCTACTCCCATGCAGCAGGTTCATGATGCCATGTTTCGTGCTCAAGTGCAGAAAATGCGTGGTGAAGATAGTGCCGAGAACGAAAAGAAGGCATTCTCCTTGTTGCAGCAGCAATTGCTGGAAACAGCATCGCGTCAACCGTTGATGCCTCGCTTGAATGCTTACTGTGACCAAATTGTCTGGGGGCGTTCAGCTGTTCGCATAGACATCGCAGGAGGATGGACAGATACCCCTCCTCACTGTCTCTTGTGCGGTGGCAATGTGGTGAATCTTGCTATCGAATTGAATGGACAGCAGCCTTTGCAAGTGTATGTTAAGCCTACCAGTGAACTGCACATAAAGTGCCGCTCCATCGACCTTGGCGCTGTGGAGACCATCACGACATTTGACGAGCTTGCTCAGTATAATAAAGTCGGTTCTCCTTTCTCCATACCCAAGGCGGCATTGGCGCTTTGCGGATTCTTGCCTATGTTCTGTGCGGAAAAATATGCTTCTTTGCAGCAGCAGCTCTCAGACTTTGGCTCCGGTATTGAAATCACCCTCCTTTCGGCCATTCCTGCTGGTTCAGGGTTGGGTACAAGCTCCATCCTTGCCTCTACCGTTATTGGTGCATTGTCAGATTTCTGTGGATTTGGATGGGATAAGCACGAGATAGGAAATCGTACACTCATTCTTGAGCAGCTGCTTACGACAGGCGGTGGGTGGCAAGACCAGTATGGAGGTATATTGCCAGGTATCAAGCTATTACAGACAGAGAGCGGACTTAATCAGCGTCCCGTTGTGAGATGGCTGCCAGACACTTTCTTCCGACAGGCAGAATATCAGCAATGCCACCTGCTTTATTACACCGGCATCACTCGTACAGCTAAGCAGATTCTTGCCGAAATTGTTCAGGGAATGTTCCTCAATTCGTCAGAGCATCTAGCCCTCTTGAGAGAGATGAAGCAGCATACGCTTGACCTTTTCGATGCGATACAGCTTGGCGATTTTCAGCAGTATGGCCAGCTTATCCGAAAGACATGGCAGCAGAACAAGACGCTTGACTCGGACACAGAACCGCCTCTTGTGGCCAACCTCTGCCGTCAGATTGACGATTACTGTCTTGGCTATAAGCTTCCTGGTGCAGGTGGTGGCGGCTATCTCTATATGGTGGCCAAAGACCCCGAAGCTGCTGCACGGATCAGAGAAGTACTGAATGCTCATCCGCTGACATCCTCCTCACGTTTTGTCGATATGACGCTTTCTGAAAAAGGTCTGCAAGTATCGCGAAGCTAATAATATTCATCATCCTTATTTTTTCAGAAAAGGAGTTAAATCGATGACGAATGACGAACATGGCATTTGTCCTCTATCTCCTTCAAGTACTAAAACATCAAAAACTATGTCACTCATAAAAACTAAAGACGGAAAATCCTATCTTTTCCCCTTCATCCTCATCACTTCACTCTTTTTCCTGTGGGGATTTGCTCACAGTATTCTCGATGTGCTCAACAAGCACTTCCAGGACTCTCTTTCCATCAGCAAGACAGGTTCCGCCCTCATACAGGCAGTGGTCTATGGCGGATATTTCCTTATGGCCATTCCTGCAGGGAAAATCATTTCTCGCTATGGCTACAAGGCCGGAGTCATCACAGGACTCCTTCTTTACGCCATTGGAGCCCTCCTCTTCATACCAGGAGCGCATATACTTACCTTTGAATTCTTCCTTTTGTGTCTTTTCATCATTGGATGCGGACTCACCTGCCTTGAGACAGCCGCCAACCCTTATGTCACCGTGCTAGGAGACCCCCAGTCGGCGGAGCAGCGCATCAACCTTTCCCAGTCGCTCAATGGCTTGGGATGGATAGTCGGTCCGCTGGTGGGCGGCATGCTTCTTTTCGACGATTCCGACTCCTCAGCGTCTTCCTCTTCAGCCCTTTCCATCCCGTATGCTATCATCGGAATTCTCGTTCTCATCATTGCCTTCATCTTCTCTCGTATGCATCTGCCTGAGATAGCCGATGCTCCAGCAGATACATCTGGCGCTATCGTAGAAAAGAAGTCACTGTGGCAGCATAAGCACTTCGTCTTCGGACTCATATCCCTCTTCCTCTATGTGGCAGCCCAGACAGGACTCAACAGCTTCTTCATTAACTATGCCGTTGACAATGCTGGCATCACTTCCTCCACAGCAGCCCTGCTGCTCGGCTTCGTGTGCATGGGTCTCTTCATGCTCGGCCGCATGGGTGGCAGTTGGGTCATGAGCAAGATGCGCCCCCAGCTTCTGCTCGGTCTTTGCGGCATCGGAGCCACACTCTCCATGGTGTTGCTCCTGTTCTCTTCAGGCAAAGTTGGTCTCTCGGCCCTGTTCATTTGCTACTTCTGTGAGAGTATAATGTTTCCCACCATTTTTGCCCTCGCCATCCGCGGTGTAGGCAAATTCACCAAGCAAGCATCCTCCTACCTCATTATGAGCATCGTAGGCGGAGCTGTCGCCCCAGTACTGATGGGATATATCGCTGATACCACAGGCAATATGCAGCCAGCCTTCATCGTGCCTCTTTTTTGCTATATTGTCATTGCCGTTTTTGCATTCACCTATCATTCAAACTCCCAAAGAGCTTGACAATATAGGTGAATTGGCGTACAAAATGAATAAAATACGAAAAAAAGCATAAAAATAATTGGTAGTTTCCGAAAAACTACCTACCTTTGCACCCGCTTACGGTAAGTGACAGACATAAAACCCTGTCCAGTTCCTAAGGGATTGCCGTCAAGCTTTAACAGGTAGATTCGCTAGCTCAGTCGGTAGAGCACAACACTTTTAATGTTGGGGTCTTGGGTTCGAGCCCCAAGCGGATCACTGAAAGAAGGGACTTGAAAAAGTCCCTTTCTTTTTCTAACACTCTTATCGCCTTTGATTATCAAAAGGTTAGATATCACTATCAGGTATTCACATTGAGTGTGGCACCAATAAAAAAAAGAGGTTAAGGTGACACCGTTGGACATAAAAAGCCACTTTCGGACGGTTTTTGTGTTACAGCAGTTGTGTTACACTCCTCACAAATGTGTTACACTATGAACAATAGAGTTCGAACAGTTTTCAACAGACGAAAACAAGCAAGTGACATCACTTGTTCAGCCGTAGAAATCGTTGTCTGTCTAGGTCGTGAACGTTTCTACTTTTCAATCGGTATCTTTCTGAATATCACCCAATGGAAGGATGGCATGGTAGTCAACCATCCCAAAGCAGCCGTTTTTAACGAACAAATTCAAAAGAAGGTAACGGAGTTTGAACGTATTATTATTGCTATGGAAGTGAATGGTGACGACATGACCACCCAGCAATTCAAAACTTATCTGTCATCGAATGGCAGCAACCGACGCAACTTCATGGCATGGATGCGCGAACGTATCCAATCCCGCAAAATGAGAGAAGGAACACGCAAAGGACACTTGACCACTTACAAAGCCCTCCAGCGTTTCGGCAAGTTCAAGACTTTCGATGATGTTACCCTTCCACACATCTATGAATTTGACATGTTCATCCGTGAAGAACAAACCTTCACTTCGACGGGTAAACCCATTGTACGCAGTCAAGCTGCTATCCACAATTACCACAAACGATTCAAGAGTTACATCAGCGAAGCTTTCCGTTTGGGACTCATCAAAGAAAATCCATACAACCGTTTTCAAGACAAACGTGGCGAGAAGGGCAAACGCCCACATCTCACCAAAGAACAAATCAAGCGATTGATAGCCATTCGGGAAGAGTCGTCAGACAGAGTAGCTAACAAATACCTTGACTTTTTCCTCTTCCAAATCTTTACGGGCATGGCGTATAGCGATGCCAAGTCGTTCGACTACACCCAACATATCATCACGGTAGATGGTCACGATTACATTGATGGACATCGAATGAAAACTGGAGAGGAATTCATCACCCCCATTCTTCCCTATACCCAAAAGATTTTGGAACGGAACGATTATAAGCTACACATCACCTCCAACCAAAAGTACAACCAATTCCTGAAAGGTGTCGGTCTGGTCCTCGGTTGCAGTTTTCCTTTGACCACCCATGTGGCCCGCCATACCTTTGCT
>JAFWAX010000012.1 GCA_017507385.1 Bacteroidaceae bacterium | reverse complement strand
TGAGATATGACAAGAACAATAATACAGAAAACAAAGAGATATTATGCCAACAATAAATTTTATTAACTAACTTTGCAGACACATCCAAAGTTTACAGGCTTGGAGCAACTACTCTAGACACACTAAAGGAAACACTACCGCAGAACCGCCGCCAAAGGAGACAGGCAATGCATAGAGGGGGCTTGTCCATGACAAAAAATCTCCCAACTCTTCGTTTTCAGAGAGTTGGGAGAGTGGTGTCATGTTTAGCGGACAGTAATAATTTACATCTTAGCTACTTCACCTCGATAGAGGTCATCTGCCATATGGAGAATCAAGTCGTGCATCTCCAAGTCATCCTTGTAGAATTGAGGGATAGCCCCATAGCCGACGACAGCACCAAGGATATTGCCAGTCACGGCTCCTGTACTATCACTGTCACCACCATGATTTACGGCTGCAATCATTGCATCCTCAAAACTGTCAAAGTGCTTCAAGGCACAGAAGAGTGCGATAGCCAAAGCTTCTTCACCCGTCCAGCCTTCGCCAAGCTGACCGATATTCTCCAAATCTGTCTTTCCGTTGTTGAGCAGGAAGATGGCTTGTTCTACCAACTCAGCCATACGCTCCACATCATTATGATAACCGTCATATAGTCTGCGGATTTCAATAATCCCTTCCTGGATGTAGTCTTTCATCCCGTCCCTGGTTGGCTCATCGTCACAGGCAAGTCGATAGATAACATGTGACATCAGTGCTGCAGAGATGAATCCCAACGGATGTTGATGGGTTATCTCTGCGGCATCACCTGCCAATTTGTCAGCATCTATAATGTCCATACGGTTATCTACAACTGCATAAAGAGGAATTGGAGCAATACGCATCACACCACCACATCCTTTGCTATTATTCATTGGTTCCCTGCCACTGTAGATAGCATAGAGTGAAGACATACAGGTGTTGCCAGGAGCACGTCTTTTGTTGAGTTCCGGAATACGGGCAATCCAGCAATCCTTGTATTTGTTTGACCACTTTCCGACTTGAGTCAGATACCATTCAATGTAAGCTCTACAAATACTATATTTCATGTTTGACTTTTGCCGTTTGGCATTCAATAGCCCATTTGCTGTGAAGAGCGTCATTTGTGTGTCATCTGACACTACGGCTTTTCCAGCTTGCTCTGCATCTTCCAGCCAATGCTGTTTTGTGTCCAATCGCGTGATACCACGCTCTCCATAATGTTTCTGTATCTCCTCGAAGGAGTAGATAAACTCCACTGGATAACCCAATGCGTCACCGATGGCACCACCAATCAGCGAACCGCGTATCCTGTCTTGTAACGTATTCATTGTTCCAAATAATCTTGATGTTATTTTAAAGATTCAAGTTTTCTTGCTGCAAATGTGTCACCATGTTCAGCGGCTTTCCCATACCAGCAGTATGCCTCAGACACATCTTGGTTAGTACCTACACCCATTTCATAACATGTGGCAAGGTTTACCATCGCTTTAACATGCCCTTGTTCTGCAGCTTTCTTCCACCATGTGTATGCAAGGGCGTAATCTTGTTTTACTCCTTTACCTGCGGCATAGCAAATACCCACATTCATTTCTGCCTCATTATTGCCTTTTTCGGCAGAAGATTTGTATAGCAGAAAGGCTTTTTCATAATCAACATATACACCGCGTCCGAAGAAATAGCAAGAACCAAGGTTGTTCTCTGCTTCAGGAAGTCCCTCTTTCGCTGCACGAGCATACCATTTAAACGACTGGAATTGGTCGGCAGGAAGATCTTCCGCGCATCCAGTTTCATATATTCGTCCCATTTGATATGCTGCCATTGCAATACCGTTATTAGCGGCTTCCTTGAAATATGACATTGCACGATGTATGTCTTTCTGAACGCCTTTGTCTCCAAGATAGTATAGTTGTCCCAAATCAAAGCATGCGGCATAGTTGCCTTTCTCTATTAGTTCCTCTAACTTTGCCACCATATCTTGGGGTGTGCTGACTTCAATAAGTGTATTGCCTTCATTAGTTTCTACATCATGGGACTTTGAAGAATTGAGCATATTCTCTTTTGGCTTTCCTTGACATGCCAACAACTTTGTAATTAATCTTCTAAACATAGTTATTTACTTAATCGGTTTGTTCTTGTTAATGTTTTTTGAAAAATCAGGTAATGTCGAGATGCTCTTGGCTAACAACTCCGAAATATGCCAGAACACTATTCCAATCAGGGAACTTCACTGAGCCGAACTCTATCCATTCGCCAGCAAAGTCGCTCGTGCCATTCTTGCCTCGGTCATCTATCAGATAGTCTCCCTGACACAAATCCTTGCGATGGGTGATGACCATGCGCTTGTGGAAAACGTCATCAAGATATTGTGTTACCCACTTTACCTTGTCCGACCATGCAGATGGGTTCTTCCAAGGTGCCGTCGAGAGGATAAAGAGGTCATAGTGCTTCTGCAACTCGTGCATTGCTTCTATAGCTCCTGGCATTGGCATCATCAGTCCGAACAGTCCTGGTATCTCATCCAAGCGACCTTCATACTCCTGCTTTACTTCTTCACTGACCTGAGCCAGCCCCGACTCGAAATCCACCAGCACATTGTCCATATCTACGAACATCCGCTTCTTATGCACAATACCCTTGTCTCGCCTATCATAGTTGTCTCGCATTTCTGTGAGTATCGTGCAAAGTTCATCTTCTGTCAAGATAGTCTTGAACGGATTACTTTCACCACTGCTATGTATGAGAGTGATACCCCGCGTCTGCATCAAAGCAGCACGGAACCGCTCGCTTTGGTCGAACATTGCTTGGTAAGCCCGACGTATCAACTTCTGGTATTCATCACTCTGGCGGTCGTAGGCTTGCCCCCTCCACCAAACGATCTGGTTTGTCTGCCACAAAGTGACACTATGCTTCCTTGCATTACCGCCCTTCATCTGACATATCTGCAACTGCTTGCTCTTCTCCTGTTGTTTCAGTGACTGAAGAAAACCTTCCATGCTGCCACATACCACTCCGTCAAAACGGAACCCGTTGCTGCACAGGTTACTCAATACGTTCGATGGGTACAAACCATTGGAATGTATATCCAGCGTATTTGCGTCAGGGTCATAAAAATCTATCAACTGATGACCATTCCTTGTTGTTGCCTTATAATCTTCCATATTCAATACCTTTTAACTTGATGTAATAAGAGAGTGACAAGTCGTTATAAATCTATCGCAATTCTATCAATTCCATGATGTCAAGCATATTATATTGCACACCATCTATTCCCTGATGCCAGCTTTGATGAAAGTGTCCATAGAACCAGTGATGTAACGGATGGTTCTTCGTCTTCAGATAATTGAGTATTTTATCCATTACCTGACGCTCGTATTTCACATGAGCCGTTAAATCTTCGTCACGTATGGCCATGTTTGCTATTCCTGTCTTTGATGTCAGTTCACAAAAAGAGGGAGCTGTATGCGTAACGATGGCATCAATTTCACATTTTTCGCTGATGGCATCAAGTTTCTCGACTACGAATACTGGGTATTCATTAGCCCAATAGATATTACGTGCCAATGACTCGTCTTGTTTCGACACATGGTAGTGAGGGTCGCTTATACGATACGACCTGTCAACAGATATGGCACCACCGACACAGAGGATGTTATGCCCACAAGCCCTTACTATAGAATAGTCTGGTATGGTCATCCAGCGACGATGTTTGATTGGATAATCATTAAAGTAAGCTGGGTTATCATGATTTCCCCTTACAAACACAATCCTGTTATTCGACTTAGAAAGGCGTTCACGGTTACGATTATACACATTCTCGTAGTAACCTGGTTGTTCAAAACCGAAGCCACAGTCACCAGCCACAATGATAATCGTATCCGTCATTCTATACTGTACACAGCACTTATAGACGAGTTGGTTGAACTCGCCATGAATATCTCCACTCACCACGATACCCTTGGCATCTGGAAAATCATAGAAGCTATCCTTCTCTTTCATGTATTCATTCAATTATGCCTTACTCAATTCGTTAATCACTTTCTTGCGTTCCTTAAACACCTCTATTGGCATCGGTTCTTTACCTTCTGTTTCTGTCTTATGCTGATAGAAGGCATTGAGCACTCGCATGATTTTGTTGGTATTATGTCCATCTTCCTGTCTATAGCCTCTAATGGGAGGTGGAGCAATTCCCTTATCTGCTGCATAGAACACCCAATATGTGCAGAGAGCAATGTCTGTCCGATGTAGTCCCATAGCACAGGCTATATAGAAATAGCCCTTGTCTATCTGTTCACAGAATTTTGGGAAGAGTTCCACCATCTGTGCTATTGTTCTGGCGTGATTGTCTAAGGGATAGTGGAAATACTCCAGTTCCATAATATTGGCAGAGGTATGGGAGTTTATCAGACTTGTCCATCTCTCTAAGGTCTATGATGGCCTTCACTCCAGCCTCCTTAATGGCTGGCCAAGCGTATGCCTGATGTCTTGATGACATCGTTCTGCCACTGACACCGCCATATACTGGTGCTATATCTGGTATGCCAGTCTGCATGAGTCTTTCTATGTTGAACATCCTACCACCCTCCTTTATGTTTTTTCTTTCGTGTATATATCTTTTCCGATTTGTGAATCTTGTTATGTGAATGGATGCTTGGGCCAAACAGTTCCTGTTCTGCCTCACGATTTCCACGCCTCATGGCCTTGATGGCATCCAGATAGGTTATTGTTTTCTTCTTCATGTTTCTTTCAAAGTTTATTAGGCTCGCCCCATTGGGGGAACGGGGCGAGCCTCCGTTACTAAATCAGCTTCTTCGCTCACATCAATCTCCAAACCGGAGTCATAAAACTTGGTGGTCTTCAAGTTGATGACAGGGCGGATGAAGTATTCCACTTCCACCGTGTCCTTTATTAGGCGAAGAATCTCCTTCGGGTCTTTGTAGGCCATCGGACTTTCATCAATGGTACCAGTTCTAACTGAAGTAGAATAGATACCCTTCATCGACTCACGGTATTCGTCGAGGTCAATCAGTTCCTTGGCATCTGCACGTGACAACAGGCGGCCTGCACCTGTACCTTCTTCTCGGTGCGACATGACAGAAAACAATCTGTGAAGAAAGGGAATGAACCTTTGCTAACGTCTGCCTCTTCTCGCAACCATGCGACAAGTCCGTGCGTCAGTTGTTTTTTCTCTCGGTTGTGGATAATTACATGATTTTGTATGAGTCTGCTTACTCGCTTCTGCTTGTTTCGGGCTCCTGATTGTTTATTTAGTCGTTCCTTAAAAAGCCCATTTTTGCGGAATATTGTTTCTCCACAACATCCCACAAAAATGGGCATTTTAAGGAACGACTATTTAGAATACCGCCTGCGAAATATTTTGCAGGCGGTATTCTAAATATTATGCGCACGGTGCATGCTAACGCAAATCTTATTTTTGTTTAAGTTAATCCATGCAGCTTTAAATTCGCCAAACTCACGTTATTATGACAGTAGGCGGTGTATCGCATATTAGGTTAAAAGCGGAAACCAAACGTAGCCATCAACTGCGAACGGTCACAGTCGAGCTTGGTCGGCTTAAGGTCAATTTCATCAAAGGCATAGAAGTCACCCTTTTGCATCTGGTACTGATATGCCAAATCTATGTATCCGCCTTTATAGCGATAGCCCAATCCAAAACAGAAGCGGTTAATGTCTCCCCAATTGGTGTAATCTGTCTCTGTATAAGGCCCATCATATCCAATGGTACGATATGCACCCTTCTTGAAAGGAGAAGATACATAGTTGTAACCCAAACGGATAGAGATTTCTTCTACAGGCTTGTATTCTGCTCCCAGCTTCAGCGTATGCTGCCCACGGAGCGTTTCCTTCGTTATGTTGTTCACATTGCGGAAATAGCTCGCATCATACCCATCAATGCTACTGTACTTAGCAGAGCTCAAATCCTGATATTCATATTCTGCACCCAAAGCAATGTTAGTTCCAATAGTATGGCCAAGACTCACGCCAAACGTCCAAGGAGTACGGAAATCATACTCGTATTCAGAATTTGTCAGTTCGGTAAGGTATTCATCATAAAGGTAAAGCATGGAGCCATTCGCATCAACCATGCGATACCATATTGGCGAATGTACTGACACACCCAGACGGAATGGGCTATCCTCAAAAGGACGGCAAATAAAGCCAAGCTTCACATCAAATCCATCTGCCGCAGTACTGTACCAGTTCGTAAAATCATACGTGTAACCATCCACGCCCAGCTCCTGATAGAAAGATTCGCGAGTATAATCCATATTGTAAATGCCCAATGAAGCACCCACAAAGAACTGGTCGCTAATATTAAACGACAGATTGATGTCCGCCTGTATGTTGCTGCCATAAGTAGCCTTCTCATAATATGCTTTATCAGCTGCTATTCCCTGATACTCCACATAATCAACCTTATCGGCATCCTTAGGGTCAAGATATATATTTTCAGGATAATCATAATCAAACAACGAATTGCCCAAGAGATTGCCGTCCTTATCGTAATAATCTTCAAACAAGATTCCATCACGACGAGGTTCCTTAAACACAGACGCACTCATATCAGCCAGCGAACCATAATAATCATTTGCCCAAGCATCAGCACAGAGGTTGGCTATTTGGAAAGTCTGGCTATATTTAGAATCCAAATTCTGCACATCCGTCAACTGGTTAAAGAGAAAATTGCGCTTCTTCTGAAAGTTGACACCAAAGTTGACAAACTGCACTCCTTCGCCAGATGGACTTTCCATATCAAAAGCAATCAGAACACCGCCTTGGTCCAATGACATACGGGCGCCATCATGATCCATTGCACCTTTACCACTGAACACCCCACTCAAGCTAATGGCTGCATCAGACTTTCTGTACATAGCCGTACCTGCAGGATTTGTACTCATCACACTGATGTCGCCACCCAAAGCACCTAATGCTCCACCCATTGCGACGAAACGAGATGTTCCATTAAGGTCACTATTAATCAGGTTCTGTGCGTCATAACTATCTTGAGCTTGCACAAACAATGCTGTACCAGCCAACACGCTACACAACATAGATTTTCCGAGAATATTCATACAATATACTATATTAAATGATTTAATTATCAAAAGATTAGCAATTTAGTAAATGGACATGAACTTGCAAAAAATCACGATTCCTCACAATTTATCGACGTCCACCTCCACCACGGCTACCGCCACCAGCACTACTGCCTCCACGACTGGCACCGCCCATAGACGAGCCTCCGCCTATAGAGCTGCGAGAAGGAGTGCTGTTGAATGCAGGTGTTGAATTGCGCGTAGCAGTACGAGAAGAAGTATTATCGTATGTACGAGACTCTACTGAACGGCTACTGCTCCGGCTGTCATTTGTCCGAGCTGACGATGTTGCAGAATTGCTTCGTGTTGCCGTACTGCGTTGTGCCGCACTCGTACGACGATTGTTTGGCTGCCCCGTTTGCTGCTGAACACGATTGGCCGTAGTACTTGTGCGACCTGTACGCGAATTGGTATAATCGGTATAAGAACTGCCACTACGAACACCTTGTGCGTTCGTGCGACTTCCACGAGACGAACTACGTGAAGCAGTTGCCGAACTTCTTGCAGCGGCGCTGGTACGTGCCCCCAAAGTAGTTCCGCCTGTTGCGCTGGTACGGATTCTGCGAGACGCAGACATGTGCCCACGAGATGAATTAAGTTCGCGAGGAACGGTATTCCGCTGATGGACTATGCCATAAATGGGGGTGCTCCAGCAAGGTCCCCATCCCCAATATGCCCAAGCATAAGGACGATGCCATCCCCAAATACTTCCATACCAGCAGTCCCATGGTCCCCAAGACCAACCATATTCCCATCCATAATGCCAATACCATGGATCATACGGATCGTAAAGGTAATCCCAAGCACCATATACATAATACAAATCCCAGTAATAGGGACTTGCCAAAGCATAAGAACGTGGATTATGGAATCGTACAATGCGACGAGAAAAACGGTAGTCAAGTTCAGGGTCATCCATCTCATAAGCAGAGCCTGATGCCACATCAACCGTATCAATATCAGCAGACAACGAATCGCTTGAATATCCACCTGAAATCTGATAATCATCCCCGTCCACATATCGACGGTTATATTCATCTTCATTACGACTATTGTCATTATATATAACGACAGTCGGACTTTCTACGGACTCCGCTTTAGCCCGTAAATCAGCCACGGCTTTGCGTTCCGCCTCTTTCGCCTTCTTTGAAGAAACAAAATACATATCATCCTGTGCGTGACAGAACAACGGCAGAATCAAAAATGCATAAATCAAAAGTCTTTTCATTAATTTCATTCTGTGCTAAATTCTACATAATTTTTCTTTTTGCAAAGGTAGGTTTATTTCTCTCACACATCCAGAAAAAAAACCTATCTTTTAGAGGGATTTCCCCATAAAACCGTCTTTGTCTTTGCAAATTTAGGCAAAATAATCCAAAAAGCATAGTTAAAAATAGCAAAATAATATTTTTTTATATTTTCGTTATGAACATATCAACATTATTGCTTAATTTTGAAAAAAATTACATCGAATTCACTTAAAATAAGTTAGATTAACCTATGAAGAAAAACTTGAACTTTATTATTTGTGGTGCTATCGGCTTTTGTTTGGCGATGCCAGCTTCCGCTAAGTTTTCGTCAATGACAGCTACCACACTATCGGCTCCGTCCAAATCTAAATCCAAGTCCAAACAACGCTCAATTTCAAAAGTTGAGCCTATTAATGTTGAAGTGCCAGCAGGAAGTGTTCCACGCCTTCCTTGGCAGGTTTATGTCACATACAGCGATGGCTCTCAAGAATGGCGCCAGACAAAATGGACAAACCACACGCTTTCCATTGAGCAGCAAGAGTCAACCCCAGAACTCTACCCTGTCGGAAAGGAGTACACCATCAATGGTTTCATCATCGGAGACAACACGACAGACAACGGCTATCCTATCACTGCCAATGTGAAGGTAACAGATGAAGCATGGGATATACCTTCTCCAAAAGCTATTGCACAACCACTTCCATTGAGCGATGTTTACGTAATGAGCGACAATAGGTTATCAAATAACAAAATGCTTGCCATTAAAACCATTCTCTCATGGGACATCAGTCAGCAGCTTTACAATTACAGAGACACCTATGGATTGCCAACTGAAGGATACAGAACCGCAAACGGCTGGGATTCACCTACAACAAAGCTGAAGGGACATGGCTCTGGTCACTACATGAGTGCACTTGCTTTTGCATTCGCCTCATGCTCATCTCCTGAAGCCAACTTGACTCAAGAAAAGAATGAGCTGCGAGAAAGAATCCGCCGCATGGTAAATGAATTGCGCGAATGCCAGGAACGTACCTTCGTTTGGGACAGCACGCTCAATCGCTACTGGGAGGCCCGCGACTACGCTCCAGAGGAAGAGTTGAAGGCCATGAAAGGAAACTGGGCTGCATTCAATGAATACAAGAAAGATTACAAGAAGTATGGATATGGCTATCTGAATGCCATCCCTGCCGCTCACCCTGCCCTGATTGAATGCTATCGCGCGTACAATAATGAGGAATGGGTTTGGGCACCTTACTATACCATCCACAAGCAGCTGGCTGGACTCATTGACATCGCAAACAATATCGATGAAAAGGAAATCGCAGATAAAGCCCTCCTCATTGCTAAAGACATGGGTCTTTGGGTATGGAACCGTATGCATTACCGCACATTTGTAAAATCAGACGGAGACAAGGCTGAGCGCCAGGCAAAGCCAGGAAACCGTTACGAAATGTGGAACATGTATATTGCAGGCGAAGTGGGCGGAATGGCAGAATCTCTGGCACGTCTTTCTGAAATGGTAAGCGACCCAACAGAAAAAGCGCGCCTGATTGAAGCTGCAAACTGCTTCGACTCTCCAGCATTCTTCAATCCTGTAGCAAAGAACATCGACGACATTCGCACACGTCACGCAAACCAGCACATCCCTATGATTGTCGGAGCATTGCGTTCATATATCAGCAACGGAAATCCTTATTACTACAACCTTGCCTACAACTTCTGGAGCCTTGTACAGGGACGCTATGCGTATGCTATGGGTGGCGTAGGAAATGGAGAGATGTTCCGTCAGCCTTATTCACAGATTCTGTCAATGAATACAAGCGTGATGAGCGACCGCAACCGCAACATGTATCCAAATCCAGACATCAACGAGACATGCTGCGCATACAACCTTGCCAAACTCACCAAAGACCTGAACTGCTTCGACCCTGACAACGCTGCATACATGGACTACTATGAGCGCATTCTCTACAACCAGATTGTAGGCTCCGTCCATCCTCGCCGCTGGGGTGTCACCTATCAATATGCAGTAGGCATGAACGCTATCAAGCCTTATGGCAACAACACGCCTCAAAGCACATGCTGTGGCGGTACCGGCTCGGAAAACCATGTGAAGTATCAGGAAGCTGCCTATTTCGTCAGCGACAACACCATGTGGATAGCCCTCTACCTTCCAACACTTGCAACATGGAAAGACAAAGGCATCACCATCGAACAGTCCTGCGAATGGCCAGCAGAAAGCAGCGTGATAACCGTCAAAAAGACAGACGCAAGCAAGAATGCCAACTTCACGTTGAAGCTCCGTGTTCCTTATTGGGCAACAAAGGGATTTGACGTGAAGCTGAATGGAAAATCTATTGCAAAAGATTACCAGCCATGCAGCTATGTGGAAATCCCTTCAAGAGACTGGAAAGATGGCGACAAGATTGAAGTGGCCATGCCTTTCACAAAGCACATCAATTGGGGACCAGACAAGATGGACCTTGCTGCAACAGGAAAGAACGAGACACGCACTCCATTTGACCCTCAATGGGTTGGCACCATCATGTACGGTCCGCTCGCCATGGCAACATCTGACGTGAAAGAATGGAAAGATGCCGACATCACCCTTTCTTCCGCTCTGAATGAGCTTCAGCCTGTTGCTGCAACAGTAGACGACGGCACTAACGGCAAACTGTACACGCTGCAGCTTGAAAAGCCAGACGCTTCTGTCATCACGTTCACACCAGACTATTACCAGACCGACCGCTCTACTCACTACCTTCGTCTCAACATCGAAAGCGGAGCCAAGAAGAAGAGCAAGAAGGGAATAGACAAGACCAACCTCGAACAGGCATTGCAAGTGGCAGAAGAACGTGTAGAAAATCAGAACGCATGGAATGCCCTCGCTGTAAAAGTGCCGGCGTTCTCACCATGGGCACCTAATGGCTACGCTCGCCTGCTCCAGCAGATGGAAATTGCAAAGAAAGTGGAAGCAAAGTCTAAAAAGGAACTCACACAAGAGGAAATCAACGCAGCCACATCGGCGCTCAATGTTGCCATCAACACCATGCGTCCAGGCAACCTCGCCGAGCCAGAAGACCTCAACGAGCTGCTTCCTTTGCTAACTGATTCCAAAGAGAACATACCGAACAAGACAACCGAATTGAGAGAAGCCATCAATTATGCAGACATGGTGGTACAGTATGTTAACGATGGTTCAGGCACACACGACCTGATTGAAAAGGCTTTCAAACGACTCACAGAAGCAAGAAAGACCGTAAATAAATAAAGACAGGTAGCATCGTGAAAACGATGTGCCCCACAACGACAACTTGATGTGCCCCACAACGACAAATCGGTGTGGGGCACATCGTTTTTGGGTTCCATAAGAAGCATTTTTCAATGGGATGCGCAGCTTTCTGCAACAAAGGCATACAATCAAGTTCACGCAACAAAGGCTATTGTTTTTCACGCAAGCAGACTTTTCATTAGGCTACGCCCTGTATCGCAATTACATTGCAAGGCGCGACGTAATTACGCTGCGCGATATAACACGATTACGATACGGAGGAGCGGCTTGACACTTGCCAAAATGAATTCTTGTTGACCTTTCCGAAAAATTCCCCTCCGTTCCATGATGCTGACCGTCTTTCTTTTGACAAATCAAAAACATCGATAAGAAGAAAAGTAAGAATCCACTCAAAGATTTTTCCTAAAAACTTTTAATATTAAAGGAAAATGTATTAATTTTGCATGATTTTTGTTAAAGTAAAAAAAACAATAAACATATCATGGCAAAGAAAGAACAAAAAATTGACGAGCCAATCGCACTTGACGTACAGCTTAACAAGAGCGAGGCTTTCATTGAGAAGAACTGGAAAAAAATTGCTGCCATCCTTGGCGTTGTCATCGTAGTTGTTACAGGTTTTTATATCTACAAGAACCTGATGGCAGAAAAAGAAGTTGAAGCACAGAAAGCGATTGCAATTGCTCAGGTTGCATTTGCTCAGGAGCAGTACGAACAAGCGCTCAACGGCGATGGCAACAGCTTTGGCTTCATCAGAATCATCAACGAGTATAGCGGAACAAAAACTGCAAACATCGCAAAACTCTACGCAGGATTGTCTTACGCAAAGGTTGACAGCGTAGATGAAGCTATCAAGTTCCTCGAAGACTTCTCTGTACAAGATGATGACATCGTATCTCCAGCAGCCATTGCAGCTCTTGGAAACCTTTACATCCAAAAAGGCGACAACGAGAAAGGCATCAAGACTCTGCTTGAAGCCGCAAACAAGGCAGACAACGATGCTGTCAGCCCTGTATTCCTTCTTCAGGCTGGTCAAGTGTATGAATCAATGAATCAGAACGATAAGGCTGTTGAGCTTTACAACAAAATCAAGAATGTTTATTTCCGCAGCCCTATTTCGCAGGATATTGACAAATACATCGAACGTGCAACAAAATAAATAGAGACAACCAATAAAAACAAAGAATGAGGAATTAGGAATGAACCAACGCAATGAAGACGTCTGGCGACAAGTCCTAATTCCTCATTCTGTATCCATACCACTATGGCAACAAAAAATCACAATCTCTCCGACTACGACATCAACTCCGTTCCAAACGCAACAGGCATGAAGATTGGCATCGTTGTGGCAGAATGGAACGAAAACATCACAGCTTCACTACTCGACGGTGCAAAGGAAACGCTCGTGAAACACGGCGTAAAGCCTTCCGACATACCTGTCATGACAGTGCCCGGCAGCTTTGAACTCATCTACGGAGCATCCCAAATGCTGAAAAAAGAAGTAGATGCAGTTATCGCCATCGGCTGTGTCATTAGAGGAGACACTCCGCATGACCGCTACATCTGCCAAGGAACCACTTACGGATTAGCGCACCTAAATGCCACTCAAGAAAAGCCCGTCATTTACGGACTCATCACAACACTTGACATGCAGCAAGCAGAAGACAGAGCAGGTGGAGCCATGGGCAACAAAGGCGACGAATGCGCCATTACTGCAATCAAGATGATTGACTTCAAACGGAAGATGGAACTTTAACCATTAAATTCCAAGCAATTCATCACGACGCAGAATTAATCCTTCTATATATATTAAGATATAAGAATTACTTGAAAAAACTCGAAAAAATATTAGTAAACATTACAGGGACAATTGTCGCAACCTATGCAGCCATTGTCCTTTTATTCAGTTTGCCATTTATGCAGAATAATTTGGCAAAATGGACTGCTAATATACTTTCCAGCGAGTTAAAGACCCAAGTAAAGATTGGAAGCATCAATTTAGGTTTTCTCAATCGTATAATCGTCAACGACATGGCTATTTACGAACCAGACGGAAAGCCTATGGCAAGCATAGCACGAGTGTCCGCCAGCATCAATCTCTTTGCATTATTTTCTGGAAAAATAGACATAGGAACAGCGCAGCTATTCGGCACTCATGCAACCCTCTATAAACAAACCACAGAAAGTGCCCCCAACTACCAGTTCCTCATCGATGCTTTCACCAGCGAGCAGGAAGACCAATCCACCCCTATCAACCTGCGAATTGGCTCTTTCATCATTCGCCATGCAGACATCAGTTATGACATAAAATCGGAGAAAACACATCCTAACGCTATAGACGTCAATCACATACACCTGAATGATTGCGGCATGAACATCGCTTTGCGCAGCTTCACAAAAGACTCTCTCAACATTTCAGTACGTCGTCTGCAAGCCAGCGAACTCAATTCAGGTCTGTCCCTTCATGACACGCATTTTAAGCTAATAGTGAACAACCAGCAAGCTCACCTTACCGATTTCAGCATATCACTCCCCCATTCTCACATAGCTACAGACTCTTTAATTGTCGATTTCCAACATTCAGAGAAAGACAGCACTTTCACATTGCACAGCACCCCTATCGCAGGAACAATCACCCCCAACGACCTTGCATCTATTGAGAAGAAATTGCAATCATTCAGCACGCCCATTCATTTCAGTTTCAGCATCAAAGGAGATGAGAAGACAATTACAATACCAGACTTCAATGTCCATTCTGGCAATAACATCACTCTCAATGCAAATGCAAACATATCTCATCCCACCAATGAAAAACTTAGAGAAATCGATTCTCACATATCATATTTCAATCTTAAAGACGAAGAAATTCCCAACATAGCAAACATCTTCATTCCCAATTACGAAGACAGTCTAATCCATCATATCAAAGACTTCACATACTCCGGACACATCAAATACAATTCCACTAAAGAATTACTCTCTGACGGACATTTCAAAACCGCCATCGGTTCGGCAGAATACGACATCATATACGATACGGACAAGACCCTATCCGGCATCATATCAGGAGACAGCTTGCACATTGGCAAGATACTGAACGACAAGCGATTGGGAATAGCATCTTTCAACTTTGATGTTACATACAACACGGCTTCTTCACACACATTGCCCACGGCTAAGGCTTCAGGAAAAATCCACAACATAGCCTACAATGATTACACTTATCACAACATCAGCATAGATGTACAAAGCCATTCAACTGGCATGAAAAGCACGGTTGACATCGATGACGAGAACCTAAAATCCCATGCCAACATTACTTATGCAGACACTCCACACAAAGACATTCAACTTGATTTGTCTTTAGATAAAATCCACTTCGGCAATCTCAACCTTGTCAAAACTGACAAAGAAGAAGAATTGTCAATGAAAGCCATTGCGCAGCTGAAAGGAAAAGATTTCAAGCATTTGTATGGCAACATTGAGCTCAGCAACATCAACCTGCAAACAAAAGAAGAAAACTATCCATTGAAAGATATCATCATCAATGCCCAAAAGCAAGAAGATGAAACAAGTCTGTACAGTATCGATAGTGAAATTCTCACAGCATCCATTGAAGGACACGCATCACTTGCCGATATCGTTGCTAACTTCACCAATCAATTATCGCACCACTTGCCTATTCTTATAAAAAAACAAAACATACCAGCAACGGATTTCGCCTACGAAATCTCAATAAAAGATGCCCCTGTTCTACACCATTTCACAGATACGAAATTCGCTTTAACCAAACCTGTCAGAGTGTTTGGAAACCTGAGTTCCGACAACGAACAAATGTCACTCAACATCGATGCTCCAAGTATTAGCTATAATGAAAAAGACTACGACAACATCGCATTAGTATGCAACACAACTTCCGACAACATGAATGTGCATGCCATTGCTGCCACATATAAAATAAGCAACGACGATGACATTCCGTCCTCTTCCACCAAACTTGACCTCACAGCTGACATACACAACAATGTCATTTATAGTGACATGTACATTAACACGACAGGATGGAACAACATTACCATGCAACTCCTCCCCGTCATCCAATTTAGCGATTCTTTAGGCAACACCAAAACGGATATTGTCTTGCGTAAGTCAAACGCAGTCATCAACGATACAACTTGGACCATTTCACCTTCCCGCATTTCGCTTTACCAAAAAAGTTTAGAGTGCGACCAAGTCATGTTTGCCAACGATAATGCAAATAGCTTTTTGTCTATTGATGGACGAGCATCAGAATCTCCTTCTGATTCGCTTGTCGCAACACTCAAAAACTTGGAAATCAAATACCTCTTGACACTCGTAAACTTCCATGTTGTACGTTTCGCGGGAAAAGCTTCTGGCCAAGCCTTCTTCAACAATATCATATCAGGGGGAACACCGAACATCCACGCCAATTTGTCTGTTGAAGACCTTTCCATACAAGAAGGACCATTGGGCAATGCCAACATCACCGCTAAATGGGACGAAGAAATTGAAGGCATTTCTGTCGAAGGACGTATCGTTGACCTCTATAGAGTGCCAGACGCACTTACGGGAAAAGAAAAAAACATCACTGGCATTACAACCGTCAATGGTTGGGTTTCTCCTGCACGCAATGACATACAAATAAATGTCGGCACCCACAATACAAACGCTTCTTTCATACACGGATTCTTGGGAGGAATTTTCAAAGAGGTGAATGGGCATGTCACAGGTCCAATCAGCATCATTGGCCCACTAAACGATGTCAACATCGTTGGCGATGCTGTACCTAACATGAATCTCCGTCTGCGCGCCACGAATGTACCCTACCACATAGAAGGAGACACCCTCCATCTACGCCCTTATCTATTTGATTTCAAAAACATCAGCATTTACGACAGGTTCGGACATCGCTCCAATCTCAACGGAAAAGTTACACATCGCAACATGAAAAATTTCGAGTATAACTTTCATGTTGACCTTGATGAATTGCTCGCATACGACGAACACGAATTCAACAGCGATAAATTCCTTGCCACCGTTTTTGCCGACGGTACGCTTACTGTCAGTGGATCTGATGGACATCCGCTATATGTAAACGCAAACGTCACCCCAACAAGAGGTTCCGTTTTCGCTTACGATGCAGCAACCCCCGATGCTATCACAGGAAATTCATTCATAGAATTCCGTGACCGCGACTCATTGCAGACACTTCATCCCGACAAAGGATACATGTATTCTTCTACAAAAAAAGAAACCGAGAAAGACTCGCTTGCAATAGTAAAAGAAGCGAAAAAGAATTACAATAGTGACATTTATATCAACTTCGACATCAATCTGACACCAGATTGCGAGGTAAAACTACGAATGGACAACATTGAGGATGGTTACATGAGAACATTTGGCAATGCAAAACTAACTGCCCAATGGTATAACAAAGGAACTTTCCAGCTGTTTGGAAACTACAACATCAATTCAGGATTCTATCGATTATATCTGCAGGACATCATTTTCCGCGACCTTGCCCTTCAGCCAGGTTCACTTGTAGAATTCAATGGCAACCCTTTCGATGCCAACATACACCTTATTTGCCATCACACCATCAATTCTGTTCCACTCAGCGACCTCACGTCCACGACAGCATTCACACAAAACAACAAAGTCAAAGTCATCGGAATCCTTGACATCACAGGAAAACTGGGCAACATGGATTTCAAGTTCGACATGAATATTCCCAACGTAAGTGAAGAAGTGCGTCAACTTGTCCGTTCCATGATTAACTCCGAAGAAGAAATGAACACACAAATGATTTATCTGCTGGGACTCGGACGCTTCTACCCCAACGAATATGCCCGCAATAATGGCGGCAACAACTCAGGGCAAGCCATGAACTCCCTCCTATCCTCTACCCTCAGCGGACAGATCAATCAAATGCTCAGCAGCATGATAGGCAACGATACAAACTGGAACTTCGGATCATCGCTCACCACTGGAGAAAAAGGATGGGACGACCTTGATGTAGAAGGATTGCTCGAAGGTAAACTCTTCGACGACAGACTTCTCATCAACGGAGCTTTCGGCTACCGCGACAACGCCCTAACAAACCAAGGTAACTTTATTGGCGATTTTGAAGTCAAATGGCGCATGAGTCAAAACGGCAATCTCTATCTAAGAGCATACAACCAGACCAACGACCGATATTTCACGAAAGCCACCCTCAACACACAAGGAATTGGCCTATCTTGGCGTCACGACTTTGAGTCAATTCGGAAGCGTATCAAGACTAAAAAGAAAAAAAACGAGGCATCCCATTAAACCATTTGCCTTTCAAAAAGTCACATGTGTCGATAGGGTTAAACAAGAAACGCTCTACACTCGAAACACATTTCACTATTATATAAAATATTACAAACAACAAATCTAAAGAAAACATGAAAAAGTTTTATTTCACAGCGCTTTTAGCGCTCACCATCGTTTCCGCAAACGCACAGCCTGGCGGTGGAATGTTTGGCAACATGCCTCAAATAGATGTTAAGTTCAACGAGTATATCGTAGCTCCTGAAAGCTACGATAAAGAAACAGCTGGCATCGAACGCGGCACTATCGAAGAAGTGGAATACAAATCAACCACAGTAGGAACAACTCGCAAAGCAACAGTTTACTTGCCACCCAAGTATGACAAATCAAAAAAGTATCCCGTTCTTTACCTTCTCCACGGTATCGGTGGCGACCACAAGGAATGGATGCAAGGAACTCCAAACATCATCATGGATAACCTTTACGCACAAGGAAAAGCAAAACCAATGATCATCGTCATGCCAAACGGACGAGCTCTGCCAAACGACAAGCCAGAAGGCAACGTTTACAGCGCAGAAATGACAAAAGGATTTGAAATATTCGAACGCGACCTCATCGATGACCTCATTCCTTTCATCCAAGGCAAATACAGCACCTATACTGATCAAGAGCACCGTGCCATCGCAGGTCTTTCCATGGGTGGCGGCCAATCACTCAACTTCGGTCTTGGCAACCTCGACAAGTTCGCTTTTGTAGGCGGTTTCTCTTCTGCCCCCAACACCAAGCAGCCAGAACAGCTCATCCCTGATGTAGAAGCAACCAAGAAAGCAAACAAAGTTCTCTGGATGGTGTGTGGCAGCAAAGACTTCCTCATGTTCAACAGTTCACGCCTCAAGGCTTTCTGCGACAAGAACGAAGTTCCATGCACTCTCATCGAATATCCAGAAGGACAGCATGACTTTGTTGTGTGGAAGTACGGACTCTACAACTTCGCGCAACTCATTTTCTAAACATCATTCACTCATAAATATTCGGAGCCACGCCTTTATGACGTGGCTCTTTTTTGTATCTAATCCATCAAATAGAAAAATCCTGAACTAACGCAAGTTCGCTGAATTTGTTTACGCACAATTTATTGCTAATGCGAATGTTGTAAAGAATTACCTTTCAATAGAAATTCGTGGTGACAAATAGCAATATACATTCATCAAACTGATGTAATCAGCAAAAACAAATATATTTATTTTGTTCTGTCTCCGATTTGTACTACCTTTGCAGGCAATTTGGCACTTACCATGAATTTCCGGCTCCTACATATATGTATTATAATGGCTGCAACCGTACTGAACTTGATGTTTGCATCGTGTTCGGTGGACAGGTATATCCCAGAGGGAAGGCACATGCTGACGGACGTGAAGGTGATGTGCGACGAGGATGAAGTGATGAAAACCTACATGCTCGGAGACTATGTAACGCAGAATACCAACACGAAATGGTTTGGCGCAAAGGTTCCCCTGAAAATCTATGCATTATCGGGCACAGACACGACAAAGAACATCTGCCATTTTTTCCGCAAGTTGGGAGAAGCGCCTGTGCTTTATGATAGTTTAAAAGCCCAAAAAACAATGGGAGACATCAAACAGGTGCTGGGCAATGCTGGCTACATGAAAGCAAGTGTGGATGAAATCAAAATTGAGAAGGGGAAAAAAGTGAAAGTGCTCTACAACGTACACCCAAACGAACGCTACACCATCCGCCACATCCAACGCACCGTGGAAGATGAGGGGCTGAGGCACTTCATAACGGTAGAAGATACTGCTCGCTCGCTGCTGAAGCGGGGAAATCCTTTTGATGTGAACACGCTGAATGCTGAAAGAAACAGGATTGCTTCGTATCTGAGAAACAATGGATACTACAAATTCAACAAAGAGGATGTTCGTTTCAGCGCAGACACAGCACGCAACTCGACAGAAGTGGACATTCTCGTTAAAGTCAAGCTGCATCAAGGAGATGGACGCACGGCGGCAACAAGCCACAAACGGTACACCATTGGCAGCGTGAACTTTCTGGCAGACGTAAATTCAGCAGATGCACTTGTTGACAGCCTGCAATACAACGGGTACAATTTCCTTTATCAAGACCATCTGCACTTCAGGAAGCGGCTGCTCATCAGCAACACGATGATTAGGCCTGGCAATCTGTACAACGACAGCTATTTCAAACGGACTTACACGAACTTCACTCGACTTCCAGCCATTTCCTTTTCCAGCATTAACATCACGGAACGTCCTGGAACTGACACGATTGACTGCAACATCATTGTAAACCACGCAAAGCCACATTCATTTGGATTTGATGTAGAAGCGACAAACTCTGCAGGCGACCTTGGAGCAGCGATTTCCACTTCATACCAGAACAAGAATCTCTTCAAAGGCTCAGAGACATTCACATTCAAGATCAGAGGTGCTTACGAAGCCATCACCGGACTTGAAGGCTATGACGGCAACAACTATGTGGAGCTAGGCGCAGAGGCCACGTTAGGATTCCCTGCTTTTTTGCTTCCGTATGTAAAAAGAGAATGGGGCACCCTGCACCATGCCTCTTCTGAAATTGCCTTGCAGTATAATATGCAAAACCGTCCTGAGTTCCAGAGAAGAGTGCTCACAGCAGCATGGCGTTACAAATGGAGCAGCAAAAGCCAACACATCCAGCATCGCTTTGACCTGCTGGAAGTGAACTATGTATATATGCCTTGGATTTCAAAAACATTCAAGGAGCAATATCTCGACTCGCTTGGCAAGACAAACGCCATATTGAAGTATAACTATGAGAATCTGCTCATCACAAAATTAGGCTATACCTACTCTTTCAACTCGCTCGGCGCGAGAGAGCAGACCTTCGGCAAAAACGCCTATACCGTAAGATTCAACATCGAGACTTCCGGCAACGTCTTAAATGCCTTAACCCATCTTGCCAACGGCAAACGAAACAGCAACGGTCAATACACCTTCTGCGGGATTGCCTTCGCGCAATATGTCCGCGGAGATTTTGAATACTCGAAGAGCATCCGCATTGACATAAACAATTCCGTGGCATTTCACGGCGCATTAGGCATCGCCTACCCGTATGGCAATTCCAACCAACTTCCGTTTGAAAAGCGTTATTTTGCAGGAGGAGCCAACAGCGTCAGAGGTTGGTCTGTACGCTCGTTAGGACCCGGAAAATACAACGGCAGAGACAAAGGCATCAACTTCCTGAACCAGTCAGGCGACATCAAGCTGGATCTCAGCCTCGAATATCGAACCAAGCTATTCTGGAAATTCAGCGGCGCAGCCTTTGTCGATGCTGGAAACATTTGGACCATACGCGAATACAAAGACCAGCCCGGCGGAGAATTCCATTTCAACACATTCCTCGAACAAATTGCCGTCAGCTATGGAATAGGTCTCCGCATGGACGCAAATTTCTTCATCGTCCGCTTCGATGCCGGCATGAAAGCCATCAATCCTGCCTATACGGGAAGAGAGCACTACCCTATCACTCACCCAAACTTTGACCGAGATTTCGCTTTCCACTTTGCCGTAGGCATGCCTTTCTAATAGGTATTGGGAATCCCCCCAAAAAAAGAAAGAAATCCCCTGCTTCCGATACACCCTGCAGCATAATTACGATACATTCTGCAACGTAAAAACGGTGTGCCCCACAACGATACATCGGTGTGCCCCACACCAACGTGCCGTTGTGGGGCACACCGTTTTTCAAGCACATTTTCATACAATCTTGTTCGGAACGGGAATGCGGATTTGACATACATTAAAAATCTTTTTTCCATCTTTGAGAAATATAAGCCAGCCTTTTTCTCCCATTTATCCAAAATTTTCGTATCTTTGCAAAAGAAAATAACATAACACATATATAGATATGTACAGAACATATACAAATGGAGAGCTGAGACTCTCTGATGCAGGCAAGCAGGTAACACTTGCCGGATGGGTACAGCGTACCAGAAAGATGGGCGCGCTGACTTTTGTGGATCTGCGCGACCGCTACGGAATCACGCAGCTGGTGTTTAATGAGGAGACAAATGCGCCTCTGTGCGAACGTGCCAACAAGCTCGGACGAGAGTTTGTCATTCAAGTGACTGGCACTGTCGCAGAACGATACAGCAAGAACAAGAACATCCCCACTGGCGACATCGAGATAGAAGTGTCTGAACTGACCGTGCTCAACGAGTCTGTCACTCCTCCTTTCACCATCGAGGATAATTCAGACGGAGGTGATGACTTGCGCATGAAGTACAGATACCTTGACTTGCGCCGCAATCCTGTTCGCCAGAACCTTGAATTGCGCCACCATTTCTGTATCGCTGTACGCAATTACCTCTCCAATCTCGGATTCCTCGAGGTAGAGACTCCAATGCTCATCGGTTCTACCCCTGAAGGTGCACGAGACTTCATCGTTCCTTCTCGCATGAATCCTGGCCAATTCTACGCATTGCCACAATCGCCCCAGACATTGAAGCAGCTGCTGATGGTAGCAGGATTTGACCGCTATTTCCAGATTGTGAAATGTTTCCGCGATGAAGACCTGCGAGCTGACCGGCAGCCCGAATTCACTCAGATTGACTGCGAGATGTCGTTTGTCACCCAAGAAGATGTCATCAGCACTTTTGAAGGCATGGCAAAGCATCTTTTCAAGGAATTGAGAGGCGTAGAAATAGAGGGCGATTTCCTCCGTCTTCCATGGATTGAATGTATGAAGCGTTTCGGTTCTGACAAGCCCGATATGCGTTTCGGCATGGAATTTGTTGAACTGGACGACATCTTGAAGAAAGGAACATTTGCTGTATTCGACGATGCAGCATACATCGGCGGAATTTGTGCTGCTGGATGCGCTTCATATACAAGAAAAGACATTGATAAGCTGACAGAATGGGTTAAACGCCCGCAGATTGGCGCAAAAGGACTTGTGTATGCCCGCGTACAGGAAGACGGCATCGTAAAATCCTCTGTGGACAAATTCTACACACAGGAAGACCTTCAGGCTCTGAAGGAAAAGATGGCAGCTCAGCCTGGCGACCTCATCCTCATCCTCAGCGGCGACGATGCCATGAAGACACGCAAGCAGCTGTGTGAACTTCGTCTGGAAATGGGCGAACGCCTTGGCTTGCGCGACAAGAACAAGTTTGCCTTGCTGTGGGTTACAGAGTTCCCAATGTTTGAATGGAGCGAAGAGGAGCAGCGCCTGATGGCCATGCACCATCCTTTCACACATCCGATGGACGAAGACATCCATCTGCTTGATTCTAATCCAGCTGCTGTTCGTGCCGATGCATACGACATGGTCTGCAACGGCGTTGAAGTTGGCGGTGGCTCTATCCGCATCCACGACCCCAAGCTGCAAGCCAAAATGTTTGAGATACTTGGTTTCACACCAGAGAAAGCCGAAGAACAATTTGGTTTCTTGATGAATGCCTTCAAGTATGGCGCTCCACCACACGGAGGATTGGCTTATGGTCTGGACCGATGGGTCAGCATCTTTGCCGGTCTTGATTCTATCCGCGACTGCATCGCATTCCCAAAGAACAACAGCGGACGCGATGTGATGCTTGACGCTCCATCTTTTGTGGACCAAAAGCAACTTGACGAAGACTTTATTGCACTTAATTTACCTAAAGAATAAAATAACGCAACTGACATTGAGATGTAGCTGGGAAGAGGGAACACTTCCCAGCTACGTCAAGTCATGACTTAATCGCATGGAAATAACATTTTTCAGCCTTGGGAGCGGCAGTTGCGGCAATTGTTACTATCTATCAACAGAATCAGACGCCATCATCATTGATTGTGGCGTAAGCATCCGTCGATTCAAGAAGAACCTATCAGAATACGGACTAAAAATCAGCAAGGTAAGAGGCATCATGGTCACCCATGATCACGCCGACCACATCAAGGCTGCGGGAAAAATCAGCAAAGAGTATGCCATACCTGTCTATGCTACAAAACTGGTTCATGAAGGAATGGACAGAAACTGGCAAAGCACAGTAAAGATACCTTCAGAAAACCGCCACAACATTGAGGACGGCGAATCGTTTGAGGTAGGTCCTTTTGTCATTACGCCCTTCACCATTCCTCACGATGCATCAGAGAACATGGGTTATCATATTGCAATCGGGAACTGCCGTTTTACGGTCATGACCGATGTGGGAGATGTCACAGAGAATGTGAAACGTTACATATCCCAAAGCACACACCTCATACTAGAAGCCAATTACGACGAAGAAATGCTGAAACAAGGACGATATCCAGAAATGCTAAAGGAACGTATCGCCAGCGGACATGGGCATCTCTCCAACAAGAAGACAGCACACGCATTGGCCGAAAATTTTCACGAGAAACTCAGTCACGTATGGCTCTGCCATCTCAGCGAAGAGAACAACCATCCTGAACTTGCCCGCAAAACAATAGAATCCGCCCTGCGAAGTTACGGAATCATTGCAGGCGTAGATTTCAAGCTCGATGTGCTGCGACGCAAAATACCAACAGGTCCTTTCTCGCTAACATAAAATGACAAATCTGACAAAAAGAGCATGAAAACCAACCGCTAAAATCTTAATTAAGACAAAAATATCACGATTTTTCGCGGATTTTCACTATCTTTGCATTACTTTTCGTACTTTAGCGAAAAGCAGCACAAAATGAAAGCCCAAAAAGTACTATTTATCACAACAGAAATCGCGCCATTCGTAGCAGAGAATGAATGTTCTCTGAAGGGTCGCATCTTGCCTCAATCCATCCAAGAGCAAGGACATGAAATCAGAACATTCTCTCCCAAATGGGGCAACATCAATGAGCGCCGAAATCAACTTCATGAGGTCATTCGCCTTTCAGGAATGAATCTCATCATTGACGACACAGATCATCCACTCATCATCAAAGTAGCCTCTCTACCCTCTGCACGAATGCAAATCTATTTCATCGACAACGATGACTATTTCATGAAACGCGGCATCTTGACTGATAAAGACGGGAAAGAATATACAGACAACTGCGAACGTGCCATCTTCTATGCACGAGGCGTATTGGAAACAGTGAAAAAGCTACGTTGGGCTCCAGACGTTATCCATTGCCATGGATGGGCGACAGCACTTGCCCCACTCTACATCAAGAAAGCATACAACGAGGAGCCCTCATTCCGCGACACAAAAGTTGTGATAGAAGTTTCGCCAAAAGAATTCGAGCAAGACCTCGGTACAGAGAATGCTAAATTTGTGGAATATAAAGATGTCAGCTATGACGACATTAAAGATATCTGCGAAAATGAGTTCGGACATACGGAACTGTTAAAGATTGGCGTAAAGTTTGCTGATGGTGTCATCATTGAAAACTCCAATGCAGATTCTTCCATCATAGAATATGCAAAATCTCTCAACAAACCCATTCTTGAGCCTGTAGAGGGAGATGCCTTCAAAGAAGCATACAGCGCATTCTACGAATCACTTTTCGATTAAAAAGAAATGAGTATAAAGTATTTTTTAGCATCGGCAGCAGCATTGCTCATGTTCGCCTCTTGTGATGAGGATAGCGCCACATTAGGTATTGACATGATGCCTACGACCGACCTTGTCACAAAGAACTATCAGACATACGATGTCAGCACAGAGTCATACGCTGTGGGGGATTCTGTACTTGCACGCACCAGCAAGTCCTTTTTCGGGAGATTCACCGACCCCGAGACAGGAACAACTATCAAGAGCGATTTCCTTGTACAGTTCAATTGCGATGAGAGTTTTGCTCTGCCACAGCATATCGAAAACGACTCATGTATTCAACTTGACCTTCGTCTCTTTATAGAAGACTTTGCGGGCGACTCTCTGGCATCATTCAAACTTAGTGTCTATGAACTGAACCAGCAATTGGATCCCAATGCCGACTACTACACGAACATTAATCCAGAAAACTACTACGACACAAGTGCTAAGCCTATAGCAACCAAATGGTTCACCATCAACGACCGCACAATTACCGACTCGGCAAGATGGTCAAAAGAATACAATAACAACATACGCGTATCGCTTCCCAATAGCATCGGAACAAAAATCATTCGCGACTATCGCAAAAACCCAGAGCACTTTGCCAACACCGCATCATGGCTCAAGAGTGGAAATCCTTGCAGTAAAGGACTCTATTTCAAGCTCGAATATGGCGATGGAGCAATGGCATATATCGACATCGTACAAATGAACATGTATTTCAACTACTACGATGAAGAGTACAAGAAAGACACATTAGGTGTAAGTTCTTTTGCTGCAACAGATGCCGTTGTTGAAGCTACACGCTTTGAAAACTCCAATCTGGAAGAATTGCTTGACGATAAAAGCGCAACCTACCTGAAAACTCCGGCAGGCATCTTTACGCTTGCCAATATTCCTGCTGACATGATAAATGTACAGGACACCATCAATTCGGCAAAGATTACTTTCATCAGATACAACGACTTGACACAGAGCTCATTCAAGCTTGACATCCCTCAAACCATCCTGATGGTTCGCCTTGACGACTACTTGAACGGATTTTTCGAGAACTACCATGTAAATGACAGCCAAGAGTCATATCTCGCCACATTCAATTCCAGCACCAATTCTTACGTCTTCAGCAACATAGCAAGGCTCGTCACAAGAATGGTCAATGAGAAACGAGATGGGAAGGCTACAGAAAACTGGAACAAAGTACTTCTTATTCCAGTAGAATCAACTGAAGACTCCAGCGGAAATATCGTTAAGCTCAACCACGATTTCAGCATGAGCAGCGCACGGCTGGTAGGAGGAGAAGAAGGCAGCGTCAAGATGGAAGTCATCTACTCCAGCTTCAGATAAACAACGTGAGCTCGGCAAATCAGCTTATATTCAAATCCTATTGGAACTCATGTTGAAAAAGTAGAACTGATGTCGAAAAAAGAAAGGAAGGTGCCTTTCTATAAAACCGCACCCCTCGGGTACGCCATGGCGAACCCGAGGGGTGCGATGTATCGTACCCGAGGGGTACGGTCAATTATTTGTCTCTTATTCTGACATCATGGCGACAAAGGATGGTGATGGGATTCGTCAAACCCATGTTTAATCAAAGCCATACATAAGATTTCCTTACAATCATAAGGAAGGTGGCTATTAAGTTCTCCATGAACTGACAGCCGCTTTCTTTTCTTTGCAATATCAAGCTTGTGCTATATCAAGCCTGTCTCAATTTCTCCACAAGTGGAATGAGCACTTTCTTGATAACCTTTTCATTCAGTTGATGTTCACCATCAAAACGCTGCACATGGTCAGCCAAATAGTTCTTCTTGAAAAGCGCTTCTGCATTTGTCACAGCTATATCATGAATTCCCACCAGACACCAGCACGTTTCTTTCTGCTCTGCTGTAATGTTCTTGAATTGCTGACGTTCCATCTGATTATGATGCTGAATGATGTCCTTTGTTATTCTGAACGTTTTAGCGCCATCGTATCGTCCATTGAAAAAATGGAACTCCCCCGTCCTAAATGTTTTCGACATGGTTGACATCGTGAAAGCAGGGTTCACAAGAATGCGCTTGAAGTCACGCATCTGCTGCGCATACATTCCTCCCATGCTTGTACCAATGACGAGGTCAGGCTGTTCCGTCTGGCAAAGTTCCTTCAGATAAGAAAGCGCATCCACAGGGTCAACAGGGATGTCGGGAGCTATAATCTCGTCATTCACAAGCTCCCTCCGCAGTATTTCCACCGTTCCGCTGGCATGAGAAGAGCCAAACCCATGAAAATAAATGATTTTCATATTTTTACATCTTTATTTAATTGCTTGCGTCAATTCTTTTTCAAGTAAATTTCGTGGTCGATATTCCGCGGAAACTCCTCACGATAATGCGTCACCATCAGCAACGTCTTGTTGCGCCTCTTGCAGAACACTTCAATAACATCCTTCACCAGCCTCCTGTTCTTCAAGTCAAGGCCATGCAACGGCTCATCCAGAATTAGCAACGATGGGTCTTTCACAAAAGCGCGAGCCAGCAACACCAGCCGCTGTTCCCCACTGCTCAATTTTAGGAATGTCGTATCCGCATACTTCTTAACGCCAAACACATCCAACCAAAATTCGCAAATCGACTTCTGTTCAGGCTTAGGCTTCCTATACAGCCCTACCATATCATTCAATCCGCTGGCAACAATGTCAATAGCTGGGATGTCACGCATATAGGCACGGTGCATTTCTGGAGAAATGTAGCCGATATGCTTTTTTATATCCCAGATGCTCTCGCCCCTTCCACGCTGATGTCCAAACAGCACAATGTCATTGGCATAGCTCTGCGGGTTGTCCGCACAGACAATGCTCAGCAACGTTGATTTTCCAGCACCATTTTCGCCACTCAAAGCCCAGTGTTCACCATTCATCACGGTAAAATTCAAGTCCTTCAAGATAACGCGTTCACCATAGCGAATATTCACATTTCTAAAGTCAATTACTTGCTTTAATTCAGAACCATCATCGCTATGATATTCATTTTGATACGGAAGCGAAAGTATTGATTTCTCCTTCTCTTCCGAAAGCATCCGTTCGGGAACAGGCTCCATGGCCATTCGGTACTCTTGCAATGTCATCTTCTGCCCCACTTCCAGATTCTTTACTGGCACGACATGAGTAACAAAGCCTGGCACATCGTCCGTCTTCGACAGCACGAGCACCACCGACACATTCGTTTCCTTTGTCAAGAGCGTCAGGAACTCCGCCAATTGTCCTCGAGCCTTCACATCCAATCCAATGAAAGGATTGTCCATGATGAGAACCCTTGGATTGGTCAGCAGCGTTTTTGTCAATTGGAACTTCCTCAATTCCCCACTGCTCAACAATATAATATGCTTATCCAGCAATTCTTCCAAATGGAATATCTCATACAAATGCCCTTTCACCTTCTCCAGCTCCTGATGCATCTGTTCTTTGGCAGCTTTTTCCTCGGCCAAACGGGCATTCCGTTGTTCAGGCGTTTCGTCTCTTACCAGAAACTTGTCAAAAACCGATTGGCGCATCAATCCCTCCTCTGCCATACGAAACGATTCAGCCAGCAAGTCTCTCACCAGCGGAGTTTCTTCTATATCATTCTGATTCCATCGCTGCTGATGGTAGTACACACCTTCTCCTGTTCCATACGAATCCCTGAATGTCAGATACTTCACATTGTCACTCACCAGCTTTGCCATGCTCGGAGCGAAATCATATTTCACTTCATTCATCGGCATCAGAGCACACTTTCCCGTCAGCACATCCACCAATCGCGACTTGCCGCTTCCATTATCGCCCACGATGGCCAGCTGCTCTCCTGCCAGCAATTCAAAGTCTATGGGCGCATTCATCCTGAACTGCGGATGGCGCACTACCCCACCTTTTATTTCTATGATTTTCTGCATAATAAGAAAAAATGTACACAAAGGTACGGAAATAAATCGGAATAATCAATGAGTAAAGTAAAAATCCTTCTAACTGCCCAATCGATTCACACGCCACACTCCCCCAATGCCTCCACGCAAGCCTTGTCTTTGGCTCCAAGCCACACATTCATCTGTTTTCACTTGCACCTCACTTTCGTTACACCCTGCATCCTAATTACGTTACACCCTCTATCGTAATTACGCTGCACCCTGCATCGCAATCCTCCCCAAAAGCATGGCGTTTGACAGGAAATCCCATATTTTCCACACACCTATTGCCATTATGGTTTTTTTATTGTAACTTTGCATGAAGAGAATCAAGATATGGGAAAGAAAGACATCAGCGAGCAACTGCCACAGCCCTCGGACACACTCAAAACGAGCGGTGTCCATGCGCCGCAAAATGCAACGGAAACAACATCCATTTTCCCCATCCTGCTGATTGCAGCATTTGCCGCTGGCATCATCTTGTTCTACGCCCTCATCGACCCCTCTCAGCACTTGTGGACACTAAAATGCCCCCTATATCTCTTCACAGGCATAGAATGCCCTGCCTGTGGTATGCAACGTGCCATCCACGCGCTGCTGCATGGCAATATCAGCCTCTCGCTGAGACACAACGCCTTCTTCGTCATCAGCATCCCCTACCTCATTGCCCTTACAGTCGCAGAAGGCATGAAACACCTCCGATGCGGCAGCACATTCCGCAAGTGGGTATTGCATCCCCTCGCCATCAAGACATACATCGTGCTGTGCATCATCTGGGGAATCTTGCGCAATCTGTTGAATCTATAACCATTCATCAAAAAAAACAAACCATGAGACAACTCCATCTGCTCTTAGCAGCCCTCGCAACCCTATCAGCCACAGCAGCCGACGTGCAAACAAAAGGCACCTTCGTAACCATACGCCCCGATAGCAGCCAAACCCGAGTGATACGCTTGCAAGTCGTAACCGACAACATCATCCGCGTGCAGGCAACCTGCGAAGATGAACTGCCACACAAAGCACCAAGCCTCATCATCGTTGAACAAACACAAAAGCCCTCCTTCACAGTAGAGGAAAGCCCTCTGGCTGTCAGCGTCAAGGCCAAGAACGTGACAGCAACCGTCAACCGACACAGCGGCGCACTCACATTCCTCGATGCTCAAGGAGATGTGCTGCTCAGCGAAGAGCGCAAGACCTTCAAGCCCCACCGCGTAGCCCCAAGAGAGATTGGCAGCGGAACACCCAGCGAGCAGCAGCTCAACGGATGGACATGGCACATAACCTTCCACAGTCCTGCCGACGAAGCCTTCTACGGCTTGGGGCAGCACCAGTCGGAAGAGCTCAACCTGAAAGGCAAAAACGAAGACCTGTTCCAATACAACACCAAAGTGTCCGTTCCTTTCGTTGTGTCGAACAAAAATTACGGTCTCCTTTGGGACAGCTACTCCTACTGCCGTTTTGGTAATCCCAACGATTATTTGCAGCTGCACCAAGCCTTCCGCCTCTACGACAAGAACGGCAACGCCGGACATCTCACAGGCACCTATACTGATAGGCAAGGCCATCAGCTAGTTCGGCAAGAAGATTCGCTATACTTCGAGTATGCCCTGCCCGAAACGTCGGAAATCGGAAAAACAGACAAAGGCGGCATTCAGAATCTCCCCCAAGGATTCCGACTCGATGGTTCAAAAGTCGTCTACGAAGGATTCATAGAACCGGCTGAAACCAGCAACTACCAATTCATTCTCTACTACGCAGGATATATCAAAGTATATATAGGAGGTAAAGAAGTCGTTCCAGAACGATGGAGAACTGCATGGAATCCGAATACTTACAAATTCGCCACCTCACTCGAAAAAGGAAAGAAATCCCAGCTCCGCATCGAGTGGCAGCCCGACGGAAGCGTGAGTTATTGCGGCTTACGAGTAGCCGAACCACGCACCACCGAGGAACAAGAGAAGCTGAGCATCTGGAACGAAATGAGCCGCGACATGGATTACTACGTCATTGCAGGCAACAATCTCGATGAAGTCATCAGCGGCTATCGAACCCTAACAGGAAAAGCACCCGTATATCCCAAATGGGCATTAGGTTTCTGGCAAAGCCGTGAACGCTACAAGACAGCCGATGAGGTTGTAGGCACATTGGCAGAATTTCGACGTTGGCACATCCCTATCGACAACATCGTACAAGACTGGAACTACTGGAAAGAAGACCAATGGGGCAGCCATGAATTTGAGGCCGAACGGTTCTCCAATCCACAGCAGATGATGGACAGCATACATAGCATGAACGGGCGATTCATGATTAGCGTTTGGCCCAAATTCTATTGCAACACTTCCAACTATCAAGAGCTGGACAGCAAAGGATGGATGTATCGCCAAGCTGTTGAAGACGACATCCATGACTGGGTCGGTCCTGGTTATGTGGGGTCTTTTTACGATGCCTACGATGCTGGAGCACGCAAGATGTTTTGGCAGCAATTGGACAAAAATCTCTACTCTAAATATAAATATGGTATAGATGCCTGGTGGATGGATGCCAGCGAACCCAATGTACGCGACTGTACCCCCATGTGGTATCGAAAAGCCTTGTGCGGTTCAACGGCTTTGGGTACATCCACCGAATACTTCAACGCCTACAGCATCGTCAATGCCGATGCCATCTACACAGGACAACGCTCCGTCAATCCCAATCAGCGCGTATTCCTTCTCACCCGCAGCGGCTTTGCAGGCGAGCAACGCTACTCTACTGCCACATGGAGCGGCGACATCGGCACTCGCTGGGAAGACATGCGCGCACAGATGACAGCAGGCATGAACTACTCGCTTTCTGGACTTCCATTCTGGGGGATGGACATCGGTGGATTTTGCGTAGAAAACCGCTATGTCAGAGCACAGCAGCTTTACGACCAGACCCAGCAGGAAAATGAAGATCTGAAAGAATGGAGAGAACTGCAAACACGCTGGAACCAGTTCGGCTGCTTCATCCCCATCTACCGCGCTCATGGACAATGGCCTCTGCGAGAGGTGTGGAACATTGCCCCAGAAGGACATCCTGCCTATGAAAGCATCGTGTGGTATCATCAGTTCCGCTATCGTCTCATGCCCTATCTCTACTCCATGGCAGGATGGGTACATCTGCACGACTACACCATGATGCGAGCGCTTGTCATGGACTTCAACGGAGACCCTAACGTTTACGACATCAAAGACCAATGGATGTTCGGACCGTCGTTAATGGCCTGTCCTGTATCTACATACAAAGCAAGAAACCGCAGCATTTATTTTCCTGAGCAGAGCGACTGGTACGACCTCTACACAGGACAGCATATCAAGGGCGGACAACAGCTCGTGGTTGATGCTCCATATAAACGCATTCCTGTCTATGTGCCAGAAGGCTCCATCATACCATTCGGACCTGCCATAGAATGGAGCGACCAGCATCCAGCCGAACTCATCAACCTGTATGTCTATGCAGGAAAAGATGCACAGTTCCAGCTCTACGAAGACGAAGGAACCAACTACAACTACGAGAAAGGACAATACAGCACCATCGACATCCGGTATGACGATGCAACACGCACACTCACTTTCGATTCCAGAAAAGGAAACTTCAAGGGCATGCTAAAAGAACGCCGTTTCAATATCGTGCTCATCACCAAGGAACAGGCTCGCCCTCTGGATCTCGATGACACAAAGGGCAGCATGCTGACCTACAATGGCAAATCCATCAAAATCAGCTTGTAAAGTACCCATTTCGGCACCTTTCACCACATAATGCAAACTAATTGCAAACTCACTTTTTCCTTATTTCCATTAAAGATTCTGTAACTTTGTCCAAAAATCACCAATGAAACATCTGATACCGATATTAGCTACATGCCTTTTGTGGGGATGCAGCACTCAAGACAAAGATTCCTATATCCTTGAAGGAGGTTGGGTTCTGCAACAAGCAAAAGCGCCGTGGGGAGACGTCGTCAGTTTTTCAGACAAAAACAACAAAGCTCTACGCCTGTACAGCGGCGACAGCGTGCTGTACCAATGCGTTTTGAATCAAACAGGATCAGCATTCATTGTCAAGCCCAACATGTTATGCGACATAACAGTCATCAATAAAGGCAATAATGAATACATCTATTTGGAAGAGGATGATTTCAGGCCTTTTAAAATACTCAATGACTCCACCGTCATCATTCAGCAACATGGCTATCACTACACATGGTGTCGCGACAACGGCATCGCTTCCGAATGGGGGGGGGATTCGGGACATCATTTATAATTATTTTCAAGATGAAGCCAACAGAGAAGTACAAAATTATGTGCTTTCTGCCCAAGTACGCAAGCAAGCTGATACCATCCATCTATTTATCTACTCAACCATTGACATCATTTTCATCTTGTTCACCGTTGTCAGGATTGCCATTGACAACCACAAGTCCAAGTGAAGGCTTCAGCTACAGCTGCAACAGATTCAGGAGGTGCAAGAAGAGCATTCCCAAGCCGTAAAGCAAGCCATTGAATCGGCAGAATCTGCATTTTTTGTTTCTCATGAATATGAAACCTTGCAACGCCGCATCGCAACAGGACAGCGGCTGAAAGACGAAGAATGGCAGAGCATAGAGAGCCATATCAAAAAAGTCTATCCAGGCTTCATCAGCCAACTGCGCAACCTCTATCCGATGTCAGAACTGGAATTTCAAGTATGCCTGCTCATCAAGCTCAGAATTGCGCCTTCAGACATTGCTTCCATCCTTGCACGAGACACCAGCACCATCAGCACCGTGCGCAGCCGATTATACAAGAAGGTCTTCGGGAAAAAAGGCGGCACAAAAGAATGGGACGATTTCATCCTATCCATCGGCACATGAAAGATGTGCAAACAGTTTGCAAACCACTTGCAAAACAGATGCAAACATAAAAGCTTGACGAATTTACAGAAAGCCTTTACCTTTGCATCATGATTCACAACATGTCTAACCTAAATAATGTAAAATTATGAAACAAGTGATTTTAGTGATGGCTATGGCACTCATGAGTGCGATGCAGGCTAATGCACAAAACGTAAAAATCGACGACAAGGAAATCGTTGGTGCATGGCTCATGGAATCCATGCAGTGGGAAGGCGAAAACAAAATCGTATGTGGCAAGGAGACCGGCTATGTACAATTCAAGTATTATGGAGCTGATGGCGAATATGCTTGCGCCCTACTTGTCCTGTCTGACGGACAATGTGCTGTCATGCCTCATGAGCATGGCACTTACACATTCAAAGATGGATGGTATTCTGAAATGGGACGTGAAAAACTCAAAGATGCCATTGTCTGGGTTGACAAGACTACAACAAAAAGCACATGGAACACTCGTCATGACATTTGGAAAAAGCAGACCAACATGCCCAAAGAACTCGTCCAATTTATCGTTGACTGCTGCAAGACAAAAGAAACACCTGAGGACATGCAGCAGCTGATAAAGCAATATATATTCAAATAGCGATAAATTATTGCAGACTTTTAAAATATAATTAAGTAATTAAAGATTAGTAAAAACAGAAGTGTACACAACCCTCGCATTGTCAGTGATGATAGTGCGGGGATTTTAAATTTCAGAGGTTCTGAAATTCATGAAAACCGGTGTGGGGCACAACGGTTCATCGGTGTGGGGCACAACGACACGCCGATGTGGGGCACAACGATTTACAGGCTTTTCAGACAAGACAGAACCGATGTCAAACAAATGATTCCACGAATGCAGCATATCCTTTAAAAAAAACGCAGAAATCATGTTAAAATCAGTTTTTTTTCGTAGGTTTGCAATCAGAATCATCTAACAACTACCAAAACGCTTGACAATATGAAGAAGTTTTTAATGTTGGCATCATTGTTCGCTGTGATGTCAATGACCACAAACGCACAAACCTATCTCGATCCTAATGCGCCGCTGGAAGAACGCGTAAAAGATGCGCTCAGCCGCATGACCCTGCACGAGAAAGTAAACATCCTCCATGCACAGAGCAAGTTCACCAGCGCAGGCGTGCCACGTCTCGGCATCCGTCAGCTGAACATGGATGACGGACCTCATGGTGTGCGCGAGGAGCTGGAGTGGAACACATGGAGCCCTGCCAGATGGACAAACGACTCCATCGTGGCATTCCCATCCCTTACCTGCCTCGCATCCACATGGAACAGAGAGATGTCAGAGGCATACGGAGATGCTGTCAGCGAAGAGTTCGCCTTCCGCGGCAAAGACATTATGCTGGGCCCTGGAGCAAACATTGCACGCACCCCGCTCAATGGCCGCGCTTTTGAATATATGGGCGAAGACCCCTATCTGGCCGGAGAGATGCTGGTACCATACATCAAGGCTGCGCAAGCCAACGGTGTGGCATGCTGCCTGAAGCACTTTGTGCTGAACGACCAGGAGATAGACCGATTCACCGTCAACGTCAATGTTTCCGAAAGAGCATTGCACGAAATCTATCTGGCACCCTTCAAGAGAGCAGTCGAAAAAGCCAACGTATGGACCATCATGGGTTCGTACAACCTCTGGAAGAATGTGCATTGCTGCCACAACGACGAATTGCTGAATGGGATTCTGAAAAAAGATTGGAACTGGGATGGCGCACTCATCAGCGACTGGGGAGGCACCACCAACACATGGGAAGCTGCCATGGGAGGTCTCGACATCGAAATGGGCACCTACACCGATGGCAAACTGAGAGAGAGCGAATTTGGCTACGAGCACTATTATCTTGCCAACCCTTTCGAGAAGCTTCTCAAGGAAGGCAAAGTGCCCATGTCTGTGCTTGACGACAAAGCAAGCCGCGTGCTGCGCACCATCTTCCGCACAGCCATGAATCCCAATAAAGTCATCGGAAGCCAATGCTCTGAAGCTCACTACGAAACCTGCCGGCAGATTGCAGAAGAAGGCATCGTCATGCTGAAGAACCAGAAAAACATCCTGCCTATCAATGCTGCAAAATACAAGAAAATCCTCATCGTAGGCGACAATGCTACACGCTCACTGACCAAAGGCGGAGGTTCGTCTGAACTCAAGTCGCTCCGCGACATCACGCCACTCGAAGCATTTCTGGCAACCTACGGAGACAAAATTGACTATGCACAGGGATACTATGCCGGACGCGCACTCTACGACAGAGTTGACCCCATTGACCCTGACAAGCAACAGGCGTTGAAGGAGGAAGCGCTTGCCAAAGCAAAAGAAGCGGACCTTGTCATCTTCATCGGAGGATTGAACAAGAATCACCGTCAAGACTGCGAAAATGGCGACCGTGAGTCCTACGACCTTTCTTATGGACAAAATGAACTCATTGCCGAACTTGCCGAAATACAGAAAAACACCATCGTGGTCATATTTGGCGGCAACCCTTATGCCATGCCTTGGCTGAAGCAGGTCAGCGCACTAACCCACTGCTGGTATCTGGGCAGCGAATCAGGCACGGCACTGGTGAACGTGCTCAGCGGAAAAGTCTGCCCCAGCGGAAAACTGCCTATCACCTTCGCTGAAAAATATGAGGACTTCCCCTATGTCAAGTACGGACCAGAGGCCTACCCCGGCGTCAACAAGCAAGTATATTACAAGGAAGATATTTTCGTCGGCTATCGACACTTCGCCACAAACAATGTCACACCACGCTTCCCCTTCGGCTTCGGACTCAGCTACACAACCTTCAGCTACAGCCAGCCAACGGCAGCGAAATCGGACAACGAAATCACCATCACCGTTACTGTCTGCAACACTGGAGCAACGGCTGGAAAGGAAGTCGTGCAAGTCTATGCACAATCTCCTCAAGGCGAGCTTCCACGCCCCATCAAGGAGCTCAAGGGATTTGCCAAGACAAAGCTTCTCCAGCCTGGAGAAAGCCAAACCCTCAGCATTCTCATCCCAACAGAGGAACTGCGTTATTTCAACGAGTCTCAGCATGACTGGGCTCTCCTTACGGGCAACTACACTTTCCATGTTGGCACAAGCGTGAACGACATCTTCGGAAAGGTGACTGTGAACCTCTTTGATAATTGATAATGTGTGGCTGACAGGTGGAAAAAGATGGTGAAAATGTACCTTGTTGTGCTATACTCTCTTTTTTTTGAGGAAAAATATTTACCTTTGTAGCTTGAAAGCAGTCGGACGGTCTGTCGCTGGC
This sequence comes from Bacteroidaceae bacterium, assembly GCA_017507385.1. Lineage (GTDB taxonomy): Bacteria > Bacteroidota > Bacteroidia > Bacteroidales > Bacteroidaceae > Minthosoma. The sequence continues at coordinate 24,032 of JAFWAX010000012.1, read as the reverse complement.
AGCATCTCTAAGGTGCTGAAAGAGGAAAGTCCGGGCAGCACAGGGCATCCCACTTCCTAATATAGAAGCAGTCCGCGAGGGCTGAGTAATGCAGAAGAAAATAACAACAGACGCGGCTTTAGCGCCCAATCCTTTGGAATGAGCGATGCTGCCACGGCTGAAATGGTGAGAAGGTGAGGTAAGGGCTCACCAGCGGCATGGCGACATGTCGGCTGTGCATCTTGGGAGCTGCAAGTTCATGTAAACCACCGCCACGAGGGTTGCCCGCCCGATTGTTCGGTGGAGGGTAGAACGCTTGAGCCATGGGGTGACTCATGGAGTAGATAAATGACAGGCACGCACTGCGAAATGGGGAACACATCCCTTTCGTTGGATGGTGCGCACAAAACCCGGCTTATAGTCCGACTGCTTTTTTATTTTCATTCTTTATTTTAAACTTTTTGAGTTTTGAATGGTCATTGACTACAGATAAAAAGCAGAAAAAAATGAAAAATAAACACTTACTGACTGCAATTTCCATGGTGCTGGCCTGCCATGCTGTGAACGGGCAAGAGGCTGCGAACAACAGGCTATGGACATTGCAAGAATGTCTGGAGTATGCGCTGGAGAACAACATTCAGCTACAACAGAAGAAGATTGCTGCGGCTTCCAGCCATGAGGACGTGCTGCAGAGCAAATCTGCCTTGTTTCCTTCGCTGTCATTCAACACGAATCAGAATGTATCTTGGCGTCCCTTTGCCGAAAGCACCATCAACCTGACTAATGGTTCTATGACCACGAACAGGAACACGGTTTCGTACAATGGTTCTTATGGCATCAATGCCAACTGGACGGTGTGGAATGGCAACCGCAACATCAATAACATCAAGCAGGGCAAACTGAACGAGATAATTGCGCAGCTGGATGTGGAGCAGCAGGCTAACAGCATACAGGAGCAGATAGCGCAGCTGTATGTGCAGGTGCTCTATGAGACGGAGGCGGTGAAGGTATGCGAGGAAATCATCAAGTCGAGCGAGATGCAGCGCGACCGTGCTCAGAAGATGGTGGAACTCGGAAGTCTGGCGCGAGTTGATTTGGTGCAGCTTGAAGCACAAGTGAGCCAAGACCACTATTCGCTGGCGCAAGCAGAATCGCAGCTGGCAAGCTATAAGCTCCAGCTTAAGCAGCTGCTGGAGATTCATGACAACGAGGATTTTGATATTGTTGTGCCCAACCTGCCAGAAGAGGAGATGTTCAGCATCATTCCCGATGAGCAGTCTGTGTATCATGCCGCTCTTGCCAATCGTCCGGAAATCCAATCCAGCAAGCTGAATGTAGCTTCGTCTGAAATTGCAATAGCCAATGCTCGGGCAGGATACATGCCAACAGTGTCGTTGACGGTGGGCATGGGCAGCAATAACTCTTCGGGACAGCATACTGCCTTTACGGAGCAAATCAAAAAGAACCTGAGCAATTCGGTGGGACTGACAGTGTCGATGCCTATCTTCGACAATTTTCAGACTCGCACCAATATCCGCAAGGCTAAATACACACACCAGACGAATGTGCTGAACTTTCAAAGCCAGCAGAAGCAGCTCTACTCTACGATCGAGAACTGCTGGCTCAACGCCACAACGTCACTACGCCAATTCCTGTCGGCAAAGGCTAACGTGGAAAGCATGCAAGAAAGCTACGACTTGGTCAGCGAACAGTTTAACCTCGGACTGAAAAACATTGTTGAGCTGACAACAGGGAAGAACAACCTGTTGCAGGCAGAACAGCAACTGCTTCAGACCAAATACACCGCTATACTCAACTATGCTATGCTCAAGTTCTATGCAGGGGAAAACATAGAACTATAAATAATTCAAAAATTTAAGAAATAATAAATCAGAAAAAAAATAATGAAAGCTTCTAATATATTCTCCGCACTTTTCATCATGGCGGCTCTCACTGCCTGTGACAAAGGACCTAAGGTAACTTATTCAACTTCTCCTGTAGAAAAACAGAACATCACGACAAGCATTACAGCCACGGGTACAATCGAACCTGTTACAGAGGTGGAAGTCGGTACACAGGTATCGGGCATTATCGACCGCATCTATGTAGATTACAACTCTATCGTGCAAAAGGGGCAAGTCATTGCCGAATTGGACAAGACGAATCTGCTGTCGGAATTGGCTTCGACACAAAGCAACCTCGCCAATGCCCAGTCGTCACTGACTTATCAGACTTCAAACTATAACCGTTACAAGACGCTCTTTGAGAAAGGACTTGTTTCTGCCAATGACTACGAAAACGCCAAGCTATCTTACGAACAGGCTGTACAGCAAGTGAAAGTGCATCAGCAAAATGTACAGAAAGCACAGACTAACCTTGGCTATGCCACCATCACATCGCCAATTGACGGCATCGTGCTCTCAAAGGAGGTGGAAGAAGGGCAAACTGTGGCTTCTGCCATGACGACTCCTACCCTCTTCATCATAGCGCAAGACCTTACCGATATGCGTGTGATAGCGGACATCGACGAAGCAGACATTGGCGGTGTGAAGGAAGGACAGCGCGTGACATTTACTGTTGACGCTTATCCAGACGACATTTTCGAAGGCGAAGTGACTCAGGTGCGTCAGGAAGCAACAACTGAAAGCAATGTGGTGACTTACGAAGTGGTAATTTCTGCTCCCAACAATGCACTCAAGCTCAAGCCTGGCCTCACTGCAAACGTAACTATCTACACATTCGAGAAAAACAATGTTCTCGCCGTATCAAACCGCGCTCTCCGTTTCACTCCCAATGAAGCCTTGCTGCAGAAGGATGAGACCATCAGCGACATTGATTCCCCTCACAAGCTATGGACAAAGGAAGGCAACACCTTCAAAGCTCACAAGGTGGAAATCGGAACGACAAACGGCACTCTGACTGAGATTCTTTCAGGGGTTGCAGAAGGCACAGAAGTACTAACTGACTTTGAGATTATCCGCAACAAGCCACAAGGACCAGCCGCAGAGGGAACATCCAACCCCTTCATGCCTCGCCCACGCAATAACCGCAATAACGCTAATCCCCAGCAAAAACAATGAATTCCCAGCAAGACAAACGAAAAGTAGTCATAGAACTCGACAATGTGAAACGTTATTTCCAAGTCGGTTCTGAGACAGTCAAGGCTCTGCGTGGTGTCAGCTTTAAGATTTATGAAGGTGAATTTGTCACCATCATGGGTACTTCGGGATCAGGAAAATCGACACTGCTCAACCAGTTAGGGTGTCTTGACACTCCAACATCAGGCGAATATTACCTCGACGGAACACCTGTACGCAAAATGAGCAAGAATCAACGTGCTAAACTCCGTAACCGCAAGATTGGATTCGTGTTTCAGAATTACAACCTTTTGGCTAAAACAACTGCTGTTGAAAACGTGGAGCTTCCACTCATGTACAACAACAAATACACATCCAAACAGCGACGCGAAGCAGCCATACAAGCTCTGCAAGCTGTAGGACTGGGAGACCGCCTTGAACACAAAAGCAACCAGATGTCCGGTGGACAGATGCAACGTGTAGCAATAGCACGTGCTCTTGTCAACAAGCCTGCCGTGCTGCTTGCCGATGAAGCAACAGGAAATCTTGACACACGTACCTCTTTTGAGATGCTCGTGCTCTTCCAGAAACTTCATCAAGAGGGACACACCATCATTTTCGTCACACACAATCCCGAAATCGCAGAATACGCATCACGAAACATCAACCTACGCGACGGAAAGGTTAGAGAAGACACTATTAACCCTCATATAAAATCGGCCGCAGAAGCTTTGGCTGCTCTTCCACAGCCACAAGACGACTAATGAATTAAAGATTTAAGCCCCATAAAGAATGAATATACTGAATTTGTTCAAAGTCAGCATCCGCGCTGTAGCAAACAACAAGATGCGTTCCTTCCTTTCCATGCTTGGCATCATTATAGGCGTTGCTGCTATCATCATCATGATGTCCATTGGACAAGGCTCCAAAGAAAGCATACGCCAAGAACTATCAACGATGGGAACCAACTTGCTGACCATACGTCCTGGTGCAGATATGCGTGGAGGAGTTCGCCAAGACCCTTCTGCCATGCAGACTCTCAAGATAGGTGATTACCAATGTATTGTCAACGAGAAGAAATTTGTCAGCTACGTATCTCCAGAAGTGACAGCATCTGGTCAAGTCATCTATGGCAACAGCAACACAACCAGTACCATCTATGGAGAATCACCTGAATACCTTGACATCAAGCAATGGAAAGTAGAAGAAGGACAGAACTTCAACGAAGAAGATATCCGCAAGGCTTCCAAAGTATGTGTCGTAGGTAAAACTATTGTAAACGAGTTGTTTGGCGAAGGTAAAGAGGCTGAAGCCATCGGCAAGAATATCCGTTTCAAATCCATCCCTCTGCGCATCGTCGGTGTGCTCGAAGGGAAAGGCTACAACTCATGGGGAATGGACCAAGACAATGTCATCATCGCTCCTTACACCTGTGTCATGAAGCGCATTGCAGCACAAACCTATTTTTCATCAATTGTATGTTCTGCACTTACCGAAGAACTCTCCGATGCAGCCATCGAAGAACTCACTCAAATTTTGCGCAACAATCACAAATTGAAAGAAAATGCTGTTGATGACTTCACCATCCGCTCACAAGCAGAGATGATGGACACCATGTCCTCTACGATGGACACAGTCACTATCATCCTCGTTGTTGCAGCAGCTTTCTCACTGCTCGTGGCAGGTATCGGCATCATGAACATTATGCTCGTGTCCGTCACCGAACGCACGAAAGAAATTGGTCTCCGCATGGCAGTTGGCGCTACCGGCATGGTCATCTCTCTACAGTTTCTCATCGAATCGGTCCTTATATCTCTTACAGGAGGACTCATCGGAGTACTGTTAGGATGCCTTATCAGTCAACTGTTCCCTCTCATTGGCATGCCCTCCAGCATCCCTGCATGGTCTATCTACGTATCTTTTGCCGTATGTACGCTCATTGGCATCATCTTTGGCTACATCCCTGCACGTAAAGCAGCCAACATGGATCCTATTGAAGCAATAAGGCATGAATAAGCTATCCTGATAAAATCTACATTTAAGACAAATTCATTGCAAGAATCCCAAAGTCAAATGAAGAAGATATTCGTACTTTTAGCGTTTAGCGTTTCATTTCTTGTCTCTTATGGACAATCGCTCAAAGACATATTTCTTAATATGCCCCAGCAACTATGTCCATCACTTTCCGAATATAACCGTCTGGAAATTGTTGACAACCAGAAGAATGGAAAGCCAATGAAAACACGAAACCAGTTTAAGACCATATCGGAGATGAAAACGCTAACCGACCAATACGCACATCTTGTCATCTCACAAAATTCAGAGAAAGAAATGATGCTGCTCCCCAAAAGCGACAGTACCCAAATAATTATGGTAATCAGTACTGTTTCAAGCGACAGCATAGCAGACTCTTCAATCAGTTTCTACACCACAGATTGGCAACCTCTGCAAGCATCTGACTACATTGACGAACCCACATCTGACGATTTCAGGAAAATCACCATCAATCCCTCTACCCTTCAGCTAACCATCACCACAAGCAATCCACTTGTGCTGCAAACAGATGGAAGCAACAAGCCTGCAAAAAAATCAGACCCTACTCATCGGGCATTCGCTTGGAACTCTGGACAAAACAAATTCATTTTGCATTAAGGATTTAGTCCTCAACACATCCTGTCACGATAGTCTTCATAAACATATCGTCTAAAAAGTTCAAACGCCCCATTCTCATACAACATGCCAATGGAAGGATGGCCTATACCATTGAACATATTGGTTTTCACAGTTGTATAATGAATCATGTCTTCAAAGATAAGCATCTCACCTATTCGAAGGTCATGGTCAAATTGCCACAATCCCATAAAGTCACCTGACAAGCAGGAATTGCCACCAATACGATAAGTATGTGGTGTATTTCTTGCTGTCTCAAGGTCTTCCTCTTCAAGCGTTACGGCATGACGCACAGCGGGCTTATAAGGCATCTCCAAACAATCTGGCATGTGACAGGTAAAGCTGGCATTAATGATAGCGGTCTTCACACCACTATTCTCAACGATGTCCACCACTTTTGCCACAAGCGGCCCTGTTTGCCAAGCAAAAGCACTCCCAGGTTCGAGAATCACTTTCAGATGCGGATACCGAGCATGGAATCCCTGCAAAGTCTCTATCAGCAATTCCACATCATAATCCTGTCGAGTCATCAAATGACCACCTCCAAAATTTATCCACTTCAACTGAGAAAACCAAGGCGAAAATTTCTCTTCTATGTGCTTCAATGTACGCACAAAAACATCGCTGCCTGACTCACAATGGCAATGAATGTGGAAGCCCTTTATTTGTTCTGGCAACTGTTCTGGCAAATCTTTTGCTAATATACCGAACCTTGTTCCTTGAGCACAAGGATTATACAACTCAGTTTCTATCTCGCTGTACTCGGGATTCACGCGCAACCCTACAGAAGCCTTATCTTTCGCCATAGACGCAAATCGTTCATATTGACTCAATGAATTGAACGTGATATGGCTTGAGCATTCCACTATTTCCTCAAACTCATTCTCGGTATAAGCAGGCGAATATGTATGAGCCTTGCTGCCAAATTCCTCTTTCGCCAATCGGGCTTCAAACAATGAAGATGCTGTCGTTTGACTGATATACTCTCTAAAAATCGGGAAACTTTTCCACAAGGCAAAAGCCTTGAATGCCAGAATAATCTCCACATTGGCACGTTGAGCCACACTGCGAATCAACGTCAAATTTCTTCGCAGCAATTTTTCTTCCAGCACATAGCATGGCGATGGAATTTTGTCTATGTTGCTTTCAAGCAAAGTCATATCTTCTTTCTTTTCATTCAATCAATTACTTCAAATTTGGCAAATTTCAACAACAGCTGTTTCGTTCCTACATTCTCAAATTGCACCGTAGCTTTTGTGCTATCGCCTGTTCCTTCTATACGAAGAACCTCTCCACGCCCGAAACGATTGTGAACAATGTGCTTACCGACAGAAAGCGAGGATGAAGCTTGAGCCGAATGCAGAACAGGAGGAGTGGAATCTGCGAACGATGCAGGACGTGAAGCTGCAACAGGGTTGGCAACAGGCATAGGCTTAACAGATGATGGCATCGTCGGGCGGAATGGACGCGAAGTCTCCTGACTTTCCCTGTTAGCGAACAATCCTCCTCTCCGTTTCCATGGCAGTTCCACCTCATCATCTATGTTCTTTCGAGAAGAGAACATGCCTTGTTTCCTTTCCAGATACCTCGGGTCAATATCTTGCAAGAAGCGGCTTGGTGCAGAAAATTCCATCTGCCCATAGCGAAAACGGCATTGCGCATAAGAGAGATAGCAACGTTTCTTTGCTCTTGTCATCGCCACATAGAAAAGACGGCGTTCCTCCTCCATCTCACGCAGATTGCCTGATACCATCTGATTCGGGAAAAGCCCTTCCTCAAGACCTACTACAAATACTGTGCCAAACTCCAGTCCTTTAGCCGAGTGAATCGTCATCAACGTCACCCTGTGCTCGTCATCCCCCTGGTCGGCATCGACATCGCTCATCAGCGACACTTCCGACAGATAGTCGCTCAGCGCAATATTCTCATCACCCTCCTCCAATCTCGTTTCGCAGAAGTCCTGCATGCCATTCATCAGTTCTTCAACATTCTCTTGCCTTGACAAATTCTCTGGCGTGGCATCCTGATAGATGTCGCTAACAATACCGCTCTGTTTCACGATTGCCGCTCCCACCTGATTAGCTGGCAGTTTCTGCGCTTGTTCAATAAACGAAGCTATCATCTCACGAAACGTCGCAATCTTTGCAAGCGTTCCCTTGTTCACTCCCAACTCGTATGCTTCAGGGCTGCTAATAACACTCCAAAGGCTTACCTCGTGCGCAGTCGCAACAGCAAGAATTTTCGCCACAGTCGTCTGGCCGATACCTCGCGCCGGATAATTGATGACACGCTTGAAAGCTTCCTCGTCATTCGGATTAACTGCTAATCGGAAATAAGCTATCACATCCTTAATTTCCTTGCGCTGATAGAACGAAAGACCTCCATAAATACGGTATGGCAATCCCTCCTTGCGCATCGTGTCTTCAAACACACGGCTCTGCGCATTGGTGCGATAGAGAATTGCAAAATCTGAATACTCGCATCGTTCGCTTCTCTTCACACCGCGAATGGCATTTGCCACCATCTTTGCCTCCTCCAAGTCCGAATGCGTATCCATCAGATGCAGCTTCTCTCCTCGGTCATTCTCCGAAAAGACATCTTTCTGTATTTGACGGCTATTCTTTCTGATGAGACTGTTTGCTGCCTCTACGATATTCTGCGTCGAACGATAGTTCTGCTCCAGCTTAAACAGTCTCGCACCATCATATATCTTCTGGAATGTCAGAATGTTATCAATATTTGCGCCACGAAAACTATAGATGCTCTGAGCATCATCTCCTACCACACATACACGCTGATGAGCTTTTGTCAATTGCCACACAATGCGATGCTGGGCAAAATTTGTATCCTGATACTCATCCACCAGTACATATCTGAAACGCTGTTCCCACTTCTCCAACACCTCAGGATGTTTGTCAAACAACAGATAGGTGTAAAGAAGGATGTCGTCAAAATCCATCGCGTCACTCTGCTTGCATCTGCTGCTATAACGCATGAAGATTTGCCCCAACGCAGGCATGTTTTGCCGGGCGTCGCTTTGTGCATTCGCTGTGTTTGACACATACTGCTCAGCAGTTATCAGCTGATTCTTTGCGTTTGAAATGATGCCCAAAACTGTTCCGGATTTATACTTCTTGTCATCCAGACCCATCTCCTTAATGATAGATTTCACCAGGCTTTTGCTGTCAGCGGCATCATAGATAGTAAAATTAGCCGAGAAGCCTATCCGTTCATGCTCAGCACGCAAAATACGAAGAAAGATGCTATGAAATGTTCCCATCCACAACATCCTTGCATAGTCTTTCCCCACAATATCCGCAATCCTCGATTTCATTTCGCCAGCAGCCTTGTTCGTAAACGTCAACGCCAAAATAGACCATGGCTGATAGCCCTGCTCCATCAAATAAGCAATCTTGTAGGTCAGCACCCTCGTCTTGCCCGACCCAGCACCGGCAATTACCAGCAAAGGTCCTTCGCAATACTCAACAGCGGCACGCTGCGAGGGATTAAAGGAATCTAAATAGCTCTCCAAAACTTCAAATTTTCAACTTCTTTCTACTCATTTTTCTTGAACACAGACACCTTGGGCAGTTTCACATACTTCTGCTTCACTATTGTCTTGATGTTCTGTTCACCCACCAGCTTCAACTCGAGTGTTCCCTCCTTCGTCAGCTTCAGCTCCACGTCCTGAGCATCGTGGCCAATATCGCTCACCATTCTCACCAGCGCCTTATTGTCCTTCACCTCTTTCACTTTCAGTATCACCCATGTGCCATTCAGGTCGCCCTTCACATATCCATAGGTGTCCTCGCCTTCAAAATCTTTCAAAGAGATATTCTTTTCGGCAAGATTGAGCACCATTGTCGCACCCAGCGCTTCACACTGCCACATACCCTCGAACTGCTCCTGCGCATGTCCCGCAATGGCCACCAATGCCATGCTGAGCATAAAAAGTATTTTCTTCATCATGTTTTTCCTCCTCATGAATAATTTTTAAGTGCACAAAGATAGCACAAAAAAGAAAAATATCAAAAAGAGAAACAGAGAATCTGCCAACAAGGATGCAAAACTCCTTTTCCTCCCATTTTCCAAGCGCCATTAGCACATATAAATTCGTGGTTGCGCCACACTTGAACAGCTGCATTATCGGTGTGCCCCACACCGATGTGTCGATGTGGGGCACTTCGCCATAGCGGTGTGGGGCACACCGATTTTCAATCATTTCTTCACGTTCTTCACCACGAACACGCCACACCCTTCATCGCAATTACGTTGACGAGTGCAACGTAATTGCGATGAAGGCCCACCTTATTCAAAGCAAATGGTTCTCTGCAATATAGCGCCAAAGAGGAGCAACCATGAGGGATTGCTTCATTTCATCACGGCGGAGCAAATCAAGAAGCTCGTCTTTGGTAAAGAGATGAACTGTAATCTCCTCTGTTTCATCGAGATGCTGTGCGGACACCTTCTCTACTCCTTTGGCAATAAAGGTATAATTGAGATTGTTCATGGAAGTCGGATTGGCAGAAAGGGTCGCAAATTCCGTCCATTCTCCGCCAGCATAGCCCGTTTCTTCAAGAAGCTCACGTTTGGCTGCCTCAAGCGGCGAGGCATCGGCTTCGTCCATCGTTCCAGCACAAAGCTCGTACTCCACAATGCCTAATGCGTGGCGATATTGGCGCACAAGAACAAACCTCTCGTCAGCAGTAACGGCAATGATATTGACCCACGTTGGGTATTCAAGCACATAATACTCTGGCACAATCTTGCCATCGGGCATGCGCAGCGTATCACGGCGAGCCGTCAGCCAAGGACGCTGAATAAGATATTCCGTATCGACAGTTTCCCAGGGCTGAATGTCTGATTTTTTCTCTTTCATAGATAAGATAAAATAGGGTATATAAAAGGGAGAAAGCATGAACTTTCTCCCCTACTTTGAGCCTCTTGTCGGATTCGAACCAACGACCCCGAGATTACAAATCACGTGCTCTGGCCAACTGAGCTAAAGAGGCGGGTGGGCAAGCTGACTACATCGCGCCGCTACAACCAAGTACCCTTGCTGCGGTCAAGCCCTGGGGGATTCCGAGGGAGCTGGCCGTATAGGACTTACCCATTTTGCGGGTGCAAAGGTATGCCTTTTTTGCGAAGTGACAAAACTTTTAAGCAGAAAATTAGCGCCAATCCGCAAATTATCAATTGTCAATTGTCAATTATCAATTAAAAAGTCGTAACTTTGCAGCCATTATGGAAGAAATCATACTCAATCTCACCAATGGCGCACTCGACAATCTCAACTACGGCTGGATTGTCCTGTTCATGGCAATAGAGAGCTCTTTTATCCCATTCCCTTCTGAAGTTGTTATGATTCCAGCGGCTTACATGGCTGCCGAGACAGGGGAAATGACCTATCCGATGATTATCCTGACGGGCACAGCAGGCGCGCTCATCGGAGCACTCATCAACTATGCGCTTGCATACTTCCTGGGGCGTCCCATCGTCTATACATTTGCCAACAGCCGTTTGGGACACATGTGCTTGATCGATGCAGAGAAAGTGCAACAGGCCGAGGCATATTTTGACAAGCACGGTATTGTATCAACCCTCATCGGGCGTCTGATTCCTGCCATACGCCAGCTCATCAGCATTCCTGCGGGACTTGCCAAGATGAATCTCGGACAGTTTATCCTGTTCACCAGCATCGGTGCAGGACTCTGGAACTGCATCCTTGTGGCTATTGGCTACGCCTTCCACAGCACCATGCCCAAGCAAGAGCTGATTGACACCATTGCGCATTATTCGCACATCATCGGCATTGCAGCCATCATCATCGTAATTGCCATCATCGCATACCTTATATATAAAGGGGCAAAAAAATAGTGATACGGTCGCACGGTCATAAGGCCAGCTTTTTCAAAGCCCAACTTAAGCCCCAAGCCCACCAACCTCAAAAACAACGAAAATAAAGATATGTTTGAAAATCTAAGCGAAAGACTTGAACGGTCTTTTAAAATACTGAAGGGTGAAGGAAAAATCACCGAAATCAACGTAGCTGAAACGCTGAAAGACGTGCGCAAAGCCCTGCTCGAAGCCGACGTCAACTATAAGGTTGCCAAGAACTTCACAGACACCGTGAAGCAGAAAGCACTGGGTCAAGACGTACTGACAGCTGTGAAGCCAGGACAGTTGATGGTGAAAATCGTACACGACGAACTGGCGGCATTGATGGGCGGTCAAGCCACAGAATTGAACCTCTCAGGACATCCAACAGTAATCCTGATGGCAGGTTTGAACGGTGCCGGCAAGACAACCATGTCGGGCAAGCTGGCATTACGTCTGAAAAGCCAGAATCACAAGAAGCCTCTGCTTGCCGCCTGCGACACATTCCGTCCTGCGGCAATGGAACAGCTACGTGTATTAGCAGAACAGGTTGGCGTACCCTGCTACATGGAACCAGGTGCAACTGACCCTATAGCCGTGGCCAAGAATGCCATTCAGGAAGCCAAAGCAAAAGGATATGATGTAGTAATTGTCGATACAGCAGGACGCCAGTCGATAGACGAAGAGCTGATGCTGCAGATTGACCAGATCAAGGCCGCTGTCAACCCGCACGAAACCCTTCTCGTTGTGGATGCCATGACTGGTCAAGATGCAGTCAATACAGCCAAGACATTCAACGAACGCCTTGAGATTGATGGCGTTATCCTTACCAAGCTGGATGGCGACACTCGTGGCGGTGCAGCCCTTTCTATCCGCACCGTAGTGACAAAACCCATCAAGTTTGTAGGTACAGGCGAAAAGATGGAAGCACTCGACGTGTTCCACCCAGAACGCATGGCCGACCGCATCCTTGGCATGGGCGACATTGTTTCTTTCGTAGAACGTGCCCAGCAGCAGTTTGACGAAGAAGAAGCGAAGCGTCTGGAAAAGAAAATCGCAAAAAACAAGTTCGACTACAACGATTTTCTCGGACAAATCAACCAAATCAAGAAGATGGGAAACATCAAGGATTTGGCTTCAATGATTCCTGGCATGGGCAAAGCTTTGAAAGACGTAGATATCGACGACAACGCCTTCAAGTCTGTAGAAGCGATGATTGGCTCAATGACTCCTTACGAACGCGAGCATCCAGAGTGCATCAACATGTCACGCAAAATGCGTATTGCCAAAGGTTCCGGCAATTCCATCGACGAAGTGAACCGCATCACAAAGCAGTTCGAACAAATGCGTAAAATGATGCGCCAGATGACCAGCCCTAAAATGGCTCAAGCCATGGCGCAGATGCAACGCATGAAGGGCATGAAAGGAATGCCAAGATTCTAAAACGACGAAAAAGAAAAAAACATGCAACTGATAGACGGAAAAGCCACAGCAGCTGCCATCAAAGCCGAGATAGCAGAAGAAGTTAGAAACATTGTGAAAGCAGGAGGCAAGCGCCCTCATCTCGCAGCCATCCTTGTAGGCCACGATGGAGGCAGCGAAACTTATGTGAAAAACAAGGTGCTGGCATGTGAGGCATGCGGATTCACCTCTACCCTTCTCCGCTTTGAAGATGACATTACAGAAGAGTTTCTTCTGGAACAAGTGGATAAACTGAACAAAGATGCCGATGTAGATGGCTTCATCGTACAGCTTCCACTTCCCAAGCACATCTCAGAACAGAAAATCATCGAAGCTATTGACTATCGCAAGGATGTGGACGGATTCCACCCCATCAACGTAGGCCGTATGGCCATCGGTCTTCCATGCTACATCTCTGCCACCCCATTGGGAATCATCACATTGCTCAAGCGTTACAACATCGAAACAAGTGGCAAGAAGTGTGTAATCCTTGGACGTTCCAACATCGTAGGCAAGCCTATGGCACAGCTGATGATGCAGAAACAATATGGTGATGCCACAGTAACCGTTTGCCACAGCCGTTCAAAAACGCTGAAGGAGGAATGCCTGCAAGCCGACATCATCATTGCCGCAATTGGATCCCCTCACTTCGTAACAGCAGACATGGTTAAAGAAGGTGCCGTCATCGTTGATGTAGGCACAACACGCGTTCCAGATGAAACACGCAAAACAGGCTTCCGACTCTGCGGCGATGTCGACTTTGAGAACGTAGCACCCAAATGTTCTTTCATCACTCCTGTACCAGGTGGCGTTGGTCCTATGACCATTTGTTCACTCATGAAGAACACGTTAAGTGCAGGACGCAAAGAATTTTACGACTAAAATGCATTTTCTTCGACAATTATTTTGTCAATCCAAATAAATGTCCTACCTTTGCACTCGCAATTCAGGAATGATTGCTACACGGTGGATGTAGTTCAGTCGGTTAGAGCGTCAGATTGTGGTTCTGAATGTCGTGGGTTCGAGTCCCACCACCCACCCACAAGGAGTTTCACAAATGTGAGACTCCTTTCTTTTATTCACCCTGCCTATTCTTACCCTGCCACCAATCAGGGCTTGCAAAAATCTATCAGCTGGGAATATAAAACATTGCGAGATAGCAACTGCTCATTACCTAACACAATAAACTGCTTTCGAGCACGAGTAACAGCTACGTTAAGCTTACGGTCAACCAAAGTGTCTCCAATCATCACAAGCTCAGAAAGAGTATCAAGTTCATAATATTGCGTGATGGTTGTTCCGTATATAATGATGTCTCGTTGTGAACCCTGATAACGTTCCACAGTATCAATAAGCAGCTGTGAACTATCGCACATACCAGAGCTGCCCATCAACTTTGCCACTTCTGTACGTACCGTTGCTATTTGACGACGATAAGGAACGATGATGCCTAACTGTTTTGAAGGATCAAACGATATTCCGTTTTTCTGATGAACAGAACAAATCTTCTTGACAATCTGGGCAATCATTTGTGCTTCAAGCACATTAGCTTTCGGCATATAATCTTCAAACGAAGGAGAAGGAACATGAACAAAAGCACAGCGACGAGTAGCCACAAGCAGTTCTATCGGGTCATTTTCATCGTACTTAGCAAACAAAAGAGTCTCGTTTTGATGCGGAAGCCCAACTGGCAGAAGACGATTCTCATAGAAAAGACGAGATACAAAATCTGCAATAACAGGATGCATACGTCCTTGATGGTCAAGCATGGCCACGATGTCTTTACGATGACGAAATTGTTCATAAAGTCGCTCAAAAAGCGAATTCCTGCAATTGGTAAGCCCTATCGCATGAAGCATCGGAGACGCAACCACAGATTTACTCTCATCCTGCACCACCACAGCTGGCAACTGTTTATGGTCACCAATCATCACAATCTTATCAATGGACGAAGAAGTTAAAATGGGCAACAAATGGGGTTCCAGAATTTGCGATGCTTCATCAAATATCGCCACTTGAAAATGCTTAAGCTTAAACAATGCCAAATGACTGTTCATCGAAGCGACCGTACCCACAAAAATATGCGTATCTTTTACTTTCTCAATTACTTCCAAACGATTAGAAAGCTTTCCCAACGTATTTACCAGCAGATTATCTCGATAGTCTGGAGCACAAGAGAACTCACGGCCAATACGTATATATTGTGGCTGAGGCTCTATCGTTGAGAGCATAGCACAAATTTCATCAACAGCCCGATTGGTATAAGCAAGCAATAAAATATCATGTTCCTTTTGAAGATGCCCTTCTACCATCCGTTTCAAGGCAACAGAAGTCTTTCCCGTTCCAGGAGGTCCAACTAACAGAAAAATCTCCTCGGCATCTGGTTCTCGCTGACACAGCAGAAGGGCACGGCGATGCTGGCTACAAGTTACAAGGGAGAAAAGTCCCCTATAGAGACTCTTGAAATTAGCATCTACATGGTCATGCTCAATCGCATATTTAACATTTTTGTCAAACACTCTTTCATTTCTCTGCTTATTCTTCAATTTCAACCAGATACATCCCTCTTCACAACTCTCCACACAGCAACGTAGCACTTGTTGCGTGACGGCAGAATCCGCATCAGATTGACGCTGATACAAAATAACAGAATCTCCTATACGAAAGTTGGGAAGCGATTCTTTATCAAGCATGCACAGACAAACAGCATCTATGCCATCCGAGACACGCAAGTTCGTAATCTGCAAATCTACAATGATGTCTCCATTTTCTTTCTTTATATTTGTATCTGCATTCCACAGCGAAGATAAAGCCCTTGTCGAATCAGGACGAGCATCACACATCTTACTTTCAAACTGCTCACGTTCAACAAACTGCAAGAACGTATAGAAATATTCAGCAGTGAGAGCATCCATGGTTTGCAAAGCAGCAATGACAGAACTGATTTCAGGCAGACACCACGTTTGCCAAAACTTATCGCTACACCCGGGATTGCGCCTTAATGCCAGCGGAGTCAGCTTGGGAATCCACGTTCTTGCCTCACCATGCAGCAGACCTAATTCAAGTGCTACGATATTGTTTCGGATATTCATGGCACGTTGCACCATCTCCTGAAAGCTTCTCTGTTCCTGCAACTTCGGATATTTAGAATAAAGCAGATTGCCTATCACATCAGCCTGTTTTACTCCCGTATTATAATATAGAATTTCCTTATACAAGAGCATCTGCATCAGATGCTCATCCTTTGCACGATTGCGAAACTCATCCCATTTCCCCGATTTCAACTCAATCAGAAACTTCTGCGTTCCTCCGTCTATATCAATCAGACAGTCCATACGCCCCTGCAAACCCAGAGCTTCACAGAAGAAAGAAGGTTCAATGTGCACTTCTTCCCTGCCCTCCTGCATAAAAGGCTGCAAGTTCAATTCTCGAACAACTTGCTGAATATGATTAAATTGCCTTCTTGTCTCCTCAAAAAAAAACTTATCTATTTCAGCACAAGCCGAAATATCTAACACGCGTTCAGAAAAAACCTTCTGCATGGATGCACGATAGTTTGGAGCAGGAAAGTTTAGCGCATCATCCAAAAACTGGTTGGAAAAATCTCCCAACAAAGTATAAATTGTGCTTTCCGATGGTTCAAATTTTGCCAAAAGATGATTGAAAGCCGATTCACCCCATGCCTTCACGCAACCAGTCACAGAAGTTGTGTCCAGCAAAAAATCAGGCTCTACGACAATGTACAGAGGATGGTATATGCCTTCTGCATCGATGGTAAACGAGAGAGCATTAAACTGCATGCCTGGCTTCAAAAGAAGAACTGCCTGCAAAGTATGCTGATTGGCGGAGGCATCTATCCGAAAAGGTTTCTCTGAAGGAATCTCGTGCGATATCGCATCTATATACGGAGCCTCAACACTCTGTACAACAAACCTTTGCCTTTTCTTGCGGACAACTCGCTTTACCTCTTCTATGGAAACAGGAAGAAGTTCCCCATCAGGCAGCATGCCTTTCAACTGACAGGGAATCGGTTCTCCTGTAAAATGCGCCATTGCATCAGCAAAAGCACGTACATCGACAAGAAAAGTATGCTCGTCAGGCATCAAATCCTGACATTCAATCCTTCGAGCCCGCCATCGGAAAGTATCCACCCTGTAGAGCGGATAAGAAGTCAGACGGCAAACGGCCTGAAGACGAGAAAAGAAATCATTATAGTCGCTGGGCAAGCCGCGGGTCTTCTCGATGCAGACACGATGCAGCGCATCATAGAAATAATGATACTTCCGCCTCAGCGACTGCTCAGAGAGAAAGATTTCCACAATGCCTTGCCAAACCATGCTGATGTATTCAACGCATCAAGCGCATTCGAGCTGTCCTACAATCTCAGCAACAGAAGAGCAGCCATGCTGATCCAGCCAATCGCTAATGCCATTAGCCACCTTCACTGTCACAGCAGGGTCAACGAAGTTCGCTGTACCAATCTCAATGGCAGAAGCGCCAGCCAGCAGAAACTCGATAGCATCATGAGCATTCATGATACCACCCAATCCGATAACTGGTATGTTCACAGCCTTTGCCACCTGCCATACGCAACGCACAGCAACAGGCTTCACCGCAGGACCCGACATGCCACCCGTAGCGATACTCAGCACAGGCTTACGCTTCTCTATGTCGATAGCCATGCCCATCAAGGTGTTGATGAGCGACACAGAATCGGCACCAGCACCTTCAACAGCTTTAGCGATGTCGGCTATCGATGTCACATTAGGCGACAACTTGACAATAAGCGTTTTCTTGTACACCTCACGCACAGCCTTCACCACGGCTTCTGCCCCCTCGGCTGTAACGCCAAAGGCCATGCCACCCTGCTTCACGTTAGGACAGGAGATGTTAAGTTCAATGGCTGGTATATTTTCCAATTCATTGATACGTGCAGCACATTCCGCATAGTCTTCCAGCGAAGAACCGCTCACGTTAACAATCATATTGGTCTTGATATCCTTAATTTCAGGGTATATGTTCGTACAGAAATAATCCACCCCCTTGTTCTGCAGGCCCACACAGTTAAGCATTCCGCTCGCCGTCTCCACCATACGCGGATAGTCATTACCCTCTCGGGGATTCAACGTTGTTCCTTTCACGATAATGCCGCCGATGTCCTCCAAATTAACGAAGTCGGCAAATTCAATACCATATCCAAAAGTGCCCGAAGCTGTCATCACAGGGTTCTTCATCGTAAGCCCTGCAATCTTTGTTGTCAAATCTGCCATATCCTTATAAATTCCATGTTAAATCATTAATGTCAAAAACAGGACCTTCCTTGCACACGCACACATTGCCCTTCACAGTCTTCTCCACACAGCACAGGCATGCGCCAAGCCCACAAGCCATCATGTTCTCAAGCGACACTTCACAAGGGGTAGATGTTGCCTTAGCATATTTTGCCACACTCACCATCATAGGTTTGGGACCACACACAGAAATGCGGTCAAACTTCTCATGATTCAGCAACGTATGCTGAGTAACAAAACCCTTCTCTCCTTCCGAGCCATCCTCAGTAGTCACAAAAACAGGCGCCAAAGCACAAAACTGCTCCATCTCCAGCAAGTCGCTCTTGCTACGAGCGCCAAGCAGGAAACATGGAGCGGCACCATTCTCTTTCAGATATTTTCCATAATCGAGAAGCGGAGCCACACCTACGCCACCGCCCACAAGCAGCACTCTCTCGCCCTGCTTCTGTACAGGAGAGAAACCGTTGCCCAACGGGAAAACAAGATTCAGCTTGCAGCCAGCCTTCAGTTCCGCCAACTTATGTGTGCCCTCACCCACCTTCTTGATGAGCAGCCAGAGTTGATTCTTCTCACGGTCAACATAATTGATGGAGATGGGGCGACGCAGGAATGTCTGAGGACTTCCCTCCACCTTTATCTCCACAAACTGCCCAGGAAACGTTTCTGGCAACGGCTCACTGTCCGTGAGCTTCAACAACACATAAAGGTCGTGCGGATACTCCACCTCGGCCACCGTCAGGTCTTTTACATATTTTTTCATGATGAATTATATTTTTATATCTTTGTTAAATCAAAAAACTCTGTTCATTCCATTCCCCACTCGTTCAGGCTAAATGCCGCTTCAAGCTTATCTTCCTCGGCATCTTCAAGGATATGAAAAAAGTCCATGCCTGTTTCCTCTTCCACTTCATCCACCGACACCGCATAAGCATCAAGCCCTCCATCGCATGGACGATTAGGGAAGATGAATCCTATAGCCTTAGGCTCTTCCCCCAATGTGAGCACCACCTTGAAAAAGCGGTCAGGAACAGCCACTTTCATATTCTTGCGCACACCAATCTTCTTCACTCCCTCTGTATCGAAAATAGGTCCGCAACAGATGTAGAGCGTGTTTCCCTTTCTTGCCCAAGCACGGCATCGCTGCTCCAGGTCATTCCATTCATTTGCATTCAGGTCGCGGTCTTGCGGACAGATGTTTGTCATCAGAAACGATTCACTCATGCCCTCCTCGCTGTTCTTGTTATCAGCAGCAGGACACATGTGCCCTCTGTCATAGCCCGAATTTCTGTAATCATAATAATCCACCCTCACCGACTCTTCGAGCGTAGTGTCAGCATAAAACTTCTCTGTGCGCTCCACACGACCCTGCAAGCGCTGCGGAGTCAGGCTCCAACACACATAGTTAGGGCACTTCCGCTCATCATTGTAAGATATGACAAACTGCGTCTTGGGCAGCATCCTCTCACTCTGCCCCGTCAGCTTTGCAGGTTGTTCAATCAAGCCGTCCTTCGACAAAGCCCGAGACACCGAAACAGGAGGCTTCGCCCCATCCACCGACTGGCATCCCCACACCCAGTTCATCGCTGCCACAAAAGCACAAAGCGCAATGCTTGTCATCAGAATCTTCACGGAGTTTTTTTTCTGTCCCATTTCCTTTTTATTTTTTTATATGTGCAAATTTAAGAAAACATTTATAAAAATTTGTCTTTATCTGAAAAAAAGTATTACCTTTGCATCGCTTTTCACAAAAGGCATCACTAACAAAAGGCATTTGCCTGCCGAATTGGCTCAGTTGGTAGAGCAACGCATTCGTAATGCGTGGGTCGGGGGTTCGAGTCCCCCATTCGGCTCCAAGAGGGAATACATTACTTTTTTCATTCCTGCCATGTTCATCTACAATACCACTTTCCAAGCCAGCATCGACGATGCTCAGAATCTCATCATCTATCTGCACGAAAAATACATTCCTGAAGCACAGCAGTCAGGTCTCATGAAGAATGCCAGAATGAGCCGCATACTCTCACACCGAGACGAGCAGTCAGAATGCTTTTCCGTTCAGTTCGAAGCAGAAGAAATGTCGCAAATTCACCAATGGTATTCATCTGATGGAAAACGACTTAACGACGAACTATTAGAGTTATTCAACAATCAAGTTGTAGGCTTCCCCACTATCATGGAAGTCATAGAATAACTTCTCTTTTTTCAGCAGAAGAAACATGGCAAAAACCACTTCCCACATAGAGAAAATCATTTTGGGCGTTGACCCTGGCACCCAAGTCATGGGCTATGGAGTGCTGCGCGCCATAGGCAACAAAGCTGAGCTCATCGCCATGGGTGTCATCGAACTCAAGAAATATGAGAGCCACTACCTCCGGCTGGGAAAAATCTTCGAGCGCATCACCAGCATCATCGATGCCTACAAACCCGACGAAATGGCTATCGAAGCACCCTTCTACGGCAAGAATGTGCAGTCGATGCTCAAGCTCGGACGTGCGCAAGGCGTAGCCATCACCGCAGCCATCATGCGCGACATTCCCATCACCGAATACGAGCCCAAAAAGATTAAGGTTGCCATCACCGGCAACGGTTCTGCCTCCAAGGAGCAAGTGGCAGGGATGCTCCAGCGAATGCTGAAAATCAATGCCAGCGACATGGACATCCAACGCGACGCTACCGATGCCCTTGGAGCCGCCTACTGCCATTTCATCCAGATGGGCAAACCCGAAGTGGAACACCGTTTCAGCTCTTGGAAAGACTTTGTCAACAAGAACAGCGACAAAGTACACGGCAATGGCTGATAGCATGATTGGATTCCATGTTTTTATTTAGCTCCCTGAAAATCAGTCAAACAGCAAATATTTTATTGCTGCCTGCTGGGCAGCAATAATGGTATATGTCCATTGGCGTTCCCCATTCCGCTCCATCGTCATGCATCTTCTTGACTCCTCAAACACACAAAATCTCTCCTCATTCTTTTACAATTTCAAGAACTTTTATTAACTTTGCCGCGACTTAGCCACCCAGCAGGGAGGGCGGAGTCATTACATAATGGATGATGCTGGAGCGATGTGCTCGCATCTTGGTGCGCCCGCATGGCGCAAAGGCATCAAAAAAAAGGACGTTTTCAAACGTTATCTTCGACCTCTTCAACTTCGCAACTTGAATTCTATTAGAAGATACCGCAACGAAGCGTCCACGTGGGGTGTATTATACCCGCATGTCCGTTAGCCACCATTGGCTGACGATATGTGTTATTTATAATACCCGACGGCGTGGGCTGGCTAAGTTGCTTATCTCGGTAGAAGGGCATGCGAAGGCCTAAGAGGTGGGATAAGCGCAAGAGCATTCTCCCACGTCTTTTTTCATCTGCACATTTTAATTGTTAATCGCTAAAGTTGGGGAGAAGCGGAGGCAAAAGAATCATAAAAAACAATGAAAAAACTACGAACATTGACTGCACTCATAGCTGTGCTATGCTGCAGCGCCACTTCCGCCTACGACTTTGAGAAGGATGGGATTTATTACAATCTTTACAAAACAGAAGGAGGTGCAGGGTCGGCATGGATTGAATCAGGAAAGGATTGCAGCGGGAATGTGGTTATTCCTAATTCTGTAACTGTGGAGGGGAATACTTATAGTGTGACAGGCATCGACATGGGTGCTTTTGAGGATTGCTACAGCTTGACTTCTGTCACCATTCCAGGGAGCGTTACAAGCATCCAGCAGCAAACTTTTAGGAACTGCACCAACTTGACTTCTGTCACCATTCTTGATGGTGTGACAAGCATTCTCAACGATGCTTTTGGGAATTGCTCCAGCTTGACTTCCATCACCATTCCTTCAAGTGTTACAAGCATCCATCGTGGTACTTTCAATGGCACTCCTTGGTATGAGAACCAAGAAGATGGATTGCTTTATATCAATAACGTATTGTACGAATATAAGGGCACCATGCCTGCTGGAACATCGGTGAACATCAAAGAAGGAACGACACACATCAATATGTCGGCTTTCTCTCAATGTTCTGGCTTGACTTCCGTCACCATCCCTGAGGGTGTTGTAAGCATTGAGCACTCTGCTTTCTGGAGGTGTTCCAACTTGACTTCCGTCGCCATTCCTGAGAGTGTTACAAGCGTCGGAGCCTCTGCTTTCGAAGGCACTCCTTGGTATGAGAACCAAGAAGATGGACCGATTTACATCAGCAAAGTATTGTACAAATATAAATACAAGAAGGATACCATGCCTACAGAGACATCGGTGAACATCAAGGAAGGAACGACAAGCATCAATGCTTATGCTTTTGAAGATTGCAAGGGCTTGACTTCCATCACCATCCCATCAAGTGTAACCAGCATCGGGGACAGAGCTTTCGAAGGTTGTATTTAGAGATCTCTAAACAACTATAAACAACGAAAAATACATAGAAATAAGCCTCTGTATATCAGATACTTTTAGATTTTAATACTTCAGACTTGCTTTTTGGTGGTTCTCAAAAATCCGCTTATCTTTGCAACGCATTTCTACCGCGGAGAATTTTGAGGGCTTTTATTTTGCCATCTCGTGGACAGGGTTGACAAAGGTTGACAAGAGTGTACAAAGGTTGACTGATGAACGAGAGGGAAAGGAGCAAGGAAGTGACCTCATTTGAAGAACGTGACATCGTGGAATGAGTTGACAATGGGTGTCAATGATTGACGAAAGTTCACTCCGTGGCGGTTTGCATGAAATTGATTGTAAAACCACATAAAAAGGAGTCAAATGAGAAAGACAAGAAAATGTGCCTTCTGCGGAAAGGATTTCACTTGCAACAGCGGTTCGCAGAGGTATTGTTCAGAGCATTGTGCCGAGGCGGCAAAGGCTCAGCGCAAGAAGAGGCAACAGGACTTTCTTAAGGCAGTCCAGCCAGTTATAGACATCGCCAGCCAGGAGTATCTCACATTCTCCAAGGCAGCCATCCTTATGGGATGTTCCCGTCAGTACGTTTACAAGTTGGTAAACGAGGGTAAACTACCTGCATCACGAATCAGCAACCGAATGGCATTTATCCGTAAGGCAGACATTGAGAAAATGCTTGCAGGAAATCCCTATCATAGAGTGTTGCCTGGTGCTTCGTTAAACAAACCAAGCAAGAAACCATCTCATTTGTCTTCTTCCCTTTCGTCGAGGAAAGACAAGAACTACATACCAGAAATTGATATGCGGTCATCAGAACCACTTGAATACATCTCTGGCGAGGACGTTATGGCTATCTACAAGGTTAAGAAGTCGTGGCTCTATGTTTCAGCCAAGAGGAACAACATACCCATGTGTAAGATAGCCGGCAAGAACTACTATAGCCGAAAGCACATGGATGCGCTCTTCGGAGTGACTGCCGAGGTTGAAGCCTTGACCGAATGGCTGACAACGGATGAGGCAGAATCCCTCTATTCCACGACCAAGGAATCCTTGCGCACCCAAGCCTACCGCCGCCATATTCCCACCAAGCGAGAATATGGCAAGACCTATTATTCAAAGAAACATCTTGATGCCATCTTCCGTCCCGACCTGAAGGCGAGTAATGCCTATTACACTACCACTGAAGCTGCCGAGAAGTACTGCATGACCAAGAGCAACATCTGCGTAATCGTCAAGACGAATAACATCACTAAGGTGAAAGTCGGTGTACAGAACCTCATCG
>JAFWAX010000011.1 GCA_017507385.1 Bacteroidaceae bacterium | reverse complement strand
ATCATGATGGACGTTATTTTCACAAAGCCTTTTACACTGGAACTCGTATCAACGCTACCAGCCACTTCCTTTGAAGTCGGCAAGGATATACAGTTTACGGCGACCGCCAAAGTAGCAACAGGAATGCTGCATGAGGGTTTGACCATCGTATGCATGCTGCGCGATAAAAATAACGAGCCAGTCTCATCATTTGTTCTACCCATCGCCATGATATCCTGCTACCATTTGGAGGGCGAAACCTTTGACATCCCGATCCAGATTCCCGGACTGCTGCCCGAAGGTAATTACTGCATCGCGGCAATCTCTCCTAATCGCGTGATTATCAATAAGTTATTTGACTTCGACATCACAGCAGCGAGCGCTATCACATCACCCACCACCCATCACCCATCATCCAACACCCAACTTTACAACCTCGCTGGCCAGCGTGTCAACAAGAACTACAAGGGCATCGTCATCCAGAATGGAAAACGATTCGTGAATCAATAAGGAAAACATCAACAAAAATAAGGACTCGAAACTTTTGCAGTTTCGAGTCCTACTCATACTGGAACTCACGTCCGAGTATAAGTGCAAACTTCAAACATTTGAGAGACCCTTTCAAACAGAATTTTGACTTTTGAAGTTGAAAGGGCTCTCAAATTACCTGATGAACAACAGTTCACGATATTTCGGCAGCGGCCAGAGACTGTCGTCAACGATAAGTTCCAACTTGTCGATCTCATAACGGATACTGTCAAGTTTCGGCTCAACATTATCATGATAGGCAATCGCCTTATCGTGCTCGTCTTCAATCTTGTTGGCAAGCTTGCGGGCATTGACGAGTTCTTCTACACCATTCTCAATGGCTGTGGTACGCTCAGCGATTTCTTCTATGAGCTTCACATTGCGGGCACTGAGTTTCGCAGCCTTGTCAGCTGGGAATAATGCTGCCATATTCTCCACATTCTTCAGCAATGCGCTCTGATAACGGGTGGCGACAGGTATGATATGATTCATTGAGATGTCACCCAGTACGCGAGCCTCGATCTGAATCTTCTTGGTGTAGGTTTCCCACTTCACTTCGTTGCGGGCCTCCAATTCCTTCTTGGTCATCACGCCCAGACTCTCGAACATGTCAATGCTCTCTTTGTCGAGGTAACGCTCGAAAATCTTCGGACAGCTCTTCTCAACGTCCAAACCGCGCTTTTCAGCCTCAGCCACCCATTCGTCAGAGTAGCCGTTACCATCGAAACGGATCGGCTTACAGGTCTTGATGTCCTCACGCAGCACGTCGATGATAGCGTGGAACTTCGCACTGTGGTCAGTACCAGCCAGTTTCTTCTCGAACTCAGGGATACGGGCATCCACACGTTTTTTGAAGTCGGCCAAGGCCTCAGCAACAGCACTGTTGAGTGCAATCATGGCGCTGGCGCAGTTGGCTTCAGAACCGACGGCACGGAACTCGAATCGGTTACCTGTGAAGGCGAATGGTGATGTGCGGTTACGGTCGGTGTTGTCGATGAGCAATTCCGGAATCTCAGGAATGTCCATCTTCAGGCCCTGTTTGCCTGTCATTGCGAGGATATCGTCCTTATCGGCCTTTTCAATGTGGTCGAGCAGCTCGCTAACCTGCTTGCCCAAGAAGCTTGACACGATAGCAGGAGGAGCCTCGTTGGCACCCAGACGATGTGCATTGGTAGCACTCATGATGCTGGCTTTCAAAAGTCCATTATGCTTATATACACCCATCAGCGTTTCTACAATGAACGTAGCGAAGCGCAGGTTCTGCTCAGGAGTCTTACCTGGAGCATGCAGCAGGATACCGTTGTCTGTTGAGAGCGACCAGTTGTTATGCTTACCGGAACCATTGATGCCTGCGAAAGGTTTCTCGTGCAACAACACACGGAAACCGTGCTTGCGGGCAACTTTCTTCATCAGCGACATCAGCATCATATTGTGGTCAACAGCCAGATTGGTCTCTTCAAAGATAGGTGCCAACTCGAACTGGTTGGGTGCCACCTCATTATGACGTGTCTTGCAAGGAACGCCCAACTCCAGAGCCTGAATCTCCAAATCACGCATGAAAGCAGCCACACGTTCAGGGATAGAACCAAAATAGTGGTCGTCCATCTGCTGGTTCTTAGCTGAGTCGTGTCCCATCAACGTGCGTCCTGTCAGCAGCAAGTCAGGACGGGCGGCATACAAGCCTTCATCCACAAGGAAGTACTCCTGCTCCCAACCGAGGTTTGATTTAACCTTCTTCACCGTCGGATCGAAATAATGACATACATCCGTAGCAGCTACATTCACTGCATGCAGGGCGCGAAGCAACGGAGCCTTATAATCGAGTGCCTCACCGCTATACGAGATAAATACGGTGGGAATACACAAGGTATCATCGATGATAAAGACAGGTGACGTAGGATCCCAGGCAGAATATCCGCGTGCTTCAAAGGTTGAACGGATACCGCCAGAAGGGAACGAGCTGGCATCAGGCTCCTGCTGTACCAACAGCTTGCCTGTAAACTCTTCTACCATACCGCCCTTACCATCGTGCTCGATGAATGAGTCGTGTTTCTCTGCAGTACCTTCCGTCAGAGGCTGGAACCAGTGTGTATAGTGCGTTACGCCTTCCTCTATCGCCCACTGCTTCATACCTTCAGCCACTGCATCAGCAACAGTGCGGTCGAGCTGGGAGCCGTTGTCCATTACATCAATCATTTTCTCGTACACATCCTTCGGAAGGTACTTATACATTTTCTCATGATTGAAGACCTTCTTGCCAAAATACTTACAAGGTCTTTCTTCTGGTGCTTTTACTTCGAGCGGCTTCTTCTTGAAAGCCTCACCGACAACCTGAAATCTTAATGCTTCCATAATTCAATAAAGTTTAAAAGTTTTCCAATTATTTTCCAATTTAATGATTGTGTTATTTTTTTGACCACGCTTCGATGCGGTCGAGTGCTTCTTCTGTTTTCTCGTGACTGTTGAAAGCGGTAAAGCGGACATAGCCCTCACCACTGGGACCGAAGCCGACACCTGGTGTACAGACAACGTTGGCACCATAGAGCAGCGTCTCAAAGAACTGCCAAGATCCAACGCCACCAGGTGTACGCATCCAGATATACGGAGCATTTTCACCGCCATAGCACTCGTAGCCAAGAGCACGCATACGGGTCAGCATCCGCTGGGCATTGTCCATATAATAGTCGATAGTCGCCTTGATCTGCTGCTTGCCCTCAGGGGTATAAATGGCTTCAGCTGCACGTTGTGAAATGTAGCTGGTGCCATTGAATTTCGTACACTGACGACGCAGCCACAACTGGTTCAACGGGATGCGCTCACCTTCGAACGTTGATACGCTCACATCCTTCGGAACGACCGTGTAACCACAACGTACACCCGTAAAACCTGCTGTTTTCGAGAACGAGTGGAACTCAACGGCACACTTGCGAGCACCACGAATCTCGTAGATGCTACGAGGTATCTCCGGATTGCGGATATAGGCTTGGTAGGCAGCATCATAGAGTATCAGTGCATCGTTCTTCAACGCATAGTTCACCCACTTGCGCAACTCCTGTTTGGTAATAACCGTACCCGTCGGGTTGTTGGGATAGCACAAATAGATGACATCGACGGGACGACCTTTGGGCACTTCCGGCACAAAGCCGTTTTCTGCTGTGGTGGGCAGGTAGCGCACATTGGTCCAACGCCCTTCACGGAAGGTACCACAGCGGCCGATCATCACATTTGAATCAATATATACGGGATAGATGGGATCGGTCACACCGATGAAGTTGTCCCAATGCAACAGTTCCTGGAAGTTGCCCGTATCAGACTTTGCACCGTCATTGATGAATATCTCATCGATGTCGAGGTGGATACCACGTGGCAGGAAATCGTTCTTCAGAATCGCCTCGCGCAGAAAATCATAACCCTGTTCAGGACCATAGCCGCGGAAACTCTCAGCGGTAGCCATCTCGTCGGCGGCCTTGTGCATCGCCTCAACGACAGCAGGAGCCAACGGTTGTGTAACATCACCGATACCAAGTGAAATCACATCGGCCTTGGGATGCATCACCTTGAACGCATTCACCTTTTTGGCGATGTCAGCGAACAAATAGTTATTCTGTAGGTTTAAAAAGTGGATGTTTACTAATGCCATATCTTTGGGTCGTTTGGTTGTTTTGTCGTTTGGTCGTTTGAAGATTATACCGTTTGTCGTTCTGACTTTCCTAAACGGCTAAACGACCAATATCCTAATTTACTAATTCTATTTCGCCGTCGAAAACAAATTCTGCCGGACCTGTCATATAGACGTGATTGTCGCTTTCGCGCCACTCGATGGTAAGTGTACCACCATCCATCACTATTTGCGATGTGCGACCAGCCCTGCCTGTAAGTGCTGCAGCCACAGCAGTAGCACAAGCTCCTGTGCCGCAAGCTTGCGTAATACCGCTACCACGCTCCCAAACACGAGTGCGAAGGCCCCCCTCCTGTCCCCCCGAAGGAGGGATGACTTGAGCAAACTCGATGTTGCAACGCTGTGGGAAGGCTGGGTGATGCTCAAGCACGGGACCTGTTTCACCTACCTGATTGACATTGTCGGTAAAAATCACGTAGTGTGGATTGCCCATCGAAACAAAAAGAGCGGACCCTCCCCCTTGCCCCCTTCCCGAGCGAAGCTCGCCACCCCGTAGCCTTCCCCTGTAATGGAGGGGAGTAGATAGACTCTTCGCCAAATTGGGATTGAAAAGGGTGTCATCTTCCAAAATAGGTTCACCCATATCAACGGTAACGCTCTCGACAATATCATCTTTAATATGGAGGAATAATGTCTTTATACCAGATTTCGTGAGCAACTTTATCTGCATTCCTTGGTGACTACTCCCCTCGCCCCTTGGAGAGGGGTTGGGGGTGAGGCCCCTTTCATACAAATATTTTCCTATGCATCTGGATGCGTTACCACACATCATCGCCTCACTGCCATCAGCATTGAAGATACGCATAGAAAAGTCGGCCTCAGGAATCGGAGATGCTCCTATCAGCACCAATCCGTCTGAGCCAATACCCTTGTGGCGGTCGCTCCACGCAATCGCCGCAGCCTGGGGATTGGGTATATCAAAGAGCATGGTGTTGACATAAATGTAATCGTTACCTGCTCCGTGCATCTTGGTGAATGATATCTTTGACATTTGACGATTTTACTATTTGACGATTTTACTATTTGACAACCAGACTATTTATTAGCAAGATAGCTGTTAACCTTTTGGGCTGTCTGACAACCGCTGGCCATCGCACGAACGACGAGGCTGGCGCCATTGGCAGAGTCGCCACAGACGAAGACGTTCTTGGGGTACTCAGGATGCTCCGGTTTCAGGAATCCCATTGCCAGCAGGACGAGTTCGGCCTTGATGATTTCGGGCTTGCCCTTCTCCACCATGATGGGGCGTCCGCCCTCAGGATTGGGCTTCCAGTCAATCTCCTGAACCTTTACACCTGTCAGCTTGCCATCCTTACCCAGGAACTCCAAGGTGTTGATGTTCCAGCGACGGGTGCAGCCTTCCTCGTGAGAAGAGGTAGTCTTGAGGGTGCGAGGCCAGTTAGGCCAAGGGTTCTGTGGGTCTTCAGGACCTTCCACAGGCTTAGGCATAATCTCAATCTGAGTCACGCTCTTGCATCCCTGACGATGAGCTGTACCAATACAGTCGGAACCTGTATCACCACCACCAATCACGAGCACATCCTTGCCCTTAGCTGTGATGCGCTCATCCTTCGAAAACTCCATACCAGCCAACACGCGGTTCTGCTGAGACAGCAGCTCCAGGGCGAAGTGAACACCCTTCAACTCTCGGCCTGGGGCCTTGAGGTCGCGGGCGGTGGGGGTACCAGTGGCAATGATGATAGCATCGAAGACCCCCTTTCCAACCTCCCCCGAGGGGGAGGGGTATTGTTCATTAAGAGCTTTCAATAGAGCATCAACGCCCTCCCCTCGGGGAGGGATGGGGAGGGGGTTACTGTACTTAAACTCTATGCCCTCCTGCTCCAGCAGCTTGATGCGGCGATCGATGATGGCCTTGTTCAGCTTGAAGTTAGGAATACCATAACGGAGCAGGCCACCAGCAGCCTCGTTCTTCTCGAAGACGGTTACCTGATAGCCCATCAGGTTCAAGTCGTTGGCAGCAGCTAAACCTGCAGGACCGGCACCAATCACAGCCACCTTCTTGCCATTACGCTGGATGTCAGTCTTGGGCGTAATAAAACCCTCCTGAAAGGCCATCTCTGTGATGGCACACTCATCCTCGCGGTTGGTAGTAGGCTCGTGGTTGAAGCGGTTCAGCACGCAGGCTTTCTCGCACAAGGCGGGACAGATTCTTCCTGTGAACTCTGGGAAGGGGTTCGTGCTGTTCAGCAGGCGATAAGCCAACTCCC
Organism: Bacteroidaceae bacterium; assembly: GCA_017507385.1. Classification (GTDB taxonomy): domain Bacteria; phylum Bacteroidota; class Bacteroidia; order Bacteroidales; family Bacteroidaceae; genus Minthosoma. The sequence goes on along the minus strand of JAFWAX010000011.1, from coordinate 9,026 downwards.
AGTCGCCTTTATACAGCGCATCGTTCCATTCGGGCGCCTTATTGCCCAGCGGACAAGCCCAATGGCAGAAGGGCACGCCACAATCCATACAGCGCGATGCCTGCAGTTTACGTTCGCGAGTACTGAGCGTCTGCTCTACCTCGCCAAAGTCGTGGATTCTATCGTGAATCGGACGGTATCCCGCCTCCTGGCGGTGTATCTCTAAAAATGCAGGGGAAGACCCTCCCCCTGCCCTCCCTTGTAGGGAGGGAGAAATATGTATCTGATGATTTGTATTCTGTTCCATTATATGATATTTTGAAAAAATTTCTAATCAATGTTCGAAGGTAACATTGAAAGCTCTTAATGAACAATACTCCTCCCCCTCGGGGGAGGCTGGAAAGGGGGTCTTCGATGCTATCTTATTCTGCTCCTCTTGCAGCACGCGCTTGTACTCGATAGGAACTACTTGGATGAAGTCCTGAACATAGCGCTGCCAATCATCGAGCATGCGACCTGCCAGGGCTGAGCCTGTGTGCAGGTAGTGCTGACGGATGAGTTCGAGCAGTTCCTTGCGAGAGACAGAGTCCTCAACCAGCGACAACTCCACCATATCCATATTACAGAAGTAGTCGAAAGTATGGTCGGGGTCATAGACGTATGCCACACCACCAGACATACCAGCAGCGAAGTTACGTCCCGTCTTGCCCAGTACAACCACACGTCCGCCAGTCATATACTCGCAGCAGTGGTCACCTGCACCCTCAATCACAGCGATGGCACCTGAGTTGCGCACACCAAAGCGCTCGCCCACCTTACCATTGATATAGAGTTCGCCAGAGGTGGCACCATAGAGGCCGGTGTTACCAGCGATGATGTTGTCCTCGGCATGGAAATCCTCACCACTTCGGGCTGGAGGCAGAATCGAGATGCGACCGCCTGAGAGACCCTTTCCGAAGTAGTCGTTACACTCACCCTCGAGCTTCAGATTGACACCCTTCACGGCGAAGGCGCCAAAACTCTGTCCGGCTGAGCCTTTGAACTTGATGTTGATGGTATTATCGGGCAGACCAGCCTCGCCATATCGCTTGGCGATGACGCCAGAGAGCATGGTGGTAACGGCACGGTCTGTGTTCTTGATGGCGTAGTCGAGAGTTACCTCCTCGCCACTATTGATAGCCTTCTCGGCAGCCTTGATAATCTCCTCGTCCTTCACGCCGCTGACCTTAGTAAAGGCACCGCGATCCCAATAGAGAGCCTTTTCTGTCTCAGGCTTGTGGAGAAGTCGACTGAAGTCAATGGTGTGCCATTTCTCGGCGGCAGCACTCCCCTCGCCATTCGGGATGGCTACGGGGTGGCGACCACAGGTCGGGAAGGAGGGGCTGGGGGTGAGGCTCTCAATCAGCTCCGTGTGACCGATAATCTCCTTCAGGCTGTGAACGCCAATCTCGCTGAGGTATTCGCGTACCTGCTCGGCCAGGAAGGTGAAGGAAAAGAAAATTGCGGAACGCCACAACGCCCCGCAATTAACGATTAACAAAATGAACACTTACTCATGGGCCTTCTTTAATATATGCCAAACTAGAAACTTATCCACCGCTTGCAAAAAGTAGCTTTCGTTGAATTTCGTTTCAGTAATGGTGTGAAGTGCCTTCATGATTGGCCGCATCTCTCGTACTAAACTCTCTCTCGTTGGTGTGATGAAGTCCACCGCTATCAACTCGCAATCCCCAACAAAAGGTATCATTCTTTTGAACTCTCTTTCAGCGTCCCTGATAGGAAGGGTCGTGGCCTGATGAAGAAACAGAATCAAATCAACCAAGCCTTTTGGAAATTGCTCGTAAATCTTCTTCATGCAATCGAAGTATGCGACACCATAATCGACGTACATTTCTATCGTTCCGTCTTCCTTTTTGAATCCGAAAGGGTTGTACTTCTCTATCATTTCCTCAAAGTCCTTGTAGGAAAAATTTACCCGTCTCATAGCTTCTTGAATGTTTCTTTATCTATCTGCTCAATGTACTTGAGTTTCTTCCAATCGAAGATAATTCTTCGTATAGGCGTCTTTATGCCTTGCTTGTTACAAACCACATAGACATCACTTCGAGAGAATGTTGCGGGCAGTTCATTGAAAACAGTCCTCTGCACCAACTTCGGAGTAACGTCGGCCTGTTCGTTATACTTCTGCCCCCACAGTTTCAGCATACTTGCAAGGTCTTGCTCCATCCACCATTTCACAAAGCTCTTGCACTTTTCCAAATCCCTCTTCTTGGGATTTTCCCACAAGCACGTGCAGAGCAAGGCAAGACGGAATCCGCGAACACCTACACGTCTTCTAAATACGTCACGTGCCTTGTCAACATCAAGTACGGCTTGGCTCATTTGCTCACGATGGAACTGGTCGATGACTGGCATAATCCAACTGCAATCGACAGTCTTCTTTTCTCGGAACTCGAATTTCCAATCAACCTCCTTATCGAAGTCATCATCGTTGATGTTCGCCAAGTCAGCAACGTTGATGGTGCATGGCTCTGCATAAGTGTTCATGTCGCATCGCATCGTGAAATTGCGGATTGCTCGTTTGGCTTTCTCGGACAACGATTTCCACTTCGGTGCTTGAGCAAACTCTTGGTTCTCTATACTTGTAAACGAGCATCGTGTCACAAGTCCGTTTTCAACGTTCTTGAAGTAACTTTCAACCTGCTGCAACGTACCCGTTATCAGCACGTTCCAAAAGAGGTTTACGATTCCTTTGAATGTGTTGGCCGACTTGAACTGCTGACCGTATTCTCCATTATCCCAAGCAATACGAATCATATCGTCTTTGTTTCCTCCAGCAGCCTTGACTCCCTTTGCCCATGAATCCATCTCGGCAGCGTAGGTGAACATGTGGTAGCCGTGATTATCTCTCTGCTTTTGCAAGAACTCTGCCTCGGAATTCTTTGGCGGAATCAGGCGCAAAGAGGTGTGGGGCATGTCAGGCGCTTTATCGTTTGCTCCCTTCTTGTTGAGGGTACGAAGATAGATGTTCTCTCGTTCGCTTTGTACGAAGTCACGTATCTTCAAATCTTCAAACAACAAGTCCATGAAACGCTCAACGAATCCTTTACCTGTTCCCGGAGGTGCATACACAACGCTAAAGAAACTTGTTGTGTGCATACGGTCATCGTAGGGGTAGCGGGCTTGAACGTAGCTGGTGAGAGTACCCAATATCGGCAACAACGCATTAACACAAGGTATCACAAAATCTGGTGGAGCGGTTCTTACTAGTTCGCGGAATACTGGAGGAAGATAGGGTGGATATACGATAGTTTCTTCCTTCTCACTCATCATGTATTCTTTGAGCTTCCCTTCGGGTACTTTCGTCTGATAGAAGCCGTTGTCCTTCAAGAAGAAATAGAACTTCTTGGGTAGGGTACTCAGCGTGTTGACCTTGCAAATACTCTTCACCTGACTCCAGCACTCTTCCAACGTGTGACCAAATCGAGGGAGGAGGTACAACAGTGCACGTTTGTTGTTATCGCTGATACAACGGAAATTCTTTACCATTTCGTTGTAGTAGTTGTGTTTCTCTCCCTGCGACGGTTCTCCGAAAAACTCTACGTATTTTTCTATGATGTGTTTTAGGTTGGTTCCTCGATATTCGAGATTGTCAAAGGCCGCTTTCTCTTCGTCAGTGAAAGTGATTTTCTCTTCTTCAAACAGGTCTCCTTCTGACTTCTCGTCTAATCCAAAATCAATGCTGCTTTCGTTCGTGTACTCTGAAAGGAAGTTGGTATGGAAACGGAAGAATTCTGATGGTGGAACGAGGAAGGATACTCGGCTTTTGTCTTTGATACCCATATCAAAGTCGCCCCACTCTTTTTCAAAAAAGTTTTCTTTGAACCACGACATTTCGTCCTTCAAAGACTTGGCTCCCTTTCGGGCAACAAAGATAATGCGCAATCCTCCACTAGGTGTGGCATGAACAACGGGAACAGTAGGCTTCTCTCCGTCGAATTTAACGATCTTCTCGTTGATCTTTTCCCACAGCCATTCAGCGGATTCCAATTTCACATGATCAATGTCAACCATCACCAAGCCCGTTGGCGATGCGTTTTCATTAGCACGGGTTCCCGAACACGTTGACACCCAGCATATGCAAGGCAACTGTTTTTTCAATTCCTTGTCGCCTTTTTCACGGATTTCTTTAACTAGTTTTTCTACCTCCTCTTTGCCGCAAATCTTCTCCATAATATCTGCGGCCTCATAAGGGAATGGACGTATGCCAGGGCGATACTCCCCTGCCTTATTTTTCGTTGGAAAATATATATCAAATTTCATAGTCTCTGATGATTTTGAGGGTTTCGTTTACTGTCTGAAGATACTTATTCATCATCTTCAACCTGTCATTTTGCTTGGGGACGGTGATGTGGGCGATAAACAGATTGGTTGTCGTGCTCACAGTATAGTTCAAACCCGTCTTCAATATCTTCTTTACTCCTTGACGGCTACCCGTATTCTCAGGAATAAACTCAAACTCGCCATACTCGTTGAGAATGCCGTAGCCACGATACTTTTGGCCTGGCTTTAAATCGAGTTTCTTTTTTCTGTCGTTCATATCACTATTGCATTTAATTTGTTAATAGCATAGCTCCGAATCTTACGTTGCAATAAACTGTTGTTACGATAGTTCAGAGCCTCACTGATTGTACTCTCTGAAACGTGAAAAGCCTGTTTTAGCTTTTCACGTGTTCCCTGTCTTAATATAACTTTCATTACAAGCCTCCCATGTTTACGATTTTCACAGAGTTGGCTTTAACCTCCCTTCCTTCTTTGTTTTTCCAACTACGAACGGAGAACACCAACTGCACCACGAAGGTTTTGCCAACTACATCACTGTTGCTGATGATTGCCGCCAAACGGTCTGTGGCCTCTGCTACAATTCTATCCAAACCATTACTTAATTCTACCTCTATAAAGGAGATGGTTCGTTTCTCTCCTTCTTGGGTTTGCCATTCTCTTGTCTGCAAAGCAGATTTACTTTTTACTTCTGAGATAATTTCCATGATTTTAATGTTTTTAGATAATTGATTAAATTGACATTGTCATTCATAACCTCCTTGGGGACAAATACTCTACTAGCTCCGATTTCACCGCAGGTATAACATAGATCACCTTTAGGCTCGCAATGAGAGCATACCGAACAGTCGTAACATGACATAAATGTGTCAAACTTCATGAGACGATGCTTCTTGCCATCAACCTCTAATTCTATGCCTAAATCTACTATCTTGCGATTTTCGATAACTTTAATTTGCTTTTCTGTTGCCATGATGCGAAATCTTTACATTTTCTTTTGTATCTTTTACTACTACATCAATAACTGATTTCAACGTATTCGTGTAAAAATCAGTGAAAGCGTCTAAAGTGCTAAGATATTCGTCAACGTCCTCTTCGTCGTCAACCGCATTCATCGCAAATTCATGAAGCATGTGTGCGTCAGCAACACACATGACCGAAATTCCATCGTGTATAGGCATGCCGTCTACACTGTCCGAAATGAACTCTTTTAGCTGCTTTGACAAATTAGCCAATACCGTTTCATTTACCATTGTTTTCTTCTTTCCCATTTCTTTTTAATTTAAAAGGTTATCTACTAGCCACTCTACAAGGGAGGGCATTACTACTACTCCAAGAATAAAGAGCAATGGATAAACAACCATCGCCAGCAGAAAATCTTTTTCACTCATTTCTTTCATTTTCTTCTACAATTTTAGTTATTTCACGATTTCGGCGACAAATATACGAGTTCTTAATGAATGTTACAAAAAAAAAAAAAACGTTAATTAGATTTCAACATTTTTAACTTTCATTTACTCTTATGAGGTGTTCATTCCGTTCATCGTTCATTCCGTAGCGTCTGGACGCGGGGGTAAATATATGTAGGGGGAACATATATATATATATATACATTATTTATTTTTTGCATTCATAATTCACTGAACGTCAAGCAATTAACGATTAACAAAATGAACATGATTTTCTGCTCGAAACGATTCGTTTTTTCGAAAAAAATGACAAAATGCAGTTTTTTGGCGAATAATTTGCAAAACTATACCCGTTCATCGTAACTTTGCCCCCACGGACAAACCTCCATGCTAGCTCCGAGGCAACTCCTATGTTATTCATAACCCATTTATTAATCTCTAAATTCAAAATTTATTATGGCAAAAGTTGGTTTTTGGCTCCGTGGTGCAAGAGGTAAATTGGCTGGCTCTGTTCTCGCCAACTCCCCACAAGGAACCATCGTAAGGGAAAACAAAACTCCCGCAAATCCTAAGACACACGCTCAGGCTCTTCAGCGTGCTATCTTCGCTACTGTTACCAAGTCAGCAGTTGACCTGGCTGCAGTCATTGAATCTGCATTCGACGGCAAGAAAAATGGTGCCGAAAGTAGACGTGAATTCGTGAAGCTGAATGTCGCTCAGTTGCGAAAAGTTTACAATGAGGACGGAGAAGCAATCCTGCTCCCGAAGGGTTCAACCAATCAGGTACCCAACAACCTCATCATCTCTAACGGCTCTCTCGGTAAAATTTCTCTGACAGACTTTGAATCTCCTGTTAGCCACTTTGGTTGCTTCGCTGATGTTACCGACGATGTAACTACATTCGCCCAGCTCAAAGCTGCCTTACCGCAGATTAAAGCTGGAAGTCAGCTGACGTTCGTATGGGGTGCAAATGTGGTAAGTGGAGACGACTCTACTTTCCAGTGGCATTACGCTCGTATCGTTCTCAACCCGACTATCCATGATGTTGACGTTGTGTTTGATTGGGCTAGTGAGCAAATAAATGCTTCCGCCATCGTAACCGATAAGACAGAAGGATTCATAGTTGATGAATTGGGCAACGCTACTACAACTGGTATTATTCGCTCATGGAATATTAGCGAAAGCGATTATGCTGGATTTGATAACCGTGAGTGCTGCGGCCTGATCATCAGCGAGTACGACACCGATCGTGGTGACTGGATTCATACTCAGTCTATCGCCAATGGTGGTGACCCCTTCGACCCATCTGAAGCTATCGCTTCTTATATGAGTGCTGCCAAGGTTCCAGGGTCAAGCGACTACTACACCGAGCAGGCTGAACCTGATTATGAGGGCGATTTGTCATACGACTCTCTCAACGAGGCTATCTCAGGTTCCATCCGTTCAGCTGGTTATGCAGCAAAGACGCTCAATCTCGAATCAAGTAACTCGTACGGTCCTATCCCCGAAGGTAACTACGTTGACATCCAGCTCAACTGTGCTCAGGGTGTAAGCATCCCTCTGAATTCAATTACAGTATTGTTGGGTGAAACCGCTGCAGCTAGCCTTCAGGTTCGCAAGTTGTCCTTCGGTGCAAACAACGCTTATCTCATCTCGTTCCCCGTTCCGTTCGGTACTGCACAAAGCGTACAGGCTAACATCACTTTGGATGTGAATGTTCCGCAGGGTACCTGGGAGAATAGCGGATTCCGTGTTTCCATCGCCAAGGTTCAGGGTTAATCGCTCCAAGTAGGTTTTAGTTATATATATATTTGTTGTTTTCTTAGACCCTGTCCCGCTTTCGCAGGGCAGGGTTTTTAAATTACAAAATTATGAAAAAAACAGTTAATATAACAGTCCCAATCACTTTCATAAACGGAAGTCTAGTACCCCCGACTCCCGAAAGACTGATAGCTCTACAGTCCCCCGACGATACGTCTGTGTTTGCGCTGGCAGTGGAGATGTCGGACGGTTCCACACCCGTTTTGAAACATGATGGTGATTTGGCTAAAATCGTCAGCGATAAATTTACGCTGGAAGCACCCATAAGTTGCCAGCAAGGTTCTGTGAATATATCCTTGCCTGTAGAAGCTATCTACGTGGATTCATACGAGGATTTCTTCGGATACAAAGAGTGTGATTTCGTGATTTCACCATGCTCTATGTCAGGGAACCTTGTGCAGGGAAATTTACTAATCTCTGTTGACAACGTAATCTTCAAATCATTCCCGTTTGCTGGCTGGACGTCAGAAAGCGATAAGCAATGGGGTGTTAATCAGTTCAATAAACAAGTTTAACAATTTAAAATTATAATATTATGCCTAGAATGTCGATGTTTTTAAATCCTTTTTCGGTTACAGATCATAACACACTTGCTTATGAAACTCGCTAAGCAATATTCCGCAATAGGTGCGCTCATTGTAGCATCAATCCTGTCATTCATGTCGTTCCATGCAACGCAGGACGTGACCGCCAACCTCCTCATATTGATTGCACAATTCCTTGTGTACTCTCTTACTCTCTTCGGATTTGGTGAACTCGCAGAACGTCTTTATAAATCGCTTAAGAAATGAAGAAAATAAAATTCTGGATTAAGGCTATCCGCCAGTGGTGGTATTGGCGGAAGTATGAGAAGATGGGGTGTCTTCTCTGTAAGGAGCGTGACAAGAAAAAAACTTGGTGTCAAATTCAACGTCATCTGGAAAAAGACAAATTCTGTTACCGCTTCAAACTCGGTTACACTCGAAAAAGATAAACATCATGAAACTGTCTGATCACTTTACATTGGAAGAGTTGACACGGAGTGCAACGGCTTCCGCTAACAAGATAGCCAACAATCCGTCTCAGGCTGAAAAAGACTGGCTGCAATACCTTTGCGTCAACGTTCTGGAACCGCTTCGGCAACACATGAAAAGACCAATAAGAATATCATCTGGCTACAGGTGCCCCAAACTCAACACGTTGGTCGGAGGTGTCGCGAAGTCGCAACATCAGTACGGACAGGCTGCTGACATAAGAATACTCAACAAAGAAGATGGAGATAAAATTTTTGCATACCTTAAAAGCAATAAGTTCGTATCTAAGGCGTTATATGAAAGAAGCAAGTCGACTGGTGCACGATGGATTCACGTCGCCGTGGCTCCTGTTCCTGTACGCTACTTCAACGCTGATTATCCTGCTAAGTAGTATTGCCTATGTTATATACATGCATCACATTGGTATTCATATACCTCCTTTACTTTATCATACGCCAGGTTT
>JAFWAX010000010.1 GCA_017507385.1 Bacteroidaceae bacterium | reverse complement strand
GAACGACAGATGTTCCAGATAGTCCGGTTAATGGATGAACAACAATCTATTAACAAGAAGATAGCCAATCAAATTCCGGTTATTGTACAGAAAAGTGTGCAGGAACAGTCCAAAAAGCCAAAACGAAAAGGTTTCTTAGGTCAACTGGGAGAGCGTGATCCTGATAGCAGCCATGATGCCGATGTCAACAGCTCTTGAAAAGACAGGAGCGTCGCAAATCGTCTCCGAGAGTCTGGTAAGCAGTCTCGGCTCACTGGGTCCTTACGCACTGTTAGCAGGCCTCTATTTCGCCACCTCACTCACAACAATGTTCATCAGCAACACTGCCACAGCGGTGCTCATGGCACCGATAGCACTGGTAGCAGCCCAGCAGACGAACCTGAGTCCTTATCCTTTCATCCTTGCAGTGACGCTTGGTGCCAGTATGTGTTTCGCCTCACCTTTCTCCACCTCGCCGAATGCACTCGTCATGAAAGCCGGACATTACACGTTCATGGACTATATCCGGGTGGGTCTTCCGCTACAAATCATCATCGGTATCGTGATGGTATTTGTGTTGCCTTTGCTGTTCCCGTTCTGACAAATGGCATCTATCGCCTTGATCACAATTATGTATTTGCCAAATCTTCAGAGGCTTGATTCATCTCGTTGATCAACACCTCATAATTCTCTCCGTCTTTGCTGACAATGCGGTATATATCGTCAAGATCAGGGTTAACACCCCAGTCGGATATCTCAGTATCATGGAGAAGAGTATGCATGCCATTGATCATCATTCTGAGGATGGTTCTCTGTTGGAAGCCTGAGCCATCAGTCGCTCTTATGCCAACAACATAGCCTTGCATCATCGAGCGTACCACACCCCGTATCGCTTGTGGCACGGGTACTGGAGCAAGTGAGGAAGGCATGAACTCCACAGCAAGATGCTCTGCAGGTGTCTCGATATGACCACAAAGCAAAGACTCTATCTGCCGACGGTATTCAGCTGTCATGCATTCATAGGCTTCCTTTGACCCACATGCCATACGCATAAGCAATTTCAAAGGTGTGTGATCACCAACATGCTTCTCTTTCATCTTCGATGACAAGTCATCAAGACTGTCATAATTGACCCTGGCGATGATAGGAAACATTGCCTGCGTGAAGTAGCCTGCAATATTCTCGTAATTGTCCATTATCAGTCGCTTCACTATTACTGAGCGGCTCTCTCCGTTTCCGTTGTCCACCTTCTCAATGAGAGCTGAAAAAAGACCTTCAAAGAAACCACGGACCATAGACCTAATGGTCTTGTGTCTGTCTATATTGTCTGTACGCATAGTATCTGCTTATATTAAGTATCATTCCCTTGTGTCCGAGCCATGGACTATTGTTTTCGGGTGCTGTCATGTTTTTCTTGTATTAATCTTCGCCAAAGGTGCAACTTTACTTTGACACAGACGAAAGAGAAGACCAAAATAGATACTTTTTGTTCTCACTCCCTGTCTGGCGCAAGAGCCACAGCTTGAAGTTTGAGAGAAATTTCTCTGATGATGTGATCACTCGATGATTCCTTGACGAATACACATATCGGCAATTTACTCCCATCGCTGAGCAAGTATATTCCTGCATCACCAATATCCGTTGTTCCATCCTTATTGGTATACCCTGAGCCTGTCTTGTGCAATAGCGCAGCTCCTTCAGGAGTAGCTGCAGGCAGCCTATCCATGCCAGTCTCACATTTCATCATCGTTTCCCAAATGAACTGAAGAATCGGGGTGTCTGAATGATGACTTGAAAACCACTGCAACAACAAGGCCATATCTTTGGGTGTAGCCTTGTTGTATCTACAGCACGAATGATCCGCACGCATCTGCTTTTCGGTCTTTCGAATATAAATTCTCTTAAAGCCTAACTTACGAATATAAGATTCGACGACTTTCAGACCGCCACATTGTTTGAAGAGAACATCGCAAGCGTTGTTGTCACTGAGCATGAGAGAGTAACTGATGAGTTCTGCATAGGTGAACGACTGAGATGTCTTTATGTCTCCTAACTTGGGCGACCAAGTGCCCTCTATCAATTCCTCTTTGGTGACTTTGACAGAGTCTGAAAGACGAATATTATTTCTCTGCATCCAGTCTGCCACGAACAATGCCTGAGGAAACTTCATGACACTGTTCATCGGGAAATACTTATTCTCATGAATGCCATAGAATTGTCCGTCCTTTATCAAGCAAGCGCCATAATCCTTTTGCGCCGTTGCAGGCACTGATAGTGAAAAAATTACGATGAGAAGAATTAATATCTTAAACAGCGTCTTCGTATAGAATGGTCTGTAATCTTTCTCTTGTATATTATTCGGAGTACTCATACTTTCACGCTAAATTTTCGACAAAGGTACAAAAATTTATTGGAAGACACGAGGTTGCGGAATTAAGGATAAGTATATATCCCAACCGTATTGCCTTATAGAAATTTCCTGACCGCTCCATTATTTTGATGACATTGATTTTTGGAACATGAATAAAAGTTTATCTTTTTCGTTCATGCGGATATTATCAGAATAATCGCCTTTTG
>JAFWAX010000009.1 GCA_017507385.1 Bacteroidaceae bacterium | reverse complement strand
GGTCCCGAGGACGATGGCGGTACCATGATTGATGCTGCCAATGATTCGCGCGACAGCCTTATCAACGGTATCATACGTTCGCGCTACTCGCAGACCGAGGAGGATGCCATCAAGACGCATCAGATAATGCTTTTGAAGGATCCCGAGTGTGACAAAGCTTCAGAGTACGCTTCTGAATGGGCGGCATTCTGCACTGAACGGGAAAATGCCATACGCATTGTCGACGGATGGTTGTCATAAACGGTAAGGGGATAGAGTTCATCTGTCCCCTTTGTTTTTGTCCTTTCTTGCAGAATGAATTCCTGATACCTTTGCAATAAAAAACAATGGCAAGAGGTATCGACAACTGCAATCCCCTCAACATCGAGAAGAACTCGACACGCTGGCAGGGACTCCGTTCAGTTCAGACGGATAGGCGTTTTTTTCAGTTCATATCAATGGAGTATGGCTATCGTGCTGCGTTCATCACACTCAGCAACTACCGTAAACTACATGGACTTTACACCCTGCGTGAGTGGATTAATCGCTGGGCACCTGCGGTAGAGAATCCTACGGACAGCTATTTGAACTATGTTGCTCGGAAGTCCCGAGTCGGTGAAGATGAAGACCTTCACGATGTAAGCAAAGAACGATTCTGCGCCATCGTGGCTGCCATGTCAAGGTTTGAGAATGGAATTGAAGCTGACATGCTGCAGGTCATCCGGGGATATGAACTGGCGTTTCCTGATAAATCTCGCTGATATGCCTGTCTACAGATATGCCCGTGTGTCCGGCACAGAAGTTACGGTGTTCGCCACCCATGAGCTGCATGGACATTACATCACGGAGGATGGTGAGCTGTATTGGCCCGATGAGCTGAGCTTCCTCACGTAGTCGGGCGATTTCTAACGTTACTTTGCGTGCGATCTAACGTTACTTTCTGCGCAAAGTAACGTTATTTCCAACGCAGTCTAACGTTATTTTTTGCCTCTAGGTGAAATTTTTCCTTATTCCCTTTGCCAATTCAAAAAATATCCCCACCTTTGCATCGCTCAATACATCGACGAGGCGGATTGACACCCGCCACTATTTTTGGTCGGGATTTTTTATGCCCGTATATACAGGTGCCCTCATTGGCACTATAAAGGATTAGAGTTCCGTCCCTCGTGGAGGCTTAATGGCCCCACAGCCTCGTCAAGGTGTTGAGCAGAGGGGAGCGGAACTCCTTTTTGTTTCCGCAAGTTTTAACTTCAATGCTCAACAATTATGACAAATGAAACCATTGAAATCCGCGAGAATGAAAACCGAGTGACTAACTTTGCCGACGCGAAGACTCGCAGTGAGGTGCAGCGCCTCTACGACAGCGAGATGAAGATGCTCCGTGAGGACGGTACACGCCACTTCCACGAGTACCAGCGTGCACGCAGCCAGGCCTGCCGCTTCTTCGCCACCGAGGAGCGCGAACTGAAGCGCAAGATTCACGAGCTGGAGATGCAGCTCATCACTGCCCGTGAGCGCAAGCACAACATTATCGGTGATGCCCGCGACTCCTACGAGGTGCGCTGCATCGCCAACCGCGAACGGCGCGAAGATCTGCGTCACCAGTATAACCTCCGTATGGTGGAACTCGCCACCAGGAAAGGAGGTGAGCTATGATGCCCATGTCAGCACAGTCTGCCCTTTCCGTTGTCGCCAAACAATACTAAGCCGCCGTAAGACATGCAAAAAAGTAACACAGCCGTGCCTCCCTTCGGGGAGGCTTTTTTGTATGGGTCGGGCAAAAAAAAGAATCCCCACCGGCTCGAAGGTGGGGACTCTATTGTCAAGCATCAGCTGCATCATGAATTAGCGCATCTTTGATTCTGATACAGTCTTCATTCAGCCGTTCTATTTTATCTCCAGTGTCTTTGATGAGTTCTTCTATGCATTGGTTGATGAGCCTCTGGCTCTCTTCATCGGTATGGTTAGATACGATTTCTCTTACATGGTTTCGGAAATCAACATCATTTCCTCCATGAAAGAGTTGTTTTAATTTCTGTAAATCTTCAGTAAGCTCCATTGTGTACTCTAATTAAAAAGCCCCACCGGCTCGAAGGTGGGGCTCGGGTGTCAATTAAGAAACTTCAAAGAGATATTTGAAGCGAGCCTATTCTTTTGCTTATATCCTGCAAGGCATGATTGAATGTGTTCACGTCTTCATTGCTTAACGAATATACCTTGCCTCTCACCTTATATCCGTAGATACGCTGTTGCAACCATGCAGCAGACTTGCCAAAGTAGTTCTTGGCAATGTATGACACTGATACGATGTCCTTCACTTGCTCGAACTGTTCCTGAATGCTCAATTGCTTCTTGAACTCCTCGACTTTATTGTTAAGTGAGTCAAATCGGCTCAGCATGAAGTCAGCTATAGCTTCAGCATCCTCAGAGGTGGTGTAGTTCTCTTTGATGTATAGGAACTTTTCCTGATATCGGGTGTCGTTCTCATCGGTTGTGGCATTCATTATTGCGCCCAACTCTTTCAATTCTTCCTGTAGGGTTTTCATATCTTGATTGGTTTTGTGACCCCTCCCTCACAAGGAGGGGTCGATGTTAATACCTAATTCTTTCAGTCTCTCTTTGCAGAACTTGATGCCTCTTTCAACTTGTCCCTTCCGGTCGAGTATCGCATCCATCTTCTTCTCTGAGACATCTGGGCTATTGTAAAACACCCATTCGCACACTTTTTGTTCTAACTTGAGTTGTGCCAGCTTGGTCAGCAACTCTTTCTTTTCTTGTTCTCTGTTCATAATCTCTCGGTTTTCTTAATTGACACTACAAAGATACATAGTAAATTTGATATGTGCAACATTTTTGCATAGTATTTTTGTTATGTATTTGTTTTTTCTAATATTCCAACGAATTGAAAGCGGCTTCGACTCCTTCAATCTTGGCATCATCCATCACGTGTGCATAAACGAGTGTTTCCTTGAACTCGCTGTGCCCCATGATTTCCTTGAGTGTCGCAAGGTCTTTGGTCTTCCGCAGAAAAATGGTGGCGAATGTGTGTCGGCCGACCTTCAATGTCAGGTTCTTGCTAATCTTGGCTATCTTGGCAATCTCCTTCAACCGATAGTTGATGGTCTGCTCAGCCGGGAGGTTCTCAAACACGAAGCCTTTCCTGCGCGTTCCCACGATATTGTCGAGCACGAACATGAGCGGGATGGAGGTCGGTACCATGATAGGTTTGGGGTTGCGGTTCGACAGTTTGAGGCGGTAGTATGTGAACTTCCCTTCCGAGAACTGCTCCAGCTTCAGCAGCTTGGCATCACCGATGTGCAGGCTTGAGAAGCAAAGGAATAGAAAGATTTCCAATGAATGATGCAGCTTCCCCTCCAGCTCTCCCGATTTGTACAGCTCCACCAGT
>JAFWAX010000008.1 GCA_017507385.1 Bacteroidaceae bacterium | reverse complement strand
TTCGAGTGCAAAATTACGAAGAATTTGTGAGACAGCAAATAGAAAGAAGGGAAATATTGAGTGAAAACACTAGTGTCTCTTAATATATGTTAATCAAATTTGAAGTCAAAATAGAGTTGTCCGTCATTAGGATTCTCAGCGTCCTGCTTGAGAGGTCGGAGCAGGTCTTGGATGCTGTCCGTGGTGAGTGCCGACTTGCCAAGGATACGCATGACTTCGACAACTGGCCTGCCAATCTTAAGGTCATGTTCGATGATGGCAATGAGGCAGTATGTGATGATGGCAACATGTATCTGTATACGCACGGCATTCTCAGACTCACCCCAGAAACGCTTGACCTGAAGATGCTGCTTGATCCACTTGAAGAACAGCTCCACTTGCCACCTATACTTGTAGAGCAAGGCGATGTCCTTTGCACTGAGGAAGAAGTTGTTCGTGTAGTAAACGAAGCTGCGATGCAGTTCTGGAGCATAGTAGACGATTCTTCTGACAGTGCCAGGATACTTCTCCTGATTCTCCTTCTTGGTAAAGCGGATGCTCTGGTCTTTGAGCACATTGTCAGTGCCGTCGAGAATACTCTCGCCATCAACAATTTCGTATGCAGGCTTGCCTTTTTCCCTGATGATGAAAAAGGCACCGAGCACATGAATCTGATAGAGGCGGGCGAGGTCAAAGTAGCCTCTGTCAAACACATAGCAGGCAAAAGCCTCGTATGTGAACCAGTCCATCGAGTTGACATCATGCACCTTAGCATTGGTAATCCTATAGAACACGGGAATCTCCGTAATAATGTCAATCTGCGTGTGGACCTTGATTCCGGACTTGGTGCTTCTGAACTCAGCCCATCTGAACACGGACATGCAGAGGTCGATGGTTGTGGAATCAATGGCATAGAACCTGCCATGCAACTCGAACTCCTTCGTGATACGTTTGGACTGGGCAATAGCCACCATATGGAAGGAAAACTCCTCAAAGATACGGTGGTCTCTGAGAAGGTTGGCCTTCGAGAGCATCTGCCTATTAATGGACAGGTCTCCAAAGCCGAGATGTTTGGACTTCTTAGCATGAGCGGTTGTAATATCTGTAAGTTCCCTAAGAGTCCCACAGCCCATCAGCTGACCGAACATCAGAACCAACATGTGATTCCAATGAGACATCGTCCAGCCACTGGTTCTGTCGTCGTACTTGGCGAGGATGCGCCTGAACTGCCTCTGTGGGAGGAACTGGGTTATCTGTGCAAAAACGTACTTTCCAATATGCATATCTGCTCCTATTTTGAATCGGATGCAAAGGTATGCATTTCAAAACCCGGACAGGGTGTCGGAGAGCTAAAATGTTGTGCATGAACTATTTAATTTTGAATTTAAACAATTTAAGAGACACTAGTGGAGTGAAAATGCAAAAAAGATACGAAAAAGTTTGGTTGTTTGTGAAAATATGCATAATTTTGCCGCTGTTTTTTAAATTTATGTAAATTAAGAGCAATGCTGCAACAAAGAAT
>JAFWAX010000084.1 GCA_017507385.1 Bacteroidaceae bacterium | reverse complement strand
TTCAGACGGGATAAAAAACGCTGTTGAAGTTGATTCTACTGCACCTTATTTTAATTCGGGACTATTGATGATAAATCTGAGGAAATGGAGAGAAGATAAGATTGGAGAAAGATGTGTTAATTATATATATAATAAAAAAGGTGAGGTTCTTCATCATGATCAAGGGGTCCTAAATGGTATTTTACAAAATAAATGGATAAGATTACCGCTAAAATATAATGTGATGACTATTTGTTATATTTTAAGTAGAAAAAATATGATGAAATATTATGGAGAACACGCGGTATATTATAGCAAAGAGGAGATTGAATCAGCAAAAGAAAAACCTATTATAATTCATTATACTCCAAGTTTTACGTCTCGTCCATGGATTAAAAATTGTAAGCATCCACTAAAATATTTATATTGGAATTATTTGTTTTTGACACCATGGAAAGATGTGGAGCCTGTAAGGGATACTGCCTCTTGGTATGTGCGATTGATAAATTGGATGTTTCGAAACTTCATGATTTGATTTTATGATATCGAAAATTATTCATTATTGCTGGTTTGGTGGAAAGCCATTGCCGAAGTCGGCGGTGAAGTGCATCAATAGTTGGAGGAAGTTTTTTCCTGATTATGAGATAAAGGAATGGAATGAGGAGAATTTTGATGTGAACCAGCATGAATACACTCGCTATTGCTATGTGCATAAACTTTGGGCTTATTTGAGTGATTATGTGCGTCTTGCGGTGGTAGAGAAGGAGGGAGGGATGTATTTTGATACGGATGTGGAAGTGGTAAGGCGACCGGAAGAACTGCTGAATTCATGCAGGGCTTATTTCGGATGGGAAACGAATGAGTATATCAATACAGGATTGGGCTTTGCTGCGGAGGTGCACCATCCTGCTGTACAAGCGATGTTGATGATGTATGAGGGCTTGGTGAAGGAGGGTGTGTATATGTGCGAGAAGCTGCAAGGATGTCCACAGCTGAATACTCAAGCGTTAGTTTCAGAAGGATTGAAGAGGGATGGCTCGAAGCAAGAGGTGTGTGATGCTTTTATTCTGCCGATAGAGTTTCTATGTCCATATACAGATGCAACGGGGGATTTGAATGTAACGGAGAACACTATATCAATACATTGGTTCAGTAAATCTCCTCATGGAAATTTGGCTGCATGGAGGATGAAGGTAACTCGTCCGTTGCGTAGGTGGTTTAGAAATATTTTAAAGATGAATGTAAGATGAATGCATTGCCGATAGGGCCGCAGTTGGTGCCACAGCTATATTATTGGGCGGTGTTTATTTTTTGCCTGTTCTTGTATTTCAATTATTCAGAGTCGAATAATTGTGATAAACTGTTGAAAAAGAACTCAATGTTCCCAGCATTGATGCTGACGGTGTTTCTGTGTTTTTACATGGGATTGAGGCCTGTCAGTCATACGTTTGGAGATACCGTGAATTATGCGTATAACTATAAGCATACATTTGGGCAGGCTTTATTTAATATAGATTTTGAAGAGGAGTGGTTATGGGATTTTATTATGTTGACATGTAAAAAATCTGCTTTTACTGTCAACATGTGGTTTTTGGTGATAGAGATTGGATATTTAGGTTTTGTTTTCTTCGGACTTCGACGGCTGCTGCATGAGAATCCGTGGATGGCGATGATGTTTTTCTTGTCAGCCTTTTCTACTTTTTCGTTTGGAACGAATGGTATTCGAAATGGATTGGCTTGCTCGATGGTGATTTTTGCGTTTGCCATTGCTGCCAATAAGAATTTCGGGCAGTTGGTGATAGCTGGTGTCGTGTTGGTTTTGGCTTTTGGCATACACCGTTCTACGGCATTGCCAATTATAGCCTTTCTTGTGGCATCCTATCTCATCAAGTCTCCTAAGCTTGCAATCGGTTTTTGGGTAGCAAGTATCGGACTTTCTCTTGTGTTAGGAAGTTTCTTTACCAATTTCTTTATGGGGTTGGGATTCGATGACCGAATGACTTCGTATGCAACATCGATGGAACAACACAAAGAGCAGTTTTCCCAAACGGGGTTTCGCTGGGACTTTCTGCTATACAGTGCCATGCCGGTATGGTTGACATGGTATGTATGCAAGAAGGTGGACGGGGAAAGGGCTTTGTATGGTGAGACGCAGGAGGAAATAGAGACGGGAGTGCCAGGAGCTGGGCGAATTGCAGATGCTCATAGCATGCGGGTGTTCTATATCTTGTCAACAACTTACATGCTGGCCAATTCTTTCTGGGTTATGGTGAATAAGGCTGCTTTCAGCAACCGATTTGCCTATTTGAGCTGGTTCTTGTATCCTGTGGTGATAGCATACGCGGTCATCAGATTGCATATATGGGAAGACCAAGACAAAAAGGCAGCTTTGATACTTGTTGCTCATGCTGGATTTACATTGGGTATGTATTTGATAGGAAAACTATTCTAAGATGAAAACGTTAACGGTTTTTACACCGACCTATAACAGGTTGCACACGTTGCCTCGTACCTACGAATCGCTGTGCCGTCAAACTTGTGATGATTTTGAATGGCTGGTTATAGATGATGGAAGTACGGATGGTACGAGGGAGTGGATAGAGAGCTTGGGTGATAAGGTGCAGCAGAGGGGGCAATGCTTCGATTGGATGGGGCGTGTGTTGGACGGGGAGGATGAGAATCATTTTGTCATTCAGACGCCTATGTTCAAATTGGAATATGTCTATAAGCCGAATGGTGGGCTTTATACGGGATATAATGTGGCTTATGCAACCATCGGAACGGAACTGTGTGTGTGCATAGATAGCGATGACTATATGCCTGATGATGCGGTGGAGAAAATGGTGAATGCGTGGGTTAATAGACCGAGGGATAAGGAATATTGTGGAGTGTTAGGATTGGATTTCAATGTTGTGGATGGAAATCCGATTGGAGGGATTTTCCCTCAAGGACCGAGCGAGGCTTATCAATTGGAAATTCCGCATCGTGGGGATACAAAGCAGGTGATGAGAACGAAACTGATGAAAAATGTCGCTCCGCAGATAGGTTTTCAGGGAGAGAAGGATTTTAATCCTTTTTATATGTTGATGCAAGTGCTGGACAGATTGCCTATCCTTGTACGGAATGAGAATTTTTGTTGGGTGGAATACCAGATTGGGAAAGACAGCATGAGTCAGGGGATATGGAAGCAATATAAACGTTCTCCTCGCAGTTATGCAAAATTCCGAATTGCAGAAATGAGATTGCGTCATGGCAATGGGGTGGTCAACAGAATGCGATTGTGCATACATTATGTTTCGTCCTGTATATTAAGCCGTGATAAGGACTGGCTGAAGAAATCGCCATTGAAATTGATGACCTTGTTGCTTTCTCCCTTGGGAGGGATGCTGGCATTGGTGGTTATGTGGAAGAATAGAAAATGAAAATACTGCATGTCATAACGTCACTTCGTACAGGTGGTGCTGAAAAACTGATGGTTGATATGCTCCCAAGGATGAAAGTTTTGGGTCATGAGGTGGATTTGTGTGTGTTCGATGGCGTGAGGACTCCGTTTTATGAGGAACTGGAGAAGAGAGGGGTGAAGATTATATCATTGGGTCATTCCGTGTATTCACCATTGAATGTGATTCGTTTGTTGAAACTGATGAGGGGATATGACATCGTGCATGCACATAACACGGCTTGTCAGTATGCTGTGGCAATAGCTGGTTTGTGGGTGAAATGTGGAAGATATACAACAGAACATAATACAACAAATCGTCGTAGGTGCTCGTCCTGGAAGTGCTTGGATAGGTGGATGTATGGACAATATGATAAGATTGTTTGTATAAGCGAGTTGACGAGGGATAATTTAGCGGCTCATGTTGGTGAATGGATTAGGGAAAAGATAGCGGTCGTCCATAATGGAATAGATGTGAATGCGTTTGAATCAACGGATTCGTTGAACCAGCATCAGAGTAAGAATGTATTGATGGTTTCTGCTTTTCGAGAACAGAAGGACCAGAAGACTCTTATTCGGGCGATAAGTTTGTTGCCGGATAAATATACGTTGAATTTGGTGGGTGGCGGAGAACTGGAGTTGATGTCGGAATGTGAGAATTTCGCAAAAGCATTAGGTGTTGAAAATAGAGTTTGTTTTTGGGGAATTCAAACAGAAGTCCAAAAATTTTTATGTCATGCTGATGTTGTAGTGTTATCCTCTCATTATGAAGGCCTGTCCTTATCCTCCCTTGAAGGCATGGCGAGCGGAAAACCCTTTATCGCCAGCGATGTGGAAGGATTGAGGGATATTGTTGGAGGTTATGGTGTCTTGTTCCCCCATGAAGATGCTGCGGCTTTGGCTCGTGAGATACAGAAACTGTGTGAGGATGATGTGTATCGTGAAGAGGTGGTGAGACGTTGTCAGGAGCGGGCGAGAATGTTTGACATTGGTGTGATGGTGGAAAGATACGTGGATGTGTATGAGTGTGGCGAAGTGAGGAAGGGCAAGGATGCTCTGATTTTGCCAGAGTACAGCATCGCAATACGGACACTGGGATTAGCAGGGGAGAAATTCAGAAGAGAACTGGAGTCGATAGCTCGGCAGACTGTGAAGCCGAAAAGGGTGCTGGTGTATATCGCAGAAGGATATGAATGTCCTGCCTGGAGAGTGGGTGATGAGGAATATATTTATGTGAAGAAAGGCATGGTTGCTCAAAGGGCTTTGAGATATGACGAAGTGCCGACAGACTTGCTTTTGTTGCTGGATGACGATGTGGAACTGGCTGATGATAGTGCTGAGCGGATGCTGAAGGCAATGGTGGAAAATGGGGCGGATTGCGTGGGGGCTGATACTTTCAGGAACCAGGATATGCCTTTGTGGCAGAAACTGTATGCCATGGCGACGAATCTGGTGTTCCCTCATTGGGATAGAAAATGGGCTTTTAAGATTCATGGGAATGGAAGTTTCTCTTATCTGAAGAGTGTTCCGACTTGTCAGATGCTCCCTACTCAATATGTGGCGGGGCCATGTGCCATGTGGCGGAAAGAGGTTGTGCTGCAGCTGCATTGGGAGGATGAGGTGTGGTTGGACGATATGGAATTTTCGTATATGGATGATACTGTGGAGTCGTATAAACTGTATGTGAATGGCGGAAAGATGCTGTTGCTGTATAATGCGGGGGTGAAGCACCTGAATGCGCAAACGGCAAGCGGACACTACCATTCTAAGACAATGAGGTTCTATACACGTGCAAGATTGAGCTTTTGTATATGGTGGAGAACGATTTATGAGTTAAGTCGTCAGCAGCATGGCTGGGGAAGAGTGACTTGGATGGTTGTTCTGGCGTATGCGGTGAAGGCTTGCTGGCTTGCAGTGGTGAATGTGATAGCAGGATTTGGCTATTGGAATTTTAAGATTCCGTATTATTATGTGAAAGGTATTGCGGATGGATGGAAGTATGTTCATTCTGACGCTTATAGGAGTATTCGTTCTTATCATTTATCGTAAAAAGGTCAAAGGATATGTTGTCGGTTATTGTTCCTATTTATAATGCGAGGGAATTTCTTTCGCGTTGTCTGGAGTCATTGCTGCTGCAAGGGATGAAAGATTATGAGATTGTATGTGTGGACGATGGCAGCACGGATGGCAGTGCAGAGGTGTTGCGGAGATACGAGAAAAGTTATCCGACGGTAATTAAAGTGTTGGAACAGGAAAATCAAGGATCGTCTGTTGCGAGAAATGAAGGAATGCGGATTGCCAAAGGAGATGTGATAGCATTTTGTGATGCGGACGATTTCCTGATTCCTGGAGCGTATCGTTATTTGCTGGAGAATTTCTGGACAGAAGATATTGACTTGCTGCGATTTGATTCTCTGACACTGGATAAAAATATGATGAAGAAGATTGCGGAGATAGATGATGTGAGTGGGCGCGTCGTGTTTGAGGGGGATGCTCGTGTGTTTTTTGTGGAGAACAATGTAAGGATTTGTTTTGTCTGGCAAAATTTATATAGAAAATCATTTCTGGCAGAACATGGAATTGAGTTCCGAAAATTGAAACAATGTGAGGACACGGCATTCAACTTGGATGTGTATATGTGTGCCCCAAAGATGAAGTATGTGGATTCTAATGTCTATCGATATACGACTTCGGCAGGGCAGATTACTCGCAGAAGGGAGCCTTTTTATTTGCGAGATGTGGTGGAAAGTTATCTGACGCTGTTTGAGACGATGAGAAATTATGCTCTTCAATATCCGAATATGGAATATGCGCTGAATCGATATGTCGAGAAGGAAATGATGCCATGTTTTAGCCGAGTGCTTTCTGCAAACTATAGTGAGAGTGAATGGAGTGCACTGAAGAGCGTCTTGCTGGGAATGAGGGTGTTGCCTCTGCATTTGTTGGGAACGAGGTCGAAGGTGGTGAATGCGATGATGGCCAATTATTTTATTTATTCTGTGGCAAGCTGGATGTATCGGAAGGTGTTTGTTCCTTATGTGTTACCTCATTTAAGCAGAAATTAGGATGATTCCTAAAATTATACATTATAGCTGGATTTCTACCGACCCCAAGCCCGAGTTGGTAGAGCGTTGTATGAAGACATGGAAGGAGATGCTGCCTGACTATGAGGTGGTGTTGTGGGATGCGCAGAAGATTCAGGAAGAAATACAGAGCGTGTTTGTGGATGAGGCCATCAGTGTGCGCAAATGGGCTTTTGCGGCTGATTTTGTCAGGCTGCATGCTGTGTATCGATATGGAGGAATTTGGCTGGATTCGGATGTGGAAGTGAAGAAACCGTTTGATGATTTGCTGCATCAGCGTATGTTTATAGGGCAGGAAGCGGCAACCTTCTTTTCGTTTAATACGGCATTTAAGGAAACGCATCTGACATCGCATTGCTTTGGAGCAGAACCTGGACATCCTTTCCTGAAAAAGTGTCTGGATTATTATCAGGGGCGACATTTCATTACCAGCACGAATGGGGATTTGCCCCAGCACATGCGTTACGACATGACTTTGCTCCCGTTGATTCAATCGCAGCTGCTGCAAGCATTTGGTTATAAGGAACAGGCATATTTCTACAACCAGAAGCAGTGCATCAGCGAAGGCATTTGTGTATATCCGTCTTATTATTTTGATGCTCCTAAGTCACGCTCGATGAAGAATGTGTATTGTATTCATCAATGTATGGAGTCGTGGGGAAGGGGTGGCGTTCCTCGTCCGAGAACGTATGGCACTTGGAAGCAGATTCTGTATTGGGGGATGATGGACTTCGTCAATCTGATTCCTCGTCTGTTTGGCAAGGAAATTTGTCTGTGCTTTTGCAAATGGTGATGATGGGAACGGAAACAGATGGTGCTTGTATAGTGCACCTGAGGGATCCGATGTGGCGTACCCGAGGGGTACGGCATAGTGTACCCGAGGGGTACGGTTCTTGAGCAGAAATGATGCGTGTTTATTTTTGTGCTCCGTTTGATGCTGGATTTAGATTGTTGGTAAGATGTTATACGAATTAGCTCATACGATACAGAAGAATGCTCCGTGGATATGGAATGGAGTGGAAGTCATGAATGCGCTGTTGTTCAGATGGAGAGTGGGGAAGCGCATGAAGGGGGTGGCTGCATGTTGTCCAGCTGGAATGAGAATCGCTGGTGAACGTGATGCGGCTCTGTTGGCAGATTTCTTCAAACGGCAGCCGGAAGATGCTTTTCGATGGTTCAAGCCTCATGCTTTTGACGAGGAGTCGTTGCGAAAGCTGTTGAAGAGATATACCTATATTATATATATAGAGGAGTCGGATGGTGTGGTGGCTGGATATGCCTTTTTGCGTTGCTTCTTTCATGGAAGGTGCTTCTTGGGGAAGATGGTGGATGTGAATCATCAGGGAAGAGGTGTATGTACGAGATTGTGTGCAGTGGGCATGGAAATGGCCAATGTGCTGGGATTGAGGATGTTTGAAAGCATCAACAAGGAGAATGTGGGTTCGCTGAAAGCAAGTCAGAAGGCTTGTGAGGTGATTGTTGTAGAGGAGCTGGAGAATGGTGATGTGTTGATTGAGGACCATAAAAAGGGAAGTTTGAAAAGAAAGGAGTGAGAGGATGGCAAAATGGCTTTTTGACAGAATTGTTTCTTTTTTCGGGCTGCTGTTTTTGTGGCCTGTCTTGCTGGTTGTTTGGATTCTGATACGGGTGAAGATGCCTGGCGGTCCTGCGATTTTCACTCAAAAGCGGGTGGGCAAGGATGGAGAACTGTTTACGATGTATAAGTTCAGGAGCATGACGGTGGGGCATGGAGGGAGTTCTGTGTCGGTGGCTGGTGAGAGCCGGATTACTCCGCTGGGCACAAAACTGAGGAAATACAAGCTGGATGAACTGCCTGAATTGTGGAATGTGCTGATTGGGAACATGAGCTTTGTGGGACCTCGTCCTGATGTGCCGGGCTATGCGGATATGCTGGAAGGGGAGGACAGGCTGATATTGAAGTTGCGGCCTGGCATTACAGGGCCTGCGTCTTTGAAATACAGGAATGAGGAGGAAATCCTGGCTCAGGTGGATGATCCGCAAAGGTATAATGATGAGGTGATTTATCCTGACAAGGTGAGAATCAACCTCGATTATTATTATCATCACTCCTTGCTGGGAGACATTAAACTGATTATGAAGACTATCTATGGGTAAGAAGATTATACGTGCAGCCACGATAGGCTTGTCTTTGAACATCTTTTGCAAGGACTTGTTGCGAGAACTGGCAGATGAGGGCTATGAGGTGGTTGCTTTGTCGAGTCCTGATGAGGACTTGAGGGAGGTGGAGAAGAGAGAGAAGGTGCGTGTTGTGGGGGTGAAGATGGAGAGGCGTATGAGTCCGCTGAAGGATATTGTGTCTTTGGTGAAGCTGGTGCGTGTGTTTGCAAAGGAGAGGCCCGACATGGTGCATTCTATGACTCCCAAGGCTGGCTTGCTGTGTATGGTGGCGGGCTGGATGACAGGGGTGCCTGTGAGGGTGCATACTTTTACGGGCTTGGTTTGGCCGACAGCGCAGGGGCTTTCTCGACGTATCTTGATGCTGACGGACAAGTTGACGTGTATGTGCGCTACGCACATTGTGCCGGAAGGAGAAGGAGTGAAGGCGGATTTGGAGCGCTGCATCACAAAGAAGAAGATGAAAGTGCTGGGCTTTGGGAATGTGTGCGGAGTGGATTTGGAATATTGGCGTCGCAAGTCGGGGGAGAGGAAGGAAGAAGAGGTGCTTACGTTTGTCTTTGTTGGCAGGATTGTGGGAGATAAGGGAGTGAATGAGCTTGTTTCTGCTTTTGTCAGGTTGAATGCGGAATATCCTAAGACGAGGCTGGTGATGGTGGGGCCGAGTGAAGATAAGCTGGACCCTATTTCGATGGAAACCAGCAAGAGGATGGAGGAGTGTGGAGCAATTGATGCTGTTGGTGTCCAAAGGGATGTGCGTCCGTTCTATGAGGAGGCGGATGTGCTAGTGTTTCCCAGCTATAGGGAAGGATTTCCGAATGTTGTGATAGAAGCCGGTGCGATGGAACTTCCTAGTATTGTGACAGACATCAATGGTTCGCGGGAAATCATTGTGGATAAGGAGAATGGGGTGATTGTTCCGTCAAGGGATGCGGACGCGCTTTATGAGGCAATGGCGTGGATGGTGGAGCATCCTGAAGAAAGGGAAAGAATGGCGAGGAATGCCCGTCCGATGGTTGCTCAACGTTATGAGCGAGGATTCGTGAGAAAGTGCCTGAAGGATTATTACAAGGAAATTCTGGCATGAAATTTGATTGTTTAGTAAAATAATCGTATTTTTGCTTAAAATATAAAAATATGGATAAAATATATTTGTGTCTTGCCCACATGAGCGGGGAGGAACAAAAATACATAAAGGAGGCTTTTGACACCAATTGGGTTGTGCCCCTCGGTCCTAATGTGAATGCCTTTGAGGAGGATTTGGCTGCTTTTGTCAGCGGTGCAGGACCTGACGGGAGGGCTGTGCGCAAAGAAGTTGTTGCTTTGAGTGCTGGTACTGCTGCAATTCATCTGGGTCTGATAATGCTGGGCGTGGGAAAGGGAGATGAGGTGATATGCCAGTCTTTTACATTTGCCGCAACAGCCAATCCTATTGTCTATCAGGGAGCGACTCCTGTGTTTGTGGACAGTGAGCCGGGTACATACAATATGGACCCGCAGTTGCTGGAGGAGGCCATTAAGGATAGGATTGCAAAGACGGGCAAGAAGCCAAAGGCGATTGTCCCTGTTTATCTGTATGGGATGCCTGCAAGGATGGACGAGCTTATGGAGATTGCCAATCGCTATGAAATTCCCGTCTTGGAGGATGCGGCAGAAGGGTTTGGCTCGACTTATAAGGGGCAGATGTGCGGTACGTTTGGCGAGTACGGAGTTTTGTCTTTCAATGGCAATAAGATGATTACGACAAGTGGGGGCGGCGCTTTGATTTGCCCGGACGGGGAAAGCAAGAAGCGTGTCATGTTTTATGCGACTCAGGCGCGTGAGGCGTATCCGTATTATCAGCATGAGAAGATTGGCTACAATTACAGAATGTCAAACATCTGTGCTGGCATAGGGCGCGGCCAGATGACTGTGGCTGATGCGCATATAGCGCACCATCGATGGGTGCATGGAATGTATGAGAAGATGCTGGGAGCGACAGAGGGGGTGGAAGTGCACTCTGCTCCTGATGCTTGTATGGACTCGAATTATTGGTTGACCACGATTCGGCTTGAAGGCGTGAAGGATGGTGGATTGCAGGAACCGGCAAGAGAAGTGCTTGATTTGCAAAAGAAACTGGATGCGCTAGGGGTTGAAACCCGTCCTTTGTGGAAGCCGATGCATTTGCAGCCAGTGTTTAAGGATGCGCCTGCATATGTCAATGGGGTGAGCGAGCAGTTGTTCCGATGCGGCTTGTGTTTGCCTAGCGGGCCATGTGTGGGTGAGGAACAGATTGAATATGTAATTAAAGGTATAAATGAAAATCTATAGTTGATAATTCAAGATGGGTATGAAAAGGGTTTATGTGATTTTAGCGTTGTTGGCATTCTCTTTAGCGGGGATGGCTCAGGAACAGAAGAAATGGAAGGCTCCTAAAAGACCTAAGAGACCGAAGTGGGAGGCTCCTCGACAAGTAGCTCCGGAGGTGATAGATGTTTGGAGACCTTATAATGCATCTGACAATTGGATGCTGGATTTTTATGGCGGATGGAGCATGTCGATGGCAGAAAACATGAGTGGGCACGGGATTGCTAAAATGGGTATGCCTATGTTTGATTTGGGTATAGGAAAGCAGTTCTCGAAGATTTGGAGCACTCGACTGACGTTGGGGTATCGTCGCCAGAAAGGATGGGCGAGTGATGAGGCGTTAGCTGTTAGCACGTTGCTGGGCGATGGAGATTATACGTTTGGGATGGCGGCTGCTTATGTTGACCAAATGATGAGTCTGACCAACCTGTTTTGTCCGTATAACGAACGGCGCAGATTGAATGTGCAATTGTTTGTCGGCGCTGGTATGAACTATTCATTCGGGTTTGATGACAAGACGAAGAGATGGGAAAGATTGGGTTATCCTGTTGATTATTCTGACCACATGAATTTGGCTGTGCGATGTGGTTTGCAAGGTCTGTTGAAAATCAGCGAATCTGCAGACATCGTGCTGCAGGGTGTTGGAACAATGGTGGGCGATAGTCATAATGGTGTGAAGCATTCGAAGACGTTTGCGCTGGAACCTTATGCAGAAGTGGCTCTTGGAGTCAGAGTTCATCTGATGGATCACTATGGAGATTATAGGTTCTATAAAGTGAGAAGGTGGGAGGCTACAGCTTTGAGAACAGCAGATGAAAGGGTGGCGGAGTTGCTTGATAATGAGAAACTCAAAGAATATCAAGACCGAGAAGCGAGTGAAGTCGTGGCGTTTGGAGAACTGATGAAAACACGCATTTCGTTTTATGTGGACAGAGTGTTTGTGAATGACTATCAGATGGAAAACTTGCGTATTGTGGCGGATTTCCTGAAGAAGCATCCAGATGTAAATCTTCTTATTAAAGGATACTGTGGAGCATCGGTGAAAAGCGAATCTCCAGATATGCACTTGGCAGAAAGGCGTGTGGAGTCTGTGAAAAAAGCTCTTGTAAGATATTACAATGTGGATGTCTCAAGATTTGAGACTTGGTTTGATGAAAAAGCCACTCCTCCTTTCCCGATGAAAGGTGAATGGATTGATGGTGTGGTATTTGTGATGCGTAAAAGATGAGGATGTCATTTTGATGTCGATAAAACGTTTTTTTAATATTATTGTGTTAAAAAGTACAATATTAGTGTAATTTTGCAAATTTCTTTAACGTATTTGTATTAAAAAGTGTAACTTTGCAGCGTTTTTCATCCTATTGGCATTCCTAAGATGTTTGCGGGTAATAATGTATAAATCGATAGACAACATTGTTTATAAACTGAAAAAGTGGTATTTCTCGCGAGAGGCTTTACCATTTTGGGCAATTGCTACTTTAGACATAATTCTCATCTTTATGTCTATGGTATTGATGTATAGTGTGGTGTATGGTCCCGCTCATTTGGTGGGAAATGCATTGCAGATATTGTACACCTTTTTGATTGATATGGTGTTTTATTGTATAGGTATGAGAGTTTTCCATACCTATGCAGATGTTTCCCGTTTATTGGAATTTAGGGATTTGTCTCGTACAGCTTTTGCCTTATTGTTGGGTACAGTTCTCTGTATGGCATTGCGTTGGGCTGTTGATTTGCTTCCTTTTACGGAGCAGGTGCCTTACCGTGTGTTTGTTTTGGTGTTTGTGTGCGCAACTGTCCTTCTTTGTGTTTGGAGAGCTGTGGCGAAAACGATGTTTGACATAGTACGTGAAAACATACGTGAAGAAGTAGAGTTGTTGCCTCGGCGTGAAATCGAGATAAACATGGAGAAAATTGGTGAACTGTTGTCGGGGAAACGAGTGCTGGTAACAGGTGCGGCAGGAAGTATCGGAAGTGAAATCGTGCGCCAAATTGCCAGCTACACTCCCGATAAGCTGATTCTTATTGACCAGGCAGAGACTCCAATGCATGATTTGATGCTGGAATTGCAGAATAAATGGAGCTATATTGATGCTTTATTTTTTGTGGCAACCATCACTGATAAGGAGCGGATGGCAAAAATTTTCAGCCAATATAAGCCCGATTATGTATTCCATACCGCAGCGTACAAGCATGTGCCAATGATGGAGGATAATCCTTGTGCTTCGATATTTAACAATGTGATGGGAACTCGTATCATTGCAGATTTGGCTGTTGAGAATAAGGTGAAGAAGTTTGTGATGATTTCCACAGATAAGGCCGTGAATCCAACAAATGTCATGGGATGCTCTAAACGAATTTGTGAGATTTATGTGCAGAGCTTAAACGACCATTTGAAGAAACAGAATCCAGAGGGTGGTCATACGCAGTTTGTTACGACGAGATTTGGTAATGTGCTGGGTTCTAATGGCTCTGTTGTTCCATTGTTTAAGCGACAAATAGAAATGGGCGGGCCTGTTACGGTTGCTCATCCTGACATCATACGTTATTTTATGTTGATACCAGAAGCCTGTGCGCTGGTGTTGGAAGCAGGAACAATGGGACATGGCGGAGAAGTGTTTGTGTTTGATATGGGGCAGCCTGTGAAGATTGCTGATTTGGCAAAGAAACTCATTCAGAATAGTGGCCGGCGGGATGTGAAGATTCAGTATATGGGATTGAGAAAAGGAGAAAAGCTGTATGAGGAAGTGCTTATCAAGGATGAAGAAGAACGGCCCACCAGCAATACGAAAATCAGAATTGCCAAAGTGCGACCCTATGAATATGAGGATGTGTGTAGGCATTTGGATGAGTTGATGGAAAAAAATAAAACGTATGATGAAATGAGTGTGGTACGAAAGATGAAGATGATAGTTCCAGAATTTAAGAGTAATAATTCTAAATATGAGTTACTCGACAGAAATTCCGATTTGAATTTCGGGGGGGGGTAACGTGCTGAAAATGAAATAAATGAATAAGGTAAAAGGTATGGTAAGGAAATTAGGAACATTATTTGTATTGCTGTTGACGGCGGTCGTCTCGTTTGCTCAGAGTGTAGCCGACTCAACTTTAGCAATATTGGAAGACATGGCTGTTCCATTGGTGGAGAAAAGGCATGTAGCAAACACAGATTTTAAGGATAACTGGTATCTTGGTTTGTATGGCGGTGTCGTTTCTAACTTTGGTAGTGATGCTTCACATGCAGGATTCTTTCAGGTGATGGGACCTGCTGCCGCATTGACTTTCGGCAAGGAAATTACTCCTGTGAGCGGTGTGCGTTTGCAGCTTAATTACACACGTAATACAGGTGTTACGGATAATCAATTTGTAGGTGATTTTAAGGACATGATTCATGACCGGTTCAAATGGAACTCGTATGCATTGAATATAGACTATCTTCTTAATTTCACAAACCTCATTTGTGGATTCCGTGAGAACCGGAAATTCCATTTTCAAGGAATTGTCGGTATTGGAGGCTCTGTTTCAAGAAATTACACGTCAGGCAAATATGCTTCGGCTCAGGGGATTGATAATGGCCATGGTGCTCAGTTAAGCAATCAGGACAAATATCAGAATCGTCAGCATTCTCTCATCAATATCCGCGCAGGTGTTGCAGGAACGTTTATGGTGGCAAGGAATTGGAATCTGCATATTGAAGCAGTAGAAAACTTCCTTGATAACTCCTACGATAGTAATCCTACCACCAAGAATACTTGGGATGGACACCTCGATTTTGTGGTAGGTGTAAGCTATCGCTTCAACAACAAGGGAGGCCAAGCCCCAGGTTTCTATTATCCACGTCATGATATGACTGTGTATAAACAAAAATTGGCAGAGATTGATGACTTGCGTGACAAGACAAAGAAGCGTCAGCAAGAACTGGAAGAACAGACAGATACGATTGATGTTGAGGCACATGTCATCTATACCTTGATTGCTTTCGATGAAGGTGAAACTACAGTTGACCGTTTGCAGCAGACTAACATTTACACAACTGCATTAGCTTGGTCGCGTGCCCCACAAAGCTTGATTTACATCACCAATAGTTCTGGAGTTGATGATAAATTGTTCCAAAAGCGAGTGAAAGCCATTGGCGACATCCTGTTGGAACGTTATGAGATTCCATCCTCTCGTATTCGAGTTTGTGCCAACGAAAGTAATATCAGGCCGACAGGTGACTATATTGTATGTATCATTAATGATTAGTTGGGTACAGTAGAAGTTTTAATGATTTAATGCAATTTGGAATATGGCAACAAAGAAAATATATATAGTAATTCTGTCCTTGATGTTCAGCCTGTTAGTGGGCGCTCAGGAATATCAGGTAGTAGATTCCACTCGTTCTCGCATTGAGCTTGATGATGATAGCCTTTATTTTGACGAAAATGCCTATTTGGATGATTATCATTTTGCAGATAATATTTTTGTGATGGTTCAAACGGGCTTCAGTCATTCAATGTCGGAAAACACTCGTTTCGGAAATTTCTTTAAGAATCAGCGACTTAGTGTCAATATCGGTGTAGGAAAATGGTTCTATCCTTCATTCGGTTTACGACTTACAGCCGGAATACATCCGCAAGTCGGACGTGCCGAATGGGAGCTTTGCGAACTGACAGATTTGGGCTGGACTTTAGCTCCAGGCGAGAAGTATGCTTTTGGCAACTATAACTTCAACATCTTTTCGGGTTATATAGATGCTTTGGTGAATTTGACCAATATCGTATATAAATATCGTGAAGACCGTGTGTTTAACCTTGTGGGAATTGTTGGTCTGGGCTACAACCGTACCTTCGGTTTCCAGAAGGAAAAGCTTGAAGCATGGTCTAATGGAGTTTCTTATAATAGCCCCGACGGGAAATCCACGGGAACTTATGCTTATCCTGTAAATTCTGAACCAGGCAACTATTTTGCAGCGCATGTAGGTTTGCAGGGACGCTGGAAAGTTAGTGATGCGTGGGATATTACCGGCGAAGTAACGTTCAATGGTACGGACGATAAATATAATGGTCACGAATATGACCGTGTTTATGATACCTATTTCGATGTACTTTTAGGTGCTCAATTCCATTTCAAGGATTGTCATGGGCGTCGTCGCTTCCATTATGTTAAGCACTTGGATTCGGCAGTTATTGAGCGACTGAACAAGATGGCGAGCGATGAGAATGAACGTCTTAATGAGGCAAACATGATGATGCCTGAGATTTATGAAAAGATTAGACTCAGCGAGGCTTTGCAGACGACCATCTCGTTCTATGTTGACCGCCATTACATCACTGAAGCCCAGAAGAAGAACATCAAGAGTGTTGCAACCTTCTTGAGCACGCACCCAGATATCAACCTGATTGTCACGGGCTATGCCGACATTGAGACGGCTTATCCGGCCTACAACCTTCGCCTTTCCCAGAAACGTGCTCAGGCGGTATATGATATGCTTGTCGATGAATTTGGCGTGTCAAAGGATCGTCTCCGCATAGACTATAAGGGCGATACCGTTCAGCCTTATGAATCAGTGAACGAATGGAACCGTGCCGTTATCTTTTTCCTTGACAGAGACGGCGGCAAGAGCCAGATTCTTCAGTCAGAACCTTCAAAAGAGTAAATAAAGATGAGAACAATTTTATTTTTAATAGTCCTTGGGGCAATCTTTACTGTTCAAGCGCAGAACTCCGAAGGAGCAGCAGTTATCCCTGATGGCCAGACAGTTGTGGCAGATTCAGCCTATTATAAGAACATCGAAATAACATCGTTGGAGATTCCTGCATCTGTGGAAGCTTTCGGGAATAACGTTGTTGACCATTGTTTCAAGTTGACCCACCTGAACGTTCATGCAGACAATCCTCATTTTAAGTCTATTGATGGTGTGGTCTATACAAAGGACGGCAAGACACTTGTTCTTTGCCCTCCTGGAAAGACCGGAGAATTTGTTGTTCCAGCTCATGCTACGGTTATTGCGCCTTATGCCTTCCGTACTTGCAAGAAGATTACTTCTATCGTACTTCCAGAAGGCATACAGGAGATTCCTGATGGCGCATTTGTTGGTTGCTGGGGATTGGAGAAAATCAACCTTCCTCAAGGTCTCAAGCGCATAGGTAAGCGTGCATTTGATGGTACCATCGTTCAGAAAATGAATATGCCGACAACAATGGAACTCATTGATGACGAGGCATTTATCAATACAAGTTTGGTCGAGGTGAATTTGCGTGTCACCGAACCGTTTGAATTGGGTGAAGATGTGTTCAGTGAGATACACGTCACTCGTCTGAACGTTCCTTCTGCTGGACTTTCAAAATTCAAGAAACATCCTAAATGGGGAAAGTTTGGCCGCATCACGCCAACCCGCAGCTATTGGACTGTGGAGCTCCCGTAGCATAGCGTGAAACCTTAAACAAACTTTTAGTGTAAGAGGGCAACCGAAGAGCAATCTTGGGTTGCCCTCTTTTTTTGCCCACACAAACTTGCACGAACCGGTTCTCTTTGGTTATTAGCTGAGGATACGATACTGTTTCGAAAAGTGATACTGTTTCGAAAAGTGATACTGTTTCGAAAAGTGTGTCTGAGTTAAGTATAAAAAAAGGACCAGCCATGTTGGGCTAGTCCTGACAAGTTTGTAATTTTGGGTGTCCAAATCAAAAATTACAACTTATGTTACTTACAAAGGAAACACTACCGAGTTCGACGATACTGTTCCTATGCGCTCACCGCCTGCATAATATTTAAAACGCCGTGTTTGAAATATTTCGCAGGCGGTGTTTTGAATATTATGCGCACGGTGCATGCTTCAAGAACGAAATCTTATTTTTTGTTTAAGTTGATTATGAATTTTTATTTCGTCAAACTCGTGTTGAGATAGAATTTATCTATATTAACAAAGATTAACATTCGGGGGGGGTAAAAATGTTCTTTTTACGTATCTTTGTGGGGTAGAATGAAAAATGCACAATTATTTATAACGTTAAATCTTTAAAACTTATGAGAAAAATTCTATTGTCAATGATCTTGTGTGCAGCAAGTTGGATGGCACATGGTCGGAGCCAGCTGATTGTAAATAAAACAGATGGCTCAAAAGAAAAGATTTCTCTTGCAGAAAATCCTATGGTGACTTTTGGCATGTATGGTGAAAAAGTAATCATAAGTTACGATGGCAAGAATAAGGAATTGGATGTCAAAGATCTCCAGTTTGAAGATGTACAGCAAGGAACGACAGAAATGGTGATTCTTGAGATTGATGGTACCAAGCAAATGGTGCCAATTGCTCAACTGAAATCCATTGTTCCAGCTTCTATCGGAGAGATTTGCCTCCCTTCGGTCATTGCTCAAGACCCGAACGTCTCTATTTATTATGCAGCGTTGAAAGCAACCCACATGGAAGATTCGCTTCTGCATTATATGGATGCGACTTATACTTGGGCAACATCTCAGGACCGTATAGACTCTTGTACTTGGATCAACGACAGACTGTGTATCCCTGTTGGCGGTGGTGCGTACGATAATGTGGCATACCCTGATTATCGTTATTACAACTATACGGCTTTACTTGTTCCGGATGCTGTGCTGTATGAGAAGTATGGCATCAGCAATCTTGACGATTTGCGCAAGAAAGCTCATGCAATCTATGACCCTATGTATCCGGAAGACAAGAATGTTACAGATGAGACAGACCGCCGCAATGCGTTGAATAGATTCATCTCTTATCACTTGTTGCCAATATATGGCGATTATTACAGAGTAACGGCCATGGATGGAGGCGATTTGCCCAACAACTTCAATCGCAGAAAAGCGGACATCTGCGACTGGTATGAGACGTTGATGCCGCATTCCATTCTGAAGTTCTCATTCCCTTCTGGAAATGCGGAAGGTCTTTATGTGAATCGTAGAGGTGTGCAGACAAAACCTGATGCGCAGGGCATTTTTGTACGCGGCGCAAAAATCACACCTCCATCGCAGATGAATGCAACAAACGTTGCATATAATGGCATTTATCACTACATCGATGAAATTGCTGCTTATGATGAAACAATGCAGAAAGTGGTGTGCCATGACCGCATACGCTTAGATGCTACGACTTTGTCTCCTGATTTCATGACAAGAATGAGCGATGGGGATAATCCACGCGGACATTATTGGCGTAATGGGGATCGTTATGGAACAGCCAAAAATATATCCATGGCGGCCAATAACGATAGCCGATGTGTTGGCTTCAAGTCTGGTTATGTGCGAAACTTCGAATATGATTATGATACACACATGCATGTGCGCTCTCGTTCGTTGTATTTCTGGTCATATCAAGGGGATGAGGTTATTTTGAAAGGTCCCTATGATGTAAAGATCAAATTGCCGTCGTTGCCTGCCGGAAAATATGAGCTTCGATTCATGACATGTGTCGGATTTGTTTCGAGAGGACAAATTAATATGTATATAGACGATGAATTAGTTGGCGATTCCATAGATTTCCGTCCAGGTGGAAGAAAACTCTTCGGATGGGCAAGTGACGAAAATCTTGGCAGTGATGAAGCTATTGCAGCCTTTGACAAAGAGATTCACGAAAAGGGATGGATGAAGGGGCCTGGCGACTACCATTGCGGCTGGCGCAGTGCTTTTGATGCTTCTTCAACGTCGATGCGAGGGCAGGATAACACGATTCGCCGAGTTGTCGGGACGTTTGAGACGGATGGCAAATCTGACCACTATCTCCGTCTGGAACAGGTGGGAGATCTCTATAACTGTGAATTGAATCTTGATTTCATTGAATTGATTCCAGTCTCGTTGATTGAAACAGAAGATATTTATTAACGTTTTAAGCATAATTTTATATGAATAAATATATCATTGCAGTTGTCACGGGCTTGATTACACTGACAGCTCAAGCCCAGTCCATACTCATCTTTAACTCCAATACAGATGAGGAAGAAACGAAGTATGTGTATGCATCAAAAGCAACATTGTCTTTCTGGGGGCAGCCTATAGGAGATGAAAAGAATGGCGATTTGACGATTCAGGTTGCAGACGTATGGGGCCACTCTGCTGAGATGGAGCTGCACGTTGCTGATGGCGACTTGCTGGATGACTTTGGTTTCCACATATCAGAATCAGAGGAGAAAGAACAGGGAGGCTTTATCCAGATGAATAGTCTTGATAGCGATTTGCCATATAAAGGTTCTGGATTTTTCTACAGTTTCAAGGGACTTGATGAAGAGGTCGATTATGGATTCAAGATCTCCGGTCTTGAGTCTGAAAAGACCTATTATGTGACACCCTATTTTGTGAAAGGCGATACGCTCTATGGCACCACGAAGGCATTCACAACGCTATTGTCTCTTTCT
This sequence comes from Bacteroidaceae bacterium, assembly GCA_017507385.1. Lineage (GTDB taxonomy): Bacteria > Bacteroidota > Bacteroidia > Bacteroidales > Bacteroidaceae > Minthosoma. The sequence continues at coordinate 65,632 of JAFWAX010000084.1, read as the reverse complement.
AAACTGTTGAGTGACACAGAAACGTTTGGCACATGGTATAGCCAAGTGGATTTGTCAAATGCGCACCCTGTGCTTCCAACGGCAAAAGCATGGGAGGCTTATTGCTTGAAATACAAGAACATTTTTGGCGAGGTACCTTCAGAGTCAATCAAGAAAGCATTGGTGGCAGAATGGTTCCGCCATCTTTCTTCAGCAGAAGTGGAACTGATGAAAGCGCATACGGTTGCATATTATGATGAAGTTGACCCTATTGCCTGTGCGCATGTTGTTGACAAAGTGTGTGACGACTTAGTGCCAAACTTGCTGAAGGCCACCGCTGATGTGGACATCACACAGGCTGACTCAACATTAGACAAGCGTGGGAAATTAGTGTATACCAAAAACGTACGCGAAATAATATCTGTGGCGTGCGATGCTTCTTGGAATATTGAAGGCAATAGCTATGTTAAAGCTATTCCAAGTTCTGGATCTGTCAATCCGTTTGTTGGCTACAAGATTCCATTCATGTTGTTGCCTAACCGCATCTATAATGTGTCTATTACTATTGCACCTAATACGGAAGATCTTGAAGATGTGCGGCCTAATAGATTTTATGTGCATCTTTATGATGATGATGATAGCGAGAGAATGCGGTTCGCCAACCCCGATTTGACGGGTGAGCATGGAGAAGGAGACTATTTCATATATGGCGGAGGAAAGGTGGAGACATTCACCATTCAAATAGATACAAAGGGAGAGAATATGCCTGTGTCGAGAGTGTTGCAACTGCAATCTCAAATAAATAGTAGACAGAGGGAAACATATTCTCGTGAATTACGTATTGCTAAGATTTCAATATCCCCTGTAATGGAAGAAGTAACTCAAGGAGATGTGGATATGGATGGCAATGTGAATGCGGATGATATACAATTAGCTGCAACTTCTGTACTTCTAGCGGATAATCAAATGAAGGATGAATCGGTTGTGGTGCCAGTCATTGACTTTACAGGTGATGGCAAGACATTGGTGGACGATGTTGTTGCATTGGTGAACTATTCTCAAAACGGAGAGTTTATTCCTGCTGCATCGAAATCTCGTGCGGCTTCTGATGCAAGTTCAGTACCATCCTTTGCTGTTGAGAATTTAGTGGTGGAAGTAGGAGAAAGTGCGCCTATAAGCATAAAGATGGATGGCTTGGGAAGCTTTACGGCATTTGCGTTTGATGTAAAAGTGCCTGAAGGACTGCGGATTGCACTTGACACAGACGGAAGACCTCAAGTATCGCTGGGTGATGTTTCTTCTGCGCAGCATCAATTAGCCGTTGCTCAGCAAGAAGGAAATATCATCCGTGTGATTTGTTACGCAAATGACAATGCCAACTTTATAAAAGATTCGGGAACTGTTGTTACGATGTCTCTAACTGCAGATGACGATACTGCTCCTAATGAGAATGAACAAATTACGTTGATGAATGGCATGATAACAAAACCGAACCTCAAATCAGTCATGTTGGATGACTATATCATTAACATGGGTATAGTTAATGGTATTGAAGAAATTGAGGATGTCACGAATCCTGCTATTTCAGTCGTTACTTATAGCTCTGTTAGCGGTGTGCTTCTGCCAAATCCTCAAAAAGGTGTCAACTTAGTCAAAATGAGCGACGGAAGTATCAAGAAGATACTGGTCAAGTAGCTGATTTGTTTGTATTTGGTAAAATAAATAAAGTTTTGCTGAATTTAATAAAATCTCGCAATCGCTGTTGTGCGGTTGCGAGATTTTATTGGTACTTTCTATTGGTGGTGGGGGAGTAATGAAGTGAGTTGTTGTCTGGCTAAGAATGGAGGAGGCTGGATTATTGTTCGCTTTTGATGAGTCGGATGTATTGTGGCTCAATGTGCGTGCCCAAGGCACCCAGTAGCTCGAAGTTGACAAGAAACATTCGTTTGGCTCGTCCTTTCGCCTTCAGCAGCGTCCCTTCGTAGCCGTCAAAGATTCCGCCAACAATGCGTACTTTGTCGCCTGTCTTAAGTTCCACTTCCTCAGGTCGGAAATAAGTAATGTCGTTCTTCATCTTTTCCGTTGAGTCGATGAAACGCTCCATTTCTCGTTCTGGTACATGCAGAATTTTATACCTTCCGTCCTGTTTTTGGTAGCAATATGTGATGAAAGGATGTTGCCTTCTGATGCTGTTAAGAATGCCGAAAGGTGCGGAAACAAAAATGGTGTTTGGTATGAGAGGACGCTCTGCAATGCGTTTCTCGCCCCTTATGGTGATGTCTGTAGGCACTGTCGGGCAGAATGTTCTCAATCCGGCTCCTTCCAGCACTTCTGTAGCCAGCCGCTCTTTGCGGCTCACTTTCAGGACAAACCATTGTGTTTCTTCCTCGTTTTGTGCAGTTGTTTTCTTTATGTCCAATTGACCTTCTTCTGACATGTGAGTAAAGCTGTGAAGCATAAAACCTTACAAAGATAATCAAAAAATGATATAAAAATTGTCAATGACGTCAAATAGTTGTATTTTCGCATGATAAACCAGTTCTAATTATTCTAAAATGAAAAAAACGCTCAATTTCATATTCTTTGCAAAAGCATTTATTGTATTTTGTCTTCTCTTTTTTCATAGAACTGACGTCCTGTCTCAGTCGTGGCCGTCTGTTAGCCAAGAGTGTAAGCCTTACACCCGTTGGTGGTGGTTGGGCAGTGCGGTGGATTCGGCGGGTATTGACTCTAATCTGAAGGCATTTGCTCAAGCTGGTATAGGAGGTGTTGAGATTACCCCAATCTACGGAGTGCAAGGGAATGATGCTAATGATATTCCCTATCTTTCTCCGCGCTGGATGCAAATGCTGAAATATGTGGAAGAGAGAGGTGCGCAGCTGGGGGTGGAAATCAACATGTCAACAGGTACGGGATGGCCATTTGGCGGTCCGCTTGTGTCTGTTGAAGATGCTGCTTGTAAGCTGAATTTCAATCAAGAAGGTGGTTGGGAAGTGGGGCGTACTGCTCAAAAGGTAAAGCGTGCAGCTCCTGGAGGCGAAGGTTTGGTGATTGACCATTTTGACCGAGATGCAGTGAGGCATTACCTTGCTCGTTTTGATTCCGCGTTTGCCAGTCAAGGCGTGTCGTTCCCGAAAGTGATGTTCAATGATTCTTACGAAGTGTATGGAGCCGACTGGACTCCTCGCATGTATGAAGAATTTCAGCAACGCCGTGGCTACAATCTTCGTCCTTATACCTATATATTGGGCAAGAAAGATTCTCTGCGTACCGATACCGACAGGCGTGTCATCAGTGACTATCGTGAGACGCTTGGTGAACTGCTTCTTGAAAACTTTACCTCTCAATGGACGGAATGGGCGCATCGCCATGGCAGCATCACGCGCAATCAGGCGCATGGCAGTCCTGCCAATCTTCTTGACATTTATGCTGCTGTTGACATCCCCGAGTGCGAAGGCTTTGGGCTCAGTGATTTTGGAATCAAGGGGTTGCGCACCGATGCTGCCCATACGAAGAAAAACGACTCGGACCTCTCCATGCTCAAATATGCCTCTTCGGCAGCCCATGTTTCGGGCAAGAAACTCACTTCCAGCGAGACATTTACATGGCTCACAGAGCATTTCCGATTTTCGCTTTCGCAGTGCAAGCCAGATCTTGACCTCATGTTTATCTCAGGTGTCAATCATGTGGTGTTTCATGGCTCCTGCTATTCTCCCAAGGATGAGCCGTGGCCGGGTTGGCGGTTTTATGCTTCTGTCGATATGACTCCCTACAATCCGCAGTGGAATGCAATGCCAGCTTTCAGCCAGTACATCAGCCGTTGCCAGTCGTTTCTGCAGTGGGGAAATCCCGACAACGATTTTCTCGTCTATCTGCCTTTCTACGATATGGTTTACGAGCAGCCAGGCACGGTTGCCCTGTTCGACATTCATTCCATGGGAAAGCGTGCCCCGAAGTTCATTGAGACCATTCAGACTATTATCAAGAGTGGCTATGATGTAGATTACATTTCAGACCGCTATCTGCTTACCGATGCTTATCGTCATTACGATGCAGTCATCATTCCCGATGTGCGTTTTATGCCTGCGGCCACCGTCAATCGGCTCCTTGACATTGCGGCAGAGGGTAAGCGTGTTGTTTTTGTGGGGCATTATCCAGAAAGTGTGCCTGGTTACGGACGGCTCGTGTCTGAAAAGGCGCTGTTCGACAACGCATTGGCAGCCCTGAAAGAGAAGTCTTTCCTTGCAAGTGACTATGCCGAAGCTCTTTTATTGGCGGGAGGACGTATCGAGCCCATGCGTACAGAACACGGACTTTCCTGCATTCGCCGCAGCAATTCCGATGGGCATCACTATTTTATAAGCAACCTTACTCCCAATGATATTGATGCTTACATCGCTCTTGGCGTGGATGACGAAGAAGCGCTATTCTACAATCCTATGACAGGCGATATAACTCATCCTAAGTTTCAGAATGGGAAGGTGCGCATTCAACTCTTCAGTGGCGAGAGCGTCATCCTCCGCACCTTCACAGATGACCGCCACTCGTCTGTTGTGAAAGCGTCTCAGCATCCCTATAGAGGAGCCGTATTCCAGAACTCCGAACTGCATCAATGGGTACTGACATTCCCAGAGGACATCAAGATGAATGCTGACAACGATGATGCAGCTGGTTTGTCAAGCTTTACGGCTACGCGGATTCCGATGGAAAGGCCCCAATCGTGGACGGAATTGGGTGGCTCATACGCCAAGACGATGGCGACCGGTTGCTACACCGCCACTTTCGTTGTCAAGCGCAGCAAGGCGTTGGATGACTGTCGTCACATCCTCGACCTTGGCGATGTGCGTGAATCCGCTCGTGTCGTTGTTAATGGTAAGGAAGTTGCCACCCTTTTTGCCGTACCTTTTCGCTGCGACATCACCTCCTATGTCAAGAAGGGTAAAAATGAACTTCAAGTTTATGTAACCAATCTGCCAGCCAACCGCATCGCCCAGATGGACCGCGATGGTGTGGAATGGCGTAAGTTTAAAGAAATCAATGTGGTGGATTTGAACTATAAGAATAGCCGATACGACACATGGCAGCCTGTTCCGTCAGGCTTGAACAGCGAGGTGAGAATCATCTCTTATGCAGTAGAATAAGTATAGAAACAACGCAATAATGTATAAAGGAGAATTAATCTCGTTGCTGGTGACTTTCCTCTGGACAGTTACGGCCATGGCCTCAGAAGTGGCGAGCAGGCGCTTGTCGCCATTGGGCTTGAATATCATTCGCATGTTTCTTTCGTTGGTGCTCTTGAGCATCCTCATGTGGGTGGTGTGCGGCCAGCCTTTGCCGCAGGACGCTGATGCTGAAACGTGGATGTGGCTTTCGCTCTCGGGATTTATCGGTTATGTGTTGGGAGATTATTGCTTGTTCAACTCTTATCTGCTCATAGGCAGTCGCTTTGGACAGCTGTTCATGACGTTGGCTCCTGCTGCCGCAGCCATTTTTGCCTTCATCCTTTTGGGTGAACGGATGTCTGTGCTTGCTGTGGTTGGAATGCTCGTTACGATGTTTGGTATAGGGTTGAGCGTATTGTCTAAAGGTGGTGGATATCTCCGTTTGAGTTTGAAACTTCCCTTAAAAGGCGTTCTGTTCGGAATCGGTGCAGGGCTCGGGCAAGGCATTGGACTGGTGCTCAGTAAGGTCGGCATGACTCATTATGAAACTCTCATCACAACCCCTGAAGCATTGGATATAATGCCTTTTGCCAGCACCTTCATCCGTGCCGTAACAGGTTTTGCGGGATTCTTGCTTGCCATGCTCCTGACGAGGAGAACGCGTCAGGTTGTTTCAGTCTGCCGTGATGGCCGTGGCATGGCCTTTGCTTTTCTCGCCACGCTGATGGGACCTTTCCTGGGAGTGAGTCTTTCGCTTATGGCAACGCTCCATACCAGTACAGGCATTGCCCAGACCATCATGGCTATGACTCCCATCTTTATCATTCTGCCCAGCTGGTATTTCTTTCGTCAGAAAATAACCATTCTTGAAATCGTTGGTGCCCTCATCAGTGTGGCGGGTGTCATGCTGTTCTTTGTTGACAGATGATGAAATTTCAGATGCGTGCAATACAGCCACCGTGGGCATAATATTTAAAACACCGTGCACGAAATATTTCGCGCACGGTGTTTTAAATATTATGCCCACGGTAATCATATATGGTAGTTTAGGCTACAATAGAATGAGTCCCTGTGAGAATCAAGTAAATGGGTTATTGCTGCTTTGTCAGCTCATTGGCGATGATTTCTGCCATGCGCTGTACACCCTTCTCGTTTGGATGTATGCCATCAGAGAACATTTTGTCGCCATCGTTGGCAAAGAGAGTGTGCAGGTCAATGATTTGCAGGCCGTATTCTTTTGCAATTTCTTGCTGGATGGGGATGATGCCGTTGACAATAACTGAGTCGTTGATGTTCCAGCTGGGTTTGAAGGCTGGGATTGGTGTGCAGAGGAATATCTGTGGCTTGGCTGGCTGTTCTGCTTGACTTTTCTTTCCTTTTTTCTTTTTAGGCTGCGCTAAATCTGGGCGAAGCGTGGTGAGCATCTGTACAAGGTCTTGCTTGAATTCTTCGCCATGCTGCCAGTTCTGTGGCTTGGAGTCGTTGGTTCCTAACTTGATGATGACGATGTCGGGGTTGTAGGCAACAGCATCACGCCACGCCATTTCGTTCATGTAGGGGTTGTCGCCCTTGTTGAGCAGTGTTCGTCCGCTTACACCGAAGTTTTTCACTTGGTAGTTCTCTCCCAGCTTTTTCTGGAGCAGGGCAGGATAGCTGTGCTGGGTTGCCATGTCGATGCCGTGTCCATCGGTGATGCTGTTGCCGATGCATGCCACTCGCTGTACGTCAGGTTTGGGCGTTGGGTGGTTTTTGAGCCAAGCTTCAAGCTCGTTTAGCATCTGGTCGTGATATTTGAACCATGTGCCGAATCCGAAACCGTGGTCGCCTGTGGGATAGACGTGCATGGTGCATTCGTTGCCGGCATTGCGCATGGCGGTGTAGTAAGCCAATCCGTTGGTGACGAAGGGCACGAGGCGGTCGTCGCTGGCGGTTATGATGATGGCTGGAGGTGTCAGATGCCGTTTTACGGCGTTCTGTGTGGAGAATTGACGTACCAGTTCAGGGTTTTTCTGTCCGTCTTCTCCGAGGAAGTTGATGCAAGAGTACTTGTGCGAAACACGCTCATCCATTGAGATGACGGGGTAGAACAGGATGGTGAAGTCGGGACGAACTTCGTACTCGGAGTGTGTGGAAATGACTGATGCCAGATGCCCTCCTGCTGAGAAGCCCATGATGCCTACATCGCGTGGATGGATGTTCCATACGGCAGCAGAGTCGCGCACGATGCTGAAGGCTTTCTGTACGTCGCCCATAGGGATTGTGCGGTCGCCGTTTGGCAAGCGGTAGTTGACAACAAAGTAGGCGATTCCTTGCTCATTGAGCCAATCGGATGCCAGATAGCCCTCATGTGAGTTGGACAGGACGGAATAACCTCCACCCGGTATTCCAACAATAGCTTTGCCTGAGGGTGAGTTGGGAAGAAAGCATACCATTTGTGCTGCACCGTCATCGGTGAGATTGATGGTGAATTTTCTGGCTGTTTGTGCCTGCGCTGTCATGATGCACAGCAGCAGAACGAAAAAAAGATTCTTTTTCATGCTTTTGTTGTATCTATTTAGAGTTTTTTGTTGAATGGAATTTGTACAAAGATATGCGTTTTTTTTAGTTTGGATTCTTCTGTTTCCAACTTTTTTAGTTTTTGAGTTCTTAATTTGTTGAGTTTTTTGCATTTTTGTGCTGTTTTTTGTAAATTTGTCAATTGATTATTGATAGGTGGGGGATGATATTTTGCAAATGTCGGTTCATCCTTTTTCTTATCATTTTGAATGCGCGATACTTATAATACAAAATAAAAGATATGAAAAATAGTTTCTTTGTAGCTATAATGGCTTTTGGTTTGTCGGGCAGTGTGTTTGGACAGACGATAATGGATAATGGAGTGGAACTTCGTATGGATGATGCCCTGATGAGGGTTGAGTTTGTGAAGAGCGACGTGGTTCGTGTGCGCTATACTCATGAAGGTGAGGTGGTGGATGTGGACAACGAGATTTGTGTGGAGCGTGCACCGGAGCGTGTGAAAGTGCGGAGCCGTGTGGCTGCTGATAAGGTTGTGCTGAGGTCGGATAGCTTGGAAGTGAACATTGACAGGATTTCTGGTGCGGTGGCGTTTTATGACAAGAAGGGTGTGCTGCTGCTGAGCGAGCGTGCCGGACGTCCTCATGCAGGCGAGAAAATTTATAAGGAGAACGTGACATTCGACGAGAGCACACGTCGCACGGTGAAGACTGCTGATGGCGAAAAGGAAGTGATGGATGTGTTGAAACGCGACACAGTGGGTAGTTCGTGGAAATGGACGCTGAACCTGACTTTTCAGCCTGATGAGGCACTGTATGGACTGGGTGGATACATGGAGGACTATATGAACTTGCGTGGCAAGAGAGTGTATATGTGTCAGCATAACCTGAAGGAGATGGTGCCTGTGCTGAATTCTACAGCTGGATATGGATTGCTGATGAATGCTGGTAGTGAGATGATTTTCAACGATAACGAGAACGGAAGCTACGTGGAGGTAGGAGCGGCTCCTCAGCTTGACTATTATTTCATGAAAGGTCACAATATGGATGCCACAGTGAAGAATTTCCGATGGTTGACAGGTGATGTGCCGATGATGCCGCTCTATCTGTTTGGCTACACGCAGTCAAAGGAACGATACACGAGTTCAGCAGAGCTGATTGGTACGCTGAAGCGTTTCCGTGATAACCATATTCCGATTGATATGATTGTACAGGATTGGAATTACTGGGAGCCTGGTAGCTGGGGACACATGAAGATGAATGAACGTGACTATCCAGACAAGAAGGCTTTGACCGATGCTATTCACGGCATGAATGCAAAGCTGATGATTTCAATCTGGCCCAGCATGAGCAACTCTCCACAGGAGAAAGATTTCCAGCAGAGAGGACTGATGTTGCCCGGTACTAATGTATATGATGCTTTCTCAGAGAAGGGACGCGACCTCTATTGGGAATATGCGAACAATGAATTTTTCAAGAATGGTTTTGACGCATGGTGGTGCGACTCTTCCGAACCATTGGATGCCGATTGGGGCAATAGGGGAGCAGCTTATACGTGGGATAGCCATGCTGAGCGTTTTGAACTCAGCAGCAATCGTTTGGGTGATGCGCTGGGGCAGGAACGCAGCCAGCTCTATTCGCTCTATCATTCGAAGGGCATCTATGAGCATCAGCGCGGTGTGACTGACGAAAAGCGTGTGGTGAATCTTACGCGTTCTTCTTATGCCGGACAGCAGCGTTATGGTACAGTGGTTTGGAATGGCGACACGCATGCGTCGTGGCCAGCTTTCGCGCAGATGATTCCTGCTGGCATGAACTTCAGTTCGACAGGATGCCCATACTGGACCGTTGACATCGGTACTTTCTTTGTGAAGAAAGGCTGGGCATGGTTCTATGCCGGTGAATATGAGAAGGGATTTGAAGACTTGGGTTATAGGGAATTGTATGTCAGAATGTTGCAGTATGCTACGTTCTTGCCGATGATGAGAAGCCATGGTACAGATACTCCGCGTGAACCTTGGCGTTTTGGCGACGAGAATAGTCCGTTCTATAAAACTATCATAGATTATATCCGTTTGCGTTACAGTCTGTTGCCTTATACTTATTCTTTGGCGGCAGATGTGAGCTTCAATGGCGGTACGATGCTGCGTTCATTGGCATTTGACTATGCTGGAGACAAACGTGTTTTGGACATCAAGGACGAGTTTATGCTGGGCAAGAACCTGCTGGTTGCGCCAGTTACAAAGCCGATGTACTATGAAAAGAATTCTACTCCACTTGCGGGTGTAGAAAGGCAGAGAGAGGTTTATCTGCCTAAAGGTAAGCAATGGATAGACTTCTTTACCAATGAGGTGCATGAAGGTGGTCAAACCATCGTTGTTGACACGCCTTTGGAACGCATTCCTGTATTTGTTCCTTCTGGCAGCATCATTCCTATGTGTATGGGAAATATTGAGTATGCAGCACAGTATGAAGATGCTGAATGGGAAATTCGTGTTTATCCTGGAGAAAATGCGGAATTTGTTGTCTATCAGGATGAAGGCGATGGCTATGACTATGAGAAAGGGGAGCGTTCAGAGTTCCGTTTGCAGTGGAATGATAAGAAACAGGCTTTGACTATTTCTGCAAGACAAGGAGAATATCAACCTGAAAGCAACATGAGAATGAAGGTGGTTCTTCCCGATGGCAGGGCGAAGAGTCTCATCTATGCAGGTAAAAAAATAACAGTAAAAATGTGAGGAAAATGAAAAGAAAGTTTGGAGTATTTATCCTCGGTATGTTTTTGGCTTTAGATAGCATTGCCCAGCCTTTGACGTTGCATTATGACCGTCCAGCCGAGTTCTTTGAGGAGGCATTGGTTATAGGTAATGGCATGATGGGAGGAGTCGTGTATGGTAGCGTAGAAACGGAGCGTATTTCGCTGAATGATATTACTTTGTGGACTGGCGAGCCATGTAATATGAATGTGTATTCTCCAGAGGCACATACTTATATCCCTGCCATCCGCGAAGCGTTGAGCCGTGGTGATTATCGGGAGGCAGACCGCCTGCAACGCAATGTGCAAGGACATTTCTCGCAGAACTACCAGCCTTTAGGACAATTGCAGATTCAGTACCTCCAGACGGAGGGCGAAATCAGCAACTACCGTCGTTGGCTTGATATCAGCAATGCTACGGCTCATACGGTGTATCATCGTGGAGAACACCAGTATGCTGTGGAGCATTTTGCAACAAATCCCGATTCAGGCATTGTTGTACGAATCACGACTGATAACCCGGAAGGCGTCAAGGTGCGCATCTCCTTGACGTGCCAGTTGCCCCATTGCATCAGTGTGAAAGACGGCGTGTTGCGGAATGATGGTTATGCTGCATACACTTCGCTGCCTAACTATTATGCGGCAGACGAGAAATTCTTCTATGATGAGAATAGAGGCGTGCATTTCCGTACAGCGGTGAAGGTAAGTGCTGATGCTGTGAAGGATGATGGAGACGGAATCATCGTGTCGGGAAGCAAGCAAGTTGTGCTCTATATTACCAATGCCACATCTTTCAATGGATATGACAAAGACCCAGTGAAAGAGGGGCGTCCCTATAAGGATTTGGCTGAGCAACGTCTGCATCGCTTGTCCACTCAGGCATATAATGATTTGCTGAACCGTCACATGAACGATTATAAGGCTATTTTCGACAGAGTGAAGCTGTCGTTGGGAAAGACGGTGGATGATCAGCGTCCTACAGATGTTGTGTTGCTTGAATATAGAGACGAGAAAATCTTTAATCCAGACCTTGAAGCACTTTATTTCCAGTTCGGCCGTTACCTCCTGATTTCTTGTTCGCGCACTCCGAATGTTCCTGCAAATCTTCAGGGACTTTGGAATGAGCATATCCTTCCGCCATGGTCTTGCAACTATACAAGCAACATCAATCTTGAGGAGAATTATTGGGCGGCCGAAACCGCTGCACTGCCAGAGATGCATCAGTCGCTTTTCACCTACATGAAAGAGCTGCAAGGTTCCGGAGAACTGACAGCCAAGGCTTACTATGGTGTTGATAAAGGCTGGTGTTTGGCCCACAATACTGATATATGGGCAATGACCTGTCCTGTCGGTCTTCGTACAGGCGACCCTTCATGGGCAAACTGGAATATGGGTGGCGCATGGGTGAGCACACACATTTGGGAACATTACACATTCTCGCTTGACAAGAAGTTCCTGAAGGAGTATTATCCAGTGCTTAAAGGGGCTGCTGAATTCTGTCTGGAATGGTTGGTTACTACTAAGGACATGGGGGTGGAAGGAACAGAATATCTGATTACGGCACCATCCACTTCGCCAGAGAATATCTTTGTCACGCCAGAAGGTTACCATGGCAGAACTTGCTATGGCGGTTTTGCGGATTTGGCAATGATTCGTGAATGTCTCATTGATGCACGAAACGCAGCTCAGGAACTGGGGATAGATCGAGATTTCATCGCTCAAGCAGAGGATGCCTTGTCGCGGTTGCAGCCTTATAAGATAGGCAAGCGAGGAAATTTGCAAGAGTGGTTCTATGATTGGGATGATGAAGACCCTCACCATCGCCACCAGAGTCACCTTTTTGGAGTGTATCCTGGTCATAATGTGGATGATGGAGTGCATACAAAGGACGAAATCTATCGTGCAGCATCTCGCTCGCTCGAAATAAAGGGTGACCAGTCAACAGGTTGGAGTACAGGCTGGAGAGTGAACCTTTATGCCCGTCTGCATGATGCAAAAAACGCATATCACATCTATCGCAAACTTCTCTCCTATGTCAGTCCAGATGGTTATCAAGGTGCTGATTATCATAGTGGAGGAGGCACTTATCCAAATCTTCTCGATGCCCATTCTCCTTTCCAGATTGATGGTAATTTTGGTGGATGTGCAGGTGTTGTCGAGATGCTGATGCAGAGCGAATACACGTTGACGGAAGGAAAACCTTCAGTTGTCCTGGAACTGCTACCTGCTCTTCCTGAAAACTGGAAAGATGGCTCCGTTTCGGGCATCCGTGCCCGTGGCGGCTTGGCTGTTGAAATGGATTGGGAGGACAGTCAAGTGAAGACACTCAAGATTACGGCACAGAAGGGCTGCCGCATTACGCTTCGTGCCAATGGCATTGAAAAGGCCATTAAGTTGAAGAAGGGCGTGAATGCAGTTCGCTTGGACTAATGTAGCGTGGAAGAATCGGATAGCAGAGTTGTTTGTGTGTCCGAAAGCTTAGCGTGATAAAAACCGTACCCCTCGGGTCCGTGAAGGCGAACTCGAGGGGTGCGGCTTTTCATACCCGAGGGGTACGATTTTGTACAGAGCATTAAGTGCCTTCAGTAGATGGCAATCTCAATTGGGTTTATTCCTTATTTGTTCCAGAATTCTTCCAGCTTCTTTGCTTCCTCAACAGTGAGAGGAGCAACGGCTGCATGTTTCTGTTCTGCGAAGTTGGTGCGCTTCATAGGGCTGCCTTCGCCATCGAAGTAGCCAATCATGCGGAACGTCTGGAAATCGTTGGTCTCGACAAAGCCAAAGTTGTGAGGGTGGCGATTGTAGTTGTCGAACATGACAACCCAAGTGTCTTGGCCGAGACGCTTCCAGCAGTTAGGCGCTTCGTGTCCCTGTGGCTCACCATCGTCATACTTGTCGTCCATCACGTATGGGCCAGTGATGTTCTGTGAGGTGGCGTGCTTGACGGTGGCTGTGCCTTCGTGTGAGACGTAGAAGAGGTGGTAGGTGTCGCCAATCTTGATGATGTCTGAGTCGATGACTGTGTAGGCCGGCACGTTGTTCTTGCCGTAGGGTGCTTCGAAGAGAAGTTTTGGCTCAGTGAGCATCTGCGTGAAGTCATCGTTCATATAGATGTAGTAAATCATCTCCGTTCCGTTCTTCATGCGAGTGGTGAAGTGAACAAGTAGCTGGCCTTTTTCTTCGTCATAGACAGTTTCTGGTGCCCACACGCAACCTGCTTCGCTCCAAGGGATAGGATTGCCGTGCATATCGGTAATGCCTGTAGGGCAAGTCAGTTCAGAGAAATTGAGGTTGGTGCGTGTCCAGTTGATGAGATCGAAGGATTTCATCATGACGAGCCCGCGGTTGTTGCCCCATCCGTAAGATGCTCCGTCGCGCTCCCACTGTGTTTCGCGGTAGATGGGAGTGCCTTCATATTTCTTGTGGTTGGCAAAGATGTGGAGGTCTGTCATGGCGAGATAGAAGCCGCCGTCGGGACCGCGGAAGATGTGTGGGTCGCGGATGCCCTTTTGCATGGCAATAGTATCTCCTGCAATGATGGGCTTGTCGTCGTTGAGTGCTGTCCATGTGTAGGAATCGTAGCTGAGCGCCATGTGAAGGCTGTGGTCTGCGTCCTTATGATAAACCATGATGTAAGCCCCCATTTCGTCTTCAGTGGGTATCTGCGTGGTTTTCTTGTTGTTGCAGCTGAACAGGACTGCGGCTGCGAGGAAAAGGAATGTTTTCTTCATGTTTTTTAAGGTGGTTTTAAGGGTTAATCGTTTAGAACTTGGCATTGCAGACTTTTGTCTCCTTTGTTCTAAACTATTAACCCTTAAACTTAAATTAGTACTTGCTTGAATTTGTCAATGAACTGCTGTGCTTCGTCTATGGTGAGGCATAGCGGTGGAAGCAAGCGGATGACATTGGTGCCAGAGCAGCCGGTGAAGCAATGGTGCTCTTTGATGAGGCGTGTTCGTGGTTCTTTGTATGGTATGTCTAATTCGATGCCAATCATAAGTCCCATGCCTCGCACGTCAATGACGTGGGGTAGGTTGCCTGCCTGCATTTCTGCCGTGAGAGTGCTGATGAGGTAGTCTCCTACTTTTGCTGCATTCTCGACCAGTTTTTCTTGCTCTATGACATCGAGCACGGCAATGGCTCCAGCGCATCCTAAGTGGTTGCCTCCAAAGGTGGTGCCGAGCTGTCCGTAGATTGGCTCAAACTTAGGTGAGATGAGGACGCCGCCCATAGGGAAGCCATTGCAGATGCCTTTGGCAACGGTGATGATGTCAGGGGTGACTCCGAAGTGCTGGTGGGCAAAGAACTTGCCAGAACGTCCGTAACCACATTGAATCTCGTCAAAAATAAGAATGGTGTTGTGGGTGTCGCAGAGCTTGCGCAGGCTTTGCAGGAAGTCCTTGGTAACCATGCGGATGCCGCCAACGCCCTGAATGCACTCGATGATAACAGCGCAGACATCGCCCTTCTCAATCTCATCCTGCCATGGCTGTATGTCGTTGAGAGGCAGGTAGGTGACGTGTCCGCAGTTGTTAATTGGAGCGATGATTTTGGGGTTGTTGGTGGCTTCTACGGCAAGTGAGGTGCGGCCGTGAAAGGCCTTCTCTGCCGAAAGAATGTGTGTACGCCCGTTGTAGAATGATGCCAGTTTCATGGCATTTTCGTTGGCTTCAGCTCCAGAGTTGATGAGGAACAGCTGAAAGTCTTCATAGCCAGAGGCTTTTCCAAGCCGTTCTGCCAGTTCTTTCTGGAGAGGGTTCTGTACGGAGTTGCTATAGAATCCCAGCTTGCCAAGCTGCTGGGTGAGAGCTTCGACATAGTGTGGATGGCTGTGACCGATGCTGATGACGGCATGGCCTCCGTAGAGATCAAGATATTCCTGTCCTTTGTCGTCCCAGACGTGGCAGCCTTGTCCTTTGTCTATGGTGATGTCGAATAATGGATAAACGTCGAATAATTGCATAATATTAGAAGGCTGATGCCTTGAGGTTGAGTCCGGCACGTTCATCGATGCCGAACATGATGTTCATGTTTTGTACAGCTTGGCCGACTGCGCCTTTGAGAAGGTTGTCAATCATGCTGGTGATAACGATTTTCTTGCCAAAGACTTCTACGTGTACGAGACCCTTGTTGGTGTTAACTACTTGCTTGAGGTCGAGAGCCTTGTCGCAGTAGTGGGTGAAAGCAGCATCTTTATAGAAGTCCTTGTAGAGTGAAACAATGTCTTCCTTGTTGGGAACTTTGTCGAGTGTTACGACTTCTGTGCAGAAAATGCCGCGTGCAAAGTCGCCACGGTAAGGGATGAAATCGATGGTGATGCCGTCGGTTTCGTAGCCTTCGACGAGTGTGTCTGCAACTCGTGGCGCAGTGGCTGGCTTCAGTTCGTTGAGCGTCTGGGCAATCTCGTGCAGATGCTGATGAGTGAAGAGCTTGTACACGGAAAAGTTTCCGTCTCGCCATGAAAAATGAGTGGTGGCGCAGGGTTTCTGTCCGGCTCCAGTCGAACCCGTGATGGCGTTGACAGCGATGTCTTTTGTGATAAGACCAGCTTTTGCCAATGGTAAGAGTCCTATCTGAATGCAAGTGGCGAAACATCCAGGGTTGGCCAGATGCTGACACTTGGCTGTTTCTGCACGGTGGATTTCTGGAAGTCCGTACACATAATCGTGTGTAGGGGCTGCGATGCGGAAGTCCTGTGCCAAATCGATAATCTTGACATGCTCAGGGATGGCGTGCTCTTTGAGGAATGCCTCGCTTTTGCCATGCCCGAAGCAGAAATAGATGACATCAACCTTGTCGAAAGGCATTTCGGACGTGAACTTCAGTTCGGTGTCGCCTAAAAGGCCTTCGTGTACATCATAGACATAATTGCTTGCGTTTGATTCTGAATTGGCAAAGACAATTTCCACTTCAGGATGGTTCAGCAGCAAGCGGATGAGCTCGCCGCCAGTATAGCCTGCAGCACCTAAAATACCTACTTTTATCATATTAGCGCTCCTCGTTTGGATGTGCAAGGTAGTATGCACGAAGTGGAGTTGAAGTGACTTTAATGAATCCCTTTGCGTCCTCAGAAGACCATGCCTTGGCTGTTTCACCGTATTCACCGAGCTTGTTCTTTACAAGGTCGTTTGGCGAGTCAACGCCTACTGTCTGGAAGCAGAGCGGACGAAGTTCAAGTGTAACCTCGCCTGTCACATTGCGTTGTGATGAAGCAAGCATGGCCTCGATATCTGGCATGACAGGTTCGAGATACTGGCTTTCGTGAAGGAACATTCCGTACCAGTTGCTCACTTGGTCTTTCCAGTACTGCTGCCATTTAGAAAGTGTATATTTCTCCAAGAAACGGTGTGCGCCGATGATGAGCATAGGTGCTGCTGCTTCAAAGCCTACGCGTCCCTTGATGCCAATAATGGTGTCGCCAACATGGCAGTCGCGACCTATTCCGTAGGCAGCACCGATTTCTTCAACTGCTTGAATAGCTGCGATTTTGTCTTCGTAATGAACGCCGTTTACAGAACAAAGTTCGCCTTTTTCAAATCCGAGTTTCAACAGTTCTGGACCTTCCTTGGTTGGGTGCTTGAGATAGGCAGACTCGGGAAGTCCTTGTGTGGAGTCGAGAATCTCGCCGCCACAGATGGAAGTTCCCCAAATGCCTACGTTGTAGGAGTATTTCAGCTTGGTGAAATCGGCTGCAAATCCATTCTGGTTCAGGTAGTCAATCTCTTCCTGACGGCTCAGGTTGCTGTCGCGTGTCAGCGTGATGATTTCAACGCCTGGTGCCATGACAAGGAATGTCATGTCGAAGCGAATCTGGTCGTTGCCTGCATCGGTGGAGCCATGGGCAATAGCGCTTGCACCTATTTCTTTGGCGTAGCGAGCAATAGCAAGTGCTTGGAAAATGCGTTCGGATGAAACAGAAATAGGGTAGCAGTTGTTGCGGAGAACATTGCCGAATATCATGTATTTCAGTGATTTGGCATAGTATTCCTGAGTAACATCGAGTGTCACGTATTTGGTGGCTCCCAGTTTGTAGGCATTCTCTTCGTTCGCTTTGAGCTGTTCAGCAGAGAATCCGCCAGTGTTGGCACAAGCGGCATAGACTTCATAACCTTTTTCTTTTGCAAGATACATCACTGTGTAGGATGTGTCAAGACCGCCTGAAAAGGCAACGACAACTTTTTTCTTTTCCATATTATATAATGTGTTATTTTGTTATCTGATTTTGTGTGAGGATTTTACATGAATCCTCTGGTTACCATTTCTTTCATGGTTTCCTGAAAAATCTCTATGGGTGTGGGTTCTCCCTTGTGCTGTGTGGGGTCGTACAGCATTCCTGTGCAGATGCAGAACTTCCTGTTTTTCATCTCTAAAATGGGATGGTTCACACATCCGCGACATCCGCGCCAGAAGGCATCATCGTCAGTCAACTGGTTGAAACTCACGGGCACATATCCAAGCGCTGTGTTCATCTTCATGACTGCGTCGCCCGAAGTGAGAGAGAAGATTTTGGCATGCGGCCATCGGACACGCGCCAATGTGAACGTGTGGTCCTTGATGCGCTTGGCGATGTTGCGACCTTGATAATCTGGATGTACAATCAGTCCGGATGTTGTGACGTAAGACTTGTTTCCCCAAGTTTCTATGTAGCTGAAACCGACGAATTTGTCGCCTAATTCCGTCTGGACGCTGGGGTCGAGAGCAAGCACAGCTTTGCCCTCCTTCATTTTTGTGGCAACATACTCATGAGTACGTTCGGCGATGCCTGTTCCACGCTTTTTTGCAGCTTCGCTGATGGTCTTGAGAATCAGGTCAACATATTTCTCATGGCTTGCGTCAGCTACTATAACTTTTGTACCGTCTTCGTATGTCATTGTTTTACAATTGACTGCCTGGATAAACAGGGGCTATTAATCTTAAATTATCTTCTAAAGTGTCTCGGTTGAATCCCTCTTCAAGTGCGAGGAAAATGGTGTCGTCTCCTGCAATCGTGCCAATCACGTCCTTAATGTGGGCGCTGTCAATGTCGCTTGCCAATCCGCTGGCATATCCCGGGCGGCATTTGATGACTGCCAATTGACCAGAGATTCGTATGGACATGAAGCCGTTGCGTATGGCTGTTCCTTCTTGTCTGTGCTCTCTCACTCTGCGGTAGTAGGGGTTGTCGGGCATCATGTAGATGGAACGTCCCTTGGGAGAGAAGCCTTTGACGACTTTCAGCAGTTTTAAATCGCGCGACAATGTGGCCTGCGTCATTCTTACACCTTCTTTGGCAAGAGCCTGTGCCAGTTCGTCTTGGCTGCCAATTTCTTGTGTTTGGATAATCGCCTTGATGATGTCGAGTCGTGATTGTCTTGCTGTCATTTCTTGTATATTTATTCAAAAACGGATGCAAAGTTAGTGTATTTTCTGAATAAATCGCTATTTTTATTCAAAAAATGCAGAAAATATTCGTTTTTTTGCCCGTTTATATGCGTTGCTGTTTGCTCATGATGGCGTAATGGGTTCAAAAAGAAGATATAATGGTGTTATAAAGAGAGGGGATGGCTGTTGAAGAACAGAAAAATGGAGGGCACAAAAAGGGCTGCATGGAGATGCAGCCCTTTAAGCTTTATAGCCGTAAAATGAAATATTAGAAAAATATTATTTACGTGTCACGTATGAAGCATCGCGAGTGTCCACCTCAATCATGTCGCCCTCGTTGATGAAGAGAGGCACACGGATTTCAACACCAGTTTCGAGTGTGGCAGGCTTTGTTGCGTTAGTTGCAGTATCGCCCTTGAGGCCAGGCTCTGTGTATGTTACCTGGAGAACTACCTTTACAGGTGCTTCTGCAGTGAGGATTGTGCCGGTAGAGTCGTCGATGGAAGCCATTACCATTGTCTCGCCTTCCTTGAGGAAGTCGCCGCCGGTAATCACATCCTTAGCGATAGTTACCTGCTCGTAGCTCTCTGTGTTCATGAACACGAGGTCTTCGCCCTCCTTGTAAAGGTACTGGAATTGCTGGTGTGAAACTTGTACGTCATCAAGCTTTGCGGATACAATCCATGTGCGCTCGAGCACACGTCCGTCCTCCACGTTGCGGAGCTTTGTGCGCATTACTGTATTTCCCTTGCCTGGCTTAACGTGCAAGAAGTCGATAACTACATAAATCTTGCCATCGTCAAGGCGGAGGCATACGTTTTTCTTGATGTCACCTGCTAAAATAGCCATAGTCTTTTCTTGTTTAATATATTAATATTGTTACTTTGCTTGTTGAAATCGAGTGCAAAATTACGTAAAAACATTAAAATGACAAAAAAAGTTTGTGTTTTTTGGTTTTTTCTTTTGCCGATTTCTTGAAATTCACTAATTTTGCAGACGTTTTCCGCAGAATGTCATGCCATTGTGCGTGAGGATATTTGTGTGTAAGATAAAAATTAACAATAAAATAGGATAAGAAAATGAAAAGAACATTCCAACCTCACAACAGAAAGAGGGTAAACAAGCATGGTTTCCGTCAGCGCATGCAGACTGCTAATGGTCGTCGTGTTCTTGCTGCTCGTCGCAAGAAGGGTCGCAAGTCTCTCACTGTATCAAGCGAGCACCACGGCAAGTAATCCGTGTGAGCCGCTCAAGCATAAGGGAGGTGTGTCGTTGACACGCCTCCCTTGTTGTTTATATAATGTGGCGTGAGTGTGGCGAAGTAAAAGTGGTGTGAATCAATTGAAGGTTTGAGGGTGCTTCGCTATACGGCAATGCGGTTATTCGGTTATAGGGGAAACCGCACCACCGTATAAATCCGCTCAACCGATTAGACAAAATGGCATGTGCTAAAAAGCTGATATAACAGAAAATAAGATTCGTGTTACTTTAGCATTCACCGCCTGCATAATATTTAAAACACCGACTGCGAAATATTTCAAGCACGGCGTTTGAAATATTATGCAGGCGGTGAGCACCGGGGGGAACAGCAAGCTTTGCATGAATTCGCAACACTTGCGCTGCTTGCATCTACCCTGACTCTTATTCTCTATTCATCCATCCGCTCTTTCTTCTTGTACGTACTCGCACATTCTCCATTTCCCAAGTTTCAAAATGAAAGCAAAACGCATGTTTGCAGGACGCGTTTGTTCCTGCAAGATTTCCTCTGTTTTCAGTTCTATTCATCCGAAAATCTTTTGATGGAAATGAAAAGATGCTGTGTTTTGTTCGTTTGACAGATTTTTTGTTTATCTTTGCACACATATTTAATTATTATAGACGCACGAGATGTCATTGAAGAATTTTTTTACAGGAAAAACAGCTGTGAGATTTTGGCTGAATATTGTGCTGATGGTGCTTGTCATCATCGCCGTTCCTCTGGTTACATTTTATATGCTGGACACTTTCACTCGCCATGGAGAGAAGATTGAAGTGCCAAGTGTGTCAGGCATGCCGTTCGGTGAGGCGGAGAAGGTTCTGAAGGAGCGCGGTCTGGTTGCTGCCGTTGCAGATTCGGTGTATGATAAGAATGCAGAATTTGGTTCTGTGATAGAACAGCTTCCCGAGGCTGGCTATGAGGTGAAGGGTGGTCGTGTGGTGTACTTGACTGTGGCGATGAAAGAGGCTCCTATGATCAAGTTGCCAGACGTGGTGAGTCTTGGCTCGTTGCGCGAAGCGGTGTCAATTCTTCAGGCGTTGGGCTTCAAGCTGACTTCCCATGAGGAGGTGGAAGACAAGCCCAAGGACCTTGTGCTTGGCGTTAAGCTGGGAAACCGTGAGGTGCAGGTTGGCGAGATGCTTCCCCGTGACAATACACTGACGCTGATGGTGGGGGCTGGAGAGAAGGATTCTGTGGCTGTGGATACGTTCTTGACGGATTTTCTGATAGACGAGGCAATGATTTCAGAAGAAGTGGAAAGCGAATTTGACAATGACATTGAAATCGAATTATAAGGAAAATGTTGCTGACGCTCGTCTGCTTATGGCAGAATGGGATGATTGTCAGGAAACTGGCGGTCAGATTGCTGTGGCAGATGATGTGGAGCTGGAGGACGATGAGACGGCGCAGCTGTATGAGCACTATCGCCTGGTTGTTGACAAGAAGCAGAAGATGTTGCGGGTGGATAAATTCCTGCTCGACCATTTGAGCAACACGTCGCGCAATCGTTTGCAGAAAGCTGCTGATGCAGGGTTCATCATGGCCAATGGCCGCCCGGTGAAACGTTCGTATAAGGTGAAGCCAGATGACATTATCCAGGTGATGCTCGACCGTCCGCATTATGAGAACAAGATTACGCCAGAAGATATTCCGCTGAACATTGTGTATGAGGATGATGACTTAATGGTCATCAACAAGCCGGCAGGCATGGTGGTGCATCCGGGTTTCGGAAATTGGAATGGAACGATGCTGAATGCCATCGCTTGGCACTTGAAGGATATGCCTCAGTATGACATCAATGACCCTGAAATTGGATTGGTGCATCGCATAGACAAGGACACGAGCGGACTGCTGGTTGTGGCAAAGACGGCTGAGGCAAAGACGCATTTGGGCTTGCAGTTTTTCAACAAAACAACGAAGCGTGAATACAATGCCTTGGTGTGGGGCAACTTTACGGAAGATGTGGGAAGAATAGAAGGGAATATAGGTCGTGACCCCAAAGACAGAATGCGCATGGCTGTGTTCCCTCCAGGCTCGGAGGCGGGCAAGCATGCTGTGACACATTATTATGTGCTGGAGCGATTCGGCTATACTACATTGGTGAAGTGTGTGCTGGAAACCGGACGTACTCATCAGATTCGTGCCCACATGCGTCATCTTGGGCATCCGCTTTTTTGTGATGAACGCTATGGCGGTGACCAGGTGTTGAAAGGAACTAATTCGACAAAATACAGACAGTTCATTGATAATTGTTTCAAGATTTGTCCTCGACAGGTGTTGCATGCCAAGACGTTGGGTTTTGTACATCCGAAGACTGGCAAGGAAATGCTGTTCAGTTCAGAACTGGCAGACGATATGGCTCTTCTTTTGGAGAAGTGGCGAAATTATATTCCCGCAAATATTTAAAGAAAAATGAAAAAAGTTATTGCAATTGTAGCAGGAGGAGATAGCTCAGAACATGAGGTGTCGTTGAGAAGTGCGGCAGGTATTGAATCTTGGATTGACAAGGATTTGTACGATGTGTACATTGTTGAGGTTAGCCAAAAGGAATGGGTAGCCCATCTGCATAGCGGAAAGTTGGTGCCTATATATCGGCATAACTTTTCGTTCAGAGATGAAATGGGAAGGGATGTGAAACCAGACTATGCCTACATTACCATTCATGGTACGCCAGGCGAGGATGGTGTGTTGCAGGGATATTTTGACTTGTTGCAGATACCTTATTCAACGAGCAATGTGCTGGTGGAGGCTCTGACATTCAACAAGTTTGCACTGAATCAGTTCCTGAAGGGCTTTGGAGTGAAAGTCGCAGAAAGTGTACTTGTTAGAGAAGGTCAGCAAGTTGAGGCTCAGCAGATTGTCGATAAGGTGGGATTGCCTTGTTTCATCAAGCCCAATGCTGGTGGCTCAAGTTTTGGAGTGACTCACTGCAAGACGCTTGGCGATGTGCTGCCTGCTATTGAGAAGGCAATGAAAGAGAGTCCGGAAGTGTTGATTGAGAGTGAGTTGAAGGGAACGGAAATCAGCAACGGAGCCTATCGTACACGTGCCAATGGCATGCGTGTATTGCCTATCACCGAGGTTGTTCCTAAGACAGATTTCTTTGATTATGATGCCAAATACAATGGTCTTGTTGAGGAAATTACACCAGCTCGCCTTTCGGAGGAAACAACGAAGCGTGTTCAAACTCTTACAGGCGCCATCTATGATTTGCTGGGGGCTTCGGGCATTATTCGTATTGACTACATCATTAGCAGGAATGAAGCAGGGGGATGATGTGATTAACATGTTGGAAATTAATACAACTCCAGGCATGACCGCTACGAGTTTTATTCCTCAGCAAGTGCGTGCAGCAGGTTTAGAGATGAAAGATGTGTTGAATGAAATTATTGCAGAGAAACTTTCCTGAATAGTAACTTTGTTTGTATCTAATATATGATAAAACTATCTGATTTTGATGATATTCGTCCTTTTTCTCAAGGTGAGATGAAAGACGCTTTTGAAAGTATGCTGGCCGATCGGCAGTTCGGCAAGATTCTTCAAGGGTTCATTCCTCTGCCCAAAGCAATAAGGAATGGACTGCTAAAGTTGCTGTTTGTCGGAATCAAGACCCCGCTTGATTTCCAGAAGCGTTTTATGAAGCCTGTCGTTTATTACGTGCTGCACAAAACGACAACAGGATGGACATCCGTATTCCCAGCCAGTCTTGATCGGAAAAAGAATTATACTTTCATGTCCAATCATCGTGACATCGTGCTCGATTCAGCTTTTCTGTGTGTATTTCTTCTGAAAGAAGGATTCTCTACGACTGTGGAAATCGCAATAGGCGATAACTTGCTGATTTATCCATGGATAAAAACTTTGGTTCGGATGAATAAGGCTTTTACTGTCAATCGCGGGCTCACTCCCAAGGAGATGCTCAAGTCATCTATCCACATGAGCCAATATATGCATTTTGCTATCAACGAGAAATGTGAGAACATCTGGATTGCTCAGCGTGAAGGACGTGCAAAAGACTCAGATGACCGTACACAGGAATCGGTGCTGAAAATGCTCAATATGGGTGGACCAACATCTGGAAAGACTACTGCTGAAATCATTGAGAATCTGCGAAATATGAACATTGTTCCTCTGTCCATATCCTACGAATATGATCCTTGCGATTATTTGAAGGCGAAGGAGTTCCAGTGCAAGCGCGACATTGCAGGGTGGAAGAAATCCAAGCAAGATGATCTGGACAACATGAAAACAGGCATTTTGGGAAAGAAGGGGCATGTGCATTATCAGGCTTCCAGCTGCATCAATGACTGGCTCGATACCCTTGACCCCACGGCCATCGACAGGGCTGACATCTTCCGTATTGTGGCAGAACACATTGATAGTGAGATTCATAAAAATTACAAGATATACGACATCAATCGTGATGCCCTCGCAGGCAATACCAACGAGTACATCGAGTCGCGCATCAAGATGGTCAACGTCGAAAATCCAGATGTGCCATTCTTGCGTGAGAAAATAAACACCATGTATGCCAATCCGCTTCGCAATCATGAGGCTGCCGCTCGTTAGCCTTCTCTGTATTCTATTCGCCTGTATGACAGGATGTTCTGATGAACCGGAGGACTATCCGCCTATCGTTTCTGACCTGCTGCTGGTTAGGACCGATGCCTTGGGCAGATGCCAAGCCGCTGTGCTCGACGACGGTTCTGTCTATCCTCTTGTGTCGCAAGACCTGTGGACAGACAAGAGAGACACGCTGGTGCGCTGCCAGGCTTCTTATACGATTGAAAATGGGAAATTGAATTTCTACGGATTGACAGAGGTGTTCGCCTCTCGGCCTTATCCCGCAGACTTCATCCTCCAGCTTGGCGATGGCGTTCTTCCGCGCGACCCGATGAAAGTGGTCAGCATGTGGAAAAGCGGAGGGTATATCAATATGCACCTGTCGCTGATGACTGCGGGGCAGAAAGGGCATTCCTATGCCTTTTGTGAAGACAGCACAGGATGCTATTCGCTCCTCCATTCTCGTCCGTCAGACGATGCTGAAGCTTATTCTAAGAATGTGTATTTTTCCATGCCTATACCTCAGGGAGTAGATACTGTTTCATTCTCGGTTCATACTTATGATGGCATCTTCACACGCACATTTTGTAGATAAATAGGGCATTTGCTTGAAAATCAATAATAAACAGAAATAATTAAAAAGACATATAGAACATGACAAGAGCAATTATTACAGTTGTGGGAAAAGATACCGTTGGTATCATCGCTAAAGTCTGCACCTATCTGGCAGACAACCAAATCAACATCCTTGACATCTCACAGACCATTGTGCAGGAGTATTTCAACATGATGATGATTGTTGATCTGACAAAGTCCGTCAAGCCCTTCTCTGAAATCAGCGACGAATTAGGCAAAATCGGCGAAGACACAGGCGTTCAGGTGAAATGCCAGCTGGAAGACATCTTCGACAAGATGCATAGAATTTGACATTAGAAACCTCACAAACCTACAAACGAATTCCACATGATCAATTTGCAAGAAGTGATAGAGACCAACAAGATGATTGAACAAGAGCATCTTGATGTCCGGACTATCACCATGGGCATTAGCCTTCTCGATTGTGCAGATAAAGAATTGACTGTCACCTGCGAAAAAATCTATAGCAAAATAACAACGCTGGCACGCCATCTCGTGCAGACAGGCGAAGATATTTCCAAAGAATTTGGCATTCCTGTTGTCAACAAGCGCATCAGCATCACCCCCATCTCCCTTGTGGGCAGCTCCTGCTGCCGCACTCCTGGCGACTATGTTCAGATTGCCAAGACGCTTGACCGTGCCGCAAAAGATGTTGGTGTGAATTTTCTTGGTGGATATTCTGCTATTGTTTCTAAGGGAATGTCCAAGAGTGATGAACTTCTCATCCGCAGTATTCCAAAAGCTCTGGCATGCACAGAACGCATCTGTTCCAGTATCAATGTGGGCTCGACAAAAACGGGCATCAACATGGATGCAGTCCGGCTGATGGGAGACATCATCAAGCAAACAGCTGAAGAGACTCAGCATGCTGATTCTCTCGGATGTGCAAAGCTCGTTGTGCTTTGCAATGCTCCAGATGACAATCCTTTTATGGCAGGCGCCTTCCATGGTGTTTCTGAAGCCGACGCTATCATCAATGTAGGTGTCAGCGGACCTGGAGTCGTGAAGCATGCGCTGGAGCAGATGGACAAGAAGCAATGGAACTCTGGAGATGGACAGCTTGCTAACTTTGAAGTGCTGTGTGAGACCATCAAGCGTACTGCTTTCAAGATTACCCGTGTGGGACAGCTTGTTGCTCAAGAGGCGAGTCGTCGGCTGGGCATTCCTTTTGGCATCATTGACCTTAGTCTTGCGCCTACGCCTGCCATTGGAGATTCTGTGGCAGACATCCTCAAATGTATAGGAGTTGAGCATCCCGGTGCACCTGGCACAACAGCGGCTCTTGCTCTCTTGAACGACCAGGTTAAGAAGGGTGGTGTTATGGCTTCTTCCTATGTGGGCGGACTCTCCGGAGCGTTTATCCCTGTTTCTGAAGACCAAGGCATGATTGATGCTGTTGAGGCGGGTGCTCTTACTCTTGAGAAGCTTGAGGCGATGACATGTGTATGCTCTGTGGGTCTCGACATGATTGCAATTCCTGGTGATACACCTGCCACAACCATTGCAGGTATTATTGCAGACGAAAGTGCTATCGGCATGATTAACCAGAAGACAACCGCAGTACGCATTATTCCTGTGGTTGGAAAGACTGTGGGCGATACTGTTGAGTTTGGTGGGCTGTTGGGCTATGCGCCTGTCATGCCAGTCAATACCTTCTCGAGCCAGCGGTTTGTTGACAGAGGTGGCCGAATCCCCGCACCTATTCATAGTTTCAAGAATTAAGAAGAGGGAACAGGGTGTTTGAGAGTGCTTGAATACCTTCTCAATCGGTATGCCCCACACCGCCTTGTCGATGTGCCCCACAGCGTCAAAGCGTTGTGGGGCACATCGATTTTATGGACTTTTTGCTGTGTAAAACGAATTACAAAGTTAATTTCACACCGCCCATAAAGGTAGCTTTTGGCATAGGGAATCCTGCAAAAGTCTGATATTGCTCGGCAAGCAGATTTTCACCTTTCAGAAAGCATGTGGCGGACGGAGTGATTCTGTAGCTGGCTGTGGCGTTCAGCAGCGTATAATTTTCTTGTTCAGGATGCTCGCCTGTTGCGATGTATAGTCCTCCTATGCTTTGCAGGCCTGATGCGATTGACCATTTCCCTTTGTGGAAATTGACACCTGCATAGAATTTGTTTTCAGGTGCCCCCTCAACAGGATTTTCCATGTTGAGGAAGGAATAATTGGCATTGACGCGCCAATGTTTGCTCAAGTCATAGCTGCCGGCAAGTTCTATGCCCCAATTCTTGAATTTTCCCATATTGACATTGCGTGGACGTCCATCTATGCGTGTGGTAGTGATGAGATTTTCTCCATCAATATAGAAGATATTTGCGTTGAATTGCCCCTTGGCTCCGAATTGCTGTGTGAGTGAAAGCTCATAGTTCATCATGCGTTCAGGTTTGAGTTGTGTGTTGGCAGGAGGGAACATGTACATCTCTTTGATGACAGGGTTACGGAATCCCTTGCTGGCGAGTGCCTTGATGTCGGTGTAAGAGCCGAGGTGGAAGGTGAGTCCTGCTTGTGGAATAAGTTCTGTTCCGATGACAGAGTGGTGGTCTATGCGCAGTCCTGCATCGAGGGTGAGCCAGTGCGTGATGTCCTGTCTGAAGTCAGCATAGGCTGCAATCTCATCAGCATGTTGACTCTTGATGATGTTGCCTTCGCTGTCTTTGGTCAGGTAGGTCTTTGCGCCTGTTGTCTTGTCTGCGTTCCATGCTGAACCTCCAAAATGCTGCCAGTCAATGCCGATGGTGGTGCGGTTGCCATTGAATAGTTGTGCGCTTTGGTAGTATGTAAGTCCGCCGATGTAGTCGTTGTGCTTGTAAAGTGATGTTCTTGGCGTCTGTCCTGCGGCATAGCCATCATCAATGTTGTGATGTCCCCAGTCGAAGTAGGCTCGCAAGGAACCGCTGGTGAGCGCATAGCTGTTGTTGAGGCTTATGCTTGCCAGCCCTCGGGTGATTTTGAACGTGTTGTCGATAAGTGGCTCGTCTGTTGTTCCTGGATTGTCGGTGTTGAAATGGGTGACGTTGATGTCGCCTGTAGCTTTCCAATGGGAGCTGATGTCGTAGGTGAGTTTGAAGAATCCTCCGAACTGCTCGAACTTAGAGTTCGTGCGATGCCCATCTGTACGTTGGTATTGTGCACCGATGATACTGCTGAATTTCCCTTTTTTCAGTCTGCTGGAGACATCAATTTGTAAAGTGCCGTAAGAACCTCCTTGCAACTGAATGTCGGTAACGATTCCGTCTTTGTGCATCTGGCGTGTGACAATGTTGATGACGCCTGCCATGGCGTTGCTGCCATAGA
The DNA here is from genome assembly GCA_017507385.1 of Bacteroidaceae bacterium. GTDB lineage: Bacteria > Bacteroidota > Bacteroidia > Bacteroidales > Bacteroidaceae > Minthosoma. The sequence continues at coordinate 37,099 of JAFWAX010000084.1, read as the reverse complement.
GAAGTGAGGCTGGCCCTCTGAGTACCTCGACTTTTTCAGCCATCATGGTTTGATAGGCGTCGGGCACCGGATGCCCCATGAGTCCTGCATATTGCGGCTGTCCATCGATGAGAACCAAGAGTTCTGCTCCGCCTCCAACACCTCGTATTTTCATGGTTCCAGCCCCGGTGTTGACTCCATAGCCAAGCATGCCCCGGCTGGTGGCGAAGAATCCTGGAGTTTGTTCCACGATGGTGGGAAGCACGGCTGCTCGATAGTTCTCGTTGAGTTTCTCGTTGTCAAGGGTTGTCACGGTGAAGGGAATATGTCGTGCTTCTGTTGCGTTTCTTGTTCCTGTAACTACAATGTTTTGCAGGGTGTCTTGTACGATGTCTTGTGCGTTTGTGTTAGTGGCTGCCATCATTGCTGCTGCCAATAGAAAATGTCTGTTCATAGAGTGTGATGTGTTTACGTATGCAAATTTATCAAATTCTTTCGGAATATGTAATGTATTTGTATGGTAAAATTCAGTAGATGTTTGAAAAGAGGGAGCGAAGTATTGCTAATGTGAAATAAATTCTGTATCTTTGCACGCTTTACCAAATCATAAAAGAAGAGGATGATTTTTGACAGATACGAACAACTGAGTGAGGATGCGCAGCGATTGCTGTGTTTTTTTGTCGATGTGGGTCTTGACTCTGGAAAGAGGATGGATGAGCATTTCTATATGCTGAGCCAGTATTGTTTCGCTGCGTTTGACGGGATGTCTGCTCTGGATGAATTGCTGCGTGAAGGTATCTTGTACTATGAGGGAAAAGACTGGTATGCAAATATGCCTCGATATGGTGTGTCTGATGCTGATTTTGTTCCATCTTTGTGGTATTTGTATGAGTGCAGGAAAGATTTGCAGCTGTCGTTTCAAAAGCTTCGTCAGAAAGGAAGTGCGTATCAGGCTGTTCGCCATTCGGTTAGGCAGTTGGTGGGAAGCGGTTATCAGATGTGCGACAGTGCCAGTGTGATAGAGAAAGAGCAGGTTTCGCTGTTTTATAGTGTAGCATGCGATCCTCATTTTGTGCGGTTGTTTGAGAATTTTCGGACAGAGTCGTTTGTGCAGTTCTTTGAGAATGTCTGTAATCATTTCTTGTCGTGTGATATGGTGGTTGACACAACGTTGCTGCTCGGAGTCGTGGAGCGTTATGATGCCATTGCCGAGTCGTCCCGTTGCCGCCTGATAGCAGAGATTGAGTTGTACGAATACATTGCTTCGGGCAAGATGCCTGCCAATGGAATCTATGACAAGATGTCGGCTGGCTATGCCCTTTTTGCATTGCGAGGCTTGTACGAAGGACGATATGTTGATGCAGCCAAGTGGTTTGACATTTCTTTGAAGGCTTCTGCAAAAGAGCATGGCGGACAAGTTTTTTTCGGTACTCCTCTTCTGAATTTCTATATGGTGCTTTCTTTTGTGGCAGCCATGAACGAGAGCAAGGATAGCAACGAAGCGGTTGTTTCCGTTTGCCGTGCCAAGTTGCGAGAGTTTATGGCTAATTTGGAAGTGCGTTCTGATGAGCGGATGTTGCCTGCAAGGATTTTAGCAGAAGACAGCTGCAAGGTTAATACGGTGATGCACAAAGAGTTGGTTCAGAAAATGTATGATGAGTCAATGCGGAGAACCTTGCCTCCTGTTTTCCTGCCGCTTGCTTTTTTGCTGGCCAATCATTTGGGCTACTCTACGGTGAAGATGGATGTGGCTCTGTGTATGCCACGTCTTGCATTGCTGCGGCATGAGATGACTCAGTGCCTGCCATTCCATGACGATGAACGTGAGTTGCTGCGTCGTAGTTTTGGCAGTCAGCCTGTACTTGCCAATATCTACCATGAGGCAGAATGGGAATCGGTGCTTGAGAGCTTGATGACCGATATTGAAGGGAAAGAAAATCGTGTGAATGAAGAGGTTAGGCTGATGTATCTGAGAGAGTCTGCTGATTCGAAAACGATACAGGTTAGAGAACAGACGCGGTTGAAGAATGGAAATTGGGGCTGTGGCAAGCGTGTGAACGAATCACGCTACCGAAAAGGCTTGCTGGAATGTATGAACAATGCTGACCGACGCATCCTGGCACGTCTGAACCATAGCGGCATGAGTGCTTTGCAGCTGGAACATGTGATAGAGGACATGGTGGAGGAAAGTCGTCTCTATATAGGCCATTCTGCTCCCTACGAATTGGTGCAGGTGAATCGTGATAAGCCCTATCTGATGATTGAGAATGAAGGTGGCTGTTTCGTCGTGAAGTCGAATGTGCCGGTCGGCAGAGTGAAAGACGATTTCGTCATCGTCGAGGAGTCCCCCACGCTCTATAGCGTGATTAGCATCCCGAACGAGATACGTGGCTACTATGTGAAGCTTCTTCAGCTGGGCACGCTTCCCCTCGAAGCGGAACCTACGTTGAGGAGTCTGCTTGCCAAGATTGGCGGGCAAGTTGAGCTGCATTCCTCTCTGATAGAAGGAGGCAGCACCCTTCCCATTGTTGAAGGGCAGTGGACAGCTGGCTTTAAGCTCAAGCCCAAGAACAGCGGAAACTGGAACGTGGAGTGCTTTGTACGGCCTTTGCCAGGAGGCAGGCGTACTTGCCGTTTGGGCGAAGGGTCGGATGTCATCATTGACGAAAATGAAGAGGTCGGCAGAGTGAGGGTGAAGCGAAGCTTGGTGATGGAACAAACTAATCTTCAGCTTATTCGTGACTTTTGGAGCAGCTGGGGCTACGAGTTGGGCGAGGATGATGTATATCCTCCTGAGTTCATCCTCCAGCTGGTGCAGCTCATACAGGCACATCCCGACACCTTCTATGCTGAGTGGCCCGAAGGAAGAGCCCTCAGAGTGAAGACCCTTGCTCGAGGCGCCAGCTCATGGAGCGGGGTGCTGAGAGAGCGTGGACACTGGTTCGACATCGAAGGCGATGTGTTCATCGATGAGCATACACGCATCAGCATCTCGCAGTTGCTTGAGCTTGTTGGCAAGAGTGATGGCAAGTTTGTGCAGATTGCCGACGACGAGTTTCTCCTGCTCAGCGAAAAGCTCCAGCAGCAGCTGAAAGCCCTTGATGCCATAGCCAGCCGAGAACATGGACACATTAAGATTTCTCCATTCAGCGCAGCTCTGATGGGCGACGAATGGCTGCACGGAGAACTTGAACTAACCGTCGATGAGAAGCTCTCCGACATTCGCCAGCGCATTCTCCAGAGTTCAGCCTACAGTCCAGCCGTCCCTTCCGAACTCAATGCCACTCTTCGCCCCTATCAGGAAGATGGCTACCGTTGGATTGCACGGCTCAACAGCTGGGGGGCGGGTGCGTTGCTGGCCGACGACATGGGACTCGGAAAAACCATACAGACCATTGCTTTCCTGCTGCTCAAGAAAGAGAATGGCCCATCGCTCATTGTGGCTCCTGCATCGGTCGTTCCCAACTGGAAAACCGAGATGGAACGATTTGCCCCCATGCTCCGAGTGCATATCCTCAACTATGCAGCCAATCGCCGGCAAACCATAGATCAGGCCACAGCAGGCGACGTTATTGTTGCCACCTATGGCATTCTGCTCAGCGTGCAGGACCTCATCACACAGAAATCGTGGAACGTGGCCTGTCTTGACGAAGCGCACATTATTAAGAACAGAGGAGCAAAGACCAGTGCGGCGGCCATGAAGATACAGGCCTGCAACCGTGTCATGCTCACAGGAACCCCCGTGCAGAATCATCTGGGCGAGCTGTGGAGCCTGTTCCAGTTTGTCAATCCAGGATTGCTGGGCACCTACGAACATTTCTCGCGCAAGTTCATCATTCCTATTGAAAACCATCACGATCGCGACCGCCAGCAGCAGCTTGACCAGATTGTGCACCCTTTCATGCTGCGACGCACCAAACAAGCCGTGCTCAACGAATTGCCCGATAAGACAGAGATATATCATAGCGTGCAGCTCAGCCGCGAAGAACTCGCCATCTATGAGAGCATCCGCATCCGAACAGAAAAGATGCTTCGAGAGTCGGGTAACACGCTCAGTGTGAATGTTCTTGCCGAAATCACACGTCTGCGCCAAGCCGCTTGCACACCACAGCTCATCGAACCTAAATGGACTGGCGATAGTTCCAAGGTGACAGCCCTGCTCGAACTCCTGCAAGGTGTCATCGAGGGAGGCAATCGCGCTTTGGTGTTCAGCCAGTTCGTCAGTTTCTTCGACATTGTACGCAGCCAGCTCGACCATATAGGCATTCCCTATTACTACATCGATGGCAGCGTTCCTATGAGACAGCGCACCGAAATGGTCGATGCTTTTCAGGAAGGCAAACGCCCCCTTTTCCTCATCAGTCTCAAGGCTGGTGGACTTGGGCTAAACCTCACTGCCGCTAATTATGTCATCCATCTCGACCCGTGGTGGAATCCTGCCATTGAGCAGCAAGCCACCGACCGAGCCTATCGAATCGGGCAGCATCAGGCTGTCACCGTCTATCATTTGGTTAGCAAAAATACCATCGAAGAGAAAATCATTCGCCTGCATCAGACCAAGCGAGCACTCGCAGACACGCTCCTCGCAGGTACCGACATCAGCCACAGGCTCACAGGCGAAGAGCTGCTCGAAATGGTAACCTCCTAACCGCACAACCCCCAACCGCCCCCCCCAAAAAAAAAACGTAAAACTTCCAACCGTAAAACCATACAACAATGAAAAGAAACCTGTTCATCCTTCTTATGCTGATGGCGCTGATACCAAGCCATGCTCAGCGTTTCACCGACAAGCTCGACCGAGGTCTTGTAGCAGTGCCAAGTTCCACCAGTGGCAACTTCGTCAGTTGGCGCATCTGGGGCGAAGAATACTATGATGTAACTTACAACCTGTATTGCAATGGCACCCTGATAGCCCAAGAACTTAAGACCTCCAGCTACAACCATGCTTCAGGCACATCGTCCAGCCGCTATCAGGTCGCAGCAGTTGTGCGAGGTGTGGAACAGCCCAAATCAGCTGAAATCACTCGTTGGGAAAATGCGATGCTCACCATTCCTGTCCAGAAGATAACAGGACGTGACGGAACAGATGTCACCTCACATTACGCACTCAATGACATTACGTTGGGCGACCTCGACGGTGATGGCATCGCAGAGTTCATCGTCAAGCGTCCATGTGATGTTGCAGCCAATCCAGCCCAGCGAAATTGCTTTCATGTGCTCGATTGCTACGACCACAAGGGCAATCGCCTCTGGTGGATAGACCTCGGACCCAATATGCTGTCGGGGGCAGACGAGCAATGGGACTGCGTGTGCTTTGACTGGGATATGGATGGAAAGGCGGAAGTGCTTCTTCGTGTTCAGGACAATGCCTATATCCATTACGCCGATGGCTCCTCTGAGCTGATAGGCTCAGCCAGTGTTGATACACGATGGGATGGAATCGAATACACCTCATCTGGCAATGAATATCTCCTCTACCTCGAAGGTGCTACAGGAAAGCCCTACAGCATAGGACCCTCAGAGCACCCACACTACATGAACTATCCGCTCACTCGCGGACAAGATTCGGACTGGGGAACAGGCATCGCCGGGCACCGTTCCACCAAGCACTACTTTGGAGCACCGTTCCTCGATGGACGCAAGGCAAGCATCTTTTTGGGGCGTGGAGCCTACACCATGCACAAGTTTGCAGCCTACGATGTTGACCCTGCCACCCATCAGCTCACACAGCGCTGGTATTGGGAGAACAACACCGGTAGTTCGCCATGGTTCGGACAGGGCTATCACAACTATGCCATTGGCGATGTCGATTGGGACGGACGAGACGAAATCATCTTTGGTTCCATGGTCATCGACGACAACGGCAAGGGACTCTCCACCACAGGCTTAGGCCATGGCGATGCACAGCATTGTGCCGATTTAGACCCCTACAGGAAATACGAGGAGCTGTTTGCCTGCAACGAAAACAGCCCAGCCATGAACTATCGCAACGCTGTCACTTCCGACATCTATTATCGTCACAAAGCCATAGGCGATGATGGCCGTGCTCTCTGTGCCAACTTCACCAATACCTATCCAGGCTCAGTAGGCCGCAGTGTCAGCACAGGCTGGATTAGCACCGTTGCCGACAAGGAAGTTACTCCGCTGAGCGGCGACGCATTCATCAGCTGGGGCGACCTCAACCAGCGCATCTACTGGGACGGCGACTTGCTCGACGAATATTTCGACAGCCCTGGCACAGAAGGCTATGGCGCTATCTACAAGCCCACCGAAGCAGGAGGCGGACGCTGGAACTTCCCTGACTCCAAATGCAACAACTGGAGCAAGAACAATCCTGGTGCCATTGCCGACATCTTTGGCGACTGGCGTGAGGAATTGGTGATGCGCAAGTCAGACAACACCGCCATCCTCGTCTATACGACTCCTATATCTACCAAATACAGAATTCCGACCCTCTGGCATGATCATCAGTATCGCAATGCCATGGTTTGGCAGAGCATTGGCTACAATCAACCGCCTCACAAGAGCTATTTCCTTGGCGAACTCGAAGGCATCACCGTTGCGCCACCACCGCTCACAATGACAGGACGCACCGAAATCGCCAATGGGGGAGTTATCACGACTACAGACCAGCACCTGATTGTCTGCGAAATGAATGACACAAAAATTTCCATTCAGGACGGAGCAAGTCCCTATATGGTCACCTTCAACGTGCCATCATGGGTGCAGGGCAATGCCTCCAGCAACATCACAGCCAAGCCCGCACCCACCTATGGATATTCCACCTGCCAAGTCAGCGGCGGTGCCATCACGGGCTCTGCACGCATCGTGAAACAAGGCGATGGCGTTCTGACGCTCCCGACGGTCGAGATGACCTATACAGGAGAAACGCAGATATGGGCAGGTACGCTCAACTTCGACGGCGCGCTCAAGTGCTCTCCATTCTGGCTCAATCGCTTTGCCGAACTCAACACCGACGGAGGTGTGTTCAAGAGCATCAAGGCAGACTATGGTTCCATCGTCCGAGTGGGAGACGAACAGGGTACAGGCAGCATCACCGTTGATTCCACTTACTATATGGGTTTCGGCTCACGACTTGTGCTCGACCTCTATTCCGATGGTCAGAAAGCTGACCAGCTGATTGTTCGCACGCTCCATATAGAGAAGAAGACTGCAGATGTATGGCTCAATTACGGACCTAAATACCTCCAGCCCGTCATTCAGATATCAGAACATTTTGCCGACGGACAGAATGCCCTTCAGCCGGGCGAATACATTATCGGCAGAATCGACTCGCTTTCGGGTTCGCTCGCCAGCATCAAGATTGAAGGCATCACCGAGCACAAGGCCGGCCTCACGCTTGATGCCGACAAAAACCTCATCCTTACGATTGGTGCTGTGCGTGGAGCTTCCGACATCGTCTGGACAGGCGCAACTTCCAGTACATGGGACTTCGCCAATACTCCCAACTTCTATCTTGCCAGCGATGCCCTCCAGACAGCCGACATCTTTGTGGCTGGTGACATCGTTACCTTCAACGACGGCGCAAGCCAGACCGCTGTCAGCATTGCCGAAGAGCTCTCGCCAGACACGACCATCGTCAGTTCTTCCAAGGCATATTCCTTTGCTGGAAATGGAGCCATCGTGGCTGGAGCGCTCGTGAAAGAAGGTTCTGGCACACTCACCATCTCCAACGAAAATTCTTACACAGGAGGAAATTTCCTGAAAGGAGGTACGGTCAAAGTTTCTTCACTTTCCAATGAAAACAAAGCAACGGGAAACCTTGGCGGAGTGAACAGTCTTGCAAGCAAGTTTACAATGGAGAACGGTGCTGTTCTTCAGACCACAGCGACTGTTACCAACGGCTCTCCTATTCGTATGGTCGGAGCCGAGGGCGGAGTCATCAGCAATTCAGCCGACTTCAATCAGAACAAGCCTTTTAGTGGAACTGTTCTCACCAAGAAAGGCGGAGGATGGCTCAAGACTTATGCCACAGGCAATAATCTTTCCACATTGGTCATTGTTGAGGGAACTGTGCAGAATCTCTCTGGTGTAGCTGCAAAAACTGTAGAGTTCCAAGGAGGTGCGCTTGTGGATAATGTGGGTACAAACAACACATTGTCGGTTCCTGCGAAAAAGAAAGGCTCGTGGACAACAGCCAATCGTGCCGACTATAGCAATAAACTTACGGGAGAAGGTACGCTCACAGTCTATTGCGCAGCACAGGATGGAGGTTCATGGGTGGCTACTCGCACAAAGCTTAAGCTCGACCTCTCCGCCTTTGCCGGCACGCTTGTTCCTCGTGCCGTCATAGAAAAAGACGGCCGATTCACTCTTGACACAAGCAGCGGTTCGCAGGCTTTCGAGATGAACATACCGGAAGGTGTCATCGTGCAGAACTCTGGAAAGACATTTAAGATGGGCCAACTGACAGGCAAGGGTACGCTCGGAGGCTACAGCTCCTTCAGCAATGATGGCAAGTCGCTGTCTAACACTTGGCTGGCTGGTAACGATGAGGACTTTACTTTTGACGGGAAAGTTACGGGTGCAGACGCTTTCACCAAAACAGGCACAGGACGAATGACCGTTGCTGGAGCATGGGACAATACAGGCGCGGTCCGTGTCAACGAAGGCACACTTTTGCTGAAGTCCGCAGCCTCTCTCGGCACGGGAAGTCTCACTGTAGCCGCAGGTGCAGCGCTGATGGGCACAAGCAAGTCGAGCAATCCGCTTGCCAACAGCTCTTTCACCATCAATGGAACGATTCAGCCAGGACAGTCCGCTACGGCCGTGACTGGAAATCTCAACTTTAATGGAAAGAATGTGACCGTAGGCACAACAGGACGAATCGTCGTAGGTCTTCGCAAGTCTGCCGGTACAAGCTCTCCGAATAACTCGTACCTCACCAATATAGGTACACTCAAGTTGTCCGATGGCGCAACCATCGCTCCTTTCATCAGCGAGGCAAATCTTGCTAATTTGACGACAGATGAGGCTGTGGCTGACTCCTTCTTCGTTTGGACTGAGACTGGACGGGTGACCATCGCCGGCAAGCTGAATCTTGAGCTTCCTCAACTTCCTGCTTACAACTATTGGGACACCAGCCGTATAGCGGAAGGTATCCTGTATGTTAGATGTGATGCGGAGAAATATGAAGAATATATGACAGGAATAGCAGCCATCGACTCTGATGAATTTGTCGAAGTCCGCATCGTCAGCGCTGGAGGTGCGTCGGTAGGACAACTTGCTGTCCGCATGAATGAGCTTCGTTCGTCATTTGCTCGCCTGCCCCTTCCTAAAGGAATGTATCTGTTGCATATCAAGCGTGCGTCAGGCAAGGATTTCGTTATCAAGCAGATGAAGTAGCATCTTTTTGCTGCTGGCGATTTGCTTGCGACAAAGCATGAGGTCTGCTTGTCTTATAGTTCACCGTGCGCATAATATTTAAAACACCGTGCGAGAAATATTTCACGCACGGTGTTTTAAATATTATGCGCACGGTGAGCATGTAGAGAGCGGCATGCTTCATGTGAATTTGTCAAACTTGCGTTAACATGATGTACACGAAGCGAATTGACAGATAGAGTTGCCTATTGATAAAAGTCTGTAACTCAAAATGGTTAAAAAAGAAGAGATTATTGTAAAATCTGAATATTTATTTTGTGCGTTTCGCATTTTTTTTGTTCTTTTGTACTCAGAAAGATTTTTCTTTGAAAAATTTTCAGGATTGAATGAAGAATACAATGTATATGACTGCGTTGAAAACGATATGCAGTTCTATATTGTTAGGTTGCTGATAAACTTACTATAAATAAGACTATATTTTTTTATTATTAACTCTTTTGAACAGTTCTACTTTTATGAAGAAAATCTTTACTCTTGCTCTTTCGGCAATGATGCTGGGGGGGGTAAATCTTTCTGCACAAACGCAGTACACGGTGCTGGAAGACTTGACTTCTAAGCTGAAGAATGTGGATTTCAGCGCTGACGCTCCTGTGAGCGGTCTGGAGAAAATCTGTACTTATGACTATGACATGTCTGATGCTGGCGCTGGCGCTGGCGGCGTGCAGATGTTCGGTCTGCAGCCCATTACAGGATGGACGGCTGACACTCCAACTGACAATGTTAAAGTGATGCAGAATTCAAACAGCACTGCGCGTACAGACAATGCAAACGCTAAGGCTGCTGGCATCTTTGCTTACATTGATGACGCATCAGAAGAAGTTCCTACAGGTCTGGGCGGCGCATACTATGCTCCGTATCTGACTGAGGAGGTGACAGGACAGGGTCTTGGCATTGTGGCTGTGTGGGGCGCTGACGCTAAGTACACACAGGATGTGACGCTTACTACTGGTGCTTATATGCTGCTTGTGAAGGCACAGAATATGGCTGGCGGCGAGGCGTTCTTGCAGTCAAACATCGGTTTTGTTGCTGCAGACGGAACGGCTTATGTTTCTGGCAAGAAGTCGTTTGCTGTGGGAGTATGGGAAACTGATACCATCGTGTTCCGGCTGGAGGCAGAGACTGCTGGCCAGGTTTCTCTTGGCTACAAGGCTGGCAATTACGGTTCAAGTGGTGCAGCGCACATCTTCATCGACAATGTGAAGCTTTTTTCTATAGATCCAAAGCCGCTGATTCAGGCAGAGGTAGATGCAGCTAAGGTTCAGCTGCTGGCGCTGATTGAAGAAGCGAAGGACTATGGCGTGGATGTGAGCGCAGCACAGGCTGTTTACAACAATGCTGACGCTACGCTGGAGCAGGTGCAGAAGGCTATCGAGGACCAGAAGAAGCTGATTGAGGCTGGTTTGACTGACCTCTCTGCTTTCTTCATCACGAACCCTCACTTCACGCTCGGCACTCCGCTGCCTGAGGATGACGGTATTTGTACTTATGATTATGACATGGTTGACCCGAACGGTGCAAATGGCCGTGTTGTGAATTACTATGGCATGTTGCCTGTTGAGGGTTGGGTGCCAAGCAATCCAAACGAGAATGCTCGTGCTTGCGGTGTGTTCAAACTGGGCAGCAATTCATTCCTTGGCGGCAAGGCGTTCCTTCCTCCAACAGCGATGTCTGACGGCTCAACAGAGGGCAACTTGCTTGGTTTCGTCAGTGTGTGGACCGCAAAGTCACAATATACGCAGGCTGTGACAATTCCTGCGGGTAAGTACACTTTGGAAATCTCTTACTACAATGCTGGTGGCGCAGGTGAGATTGGTCAGAACCTGATGGGTTTCATCGATGCGGACGGCAATGAATATTTTGGTGCCCTGAAGAAGTTTGAAGAGGGCAAGTGGATGAAGGAACAGATTAAGTTCGAGCTGGAGGAGGAGACCTCGGGTCAGTTCTCTGTCGGCTTCACTGCTGCAAACGCTGGTTCTGGCTCTATGCCTCACTTCTTCATCGACGGTTTCGCTCTCTACTATGTGGGTGAGACAGAGATTGACCCATCGCTCTTTGCGTTGCAGGCTGCTGTGGCTGCCGGCGAAAAGGCACTCGATGAAAGCTTCTACACAGAACTGTATGATGAACTGGACGAGCTGGTGAAGGCTGGTGCCAAGCTGGTGAGCTCGCAGAGTGATGATGCGGAGGCAAACAAGGCTGCTTCAGACGCTATCAATGCGCTGCTTCCAGAAGTGAAGGAAAACATTGCTGCATACGAGAAGCTGAATGGATTCTATGATGAAGGTGGCGCGCTGTCAAATGCGCTTGCTGAATATGAGGGTTTTGAGCCATTGTATGGCAATCTACAAGACCTGAATGATGAGGTGATGACTGCCATCGATGAATACAGCTGGACTACTGCACAGATTGAGCAGGCTATTGATACGCTGGGTGCTATCGTGAAGGATGGCGTGCAGATTGCATGGGAAAATGCAGTGGAGAATGGCACAGGATTTGACAAGGACCTCGACATCTCTATTCTGTTTGACCAGCTGGCTTATACTTATAGCACAACGGCACAGGGTGGCGAGAATGTTCCTGACAAGGAATGGGTGTATGGCACAGCTACAAACTTCAAGACTCAGTATGGTACAGCCGAAGTGTGGAACCAGAGCCCATTTGAGGTGAGCCGCACAATGAAGGATATGCCTGCTGGTACCTATACCATCACAACGAAGGCATTCTTCCGCAATGCTGCTAATTTGCCTAACCTTGAGGGTTATGACCCATCAGTGGAGCCTGCGGCTGCTGTCTTTGCTGGATATTCTAAGACTGGTTTGACGAACGTGGCTGCCATTGCGCTGGATAGCAAGGACGGCTGGGGTGAAGTCAATCTGTCTGACGGCACGAAGAAGTATGTGCCTAATAACCAAAAGAATGCTTATGACTTGTTCGAGGACGAGGCTTATACTGATCAGCTCCAGAAATCTGTCACTACGGTGCTGACTGAGCAGGGCGACCTGACATTCGGTGTGAATTCAACACAGATGGAAGGCGACAGCTGGGTGGTATGGTACACATTCTCTATCGCTTACAATGCGATTGACAAGGATGCTTTGACTGCTGAGCTGGCTAACTTCGTGGATGAGGTGAAGAGTTTCATTGAAGAAAATGACGGCATGATGAACGGTCTTGCTGCACAGCAACTCCTTGATGCTACTGAAGCAGCAGAAGGTGCTGTGGGTAAGGATGTGGCTGCGATGAGTGATGCTAAGGCTGCGCTGCAGGCTGCATACGATAACGCTAAGGCTAATATCGAGGTGATGGCTAAGTTCTTTGCTGCAGACGAGAACCTTATGACGGTGGCAGAGGATTACTACGAGAATGCATCTGCTGAGGCTCAGGCTGCATACGATGCGCTCGAAGGTGATGTGGATGAGATGACAAATGAGGAGATTGAGGCATTCATCGAGAAAATCAATGCTGTGGCTGCTGACCTGAAGATTCCTGCTGCATCAAGCGAGGCTTCAGACGAGAATCCAGTCGATCTCACATCACTTATTGTTAATCCTTCTTATGAGGATGCTACTTGCACAGGCTGGCAGGGTAGCACAAGAGACCTTTCAGGACTGAACCGTACAGACATGGTAGAATACTATCAGGCTACGTTTGACCACTACCAGACTATTTACAGCCTGCCAGCTGGTACATACGAGGTGGCACTGAACTGCTTCAACCGCATTCCTTCTGCTAATGCACAGGCAGACCTCGACTCTCTGCTGATGGGCAAGAAGGAGGCTATACAGTCTGCTTTTGTCTATGTGAAGGTGGGCGACAAGACTTATTCTGAGCCATTCCGTCTCATTTCTGAAGGTCGTCGTGCCGACAAGTCGCTAATTGAAGCGAGCTGCACAGAACTGTCTGACTCTCTGCTGGTAGGCAAGAATGCCGCTACGCTTTCTTATACGCCTAACAACATGCAGACTGCTGGAGCTTGCTTCGAGGAGACTGATGCTGATGGCAATGCGCTCAGCGATGAACTGAACTATGTGGTTCGCGTGGTGTTCACGCTCGAGGAGAAGTCTGACGTGGTTATCGGTGCTAAGAACAGTTCTAATGGCACTTGGGCTATCTGGGACAACTGGAAGCTCACAAGCTTCGGCACATCAAGCGCTAAGACAGAATCTGGCGACCCATCAGGCATTGAAGGTGTTGGCACAGAGGGCGATGCGGTTCCTGTGGCTATCTACACTACAGCTGGTGCACAGGTGAACGCTCTTCAGAAGGGCTTGAACATCGTGAAGTTCTCTGATGGCTCAACAAAGAAAGTGCTTGTAAAGTAAAAAAGAATTTTTCTTTCAATAAAAAAAGGTACAAAGTTTTCGGACTTTGTACCTTTTTTCTTATCTTTGCAACCAGCTCACGTGATGAGCAGATTTTTCTTAATCTCTAACATCTAACCTGCATGAAAACAGACATTGAAATTGCTCGCGAATGTCGGTTGAGCAATATTGAGGACATCGCAAAGTATATTGACGTTCCAGTGGATGAACTGGAGTTGTATGGCAAGTATATTGCCAAGGTGCCTAATCGACTGATTGATGAACAGAAAGTGAAGGGGAGCAATTTGATTCTGGTCACAGCTATCACCCCGACGAAAGCAGGCATTGGCAAGACGACGGTGAGCATTGGCTTGGCACTTGGACTGAACAAACTGGGCAAGAAGGCTGTGTGCGCACTGCGCGAACCATCGCTGGGTCCTTGCTTCGGCGTGAAGGGCGGTGCAGCAGGCGGCGGCTATGCTCAGGTGTTGCCGATGGAGAAGATAAACCTGCACTTTACGGGTGACTTCCATGCGGTGACTTCTGCGCACAACATGATTGCAGCGTTGCTTGACAACTATATATACCAGCATCGTGAGGAGGGATTTGCGCTGAAGGAGGTGCTGTGGAAGCGTGTGCTGGACGTGAACGACCGCAATCTGCGCAATGTGGTGACAGGGCTTGGAGCCAAGACCGATGGCATTGTGCTGGAGAGTGGCTTCGACATCACTCCTGCTTCTGAAATTATGGCCATTCTGTGCCTGTCAAGGGATTTGGACGACTTGCGCCGACGCATCGGCAACATCATTCTGGGCATCAAGACGGATGACACGCCGTTCAGAGTGAAGGATATGGGTGTGGACGGAGCTATCACAGTGCTGCTCATGGATGCCATCAGTCCGAATCTGGTGCAGACCACGGAGCAGACGCCGGCGTTTGTGCATGGCGGTCCATTCGCCAACATTGCCCATGGATGTAACACGGTGATTGCCACACGCATGGCGATGACATTCTCTGACTATGTGGTAACGGAGGCTGGCTTCGGCGCTGACCTCGGAGCGGAGAAATTCTTCAACGTGAAGTGCCGCAAGAGCGGATTGCAGCCAAAGCTGACGCTGATTGTTGCGACGACGCAGGGACTGAAGATGCATGGAGGCGTGTCTGTTGACAAGATTAAGGAGCCTAATGCAGAAGGACTTGTCGAAGGATGCAAGAATCTTGACCGGCACATTGCCAATATGCGGAGCTTCGGACAGAATGTGGTGGTGGCGTTCAATCGTTATGCTACTGACACAGACGAGGAGGTCGAGCTGCTGCGCCGCCACTGCGAAGAGCAGGGTGTGGGCTTTGCTGTCAACAACGCCTTTATGCAGGGTGGTGAAGGTGCGAAGGAATTGGCTCAGCTGGTTATCGACACCATTGAGCAGCAGCCATCAGAGCCGCTGCAGCTGACATACGAGGACACAGACGACATCAAGACAAAGATAGAGAAGGTGTGCAGCAAGATTTACGGAGCATCGGGCGTGACCTATGGCAAGGCAGCTGAGAAGATGCTGGTGCGCATCAAGAAACTGGGCATAGAGAATTACCCTGTCTGCATCGCCAAGACACAGTACTCTTTCTCTGCCGACCAGACACGCTATGGCTGTCCGACAGGCTTCAACATCAACATCCGCGACCTCGTCATCAATGCTGGTGCAGAGATGATTGTTGCCATTGCTGGCGACATCATGCGTATGCCAGGACTAAACAAGTCACCTCAGGCGGAGCGCATCACGATTGTGGATGGACTCATCGAAGGACTGTCATAAGATGGGCATCCCAAGGAGTGGAATGAAAAACTTTGTAGTTAAGGAGTTGTTTTGAAAGGAGTTAGAGGAAAATAAAGGAGTTAGAAGGAGTTAGAGGAAGATAGAGGAAGATAAAAGACGAATGTTATGCTATGTATTGTCCTCTAACTTCCTCTAACTCCCCAAATCAAGTTTCGTAAGTTGAGAAGAAATAGGGAGATATAAGAAGATATAGGACGAATGTTATGCTGACGTTTTCAAGTATCGTCCTCTAACTCCTTCAAAAAAAACACCCCGAAAACGTCAGCACAACACTCGTCCTCTAACTTCTTCTAACTTCTTCTAACTTCTTCTAACTCCTTTCATATAATCTCCCTCTATCTCCCTTTATCTTCTTCACTTCTTCAGATTCGAAGAGCGCGATTTTTAGTGTGCGTCCATTGTTGCGACACTCAGGACATAGCCTTTGTCCGGATGCTCCTCAGTGTGAAGCGACACATTATTATATTTTAAAAGGAGATTTTTCAAATCGTCGTCGATGCCGCGTCCTGTGAGTTTGACGATAGCCTCTTTTTGTGTCCAGAATCGAGCAAACTCAATGTCGGGCTGCCGTGAATTGGTTACCTGTGCGAACTCTTGCTCGTTGAGCACATGGCGTGCCAACGTCTCCTTGTATCTGCCAATGCGTTCGATGTCGATGCCGACGGGATGGTCAGATACGACACAGGCAATGGCATGGCGGCAGTGGCTCATGTTGAAATGTATCGAGGGATGCTCGGCAAGGGCGGGCTTGCCGTGTTCGCCGATGATGAAAGGGCTGAGGTCGCTGATGCCATACACGTCCGACAGGGCTTCTTGCAGCAGCAGATAGGCGAATGTGCATTCCTTCTGCCCCTGCTCATGCTTGAAACGCAGTGCCTTCTCACGCCTCCAGTCGGGCAGCGTGGCGATAGCGCGGCTGAGTTCTTCGCGGGTGATGAGGTCTATCTGTTCGTTGATGAAAACTTTCATAGTTTCTCTCCGCAGTGCTTGCAGTAGTTCGCTTTGGTGTCAGTCTTTTCCATGCATCGTGGGCACCGCCCGTTCTTTCCTTTCTTTCGGCTTTCGTCAATCATTGTTGCCGACACGATGCCTGTTGGGACAGCGATGATGGTGTAGCCAAGAATCATGACAATGCCCGACAGGATGCGGCCTATGTAAGTGACAGGGGTGATGTCGCCGTAGCCGACAGTGGTGAGGGTGACGATGGCCCAGTAGATGCTGGTGCCGATGTCGGTGAAGTGTGTGTGCGGTTGTCCGCCTTCAACCATGAACATGAGTGTGCCGAGAATAGTTACCAGTATCAGCACAAAGAGAAAGTAAACGGTTATTTTCTTCAGGCTCAGGCGTATACTTTGCATAAGCAGATACCCTTCGTTGATGAAACTGAAAAGCTTGAGCACACGGAAAATGCGTATGAGGCGGAATGTTCGCAGAACAAAGAAGTAGCGTGCGCTGGACATGCCCGGTATGAAAGAGAGATAGAGTGGGAGTGTGGCCAGCAAATCGATGATGCCGAAAAAGCTGAATGCGTAGTCTTTGGGCTTGGGCGAACAGTAGATGCGCAATACATATTCCATCGTGAAGAAGAATGTCAGCACATATTCCAGCACGGTGAGTACGTCTTTGAAGCGTCCTGCAACGGTTGGGAGCGTTTCGACAAAAGCAACCAGCAGGCTGAGAACAATGGCAACCATGACGGCTATGTCGAATGCCTTTCCTGCACGGGTGTCTGAATGCGCCACGATTTCATACAGACGTGGCTTGTCTTTTAAAAGGGCTATGAATCGTTTCATGTGGCAAAGATAGTGTTTTTTTTTTGAGTCTTTGTGTTTTTTAGATTTTAACGTGGGTTCGATGAATGGTTTTGCATTCAAAATTGTTGAGTTTGTGCTGAAAAAAGGAAAGAATCTGCTTTTCTGTAAAACCGCACCCCTCGGGTACGCCATGCCGTACCCGAAGGGTGCGGTTAATCATTAGTCTGTTGCTCTGTCATCGTGGCGATGAAGATGGCGATATGGATTTCAACGGACTTGCATTATTTTACACATCTGTTTTTTAGATGTGCATTTTGGGGGCTCTTTTTTGTACATTCGTTAAAAATATGTGTAAAATGCTTATGATTACAGCTTTTTTATTTGTTTAACACACATTTTGTTGGTAACTTTGGAGCCGAATTTTGCACCCTGGTAAAAGGGTGTGCATTTTTTTTGGCTAAAATTAACACAGAATAATTCAAAGTGTGCGTAATATTTTATCATACTCTGCACAAAGAGACAGCAAAATATGGCTAATGTAATACTTGACAGATTTCTTAAACAGTCAACCTTCTCTTCTCAGGAAGATTTCCAGAAGAATTTCAAGTTCGTCGTTCCTGAGAATTTCAACTTTGCCTACGATGTGATGGACGAGTGGGCGAAAGAAACGCCAGACCGTCTTGCGTTGCTGTGGTGCAACGACAAGGGGGTGGAGCGTCGATTCACGTTCGAGGATATACGTCGCGAGTCTAATAAGGTTGCGGGTTATCTGTCTTCATTAGGGATTGGAAGAGGTGACGTGGTGATGCTGATTTTGAAGCGCCGCTATCAGTTCTGGCTGACCATGCTGGCACTGCACAGGCTTGGTGCTGTGGCTGTTCCTGCTTCTTTCCTTTTGACCAAGAAGGATATTGTGTATCGTTCAAACAATGCTGATATCAAGGCTGTTGTTACCTGTGGAGATGAAGAGATTATCAGCAGTGTGAACAAGGCATATCCTGAGTGCGAAACTCTCAAGTATCGTATCAGCATTGGCCCTATAGTTCCAGAAGGGTGGGAGGATTTCAAGAAAGGCGTTGCTGCGGCTTCTGAATATACAGGAGGAAGAAAGTCAGAATCAACAGATTACAGTTTGATTTACTTCACTTCAGGCACCAGCGGACAGCCCAAAATGGTGGCTCATGATTATACCTATCCGCTTGGACATATCGGAACGGCTGCTTATTGGCACAACTTGCATGTCGGCAGCTTGCACTTGACTGTGGCTGACACGGGATGGGCAAAGGCAACGTGGGGAAAGATGTACGGACAGTGGATTGCCGGAGCAACGCTCTTTGTCTATGACCATGAGAAGTTCACTCCAGCCGATATTCTGGAGAAGATTGGAACGTATCGTATTACGAGCTTCTGTGCTCCTCCAACCATCTATCGTTTCATGATTCGCGAAGACTTGACGAAGTTTGACCTCAGCTCGCTGGAACACGTGGCAACGGCTGGCGAAGCCCTCAATTCGGCTGTGTATGAGAAGTTCCTTGAGGTGACAGGTCTTGAAATCAAGGAAGGTTTCGGACAGACAGAAACAACCTGTCTCATCGCATCGACACCATGGATGAAGACGAAGCCAGGCTCAATGGGACGTCCGATGCCGCAGTACGATGTGCATCTGATTAAATTCGATGGCACAGAAGCAGCTGTAGGCGAACAAGGCCAAATAGCCATCCGCGTAGATCAAGGTAAGCCAATCGGACTTAGCTGCGAGTATTATCGCAACGAGGAGGCCACTGCAAAGGCATGGCACGATGGATTCTATTTCACAGGCGACCTTGCTTACAAGGATGAAGACGGATACTATTGGTTTGTGGGACGTGCAGACGATGTTATCAAGTCGTCCGGTTATCGCATCGGTCCCTTTGAAGTGGAAAGTGTGCTGATGACTCACCCGGCTGTGGTTGAATGCGCCATCACAGGTGTTCCTGACGAGATTCGCGGAGCTGTGGTGAAGGCGACCATCGTTCTCGGCAAGGAGTGGAAGAGCAAGGCCGGAGAGGAACTGATAAAAGAACTGCAAGACCATGTGAAGGTGAACACTGCTCCATACAAGTATCCTCGTATCGTAGAGTTCGTGGACGAACTGCCTAAGACTCAGTCGGGAAAGATTCGTCGTGTGGAAATCAGAGAGAACGACTGCAAGAAGGCTAAAACGGTATAAATCAAGTAAAAACAAAAACAGATGACTGAGGCAGAATGGATTAAGAAAGGTAAAGAGGCATATTCGCGCATGGATTGGAAGGAATGCCTTGATTCTTATGCCGAAGCCATTAAGCTGAATCCGAAATCGGATGCCGTAGAATTGAGAAAGATGGCGATGGATGTCATCGAATTCTATTGCAAGGATATATACAACCCGTGAAAGTTTCTAAGGATAAAAGTTAAGTTTGAAGGATAATAAAATAAAGGTATTAATATGGCAAAAATGAGAGGCGCTATCGTAGTCGATATCGAGCGTTGCAAAGGTTGCAACCTCTGCGCGATAGCATGTCCATTGAATCTTGTCACACTGAGTGCAACTGTCAACCACAAGGGTTACAACTATGCGGAACAGACAGACTGGGAAAAGTGCAATGGCTGTACAAGCTGCGCTATTGTCTGCCCAGACGGATGCATTACTGTTTACAGAAAAAAGGAGGAGTAAAAATGGACAACGGAAAGAACAACATTGAATTGCTGAAAGGCAATGAAGTAATTGCCAAAGCTGCAATCCGTTATGGTTATGACGGATTCTTTGGCTACCCAATTACCCCGCAAAGCGAAGTGCTTGAGACACTGGCTCTCGATAAGCCTTGGGAGACAACCGGCATGGTATGCTGCAGGCTGAAAGCGAGTTGGCCTCTATCAATATGCTCTATGCAGCAGGAAGTACCGGTAAGCTGGCATTCACATCCAGCTCTTCACCTGGTATAGCACTGATGCAGGAAGGATTCAGCTACATGGCAGGCGTAGAGCTGCCAGGCGTTATTGTCAGCGTTGGCCGTGGAGGTCCGGGTCTTGGTACCATCCAGCCAGGTCAGGCAGACTATGAGCAGGCTGTCTATGGTGGTGGAAATGGTGACTACCGAGTAATCGTTCTTGCACCTAACAGCGTACAGGAAATGTGCGACTGCATGGGAAAGGCAAAGGAACTGACTTTCAAGTGGCGCATGCCTGTTATTGTTCTGTCAGACGGTATGATTGGCCAGATGATGGAAAAGGTTGTGCTGCCTCCGTTCACTCCTCGCCGCACAGATGAGGAGATTGCCAAGCAGTGCCCATGGGCTACAAACGGTATCGGCCTGAAGAATCGCCAGTACAACTTCATCTCAACACTTGAGCTTGATGCCAAGGAGATGGAGGCACGCAACAAGAGAATGACTGCCAAGTACAATCAGGTTGAAGCTGAAGAGGTAGACTTTGAATTGTACAATGTAGATAGCGAAACAGAATACCTCATCGTAGCATACGGCATCTCTTCACGCGTGAGCATGAAGACACTGGAGATGCTGCGTGAGTCAGGTGTGAAAGTTGGCATGCTTCGTCCCAAGACGCTCTGGCCATTCCCTAACAAGAAGATCAACGAGTTAGCAGGACAGGTGAAGGGCATTCTCTGTGTTGAGCAGTGTGAGGGACAGATGGTGAAGGATGTTCGTCTCGCTACAGAGGGACAGGCGCCAGTGTACCTTTCAGGTCGCTCAGGCGGTATGGTCTCTTCGCCACAGGATGTGCTGGAAGACTTCCAGAAGATGGCAAGCGAATGTGCAACCAAGAGCTGCCCAAAAGGTTATTGGATGAAGTAAAACCTCAAAATCTCAAAAACCGCAATGATTACAAAAGAAGAACTCATTATACCCGAGAATAAAGTCTATGGCAAGCCCAGCTTGATGAACGATACACCTATGCACTACTGCCCAGGCTGTAGCCATAGCGTGGTACATAAGCTCGTTGCCGAAATCATCGAAGAGATGGGCTTGGAGGAAAACACTGTCGGAATCTGTCCTGTAGGTTGCGCCGTGTTTGCTTACCGCTATCTTAATGTTGACTGGATTGAGGCAGCGCACGGACGTGCACCGGCATGTGCAACAGCTGTGAAGCGTCTCTGGCCCAACAAGCTCGTGTTCACCTATCAGGGAGACGGCGACTTGGCGTGCATCGGTACAGGAGAGACAATCCACGCAATGAACCGTGGCGAGAACATCGCTATCATCTTCATCAACAATGCTATCTATGGCATGACTGGTGGACAGATGGCGCCAACCACGCTGATGGGCATGAAAACCTCAACCTGTCCTTATGGTCGTCAGGCTGACCTCCACGGATACCCTCTGCACATTACAGACTTGGCAGTGAACCTCGAAGGCACATGCTACGTTACACGTCAGGCTGTCAACACGGTTGCCAACATCCGCAAGACTAAGAAGGCAATCCGTCAGGCATTCGAGAACTCAATGAACAAGAAGGGCTGCTCAATCGTGGAAGTAGTATCTACTTGCGCATCAGGATGGAAGCAGACACCAGAGCAGGCAAATCAGTGGATGGTGGACAACATGTTCCCTTACTACCCACTGGGCGACCTCAAAAATACTGTAACCGAATAAAAACGATTCCGCAACTATGACAGAAGAAATTATCATTTCAGGTTTTGGAGGACAGGGAGTCCTCTCAATGGGTAAGATTCTTGCATACGCTGGAATCATGGAAGACAAAGAGGTCAGCTGGATGCCAGCATACGGTCCAGAGCAGCGTGGTGGTACAGCTAACGTGACTGTCATCATCAGCGATGAGCCAGTCAGCTCACCCATCATCAGCCAGTATGACACAGCCATCGTGCTCAACCAGCCATCGCTCGAGAAATTCGAGCCTATGGTAAAGCCAGGCGGCACTATCATCTACGACGGCTACTCAATCATCCAGCCACCAACACGCAGCGACATCAATGTCTATCGCATCGATGCGATGGCAGAAGCTGCACGCACAGGCAATGCTAAGGTGTTCAACATGCTCGTGCTGGGCGGACTCATCAAGGTACGTCCTATCGCAACAGTTGAAGATGTCGTGAAGGGTCTCCGCAAGGCACTCCCGGAACGTCACCACAAGCTCATCCCAATGAACGAAGAAGCGATTCGTCGTGGCATGGAAATTATCCAGAAGATGAACTAAGAATCATTGTTTTGCAAAGACATATAACAAAAGAAAACTCCTCAATCGAGGAGTTTTTTTTGTCTTTACATGAAGCCTCTCCCCGCCACCCAACCATCCTCTAACTCCCTCTAACTTCTTCAAGAAAAATTATAAAGGAAGATAAAAGAAGATATATGGAGATATAAGAAGATATAGGACAATACCTTGCCAATAGCACAACATTCGTCTTTTATCTCCTTTTAACTCCCTCTAACTCCCTCTACCTCCTTCCGCCGTCTGTTGTCCGTAGTCTGTTGTCTGTAGTCAATAGTCAATAACACAACCCTCGTCCTCCTTTCATTTCTAAACTTTGCAAAATAAATTTCTAAACTTTAGAAATAAATTTTCAAACTTTCAAAATTTATTTTCAAACTTTCAAAATATAATATGTGCGAGTGCAAACAAGAAACGTCATGCGGCTAAACAAAGTAGTCAATATGGTTGTCTGATACAATCTTTCCACCGCTTCACCTCTCACCGTTCCACCTTTCACCGTTCCACCTTTCACCGTTCCACCGCGCAGCCAATTCTCAATACGATGGTAGCAGTCTGTTGTCTGTTGACCGTTGTCCGTTGTCAAACCAACCAGGAGACGTGAGCACAACACTCGTCCTCTAACTTCCTCTAACTTCCTCTAACTCCCTTTAACTCCTTCAAGAAAACAATTATGAAGGAAGATAAAAAAGATATATGGAGATATAAGAAGATATAGGACGGATGTGATGCTGACGTTTTCAAGTATCGTCCTTTATCTCCCTCTAACTTCCTCTAACTCCCTTTAACTCCTTCAAGAAAACAATTATGAAGGAAGATAAAAGAAGATATATGGAGATATAAGAAGATATAGGACGGATGTGATGCTGACGTTTTCAAGTATCGTCCTCTAACTCCCTCTAACTTCCTCTAACTCCCTTTAACTCCTTTCATATAAACTTCCTCTAACTCCTTCAATAAAAAATAACCTTCACCTTTCAATTCGCAAAAAAAACTCCCTTTTCTTTGTGTTAACTAAAAAAAGTTGTATTTTTGCATTGATTTCCCACTCCTGAAGTAAATGGTGTATTGTGATTTCAATCATTGTATTCATTTTTCGGGAACGTAGTTCGCGCCGATGCTGGATGAGTCCAGTGGATGGGGAAGGGCTATGTCAAAGGGAATGACATACGAAAGGCGTTTACTTGGCGCTTTGTTCTTGACGCATCGGGAATCTCGCAAATTACCCACATCGAAGTCATGAGCATAGCAACGGTAGATGCTCCGGGATGTGAATATCTTCTTCAAACATTCTGCTATCCGTAGTTGTCAATATGAGGCATTGCGGATGGTTGGTTTGTTGGTATAGGAATGTTTTCATATCGGCGTGGGCTCTAACGTTGTCTGTTCAACTTCGATAGGCAATGCGAGAGCCTCCATGCGTGGAACGGACAACAGACGGTTTCACGCTTTTTTTATGTCCTTATGTATGGAGTTTCCTATATAAGACAGCCGGTTTGAAGACATCTCAATCCGAATTCTCTCAGCAGGTAAATAGCCTCAATTCATGTTGCGGACTTGTATCCAAAACGCCCCCCATTCCCAATTATGCACAGAATGGGCAGTCGGTAGAGAATGCGCTGGCGGAAACGCTCCATGATAACACATTATTATATATAAAGCGAGAGAAAGAAGAAAGCCTCGTTCGGTGGTATGCAGCCAGAGTCACCTATGGAAGGGCAAGAGCCGTCTATGAAGCATTGGCGAATCTGAACGAAGATGCAGGCATCACCCCTTATCTGCCTGTAACCAAGAAACAGGTGTGTCGCATCGTGGATGGGAAGCCCTTTATTGAAGTAGAGGAAAAGCCCGTTCATGCAGGATTGCTGTTTGTACGTTCTTCCTATCGCAACTACCGCAAGCTGGTGCGTGAGTCGCACACTATCCCAGGCTTCACACCCTTCTACGACCATTTTTCCATCTCTTCAACAGGACGCAACAACTACCTCGCTGTTCCCGACCGCCAGTTCGATAGCTTCCGATACATCATCGAGTCAGGCCATGAAGACATACTCATCGATCAGGAGCAGATGCCATCCTATCTGTCAGGCAAGCGCGTCCGTGTCATCGGAGGTGTCTTTGAAGGTGTTGAGGGGACGCTTCTCAAGTGGAAGCACCAGCGCCGTGTGTTCGTCGATTTAGGACAGTTCGGGAAATATGGCACAGGTTACATCCGTACCTGTGACTTCGAAATCATCAACGACTGAAGATGAAAGAGAAAAAAGACGAATTGCAGGCCTATCGCCTGAAGTGCTATTGCCAGATGCTCCTCGAAGACATCCACGACGACTATGCCATTCAGGACTATCAGGCAGATTGGAAGGAAGCGCAAGACAAGGTGAAGCAGCTCTTCGATGAGCTCGACACCCTTGCCCTCTCACCCGAGGAACAGGCCGACCGCCTCCTCACCATCTTCGTCGCCCTCCAAATCGGCTATCGCGCCCCCGACCTCTTCGCTCGCGCCACCGACATGACCTACGACCTCCTGCCCCAGCTGGCAGAAACCGCAGAGTCCCCAATTCCCAACTCCCAATTCGACAACCATTGTCCGCCGTCCGTTGTCCGTTGTCAAACGCAAGTTCGGCGGAGCCAATTATCAATTCTCCTCACCTTCCTCTTCCAAGAGACCCAAGACGAGGAACTGTTACCCTATATAGACCATTTCATGTCCACATGGAACGAGGACACCATGAGCGAAGAAGACCGCTACCTCATAGAACTCTTCCAACTCGCGGAAGAAACATGACCCCGTAGTCCGTTGTCTGTTGTCAATCCAATTCTCAATTCGATAAACCTTCCAATTCCAATAGGTTCCGCTGCATCCCTGCCGACCTACGCGGCAGGCTGCAGCCTTTGAAAGGCTTTTCACCGAACAACCCCAAACCATACAGCGGAGCGACCCAACAACCGTCCTCCCTCTCAATTGCCAACTTTAAATTATCATTAAATAAAGTCCCAACGATACTACATCTTTTTCTTTTTGCAACTATTCCTTCGAGATGCAAGTCTGCGGCCTTTTTATAAATAAAAAGAAATGTCAGGAACTTCTGAAAATAATAAGCGTATAGCCAAGAATACCATGCTGTTGTATTTCCGCATGATATTCATTATGATTATCAGCATTTTTACGAGTAGGATAAATTTACAGTCTTTAGGGGTTGAAAATTTTGGTATATACAATGTGGTGGGTGGAGTGGTTGCCATGTTTTCCGTATTCTCTGGCTCATTGGGTGTTTCAATAAGCCGCTTCATTACATTTGAGTTGGGCAAAGAGAATAAAGAGAGGTTGCAGAAAGTATTCTCTACAGCGGTGTCTATACAGATGTTATTGGCGGTAGGCATAACCATTCTTGCAGAAATAGTTGGTATATGGTTCTTGAATAACAAGATGAATATACCGGAAGAGCGATTAGATGCAGCCAATTGGGTAATGCACCTTTCAATAATTACATTTGCTGTAAACCTTATTAGTGTTCCCTATAATGCGGCCATTATTGCTCATGAAAAGATGTCTGCTTTTGCCTATGTAAGTGTATTTGAGGTGGTAGCAAAATTAGGGATAACCTATTATTTGTTTATATCTCCATTTGATAAGTTAAAGACATTTGCCGTTTTGCTATTTGTACTGTCTATTATTCTACGGTTAATTTATGGTGTATATTGTAAACGTCATTTCCAAGAGTGTTCCTACAGGTTCATCATGAATAAGGCTTTATTCAAAGAAATGGTAGGATTTGCAGGGTGGTCTATGTTTGGTCTTGTGGCTCATACTGGATATAATTATGGTTTGAACATTCTTCTAAATTTATTTTTTGGTCCAGTTGTTAATGCCGCGAGAGGTATCGCTTTTCAAGTTCAACAGGCGGTACAAGGATTTAGTAATAATTTCCAAATGGCCTTGAATCCACAAATCATTAAAAGTTATGCGCAAAAGGATTTGAAGCGAATGCATGAGTTGGTCTTCGCCAGTTCCAAATACTCATTCTTCCTGTTATATTTCCTTTCTTTACCTATTATTATAGAGACACCGACAATTTTGTCACTTTGGTTGGTAGATGTTCCTCCACACACTGCAAATTTTATCCGTTTGATGTTGGCTCTAATCACTTTCGATTCTTTGGGAGGCCCTATCAGTATTGCTCAACAAGCAACTGGTAAAATAAAAACATACCAAATATGGGTTGGAGGCATCATGCTCATGATAGTACCTGTGGCTTACTTATGCTTGAAATTGGGGACATCACCTGAATCAGTTTATTATGTCTATTTTACAGCTTGTGTAGTGGCTCACTGTGTGAGAATGATTATCATAAGACCCTTGATAGAATTGTCCCTTAGGGAGTATTTCAAGAAAGTGATACTTAGGTTGATGTATGTGTTGCTTACTTCGGCTTTGCTCCCAATCTTGATTTATAATGTATTACCTGAAACTGTAACTTCATTTATCATTATATGTGTCCTCTGTGTTTGTATGGTTGCTGTATGTGTATATGTTTTCGGACTTGAAAGGAATGAAAGAGAAATTGTTAATAAGCAGATACAAGAAGGAATCCTTAAAATGAAAAGCAGATTAATATGAGAAATGATATCATAGAGCTGTGCCTTGTGCAGGAATGTACAGGATGTTTTGCTTGTGAATTTGCCTGCAAGAAAGCTGCTATACGTAGGGAAAAAAACGATGAGGGGTTTGAGTATCCGAAAATTAACCACGATGTTTGTGTTTCTTGTCATGCATGTCAAAAGATTTGCCCTGTTTTATCTCCAATCGCCAAATTTATCGAAGGAGACGTTTATGCAAGTTGGAGCAAAAATGAAAACATAAGGAGTAAAAGTTCTTCTGGTGGAATGTTTTCTGTATTTGCTGAACAGATTCTGTCTGAAGGAGGTGCTGTTGTGGGGGCACAAATGGATGAAGATTATTATGTCAGGCATATAGTTATTTGTGAACAAGCTGATTTGGACAAATTACGCGGTAGCAAGTATGTTCAGAGTATCATTTCACATGAGTTATATATTGAAATACAAAAAAGACTACATGCTGGGCAGAAAATATTGTTTTGTGGTACTCCCTGCCAGGTCGCAGCTATCCGCAAAGCATTCAGAAACAACCAGTTGCTATTTACTATAGACCTTGTTTGTCATGGAGTACCTTCGCCCGATTTCTTTGCAGGATTTATGCGGAGGTTGAAAAAACGAATTCCTAATATGGTGTCATATCAGTTCCGAGATTATAAGAATTGGTTGGTATGTACAAATGTAAATGTAAATGTAAATGTAAATGGACAGATTAGTACACGTTATCTTTATGGCGAACCGACTTTTTATCAGGATGCTTTTTTGAAAGGTTATTTGCATAGAGAAAACTGTTATAGCTGTAGATATACGACTATATCACGAGTAGGTGACATCACATTGGCGGATTTTTGGGGGATAGGAAAAGAACGCCCCATTGATGGAAATTATAAAGGGGGATGTTCTATGATGTCTGTCAATTCTGCCAATGGCAGAGA
Organism: Bacteroidaceae bacterium; assembly: GCA_017507385.1. Taxonomy (GTDB): domain Bacteria; phylum Bacteroidota; class Bacteroidia; order Bacteroidales; family Bacteroidaceae; genus Minthosoma. The sequence goes on along the minus strand of JAFWAX010000084.1, from coordinate 9,074 downwards.
CTTGCTGGACATTGTAAAAGATAAAATCTTTTATGAAGAGAGGGACATTCAAGAAACTATAAATGGAGGAAATGAGCAGTTGGTTTCACCAACCACCCGTACTATTGAACGAGATACATTTTACAAAGACGCCAATCTACTCAATTACAAGAAACTGATAAAGAAGTATAATTTGAAGTTGCGGAAAAAAACAACGATTCTGCAACGGATAATGAAGAAAATAAAATCTGTGCTAAAATACCATACCAATGAAGAAAAGAAAGAAAAAAATATCACTTATCACAATCTTTGACAATCCCAATTTCGGTACTTACCTACAGGCTTTGGCTTTGGGAGTGGTTCTAAAATCAATAGATGTTGATGTCGAAATCGTACATTACGAAAGACCGATTTGGCATACTTATTCAATATTGCGGAGGAAATTCAAAATTTTGGAGCCGTTATATAATCTTAGGGCATTCTTGAGAAAAGAAAAAAGTGTAATTCAACGAATAAGATGCAGAAGATTTGTTTCAAAAAGAGTCGAAATATCCCCAACATATTATTCGTATGAGCAGTTGCAGAAGAATCCACCTAAAGCAGACATTTACCTGACTGGTAGTGATCAGGTTTGGAACACAACACACAACCGCGGAGTAGATAGGTCTTTTTATTTAGGATATGCTCCAGAGTCTTCTCCTAGATTTGCTTATGCGGCAAGTATTGGAATGGATTCAATACCTAAAGAATTCATAGAAGAGACAAAAGCCTTATTATCCCGATACCAAAGGATTTCTGTTCGTGAGCATTCCAACATAAACATACTTTCATCAATTGGCATAAAGAGTGAAATGGTTTTAGACCCTACGCTGCTACTTACTCGACAAGAATGGATGAATTATGCAAAGCCGATGCGTATTGACGAACCATACCTTTTGGTCTATTCTGTAGAGTCAAAAGAGCGTGATTCTCTCGTTGGCCAAATTGCGAAAAAGATAGCCCTTTCGAAAGGATTAAAAATTTATGAAGTGAATTATTTTGGGGAAAACAAAACAATATCAGGATGTGACAAGCATTTCTTTTATGCGACTCCTGATTTATTTTTGTCTTTAATGGCCAATGCCAGTTATGTTGTAGTAAGTTCGTTTCATGGAACAGCTTTTGCTATAAATTTCAATAAAGAATTTCTGTCTGTTGCGCCTGACAGATTCAGTAGCCGGTTAGATAATATATTGGAATTGACGGGACTAAAAAACAGGAAAGTAACTGATGCGGAAGACGTAACAGACGCAATGATACAGTCTCTTATTGACTATTCCTTCGCGAATAAGAAATTAGACGAAGAACGACAGAAATCAATGAATTTTATAGAGGAAATTTTAGTGTAAAGCATGAAATACTTGATAGTACAAGACTGGAATAGCACCAGTGGAAATCATGCAGGGATGAAGCATATGTGTGGACTCCTTGCTACTCAATACCCCTGTGAGTATGAGATATATGTAAAAGGTATCCCCAGAAGTTGGCCGCTTTGTCGTGGTAAAAACCTATTGTGCAAGATAAAGAACAAATTGATAAGTCTTAAACGCAATAGATACATCCGGTATATCTATCCCAAAGAATACTTGGAGTTATGTCAACCTCTGTTTGCTAAACTGAAAGAGGGGGATGAGGTCTTTCTTTTAGAGTATCTGATACCCTGGGCTTCACAGTATGAATTAGCTTGCTATATCCGGAAGAATTTTCCTACTGTCAGACTATATGCTTTATCACATTTGACTGGAAAATATTTCGATGAGATGACTGCTAAAGACCCTGATATTATACAAAAATGGGCACAACCTGTTGACAAGATGCTCACATTAGGCTCTTCCCTTTCTTCCTATTTTGAGAAAGCAGGTGTACCTAAGGAAAAAATTAGTACGGGATTCCATTATGTTGATTCAGACTATTATCATAAGCAGACTGAATTGTGCGTACATCAACCTATTAGAATCATCACTATGGGAGCTTTGCAACGCGACTATCAGATGTTGGCTGAGGTTGTAAAAAAATGTCCTGATGTACATTGGATAGTCTGTAGAGGAAGAAAGAAAGTAGATAATATGTTCCCAAACACTCCAAATGTTGAACTGAAAGGATTCATGGAAGAGGAAGAATTGCGACGTCAGATGGATAGGGCAGATATTTCTTTAAATGTCATGGAGGATACCGTTGGCAGCAATGTGATAACAACCTCTATGGCTATGGGATTAGCCATGATTGTTACAGATGTGGGTAGTATCAGAGATTATTGTGGTGAAGATAATACTATTTTTTGTCAAAATGAAGTTGAAAATATAGTTAAAAACATTAATAGGTTGAAAGATAATCCTCAAAAAGTTATCCAAATGAAAGAAATTTCGTTAAGACGTTCGCAAAAATTAATCATAAAAGAGGTAAATAATTGGTTTAATTCATTGTAAATTCCTTTATAATAATTTCATATGTATATATGGTCTTCATCGACAGGTGATCCCATTGTTTATTGGTTTTTCTATTTGCTCCTGTTAACAGTATTGACGTATTGTGGATGGGGGATAGGGAACAACCCAGAAAAAAAAATCGGGAAATATGCGAGGATTGCCATTATTGTATTCGGGTTGATTGAAGGTTTGCGCTGGCTTCGAGGACCAGATTATTGGCACTACTATCAAGATTTAGCTACTTGTTTCAAAGCCCCAGAATGTACTCCCGAGCCAGAATTGTTGTATTCATTATGGATAAACTTATTCTACTCCCTGAGACTTCATCCGACTTTTGGTTTTATATTTTACAGCAGTCTTCTAATGGGTGCCTATGTCCTGCTATTCAAGCGTCAACCTCAGGCCGCACTGTGGGGGTTGCCTGTATTTGTGTTGTTGATGGGGCATACTGCGGAAAACATCGTACGCCAGACTTTTGCTACTTCTTTTCTGATGTTGGCATATTATTATTATGCAGAAGATAAGCGTAAGAAAATGTGGCTCTCTTTAGCATGTGTGCCGCTGATACACATTTCGGGGTTATATGGTGTGGCATTGTTCATCCTGTTCGTACAGGAGAGAATCCCATTAAAGTGGCCATGGCTTTTTGTCGCACTCTATTGTTTTGGTTATTTCTTTTGGGAACCCGATTGGTTTGAAGGTTTAGCTGATTTCCTAGGGACATTGAATATAGGAGAAACTTCAAAAGCCAGCTATTTGGAAAATGCTGACAGATGGTTTACGCAGGAAGGGTCAATCGTAAATGTTTTGGGGACAAAAGCGGCAGTGGCGTCTAGACTTTACGTGACTATCTCTTTTTTGACAGATGCCTGCATTGTCTATTTCGGTTTTTTAGTGTGCAAGGACAATGTGAAGCTGCACTTGGTTTACTATTTTGCATTCATTGGACTGATGATAAAGACGATAGGCGGTGACATTGAAATCTTGAGCAGGTTTGCTTATTGGACCTATTGGATGATACCAGTTGTCATCGGTCTGATTGTGGCCAAAGCTAATGTCATACGCAATAAACGGATAAAAATCTTCATTTTGTCTGTCTTTGCTATCCGATTCATCTTTTACGGGTTGATACGTATCATCGGTACGGCTCCTTATGCTGGTTGCGGATTCATTTGGGATAAATAAAGGGATATACCACCTTAAATAATAATTATGACATTCATTGGCAAGCTGAAAAAACTTAAAAGAAAAGTGGATGGAGATTTTATCCCATTCCTCAAGATGCTCTTTTACAACATCATATGTAAAGGGTATATAAAACTGTTTGGCAAAAGGGATAAGCGGAAACTGAAATACAAGATATCGTTTTGTCTGATATTCAAAGATGAAGCTCCGTTCTTGAAAGAATGGCTGGATTTTCATCTAACCGTAGGGGTGGACCATTTCTATCTATACAACAACAATTCTGATGACAATTTCAGAGAAGTGCTCGAACCCTATATTGAGCAAGAAACTGTAACACTGATAGAATGGCCGGAACAGAACTCACAGTTCAAGGCATACAAGCACTGCTTTGAAACATATCGCAATGAAACCAATTGGATTTCATTCATTGACGCGGATGAGTTTATGGTGCCAAAGTATGTGAATTCAATTGGTGAATGGTTAAGTAAATACGACAAATATCCAGCAGTGATGATACATTGGCTGATATTTGGCACGGGCGGACAATTGGAACATGACTATTCTCGTTTAGTTATAGAGCAATATCATACCTGTTGGGATACGTTGTACCCTTATGGCAAATGCTTTGTCAATACAAGATTTGAAATATCAAGATTTGATTTGTGGCACTTACATCATCATACACATATGAAGTATCCTCTAATGGGTATTAAAATTACTTTACCCGCCATCAATCAATTCGACCATATTTGCTGTGCAACAAAAACTTGGGGACATGAATCAATTGAAAAATCGTCACTATTGTGCAACCATTATTACACAAAAGCTTGGGATAGATATCACTGGAAAATGAATCGGACTGATGTACTGTTTAGTGATGCCCCAAGAAAAAAAATGGGACAGTTCTATAAAATGGAGGATAAGTGTGTATCCTGTAATTATACCATTAGTAAATATCTGATAAGACTTAAAATAAATCAAGGAGAAATAAAATTATGATAAAAGAAATTATTAGAGTTATAAAGCGGAACACGATAGACAAAATTCTTTTTTGGAATAAAAGCAGAAAATGTTTTACATATGATTTCAAAACAATCTATGGAAACAGTCTTGAAGGTAAAGAATCTGTCCGAAAGATTGAGACGAGAATCATGCTTGGATTGCATCAATTAGAGAAAGGCATGACTTATAAAGATTCTGCAAGAATATTTGGAGAATCAAAGGCTTTAAGTGTCGTAAATGAGGTTAAGAAATTACAGAAAATAGGACATCAGAGTGAAATCGTAAATCTTGCCATAAATGTGCTTAACGAGTATCTGAAAAATCAGAATTCTACAAAAGACGAAAAGATAAGAAAGAGCATCTCACAACTGATAAATGAGAACGGGGCCGCTGTGGGGAAATATCATGCAGGAATAAAAGTTGTGTCAGAACCTCCGACTTTTGATGTGGAGAAAGTGAAAGAGTTTTTCTTTAGCAGACATAGTGTACGAGAGTTTTCAAAAGAGGCTATAACCGATGAGGAAATAATTCGGGTAGTAGATTTTGCAAACTGTACTCCAACTGCATGTAACCGACAAACATCCAGAGTTCATGTCTATCGAGACCCCAATGTCATGAAAGCCCTAATTGACAATCAATTGGGAGACCAGAATTGGTGTCACAACGCAATAGCTATTTTTGTAATAACATCAGATTTAAACTGTTTTAATTCTAATTACGAACATCTTCAAGCTTTTGTTGATGGGGGATTGTACGCAATGAATTTCGATTGGGGACTTCATCTGTTTCATATAGCATCCTGTTATAAGATGTATGTGAGATTACCAAAAATTGATCAGGAATTTCACAAACTGTCAGGCATACCAGATAATGAAGTACCTATCGTTTTGATATTGGCAGGACACTATAAGGATACACCTATAATTTCTCCAAAATCAGTCCGTTTTCCTGCTTTTGCTAATAATAATTTATGCCTTCATAGTTAAGAACGTTACTTCTAAATCTCAAAAGCAAGTCTAAACAAATTAACGAAGAAGAATTAATATTTTTACATTTATGAAATTGATTGAAAGAATAAAGAATAAGTTCCGTTATTGGAACTACAAACGAAAAGTAGGCTCTCATAAAGGAAACTTTAATATTTTTGGGGGGGTAATTATTAACAATCCTCAATGTTTGCATTTGGGAGAAAGAGTCGGCATCGGTAGCAATACTTTCATAGGTCCAGTCGTTGCTTATGCTGGTGAGTTTTATGCCCCGAAAATTATCATCGGAGATAAGACGTGGGTCGGAAAGAATTGCAGCATTGCAGCCATTGACCGTGTGGAAATAGGGAAGAATGTATTGTTTGCAGGACACGTACATATCACGGATCATTCACATGGATATGAGGATATCACCCAACCAATAGATCCACAGAAATTAATTTCTAAGGGACCGGTAATAATTGAGGATGACTGCTGGTTAGGTTTCAGTTGTGAAATATTATCAGGTGTTCATATCGGAAAACATTCGATTGTGGCAGCCCGCGCTGTTGTAACCAAAGATGTTCCTCCATATAGTATAGTAGCAGGAAATCCTGCACGTATTGTTAAACAATATAATTTTGACACCCAAAAATGGGAAAAAGTAAAGAAATGAAGAAATACGTAGATATATCAGGGTTTAATATACATCAACAGAACAGAGGCAACGCTGCTCTTAGTTATGGAGCTATAGGGTTCATGCTTGAAAAGGGTTATCTTCATCATGGACAAGAATTAGTGTATTTTCACAAATTCAACAATCCATTCAAACTTGATAACCTTCGCACAAAGGTTGAAATCTGTAAAATTAATGGAGAGAACTGGACGTATCGTATCATCCCTATGTTTTCATTAGAAAAGAAGCTTGCAATGAAATGGGGCTTTTATCTTCCATTTACACCTTTTGGACGTGCTGTCAAGCATGTGGAACTTGAGGCCGCTGATTATGGAGGTGACGGTTTCTCTGATATATATGGCGATGGAGACTTTATCAGACGTATGAATCAGACATTTGTTCTTTGGAAACGCAATATTCCACTTATCATGCTACCTCAGACTGTAGGTCCTTTCAAAAAGAAAGAGAACTATGATTTGGCTGTTAAAATAATGCGTTATGCTAAAGAAATATATGTTCGTGATGCAAAGTTCATACCTGAGTTTGAAAGACTTGGACTGAAATATACCCAGACAAAGGATATTTCTTCATTTATGATACCAGAGTCATGGGATATTGAGATTAAAGAAAAAGCTGTAGGTCTTAATGTCAGTGGGTTAGCTTATAGCAATACGTTCAATGGTCTTGAGGAGCAGTTTGATGTATATCCTAAACTGATGGAAAAGATAATAAATCATTTTCGCAATAAAGGATGTGCCATTTATCTTATTCCACATAGTTATGGTTATAATAAACCTATAGCAGACGATGATATGATAGCTTGCCGTCAGGCATATTCACATTTGTCGGACAAATCAAATGTAGTATTAATAGACAAAGATCTGACAGCTCCACAAATAAAATACATTATAAGCAAGATGACTTTCTTTATGGGCGCTCGTATGCATGCAAATTTTGCAGCAATCTATACAGGCGTACCAGTATTTGGAATGGTATATAGTTATAAGTTTGAAGGCGCTTTCAATGCCAATGGTCTTGATGGTAAAAAGCAAACAGCAATAATCAATAACATAAAAGAAAAGGATATAAATGCTTATATTGAGAAAATAGAATCATTCTATAACGAATCTGTTGAATGATAATACAACCCCTCCTCAATCATGCTTCATACAATGCGAAGTATCTCCCTACTTAAGTATAAACTAATAATTGTATGAGAACTTAGAGGATGATGCTATACTCTAATCTCTTATTATCTACTTGCAGTAATTGACATAATCAGAATAGATAAATAACACATATAAAATATCACGATTATGATATCAGACGTAAAAGAAATCCAGTTTCACAACAATCCCGACCCGCGTGGTTCTTTGACCTCTATCGAGGGCGAGGGTCAGGAAATACCTATCAATATCAAGCGCATCTTCTATATGCATCATGTGGTAGATGATCGTGGAGGTCATGCACATATTGCTACAGACCAGGTGCTTATCCCTATTCATGGTTCGTTTATGTTAAAGCTATTTGATGGTAAGGATACTATTGAGTTCAACATGAATGATTGTACCAAGGGCGTTTATGTTCCTCGCTTGACCTTTACCGACATGTATGACTTTACACCAGATGCAGTTTGTCTGGTACTTGCCAATACTCATTACGATATGGGCCAGTCGCTCCGTTCGATGGATGTATATATGTCTTATCTGAAAGAACATAACATCATATAATTTATATAATATGAGTAATATCGATTCAACCAGTTTCTTTGCCTCATCTCTTACTCGTGAAAACAAGTTTCAGAGTTTCCGTACTTTTAAGGAGTGGCTCAAAGAACGATGCAGACCGGAAGAATTCAAAGTAGAACAAGTTCCTTTAGATGAGATGGAGAAATGGGCACTGGATACACAAGGTGACCGCATCAGCCATGAGTCAGGTAGATTTTTCCACATTGAAGGACTTCATGTCAAGACGAATTTTGGAGGTGCTCAGGAATGGGATCAGCCGATTATCAATCAACCTGAGATTGGTTTCCTTGGCTTTATAACCCGTGTATATGATGGTACCCGCTATTTTCTGATGCAAGCCAAGATGGAACCAGGAAATATCAACACGCTCCAGATATCTCCCTCACTTCAGGCTACCAAGAGTAATTTCTCACAGGTGCATAAGGGGCGCAGACCTACCTTCCTTGAATACTTCAATGGTGAGAAGAAGGTAAAGGTGCTTGTTGACCATCTACAAACCGAACAGGGAGCACGATTCTTCCGAAAGCGCAACAGGAATATCGTTATTGAAATAAATGAAGACCTTGAATTGCCCGATGAATTCTGTTGGTTGACTTTGGGGGAGATGAAAGCTCTCCTCTTAGAGGATAATATCCTAAACATGGATACTCGTTCTGTACTTTCAACTATTCCCCTGATTGAAGATAGTGTCATCAATGGTCTTCAACCTTTTGATCTTTTCGATCTCCGTTCAACTTTATCGCAAAATGGTAAGAAGTTCCTTAAATCGTTTATCACTAAGGAGTCTGTTAATACCACAGAAACCCTCCTCTCATGGTACACTTCGCAGATGATGAAGTGGGAACTTGAGGTGACTAAGAAACCACTCACTCAGCTTGAAGGTTGGAGGGTGAACAAATGGGCTGTAGAAGGTGACGAACGTTTCTTCTCTGTTATTGGCGTAAACGTTACTGCTGGTACTCGCGAACAGACCCATTGGATGCAGCCGCTCCTCAAGGATTCTCACATTGGTTTATTGGCTTTCATCTGTCAAGAGATAGAGGGTGTGATGCAC
>JAFWAX010000083.1 GCA_017507385.1 Bacteroidaceae bacterium | reverse complement strand
TGCGGTCATCACGCTCGCGTATGGAACCGTACATTTGCTTTGAGGGTTTTGACTCAGCGACGTATGGCGCGTCCTTGGATCGCAATTCCAGTCAACCAAAAGAAAGCCTATTTCAGTCTCTGTATCATTAAGTACTTCCTTAACATCATTTCGCCGAACAACGATATGAAGGATAAGATTGATACTTTGTTCTCCGCTTATCCATCCATTGATACAAGTGCAATGGGCTTTCCCCGTGGTTGGGAGAACGAACCGTTGTGGCAATAGGCACAATCATACAATGCGGGCGAGGATGGAAATAGTGTACATTATCGCCCGTCTTTTGAAAAAAAGTGTCTTTCATTTAAATCTTTTTCGGACTTTTAGAGTCTTTATGTCAGATGCATCTCAAAAACGTAAAGACAATGAATACTGAAAACGACATCAAGATGAAAGAACTCGCCGAACACTTTCGACAGGAACAACCGCACTTGATGAGGTATGCCTGCTACCGTCTTGGTGATACAGACGATGCGAAAGATGCGCTGCAAGATGCCTTCCTTAAAATCAGCTCAAAATTCTCTGATGAGAAGAGCGTTGAAGTGAGAGACTGGCGCAACTATATCTTTCGTGTACTCTCTAACTTATGTTCCTCACGACTTACTGCGTTGGGAAAACTCAGGACAATACCCTTGGACGCTCGCCTTGACATAGCAGATCTCCCAACGGAAAACTACGAATCGGACTACCAACGAATTGCCAAGCTACTTGTGGAAATCCCAGAGGAACAGGCCGAGGTCATACGTCTTCGAATCTATGGAAACAACAGCTTTGCTGATGTAGCCGAGATTCTTTCTCTACCCCTGCCCACGGTAAAATCTCGTTTTCTCTACGGACTGGAGAAAATCCGCAAGGCAATGAAACAAACGAATCATTAACATTAAAAAGTACATTGACTATGAATTGCAAGGAATTTAAAGATAAGGTGGTTGACCTTTTTGATACCACAATCGACATGCAGACGCAGGCAGAATGTAAGGCACACATGGCTGAGTGTCCCGAATGTAAGGCCTATTATGAAGAACTGGTCGAAGCGTTTAATGCCTTACAACCACAGGAGACATCTGCCCAACCATCTATCAGCAGACCAGTCTGCAAGCAGCACCATCTCTGGCGTCCCATCGCTGCCGCCGCAGTGTTCCTCCTGGGATTCTTTATCGGTTGGAGCCACCTTTTCTCCACATCCGCCGTGGCCGATACTCCACGCGGCCAACTCTTTGAGCAGTGGATTAAAAGTGTACAGAATGTGGGCAGTTTCCAAATGGCAGTTTATGCCCGCACAACGTCCAATGACAACTTTGCTTATTTCGACCCAAAAGCCGACTTCGTGAGAATAGACATCGGACTCCTGAGACAGAATGACAGCGTGTTCTATCGTGTAGAGAAGCAGAATGGGCGTGTTATCGTATTCGACGGCCAGAACCAATATATGTGGGTTCCTAACGCGCTCTACGTAAAAGGGCCTCGTGCTGCCAATTTCCTAGAATACTTTATCAATCTGCTCTACCCCGAGCGTCTGCTGACTATGCAGAAATCTGCCATCGATTTTTCCAAGAAGAACAAAGTGATACGCACAGAAAGTGATTCAACCATCACCTTGACATTCAAGGGAACAGAGAAAAACAGCGACCTGCAACAACTGCTTGAGACTGGCAAGATGAGGGATTGTGAGGTGGAAGTGGAGAATGTATTCACAAAAAACGACGGGCTGCTGCGCTTTGTCAAGCTCTGGGTTGTCAATGATGGCCAGAAGACCCTCCTGCTTCATATCGATAATATCCAATATAACGTCATGATGAGTCGTGTCAATCTCATTCAAATCCCAGACACTCAATGGACGGATGTAACAGAAATGACATCTTCGACAGCCGATGACAGACTCAGCAAACTCCAAAATGAGACTGCTACACAAGCCGCCCAGCGCATACTCCAAGCCATCATCAGCGCCGACAACAGCCAAGCCAGTGAAGCACTTGTATATTACAAGAGCGTACTCCCCGCGCTGAGCGAGAATATGAAAGGATGTAAAGTCTCAGAATTCAAAGAACGTCGCGATGGCGATTATGTTGGCACCTATGTGTTCTACACCTTGTCGCATCCCGATGGGAAACAAGAGCAGAAGCACATCGCTATCAGAAACGACAACGAAAAGCATATCTGGGTAGCTGATGGTGGGCTATAGTTAATTGCACCAGTGCCAATAAGCATACCTCTCCGTTTGCTTGCTACTGCAAGTAACGGGGAGGGTCTTTGTGACATTAACCTATCTCGTAAGTCCTTGCTGGTACTTCTGTATTCGCCCATCATATCTGCCATCGGCAATGTCGTAGACCTCATGGTCGGCACGTCTGAGTTCGTTGGCATTGAACTTGCCCAAGGTGCTTGCCAGCCAGACAAACCAGTCCGCTACCTGCTTCAAGGTGGCGCTGGCTAGTTCGGCAAACATCTTTAGGTAGTGTTTGATAGCGTATGACTCGTTGTCCCAGAAAATATCGCCGTGTTTGCCGCCACGACCTCCGAAACCAGAATAGGCGTAGTCCTGAATGGATTTGATGCAAAACTGCAAGCCCTCGTCAATGCGGTAGATATAGGCAGACATGGTAAAGAACATCGGGTCTTGCCAGTTGCCACGCTCCTTGATAGTGTAGAAGTCCCGCAGCTTCTCGTCGGCTTTCGCTGCCAGTCCTGCAACTTCCTGTTTCTTGGCATCAATGGCATCATCAAGAGATTGGGATCGGTTCGTCTTGTTCCTGATGTCAAGGTCAAGGCTGTTGTTGCGCTCAACCTTCGTGCGGTTGGCACTTTTCAGATAGTTGTACTCCTTCCACAATTCTGCCACTTCCGTTTTCGCTGCCTCGACCTCTGTTTCCGCTTCCTCCTTCTCAGCAACGACTTTCTTTGCCTCTTCCTGGAGCTGTTTCTTCTTGCTTTCCTGCTTCCGGATGATGAAGTCGTTCCGTTCCAGATGGTCAATCCCTGTCTCTGACTTCTTCTTCTGCCCTCGCTGCATGTCCAATGTCTCAGCTACCAAATCTTGGATTGCAGACATGTCCTCAGTATTCAGCTTGAAGGACTTGCCTGTGTCGTGGTCCATCCAGTCCCAGATGATATGAGCATGGTAGTTCGGCTCCCATGATGCGGGGTCTTCGGTGTCTGGCTCCGCCGAGTTCTGTCGCGACTCGGCAATGTTCAAGCTTGCTTGACATTGCTCTCGCTGCTCCATCACTTCATAATGCCCTTCGTCCTTATGGATGTGTATCTGCAAGGCTCTGATGCCCCACCTCTCATGCACTCTTTCGACATAGCGCAAAAGGTCTTCCATCGTCGTGTCGGGCTTGATGTTCACCACACCTTCACGGATGGGGCTGCACCCCTGACGGACACGCTGCTTGCCTTTCTTGTCCGTAAACTTCACGTCCTTCTCCTGCATCGCCCTGCCAGTCTTCTGCTTCACCATGACGTGGATGTCGTCATAATGCTGTGAAGGCTGACACCCTCCATGTCAGGTGCGACATACACTTCATTCAGGTGAGCCAGGTCTTTGCGGATGTAAAGCATGGCAGGATTGAGGGATGCGATGTAGTCTGCGTCCCTCCTGTTGTGCCGCTCACTCTGGGCGATGTTGCACGGCTTGATGTGCTCGGAT